>NZ_AJLK01000182.1 GCF_000317205.1 Fischerella muscicola PCC 7414 | reverse complement strand
AGTTTTTTTCCAACGTCTAGAACCCTTGATTCTTTTGGTTTTATTTGGCGCACGTTTGCGACGCAAAGCTTTAGATTTTTGCTTGATTTGTACTTCTGCTTTTTGGGTAAATCTTGGGTTTTCTAACTCGGTAAATTCTTCTCCATTGTAAAGAGTTAGGGCTGTTTCAGTACCTAAATCAAATGAATGCTACATTAACAAAAGCAATTAAATCATCTTCAGAAGAAACTGTTTTAAATGCAATAGAGGCATTCAAAGAAGCAATGGCTGGTAGCAACATTGAAAAGCCAGGGGCATGGCTAAAAAAAGCTATAGAAGAAGGTTGGATCAAGAATGAAGAAATTAAACAACAATCTGAACTAGATATTTTTAAGGAATGGTACACGTTAGCCTACAAGAAAAAGTTAGTTCTTGCCAGCCAAAACACCAAAAATGGTATCATTGTTTACACAGTAGACGAACAGTGGATACCTTTCCCAGAGATGTTGGTCAAGTACCCACTATCAACGTTGTAGAAAATATTCACAACGTCAAATGCTTATATGATAAACGTTGTGTACGTTGTGGGTTAGATAAGTATAGAGGGATGGGGAATTTCGCGGTTTTAGTTAAAGCTTCCCAATCCCGATTTACCCGACGATTTTTGGCTACTACCAACCAACTGCTTTCTATCTCAAATAATGCAGGAGCCGTCAGTTTAACTTCTGGCGGCTCCACATTCTCTACTATTGGATTTTCTGGGGGATTATCTGACATACTCTCTCACACAGCACTCCCGGCAGGTGGTTTGGTTAATGGTACTTCATCAGTTTCGGCACTAAAAGCTGTTGCCAGTTCAGGACTAGCGATCGCAATAGCACTTTCATGCCATTCATGGATGATCGCGTCAATCATCTCCCATGCTGTGGTTGAAGAATCTATCAAACGAAAAGCCTCAGTTAGCTCCTTGATAAACTCTTGCAGATCATCTTCTTCAAACACGCTCAACCATCCATAAGGATGCTCAAAGCCGATTTCTTTCCCTAGTAATAGAGAAAAAGCGACAGTTAATACTTCAAAAACAGCTTTACTTTGAGTAGCTGCCTTCACCAGAGAAGTTACTTCCTCCCGGCGCAACAACGCAAAAGACTGATCATTACGAGTAATTGTCACTGGACGTTCCAAAGCTTTGTCCAGAACTCGCCCAGGCTGACGATTTAACTCAGTGGCAGTAATTAGCTCATCTGAGTAGATATTACCGAAAGTGCCGATAGACATAGGTTACGCGTTTTAGTCAACGCCGATTTCATAAAATCAATATTTATCTACGTATAATTGTACGTACTATTCATCAGGGGTCAATAGGGATTAAAACTCGCTTGCGCTGAAACTATCTCTCTTAAAGCATGAGAGATTTTTAAATTAGATCAAATGCAGTCTAAGTAAGCAAAAATTAAGCACGGAGTTGTTCTGATTTCTCAAAGTGCTTTATTTATGATGGTTTTAGTAGCCAATGTTGCCTACCTTTCTTGCACAGTCGAGGCTGGGCGGCAGAAAGCCCTAGCCTACGGGAGGACTGCACCTACAGGCTGGTCTGAAGAGAGGAATGATACCATATTGAAACCCGCGTAGGCGGGTTTCGTATGTGTAGTCGCGATTTCCAATCGCCGGGGCTTTTTTCTGAGACATTTATTGATTCAAAAACCTATCCACACACCGAACAAACATCTCCACACCCATCGCCAACGCTGTTTCATCAAAATCAAAACGGGGATGATGATGAGGATAAGCTAAATTCTTCTCTGGATTAGCAGAACCCAAGAAGAAATAACAACCAGGTACTTCTTGCAAAAAGTAGGACATATCCTCACCGCCCATTGTTTGACATTCCGGTACAATACCCACGGGCGTTTCTACCACTTCTTCGGCAACCGATCGCACTAGTTCCGCCATCCCTGCATCATTAATTGTAGCTGGGTATAGTTCCGAGTACTGAAAGTCATAATTAGCACCATAACTTTGGCAAACTCCAGCAATAATTTGCTCGATCCTTTGGGAGAAAAAACCCCGCAATTCTGGATTAAAGTACCTGACAGTACCACTCATCCTTGCTGTATCTGCAATCACATTGCACTTTGTCCCTGCATGGAGTTCGCCGACTGTCACCACTGCTGAATCAATCGGATTGACGTTACGAGCTACTATTGTTTGTAGGGCGTTGACGATTTGGGCTGCAACTACTACTGAATCTACAGTTTGATGAGGCATTGCACCGTGTCCGCCTTTGCCAAAAATGGTGCAGTCAAAGGTTTCTACAGCTGCCATTAATGCACCCGCACGCACACCTACTGTCCCTAAAGGCAAATTATTCCACAGGTGCAAACCGATAATGGCATCCACATCAGGGTTTTTCAACACCCCAGCATCAATCATTGGTTTTGCGCCTCCTGGCCCTTCTTCGGCTGGCTGGAAGATCATTTTCACAGTCCCGGCAAAATCTTGACGATGCTGCTGGAGATAATAAGCTGTACCAAGAGCGATCGCAGTATGTCCATCGTGTCCACAAGCGTGCATGATCCCATCATGTTGGGAATGGTAGGGTACTTCGTTTTGTTCGAGTATGGGTAAAGCGTCCATATCCGCCCGGATCGCCAAAACTTTCGATTTTGGATTTTGGATTTTAGATTTTGGATTGGATGCTTCTGGTTGTTTTTCACCGCGGATAATCGCAACGATACCAGTCTCAGCAATCCCAGTTTGATGCTCAATTCCCCATTCTTGTAATTTCCCACAGACAAATTCAGCAGTGAGTTTTTCTTGAAAACCGAGTTCTGGTTTTTGATGTAACCTGCGTCGCCACTCCACTAATTGGGGTTCCAATGAACGAATCGACAGGCGAACGCGAGATAAGTCAACATTGGTAGAGTTGGGAAAGGTCGAAACCATTTTCTTTAAATTACTGTCGGTTATTTATATTGTGAAATTGTCATTTGTCATTCGTCATTTGTTCTTTGCTAATGACTGATGACTCATGACTAACAAACGCTCTAAATCTAAGTCTGACGCTACTTGTGCTAGTTTGTCTAACTCGGCTGGATCTTCCAAATAGGGCAAACAGCCTAAAACAGGGGTATTTGTCAAAGACTGAATTAAATCTGCTGGTGTCCAGTTGGCGATTTCTTCATCTGTGCGGGGTTGGATGCAATTTAGAACAATTCCTACCAGCTGGACTCGTGTTTGTCTTGCTAATGCCACATTTGCTACAGCTTGAGCGATCGCACCTAATCTCACTGGTACGACTAACACCGTAGGTATACGCCATTCACCTGCTAAATCTGCTACCGTTAATTCCTCAGTTACAGGTGAGCCTAATCCACCCAAAGCTTCTACTAAAACAAAATCTCGACGTTGACACAAGGCTGTGTAAGCTTGCCAGACTACTGCTAAATCTACGTGGCGATTTTCTCTAGCAGCAGCAATTGGGGGGGCTAGGGGTGCTTGAAAATACAAAGGTGTGATTTCCTCAGCAGATTGTTCCAAGCTAAATAGCTGTTGATACCATTCGCGATCGCCCACTCCTGATTGGATGGGTTTCATAATACCCAAGCTACGGGCAGAACAATATTTTTGCCAATAGGCTGCTAATGCTGTGGTTAAAACAGTTTTGCCTGCTTCTGTGTCTGTTCCTGTAATTAGTAGTGCGTTCAATTGTAGTTAGTTGGTTGTTGCTAGTTGATTGTTGGTAGTGGTACACAGTTAAGTAAACTACCCGACGCTGACCCTAGCAGGTACAGCGCGGGCTTTCAGTAGCCCTCCAGTTATCTCACAAGACAACCAGGAACCTCCAGGCTGGTTTACAAGCAGCCCGATTGATTGAATGTTTTTCGCACCATTGAAATCAGCGTCACCATGCCAACCGCAATGACCGCACTTGAACCCCTTACCACTTCGATAGGACTTATCGGGGTCAGGATGAATGTGCAGGCATTGATGGCAGGTTTGCGACGTATAGCGAGGATTGATGGCAACAACTTTCACCCCTGCACTCAAAGCCTTGTAGCCGATAAACTGTCGCAGTTGGTGAAAAGCCCAACTATTGCTGCGTCTTTGTTCTGTTTTGTTGCGAGGCTGTTGGTTGGTGCGCTCTCGGATTCCCGTCAAATCTTCCAGTGCAATACTGGCTCCGATGCTTTTTGCTGTTTCAATGATGCGTCTAGAAACATTGTGATTGATCCAACTTTGGAAGCGACGCTCACGACCAGACAACCGTTGCAACAATTGTCTGCATCGTCTGCGAGAACTGCGTGTGCCCTTACTGGCTTTGTGTTGGACCTTAGCTCTCAAGTTGGCAAAGTGGTCACGAACTTTGGTTATATCCCGTCCATCCCAGTGTTGCCCAACAGATGTGTGTGCAATGTCTGTACGTCCCAAATCCACACCCAAAACCTCATCTCCATCTTGCGGCTGTGGTGGTTCCGACTCCAGACAAATCTGGATGTAATAAGAACCATCCTGCCGCTTGACCAAGGTTGCAGATTTGGGGTTGGAATCCTTGAGCATCCCTCGCTGGTAGTTGCCAATTGCCAATTCAAACCGCTCACGACCGTCAACAGTGGTGAGCGAAACTGTCCAGTCCTTCTCTCGAAAACAAAAGATTCGAGCGTCATAGGTGACAAAGCCAGCCTTGAACGCTTTCACTGGACGATTCTTTTGTTTAGCGACTTTGCGAGAACCTGCTACTCGCCTGCATACCTGTTGAGCCAAATTACTCGACAAGCCAAACCGAGCGCGAACCTCGTAATAGCAGAGGGATTGCAGCTTTACCGCATTAACTATCTTCTTTGGCGTGTTCTGGTTGACCCAGTTCAATGCCTGCACAAAAGCATCCAACGTCGCATCCAGTTTTGCGGCTTGCAAATCAGACACCTTGAGCTTGCAGGAGATAGTCAGAACTTGATTCATAGCCCTATTGTATCTCATCAGAATTTGGAGTACAACCGTATGCCGATAAATTATTTGGCTGACTTCGCATTCGCTACCTCAGCCGCGCATTCCTCTCGACGCTCGGCTTCGCTCCTTGCGCGAGGCTCCTGCTGATTTAGCTGAATTTATATATTTTTCACTAACGCCAATAATACTGCTTTAACCAACAACAACCAACCACCAACTACTCATCTTCTTGGCAAAATGTCTGTGGGATTGACATCTGGGTTAGATGTGTCATCACTAGGCTGATTATTTTGATTTTGGTCAGGAATAGGTATAAATGGAGTATCGGTGGGTGTTGCTGTTGGGGTGTCGATGGGTGTTTCTGTTGGGGTTTCTGTAGGTATTTCTGTTGGGGTTTCAGTAGGTGTTTCTGTAGGTATCTCTGTTGGAATTTCGGTGGGGGTTTCGGTAGGTGTGGGCTGAGGTGGGTTTTCTAATTCTATATTGAGGTTATAGTCGCTTTCGGAACTTCCTGGAGATAGAGTTAAGTCGATCGCATATTTTCCACTAACAGGTAAAGTGCCTTGGTAAAAAGTGGTATTCTGAGCAGAAGCTTCAACTGGTTCTTCATTTGGGTCTAAAACTGTTAATACAACACCCCTTTCTTGCGCCAGTACCGCAGTTAAGGTTTGCCCTTCCTTACCCCGGAAAGTGTAGCGGATGGTTTGATTGCTTGGGATTGTACCCTCAACTTGGGTTGTGCCAGATGTATCTAAACTCAGGGGTCTACTTATAATTGTCGGCTCGTTGGTGGTAGGTGTAACTGTCGGTGTGGGTGAAGTTGTAGAACCGTCAGGAACCACTGGAGAAGGGAAAGTTTGGGTTGGGACTTCAGTTGGTTGTGGTGATGGTGTACCACGAAGAGTACGCACTAGTGCCCAAGAGCCAATTCCTGCTATACTCACTACCCCAACAGTAATTAATCCAATTGCCAACGGGTTATCCAAAAATGACCTGGTAGCAGGTTCTGGAATTGTGTGACCTGGTGTACCAGGTGCAGATGGTGATGCTGGTTCAGGACGACGACCAACCGGGACTGTTTGTACGTTGGATAACCCAGGATTGGGTGCAACTGGCATAGAAGCTGGAACTAAGGGTGTTTGTTGTCCACCAGATGCTAATGCTTGGGCTACTTCTGTTGCGCTTTGGAAGCGATCGCCTGGTCTAAAGCTCAACATCCGATTTAAAATTTGCGCAAAGTGTGGACTTAGTGTTACCCAACGTTGCCAATTCCAACTCAGGAGATTTTCATCAAATAATTCTTGAGGTTCTCTGCCAGTTAGTAATACGATTGCGGTAACTGCCAGTGCATATAAGTCACTACTGGGATAAGCTTGTCCTGTTTGCATTTGCTCACTGGGGGAATAACCCAATTTTCCAACATAGGTTGCTGGTGCTGTCGGATTACCAGCCTGCAATCGTGTTGCTAGTTCTTTTACTACCCCAAAGTCAATTAAAACTGGCTTATTATCAAGATCACGTAAAATAATATTGTCTGGTGAGATATCGCGATGAATAATGCCTCGACTGTGAAGATGTTCTAAAACAGGTAACAAAGAGCGCATCAACTGCAATACTTCTTGTTCTGTGAACGCACCACCAACAGTCTTACGCTCATCGAGCAAAGTACGGTAGGTTTTCCCGGCTACATAGTCTTGCACTAAAAACAATCGCTGGTCTTGTTCAAATCTTTCCCGGAATTGCGGTACTTGTGGGTGTTGGATTTGATACAAAATCGTTGCTTCTCGTAGGAAAAGCTCTTGTGCTTTCTGCCAAGCAACAGGGTCTATTGTGTTAGGAATTAATTCTTTGATGGCACAAAATTCGTTAAAGCGCCTTTGGTCTTCTGCCAGATAGGTTCTACCAAATCCTCCCTGACCAAGAATTTGAATAATCTTATAACGGTTTTGCAGAACAGTACCAGCTGAAATTGGTGGTTGCATCTTTTAGTTAATAGAGTGTAACGGCACTACTCGGAGGAACTCACCCGCAAAAAATCATACCCAACAGTTGCAGTTTGTCAACTGCTGTATTTGTACGTATATTAAAGTAAATTCCTAACAAACTTGCTCATAGTCTATTTTCACACTCATTTTCCAGTACAAAATAGTAAAAAAGATAAAAAAATTACTATTTTAGTTCCCGTTGCTTTTTGAGCTTGTTGCTCATTTCTTTTTCCTTGGTGATGGAAAACCATCTAACAAGTCTGCTAATGTATTAATTTGCAGCTAGTATCATAGAAGATTCAGCCGTCCATAATTGATTCATTTATAGGTGTTCTTAACGATTACTAAGTAAACTAGAATAGTCTTCTCCTATCTCTGTGAATAGGGTGCATAAAAGTTAAGTAGTTCATCAAACAAATCTATTTAGACTTGGGTTTTTTTAGAGCAAACTAAAAATCCCGACTACAGGTGTGAGCTAGTAAGAGTGTGTTTACCACAAAAACAAAAAAATTAGAACCTTGTAGTTTCATGGAGGTATGTATCAAGTTTTTATAAAAGCTTCAACAAAACTCACAGATGTTTTTTCGGACTATTGCTCTTAAACAATCTAAATATCTGATGATAATATTGCCATGAATGCACATCGAGGATCTGCTGTGCTAAGTACCGCAACTTTCAAACTGCCATCAACTACAACAGGAATAGCTGAAAACCATCGCCTGCGGCTGTTCTCTGGTTCTGCTAATGTACCCTTATCTCAAGAAGTAGCTCGCTATTTGGGCATGGACTTGGGGCCAATGATTCGCAAGCGATTTGCGGATGGAGAGCTTTACATTCAAATTCAGGAATCGATTCGGGGCTGTGATGTTTATTTAATTCAACCCTGCTGTCAACCTGTAAACGATCATTTGATGGAATTACTCATAATGATCGATGCCTGTCGTCGAGCCTCAGCCCGACAAGTCACAGCAGTAATTCCTTATTATGGCTATGCCCGTGCTGACAGAAAAACGGCAGGGAGAGAATCAATTACTGCCAAGCTAGTTGCAAACCTGATCACCCAAGCAGGTGCTAATCGCATTCTGGCAATGGATTTACATTCAGCCCAAATCCAGGGATATTTTGATATCCCCTTAGATCATGTTTATGGTTCACCAGTAATCCTGGATTATCTGGTTAGTAAAGAACTGTCTGACATTGTGGTAGTTTCCCCGGATGTTGGCGGTGTGGCAAGAGCAAGAGCATTTGCAAAAAAGCTGAATGATGCTCCCTTAGCCATTATTGATAAACGTCGTCAAGCTCACAACGTCGCTGAAGTGTTGAATGTCATCGGTGATGTGAAGGGTAAAACAGCAGTGCTGGTAGATGACATGATTGATACTGGCGGCACAATCACAGAAGGAGCCAAGCTACTCCGTGAAGAAGGAGCGCGTCAAGTATACGCCTGTGCTACCCATGCGGTGTTCTCCCCTCCTGCGATTGAGCGGTTGTCAAGCGGTTTGTTTGAAGAGGTGATTGTCACCAACACAATTCCCATTCCCGAAGGCGATCGCTTCCCCCAATTACAGGTGCTTTCAGTGGCGAATCTTTTAGGAGAAACGATTTGGCGGATTCATGAAGATAGTTCAGTAAGTAGTATGTTCCGCTAATACCAAAAATACTGTCATCACCGTTACGATTTTGCAGAATGCCGCAGGCTTTTTTTGCCTGCGCTAGCTGAATTTATATATTTTCAGGGTGTTATCTTTTTTACCAATGCTGAGAGCGATCGCTAGACTACAGTAAGCCTAAATCTTTGAGGCTGCGTCGTGTGATCTCAATCCGCAGAGGTGCATCTGAAGGTTTACGCATGTCTATTGTCGTTGCGAAAAAATAGACATTTTTGTTCTGTTCTAGATAACCCACAAACCAGCCCAATTCTGGTTTAGTACTGTCAAGCCATCCTGTTTTACCCCGCAATGTATATTCTGGAGTCTGTTCGCGCACCATAATGTCTTTAACTAGATCCATTGTCCGTTGCGAGAAGGGCAGATTGTTTCGATATAATCTTTGTAAAAATTGAATCTGGGCTTTCGGTGTAATTTCTAATGGACCCTGCAACCAGAAGCGATCAATATCTTCAGTATTACCAATCTGACGATTACCGTAGCCTACTTGATCAATAAATTCTTGCATTCGTTTATGTCCGGCTCGACGTGCCAACACTTGATAAAACCAGACAGTAGAATCTTTGAAGGCTTGACGTAAATTCGTATCGTGATTCCATTCCTCAATTGGGCGTTGAATTCCATCCCAAGTAAAAACAGCTACATCATCTGGTATGACACCCGTTTCTAACGCCACCATTGCATTGAAAATTTTGAACGTCGAACCAGGAAGCATTGCTGTGGCGTTACGCTGAGGATTGTGTTCATAAGTGCGGTTTTTGTTCAAGTCGTAAATTAAGATTGAGCCTTCTAGTCCTAATTCCTGAAAGTGTCTTCCTAAATTTGGTGCTTGAGCCGTAACTGTATTTGGACGTTCAGGCAAGGTGTAATTATTTTGAGCAAGAACACGAACACCAAAACTAATCGTCAGCAGTAAGACAAAACAACCAATCACAGTCAAAAGAACAGAACGCGATCGCCACAGACGAAACAGCATTTTTTCCCCTCACAAATTGCGTCTTATCAATTATCACTGTTGCCACTAACAGAAAAACTATCTGCGTCATCTGTGTTTATCTGTGTACATCGGTGGTTGATTTTTCAAACGACTGCGGTCATTGCGATAATTCACAGCAAACGTAAATTACCTATCATCTTTTGCTACCACCCTCTCCAACTCCGAAACTACCCGTTCTAATTCTGCAAAAATTGGACTAGAACCAGTTTGGTAAAAAGCATTTACCAATGCCCGATAATACCAAAGCGTACCTGCTTTACCACCTTGAAAACGTTGCCAAAGCGATTCGCCCAAAATCCGATAATCCTTGAGAATTGACTGGGCATTGTGCAGTTTATCAGCCGCACTCACAAGTAACACAGAAGAAGAAGCACTAGGAATATGAGCAATGTATGCTTCTTTACGTTCTCGCCACGGCGGTTTAGGTGTAGTATCGGCATCCGTACAACCATCGACAATTGCAGTTACATTATCGCCAAAGCGACGACGAATTTCTTCCCGCGTAGCAGCACCACCTTGATCCTCGACTGCATCATGTAAAAGTGCAGCGATCGCTTCATCCTCATTTGCCCCATATTCTAGGGCAATACTAGCAACACCCAACAGATGAGCAACGTAGGGAACACCTGAACCTTTGCGAACCTGGTTTGCGTGGAGTTGGGTAGCGTAGATAAGGGCTTGGGTAAAGCGTTCTGATAACATTATTCAATTGTACCAATGCGATCTAGGGGGAAAACTCTTTTATAGACTTTACCAATGATATTCTCACGGGGGACAACGCCCCAGCAACGACTATCATAACTACTATTACGATTATCACCCATTACCAAATAAGAATTAGCAGGTATAGCCTAAACAGATAAATACATTGCCTGGAGGGCTGAGTATTTGCCAAAGTCCTATGATGTAGAGAGCGATGTAAAAGAATATTAGAAAATAACCTTTTAATTTTTTGCCAGAATATATTTGTCCAATACCTGGAAATAAACTAGATAGATTTACCGCTAGCCACGGTTCTTTATTAGACATATTTTTTTGGAATGAGTTTTCACAGACTATAGCATTTCTAGATCACTTGTGAGAGACAAGATCCCCGATCAATCTTGCAAAGTCGGGGATCTTGGTTTTGCGATTCTCATAAATTTAGATAGTATTGCCATATCATAAAATATACCAGATAAATAAAGGTGCGTTACGGCTGTTGCCTAACGCACCCTACAATTTACGTTTGATTAAATTGGGCTAATTAATATTAAGTTAAAAAGAAGCATCGCTAGTTTATCTTTTACACAATTTATAAAATTACTAAACAGTTAATTTCGAGTCGTTAGCATTATGATTAACGCAATCATCTGTATTTTCAGCAACAGTCACAGTGAGTTTTAATCCTAAATTATTGAGCCATTCCCCCAGATGATAGATCGCTTCACTTCCTGGCTGTGAGAGCAATTCATCTAGTTTTTCTTGATATTGTTTTACTTGTTCTGGTGTCATGCCATTTTGTTCACCGAGTGCCTCTGCTACATTACTTAGTGCCAATTTAATTAATCTCGGGTCGAGTGCTTCATCTTCTTCTAACTCCATATGAGTTTCTATATAGAGAGCAGCATAACTTGGATCTTTAAGACGTGAGATTAAGTCATCAAAATAACTATCACTAGTTGGCATTTTCTTGGCTGACATTTTCTCTATTCCTAGAGAGATCGCTGCGATCGCAAAAAAGGCAAAGGGAAAAGAAAAAAGAGCAGAGAGCAAAAGGGCAAAAGTATCAAGGGCTACTAAGCCCTCGGCGCAACGAAACAGACAACCCGAAACCCGACGTCGA
Source organism: Fischerella muscicola PCC 7414 (assembly GCF_000317205.1). Taxonomy (GTDB): domain Bacteria; phylum Cyanobacteriota; class Cyanobacteriia; order Cyanobacteriales; family Nostocaceae; genus Fischerella; species Fischerella muscicola. Next base: position 28,136 of record NZ_AJLK01000182.1, on the reverse strand, counting down.
GGAAGTCCTTGACTGGGTTGACCCTGAAACGATAGTCAGATATGTGGTGAAAAAATAATTTTTTCAACACCAAGACACTAAGACACCAAGAAATTTTCATCTTCCTGCTACCAGGCGTACGAGCCTAAAGCTTTTTCGTTGCCTTGGAATAATTTAGATTACGATAGAATTGTAGAATTGTTAAGGCTTATTTACAGAATCTGTACATTCCCTCAAATTCTGTTAAAGCAGTCCACCACTATATATAAACTGTAACCCCTTTTAAAGTACTGGAACGCGCTTATTATGACGCTCCCAATCCGTAACGTCGCTATTATCGCCCACGTAGATCACGGCAAAACAACCCTCGTTGATGCTCTCCTCAAACAATCCGGCATTTTCCGTGAAGGGGAAGACGTTCCGGATTGCGTCATGGACTCCAACGCCCTGGAAAGGGAACGAGGCATTACTATTCTTTCTAAGAATACTGCTGTTAAGTACAAAGAAACGCTGATCAATATTGTTGACACTCCCGGACACGCTGATTTTGGCGGCGAAGTGGAACGGGTACTTGGCATGGTTGATGGTTGTATCCTGATTGTGGATGCCAATGAAGGCCCCATGCCTCAAACTCGCTTTGTGTTGAAGAAGGCATTAGAAAAGGGACTCCGCCCGATTGTTGTAGTCAATAAAATCGATCGCCCGCAAGCTGATCCCTACGGTGCAATTGATAAGGTATTAGACTTGTTCCTAGAACTAGGTGCAGATGAAGATCAATGTGATTTTCCCTATCTGTTCGCCTCTGGTTTAAGTGGCTATGCCAAAAATGACTTGGATGACGAACCCAAGGACATGCAACCCCTATTTGATGCAATTCTGCGCCATGTTCCACCACCAGTCGGTGATGTCAACAAGCCACTGCAACTGCAAGTCACTACCCTCGATTATTCTGAATATCTGGGACGGATTGTCATTGGTAGAATCCACAATGGCACAATCCGCATGGGACAGCAAGCGGCTTTAGTTACAGAAAACGGTAATATTGTCAAAGCTAAAGTCACAAAATTGATGGGCTTTGAAGGCTTGAAGCGGGTAGAAATGGAAGAAGCCTCTGCTGGTTATATTGTGGCAGTGGCTGGTTTTGCTGATGCTAATATCGGTGAAACAATCACTGATCCTAATGAACCCCAAGCTTTACCACTAATTAAAGTTGATGAACCGACGTTACAAATGACCTTTTGGGTAAATGATTCGCCCTTCGCTGGTCAAGAAGGAAAACTGGTAACATCTCGACAAGTGCGCGATCGCCTTTTCCGGGAATTGGAAACTAACGTCGCCCTCCGCGTCGAAGAAACTGACTCTCCCGATAAATTCCTGGTTTCCGGTCGTGGTGAATTACACTTGGGTATCTTAATTGAAACTATGCGCCGTGAAGGCTACGAGTTCCAAGTATCTCAGCCACAGGTAATTTACCGGGAAGTTAACGGTCAACCCTGCGAACCTTACGAACTTCTAGTACTGGACGTTCCCGAAGATAGTGTCGGTAGCTGTATTGAACGCCTCGGACAACGTCGCGGTGAAATGCAAGATATGCAAGTTGGTGGTAACGGACGCACCCAACTAGAATTTGTCATTCCCGCCCGTGGTTTAATTGGATTCCGGGGTGAATTCATGCGGATGACACGGGGCGAAGGGATTATGAACCACAGTTTCCTAGATTACCGTCCGCTCAGTGGTGATATTGAAGCCCGCAACAAAGGTGTGCTGATTGCTTTTGAAGAGGGTGTTTCCACCTTCTATGCAATGAAGAACGCTGAAGATAGAGGTGTATTCTTTATCACTCCCGGCACAAAAGTCTACAAGGGTATGATTGTCGGTGAACACAACCGTCCCCAAGACTTAGAATTAAACGTCTGCAAAACTAAGCAGCTTACCAACCACCGCGCTGCTAGTGGTGATGAGTTAGTACAGTTGCAAGCACCAGTGGAAATGAGTCTGGAACGTGCGTTGGAATACATCGGGCCAGATGAATTGGTGGAAGTTACACCCAAATCAATTCGTCTGCGGAAGATGGCGAAGAAGTTGGCAAAACGTTAATTAACAATAAATTATCTGTGGAGGCGTGCTAATAGCACGTCTCTATTTTTTTGTCTGATCAGAATTTGTACAATGACAAATACAAGCTGTGCGACTGAAGATATTGAGGAAAATAACAATGGTGCAAACACCTAATCAAGTCCTCACACTAGAAGAATTTCTTAAACTGCCAGAAACAGAACCTGCTAGCGAGTATATTGATGGGCGTGTAATCCAAAAACCAATGCCTCAAGGAGAACATAGTGCAATTCAGACGGAATTAGCGCCTGCGATTAACTCTATATTGAAACCAAAACAGATTGCAAGAGCTTTTTCAGAACTGCGTTGTACATTTGGTGGACGCTCAATTGTACCTGATATTTGTGTGTTTACTTGGAGCAGGATTCCTCGTAAAGAAAATGGTGCAGTTGCTAATACTTTCTCACTCGCTCCAGATTGGACAATTGAAATTCTTTCACCTGATCAAAGTCAAACGAAAGTCACAAAAAATATTTTGCACTGTTTGAAGTACGGAACTCAAATGGGATGGTTAATAGATCCAGCAGAAGAACTGGTGTTCGTATATCTGCCGGCTCAACCAACAACTTTTTATGATCAACCAGAGGTACAATTACCAGTACCAGAATTTGCCAAAGATTTTTGTTTAACTGTGGAAAATCTGTTCAGTTGGTTACGAGACTAAAAGAATTGTTTGGGGCGATCGCACCAACACCCCAAAGTAGTAAATTTGTAAAAATAGAAAAGACGTACAAACTCCGAATGTAACTCAAATGCTGAGTCAGACAACAACGCGGCGCTTTACACTGGACGAATACCATCGTTTAATTGAACTAGGTTTTTTCCACGAAGACGAACGTGTTGAACTCATTCGCGGTGAACTAGTACAGATGGTAGCCAAAGGAACAGCACACACAACCTGTTGCACTAATTTAATTCGAGAACTAGCACAATTAGTTGCTGGTAAAGCTGAGTTACGATGTCAAGACCCTATAACTTTACCATCAAGCAGTGAACCCGAACCCGATTTTGCCATAGTTCGTTCCACTCCCGATAATTACTTATTTGCACACCCCACACCCGCAGATATTTTTCTTGTCATTGAGATTGCAGATTCGTCTTTAGATTACGATCGCGATGTTAAAATGCCTTTGTATGCTGAGGCTGAAATTTCTCACTACTGGATATTTAATCTAGTTACTAACCAATTAGAAGCTTACAGCGAACCTTATAAATATTCTCAAAATAATTTTGGCTACCGTTTCAGGCGTATATTTTTAGCGAATCAATCAGTTGAACTACCTATAGCGTCATCTCCATTGCTAGATTTATCTTCTGTTTTCCCTCGCAAAATTTCTTAATTCACAGTATTAGGGAAGTCGAAATCATATATTTTTTAACGCGGAGGAAAACGCGTAGGTATTGTGAATTTTAGGCATTGATAGGTTAAGTTGTTTGTTGATGGTTGATTGTTGGTAGGTAATGGTTCCAAACAACAACCAACAAACAACAAACAACAAATTATGAAAATTATCAAACGCATTACCAATTGGTTAGAGATCCGTGCTTCTACTCCTGCATACAGTGGTTGGGTATTGGCAGGAATTGCTATTTGCTTTTTTGGGGCTGCTATTAATACAATGGCTGGCTGGCTTTATGCGATTAGTGGTGTTAGTTTTGCCTTACTTGGTATAGCAGCTGTGTTACCACCGCGATCGCTCTTTAATTTAGTAGTTAAGCGTCACCCAATTTCACCAGTCACAGCTGGAAACGATTTCAAGGTTGAATTGGATATTGTTAATCCTACAAAGAAGCCAGTGAACTTGCTGCAAGTTGCAGATGTGCTACCCTTCATCTTGGGAAAACCACAACAGCAAGCCATAGAAACTATTTTGCCTCAGAAGACTTACCGTTGGGTGTACTATTACCCTACCCAACGCCGGGGTATCTATCGCTGGGAGACTGTTGAACTAGCTAGCGGTGCGCCTTTAGGGCTGTTTTGGTGTCGTCGCCAGCGTGAATGTACAGCGAGGGCGATAGTCTATCCCCCAGTGTTAACCCTTGCCAGTTGTCCTTTGATAGATAGAATTGGGCAAGAAGACAGTCGTAAGGGCGATCCTCGTGGTGTACCTTTGCAAACAGCCAATGAAGGACTGGTGCGATCGCTACGTCCTTACCGCATAGGTGATTCCATGCGTCTCATTCACTGGCGTACCAGCGCTCGTTACGGAGAGTTACGGGTACGAGAGTTAGAAATTGTTACTGCGGGGCAACAGACAATTATTGCCCTTGATAGCAGTGCTAGATGGCAAGAATCAAGTTTTGAGCAAGCAGTAATTGCCGCAGCTTCACTGTATTTTTACGCACAACAACAGCAAATACAAGTACAACTGTGGACAGCATTTACAGGTTTAGTCAGAGGCGATCGCGTCGTCATGGAAACCCTAGCAGCAACTAATCCTGGTGAAGATGCCACAAATCTTCCTCCTACAAGTGAACCGTTGCTTTGGCTCACCCAAAACCCCTTAACCCTCTGTTCGCTTCCGAGTGGTAGTCGTTGGTTATTATGGCAAAATCTGCAAACAGCAACAGAACAAGTAGTAGTGAATCGAGACTATCCCGGTATAGTCGTGCAAATAGACCAACCTCTACAACTCCAGCTACAACAAGCTTTGAGTTAATAGGCGACTTCAATTTTGTCTATTCATAATTACAATGGTTGGGTGAGTCAAGGGCAGTTGATGATTTGCGATCGCCCGAGACTCAGCACAAGACTATATTTGAGGGATATACCTAGCGTGGGAGTAGCTAAAAAAAGGGGGGATTATCCCCAGTTATAGCTTACCAAGGCTGCGGTACAATGCAAAGAAATGTGTAAATTATGAGTAGCCGTTCCTATGATCTCACCAGAAGTAAACACAAAATCCAGCGATAAAAACTTAGAAGCAATGCGGCATTTTTCCGAACAATACGCCAAGCGCACTGGAACTTACTTCTGTTCTGAACCTTCTGTAACCGCGGTGGTAATAGAGGGACTTGCTAAGCACAAAGATGAACTAGGAGCGCCTTTATGTCCCTGTCGCCACTACGAAGATAAAGAAGCAGAGGTCAACGCTGCTTTTTGGAACTGTCCTTGTGTACCAATGCGGGAACGTAAAGAGTGCCACTGTATGCTTTTCCTCACTCCAGATAATGAGTTTGCTGGCGACAAACAAGAAATTTCTTTGGAAAAAATCAAACAAGTGCGGGACAGCATGGGTTAACCGAATCAGTGAACAGTTACCAGTGAACAGTTACCAGATATTTATCTACTGCTCACTGGTAGATTTATAAAGACATGTATTTATTGATAAATAAAAGTAAAAATTATTGTTATTAAAAATGGTCGATAACTGATGACTGATGACCAACCCCAGCAATTCTGGCAAGGTGTAGAACAGTTCAATACCGGAGAATTCTACGCTTGTCATGATACCCTAGAGGCTCTATGGATGGAAGCAACAGAGCCAGAAAAAACTTTTTATCAGGGAATTTTACAAATAGCAGTAGCGCTGTATCATTTGGGTAATCACAATTGGCGAGGCGCAGCAATTTTGTTAGGAGAAGGTAGCAACCGCCTACGACGTTATCCATCAGTTTATGGTGGTATTGACGTAGATGAATTATTGGAACAAAGCGCTGCCTTATTGACAACATTACAACAAACAGAACCAGAAAAACTAGCCACGATGAAATTGGGGGAGGCTGAAGGATTGCCTTTACCCAAGATAGTAATAGAGACTCAAGAGTAGTAGTTCGTCAACTTGGAACTGATGAGTTCAAATTAGGACAAGGAGGACAAGGGAGATAAGGGAGAAATAATTGAAAATTTTACATACCCATCTAATCAACTTTGACGCTCTACTAGAAGCTAGACCCCCAAAAGCAATAATAACCACAACGAGGGCATGAAAATTTGACTCCTCCTACACCCCTACACCCCTATACCCTTACACCCATGTACAAGACAGAGGGTTAAAGTGGTGAAACCTTGAGTTTATGGCAAACGTCAATTATTTCAGCTAGTAGTTATCCTGCCATACTCTAGTAGTTGAGATAATAAGAATACAAGCTGAAATCTTAATTCTTAAATTGCTATGATCTCTTGGTATCAATTATTTTTATTGCCAATGCGCCGCTTTGGATTAGCCTTCATGCTACCAGCTGCACTTTTTGGTGCGATCGCATTTCCCAGTCAACTACAAACTGCTACCGCCCAGACATCAGCTGGAAATCGCCCTCTGACTATTCACTCTGATGTGCAAGAATACGACGCCAAAACACAAGTGGCAACTGCTCGCGGTAACGTGCAAATGGTATATGAAGCCCGAGGAATTCAAGCAACAGCAGCCCAAGCCCAGTATTTCAGCAAAGAACGCCGCATAGTTCTCAGTGGTAATGTTTATATTTTGCAACAGGGAGGCAATAGTATTCGGGGTGAGACAGTGACATATCTTATTGATGAAGGACGATTTGTCGCTACACCCAAAAGTGGCCGTCAAGTAGAATCTATCTACATTGTCAACGACAGCCAAATAAACCAAGCAACCACACCCGCCCCAAACACACCTCCCCTTCAGCGTTCTAATTAAATTAAGAACTAACGTAGATGGTAAAGGCGTAAAATGCTGCGCTTATACAGTTAAGTTATCTAGTTAGTTCTTAACAACGACCAACACCAACAACCACCAACCAACAATCAACAACCAACAAAGCACACAGAACGTGAAAATTGTCCTAGAAAATATTCGCAAATCTTACGGCAAGCGAGTGATTGTCAATCGCGTCAACGTTTCTGTTGCCCAGGGTGAAGTAGTTGGGTTACTTGGCCCAAATGGTGCTGGCAAAACTACAACATTCTACATTGCCACAGGTTTAGAAAAACCAGATCGGGGAACTGTATGGTTGGATCATCAGGACATCACTGCACTGCCTATGCACAAAAGGGCACGGCTGGGTATTGGTTACTTAGCACAAGAAGCCAGTGTATTTCGTCAATTATCAGTACGAGATAATATACTGTTGGTGCTAGAGCAAACAAACGTACCTCGTTGGCAATGGCAACGGCGACTAGAAACATTATTACAGGAGTTTCGTTTAGAAAAAGTAGTCAATAGCAAAGGAATTCAACTTTCTGGAGGTGAGCGACGCCGGACGGAATTAGCAAGAGCATTAGCAGCCGGTAGAGAGGGGCCAAAGTTTTTACTTTTAGATGAACCTTTTGCAGGAGTTGACCCAATAGCAGTTTCAGAAATTCAGTATCTCATTGGACAATTGCGGGAGCGCGACATGGGGATCTTGATTACAGATCACAACGTCCGCGAAACCCTTGCCATTACAGATCGTGCCTACATCATGCGCGAAGGTCAAATTCTTGCTTCTGGTAATGCCGACGAACTCTACAATAATCCCTTGGTGCGGCAATATTACTTAGGTGATAATTTTCAGGTTTAGTCATTTGTTGGTTACTTGTTGTAGAGACGTGCCATGGCACGTCTGTACATTGGTTAGTAGTTAGTGGTTAACCAAATACCCAATGACAAATGACAAATGACTTTTGACCAATGACTAGTGACTAATGACTCATGGCTAAATCTAAATCTTTCCACAACCTTAATTCACTGCTGTCCATTTCCATAATGGATCGCTACCTTGCAAGCGAATTAATCCCACCGTTTTTATTTAGTTTCGGGATTTTTGCTTCCCTGGTGTTCACGGCAGATAGCTTATATGAATTACTGCGAAAAGTTGTCCAAGCGGGATTACCACTAGAAATAGCTTTAAAGGTTTTTTTGTTAAAGCTACCACGGGTAATTGTTTATGTCTTTCCAATGTCAACACTATTAGCAACTTTGATGACCTACAGTCGTCTCTCTGCTGAAAGTGAACTTATCGCTCTGCGTAGTTGTGGCGTGAGCGTGTATCGTATGGTACTCGCTGCTGTGGTTATGAGTTTTCTAGTGGCAGGGATAACATTTGTTGTCAGTGAGCAAATTGCACCAGCAGCCAATTATGAAGCCTCTGTGACTCTAGATAGAGCTCTCAAATCCGACAAACCGACATTTAAGCAAGAGAATATCTTTTATCCCGAATACCAAAATGTTAAACAGCCGGATGGTAGTAAAGAAAGAATACTGACACGCTTGTTTTATGCTGACAAATTTGATGGCAAGCGTATGAAGGGTCTGACACTGATAGACCGTTCTCAAGAAGGTCTCAATCAAATTGTTGTAGCAGAGTCAGGAGAATGGAATGGCTCACAAAGCGTTTGGGATTTTTATAACGGTACTATCTATCTAGTTGCGCCTGACCGTTCTTATCGCAACATCGCCCGGTTTAAACATCAACAATTACAACTTCCCCGCACACCATTAGATGTGGCAAATAGAAGCCGTGACTTTGAAGAGATGAATATTGCCCAGTCGCTAGAACAACTGGAAATAGAAAGCATTAGTGGTAATGAGCAAAAAGTTCGTCAACTGAGAGTCCGTATTCAACAAAAAATTGCCTTTCCTTTTGCTTGCGTCGTCTGTGGATTAGTTGGTGCTACTGTGGGAACAATACCCCAACGTACAGGTCGAGCAGCCAGTTTTGGGATAAGTTTAGCAGTTATTTTTACTTATTACACAACATTACAGGTTGCCCGTACATTAGGAGACACAGGTTTTCTTTCTCCTTTTGTAGCAGCTTGGCTACCCAATTTTTTGGGGTTGGCACTAGGTTTATTTTTACTGGTACGGACAGCACGGCGGTAGGATTGGGGTGATGGGGTGATGGGGTGATGGGGAACTCACCGGCCCCCATGAGCGTAAGCGCGAACCCGTAGACGCGCTCATAGGCTTCAAGGTAGAGTAGGGCTTCGGTGAAGGGTGGAGTATGAGGAGTGTGGGGAGTGTGAGAGGTGTGGGGAAGAGTAGCCATTAACCACTGACTACTAACCACCAACAACCAACAATCAACAACCAACAATTTCCTATTCAATCTTCATAATAAATCCGGCATTCTGGTGCGTCTGGGTTGGCTGCACAGTATTGCTCAAAGGATGTTTTGGTAAATGCCATATGTCCAGCTTTTTGATGGGCTGCTTCTGCTTGGATTTCTTCTACTGTCACCCAAGCTGCGGCACACTCTGAACATAATGTACCGTATAAAGAGCAAATCGCACGAGCATCTGCGATCGCTTGTTGAATTTTGTCTTCTAGCAAAACCGATTGGGGACTTTCAACAAAATTACTTTTAGTTAAGATATCGGTGACAGAAATTATGCCCAACAGCTTACCTTGAATTACGGGCGCTCTGCGGATACCTGTATTGGCAAATAACCGGGCGACGTATTCTACAGACAATTCAGGATTGACAATAATGCAGGGCTTACTCATGATTTCGTAGATCCGTACTTGTTTGGGATCTTTGCCATAAGCTGTTACCTTATAGACAATATCCGTCTCCGTAACAATTCCATAAGCATCGTTCTCATGATTGCGCTCCACGACCAAAGCCCGCAATCGTTTTTCTTTCATCACACCTACTGCTTCGGCGACTGTTGCTGAACTGCGGATGCTAACAACCTCTTTGGTCATGATATCTTCTGCTTTCATGCTACTGCTCCTGTTGATTGTCCAGCCACAAGCACTAAGTTAGAGCAGATTCAAATTTTAGATGATATCGAAACTGACAGAAGGAAGGGGAAAGGGAAAAAAACAACCTGATGCAGACAAATGTAAATTTTATACTAAGAGCCATATATCAATAATGACTAAATAACTATTGAGAGGCTAGGATAAAACTCTTACTCATTCTCTCTTCATTCCATTAGATATATTTATGTCAGGTCGCCGCTATCCTCCCGCCTATTTACGCTATCTCAAAGCCAGGTTATGGAATTTGGCTCGACCTAGTTTTTGGGGAACAGCAATCTTTTTAGCTGTGATGGGGTTGGCGGTTAGAGAATACTGGAAACACCCAGATTTTTTTAATTTTAGGCAAAATAAGCAATTTGAAGCCAAAAAGACTGAAAATTCTTCTCTTTCAGCAGAAGATAAAGCTATTGCCGCCGATATTGATAACTTACCAGTCCTATTTTATGACTTTACTCATGGAACTCTACCTTCTACAGCAACTAATGTGAAGCAAAAGACCAAGGTAGACAATAGCAATTCTATTTTAGAGAGCTTAAGCAAACAAAAGACAATAGCCACTGATGCTAATTCCAACTCTGGCTTGAAGCTAGTGAATCCTGCATCTACGCCGAAGTTAGAAAATCCATTTGTGGTACAAACAGAAAATTTATTGCAATTCAAAAATGATCAAAATAACGGCCAATTCTTAGGGGTAAACGGTTTAACGGCGTCGTCTATTCAAACAGCTACAGTACAAACCTCTACAAATGTGGGGATGGGATTCACGAATCCTGTCAACTATAACCAAAATACTACTGTAGTTAGTCCCTTACAAACTGCTCTCAATCAATCAACAAATCAAAGTTCGTCGTTGGGGACTCGTACAACTTCAACTCAGACGAATTCATTATTCTTACCGAATCAAAATTTATCATCGACGACGGGACAAAATGGAAATGCGATCGCTCCCGTCAATCATAGTACAAACTACCCAAATCAAAATTTTGCTCCCCCTGCTGCTAACATTCCCAACCAGTATCCTAATCTGTCGACAACTAACGTCCAATCACCCACATCTGCGGTAACATCTATTACCCCTACCCAACCCTCTAATGTGACGCCATACTATACCCAAACACCAAGTCAAAGCGTTGTTAATTCCAGCAACTCCAGCGATGCTTCTAGTTTGCAGCAGTCTACTCAAGTACCACAAAATAATCCCTCATCACCTTCTCAATTTCCTGGGTTATATACAGGTGAACGCCAAATTAATGGTATTTCCTATCCTAGATAGCACGAGCCTAACTCGATAGTTTGTGAAAGCTTACTTTCAAACCATCCTGAGGATGTGGGGTTGGAACCATAATCATCTCTAAGTTTTGTTCTGGTAGTAGTTCCCAGTGATAGTGACGTAGTAAAAGGGCTGCAAAGATTTTCATTTCTAGTTTGGCAAATTCTTTACCCAGACATTCCCGTACTCCGCCACCAAAGGGTATATAACTAAAAGGTTTGGGTTTATCTTCTGCTCTTTGTGGACTAAAACGTTCTGGATCAAATGCTTCTGGGTGATTATAGACACTTTCGTCTTTGTGGGTTTTACCTACCTGATATAGTACAGACCAACCTTGAGGAATGTGGAAACCATTGAATTCACAGGGCTGGATTACTTCTCGAAAGCCACCACCAACAGGCGGAACCAGCCGCATCACTTCTTTTAAAACTTGCTCTAAGTAAGTCATTTGTTTGAGATTTTCCGCATTTAGAGGTGTGTCTACACCAAGTTGCTGTTGTTCACTGCGGGCAGTTGCTAAAACCTCTGGATTTTGTACTAATAATAGACACAGTGATGCCAAGGCTGAGGTCAGGGTTTCGTGACCAGCAAATAACAAAGTCAACAATTGGTCTTTAAGTTCATTGAGGCTTAAGCGTTTACCTTCTTCATCCTCTGCTTGTAAAAGTAGTTCTAAAACATCCTGATATGAGTTTCCGGTTTCTTGACGTTGACGGACAATCTTTTCAATTTCGGCTAGCAATAATTTTCGACAACGTAATGCTTTACCAAAGTTAGTCCACGGTAAATTTATTGGTAGGGTGAATAAACCATCCACCCAGATTTTATACCACTCACCCAATTGACTTTGGGAAGCACAACGTCCAAATATATGAGTTCTGAACAGAGAACCATACTTTTTGTGTCGCTTTTCGGTAAAATTTGGATCGTTTAAAAATGGTATTGTTTCCCCAATCAAAGGTAAACCAAAACTACCGGGAGGTAAAGGCTGGGGAGTGGTGGAATTGGTGGTTGTCATGTAGTCCTAGTCGTGCTTTGAATTATTCAACATAAGAGTGGACTGACAAGCTCAATCCAAATTGACGCTTTCTCGAATTGAATTCGGGAGATTGATAGCAGCGCCTCTCATAAAGCCACACGTCTGTGTGTCCCAGATAATATATTAACTGCCCGTGTCGGTAATTGGTAATCACTCTCGTAAGGCCAAGTGTCCAGATGTACGCCCCATTATCTCCACAACCATGACGCGATCGTTGTTTCTAAAATATCTGCAATTTTATTGGTCTGGACATTCGCCGCCACTGGTCAAAATACCAAGACGTTTCTGTGCTTTCATTGTGGCTTCACCTCAAACATTCCCCTGCAACCAGTCAAAAATCCGATCCAGCTGGTTCAATGTTACCAGTCCGTATTGCCACAAAATTATTGGTAACAAATTTGGTGTCTGTTCAGGATGTCGTAATGCTAACTGTAGATCAACGGTAGGAATTGCTAAATCTTCTTGCAGAAAATTTAGAAATTGTGCAAGTCTCCCTGGTTCCATATTCGCCACCTATCCTTAGGCAATATGTTGAAGTTATGTTTCTCAAATCAATCTTCCTGCTCTAACATTGCCTTAGCTTGCAAGAGCCGCTGTCCATTTTTTTTACATAACTTTATAGATTTCTCAGTTTCAGTTTTTTTACTTTGGAAAAATAATATCAGCAATAGCGAGGCGTGTAAACTACTTGTGCTGAGGGGGTGACAACCGCAGTCAACTTGTGGCAGGGCAAGCCTTTCAGGTGACGGACGCCCTCAAAGATAAAAAGCAACAGCAAGATTTTTCTTATTCATCAGCACTCAAAACTCCTATTTTCACAAAGCGCGATCGCGCTCAATTAATTCTCATCTTTTCAGCAGTGATTAAAGTGAAAGGCAAGCCAAGCCTAAGTTACATCCCCCTTGTCACCCCCTCAGCTACTTGTGTTCAGCAGGATAATGTACTAAAGTGCATAGTTTAGGATGGTTCGAGAAAAATTCTTGAACCTGGTTTTACAAGCAAATTTTAAGTAATCATCATTACGCGATCTACTTAGTTGAGTTCGGATCACACAAATTTATTTTTCACCCGATTTTTGAGGTTTGTTAATAGGACGCATTGCTTCTCGACCTAGAATAAACATTCCAGTTACACCTAAGCAAACAAACCAAACATATTGATGCCAATATCTCCCTATCTGCTCAATTGGACTTAATTGTGAGTAGAGAGTATTTAAGTAAAGTAGCAATAAAACTGTCATCAGCGCTCCAAATCCAACAAAACTTAATCCGATCCGAATCCTCAGAGGTCTTAATTCCCAATCGCTGATTGTTTCTAAGTCGATTTCTGCTAACTCTTGCAGTGATTCTTCTGCTACAGAAGAGGCGATTTGTAAATTCTTCCCTACCTTTGTTGGCAGTAATGGTACTAATGTTGCCACAGTTGGACGCCGTAACAAAGCCTCAGTATCTCTGAGGAATTCCAATGGTTTACTCGTGACAGTAGGCTGAGAAATTTTTAAGTTTTGTGTATTATCTTTAATGTTTACTTCGCTTTTAAAATCCATAGTTATTAGTCCAGAATCATAGTCATTTGTAACAATTAGTAACTAATCATGAATAACTAATTACCAATGATTCTTACTTATAAGTCTAAAGCTAATTCTTCAGGATATGGTCGCGTTAGGATTGGTAGCTATGTTTTACCCCACCCTAACCCTCCCCGAATTTGGGGAGGGAACTGGATCTGTTGTTTTGGTACTAATGCAAGTAACATTTGGGTTAGACCTGTCCTGGGGAATTTCCAGTTATTTATTGGAACTTGCGTTATGAACATTAGTCCTAACGCACCAAAAATCCCCCCATGATGCGTTAGCCTACGGCATAACACATCCTATAAAACGAGGTTGGGGGAATCAAATTATTTATGTGTACACCGTAGCCTACAAGGTGAGGAAGGTTAGGAGGGAGAGGTTTATCGAACTCACTAAAGAGGCTGAAATAAGCTACGAGGTAGCTTGTTGTAATTCCTCTAGCCGGGCTAATACTTCTTGGCTATGAATAGCTGGATTAACTTTGACAAAAGTCTCTCGCACAATACCTTGGGGATCGATGATAAATGTATGTCGTACAGAAACAAAGCTCATCCAAGAACCGTAAGCTTTGCTGACTGCGCCTGTTGTATCTGCCAACAGAGGAAATTTTAGTCCTTGTGAATCACAAAATTCAGCGTGAGAATTTACATCGTCAGCACTAACACCAATTACTTGTGCGTTTTTTTCGAGGTATTTAGGTAAGTCTTGCTGAAACCGACGGGCCTCTATGGTACAACCAGGGGTGAAGTCTTTAGGATAGAAGTAAAGAACTACCCACTGACCACGATAATCGGAGAGGGAAAGTTTACCTTCGCCCGAGTTGGTTGGCAAAGTAAACTCTGGTGCAGGTTGGTTAATAGCGGGAAGTTTGCCACCCAAGGCGTTAGCTGCTGGGGCAAAATTTAACCAACTGATGAGTGCAAAACAACTAGCAAATAATATGGTTAGAAAATGGCGGCGAGAAGTCATTGTGCTGACCAGAATCACAACTTAACACAAGTTTACAATTACTCGTTGCTATTCTCAGCTTGGGTAGTTTCCACACTTTCGATATATTGGCTTTCCATCAGAAAAGCCCCCTTAGCAAAACGGACGCCCCAGTATCCAGCAGGACGGCGATCAAGTACTACGCCTTCTTCGCCAATACGGATCACATCAGGCGGACGCAGCATAGGCATGGGATCAGCGGTTTTGACGTAGGGGGGTAAGGCAATGACGCGGACTTTACTACCGATGGTAAATTCTTTAGACATGATTAAAATTAACGTGAGTTCGACGGAATTAAAAAATAGCAGGAGGTAGAGCAGGCAAATCTTTTGGGTAAATGTCAATCGAAGGTTTTTTAGGCAAATAGGTATAAGCAGCTAAACCAGCTATCAAGTTAACCAAAAAGTTAAATGGACTACGATGGCGGGAGTGTTCTATTTGACATATATTTTTCAGATGGTCATTGACCGATTCAATTACAGCACGTTTGCGTAATAAAATCTTGTCAATCAGTTTTACCAAACGGTTTTTCATTTTCTTCTTAGATTTTGTGACTAACTGTAACCCTCGCTCATATAACTCTTCAAACAATTTTTGAGAGATGTATCCTCTGTCACCAAACAGTTTGCCAATTAAGTCCTTAGTCATATCTGGGACTGGTTTTCGGTCATCTACGTTGGCTGGGGTTAGTGAAAATGCGAGTAATTCTCCACAATCATTAATAATTAAATTTAGTCTCGGCGTTTTTTTGTGACTTTTTTCCCGATTCTCAATCAATCGTAGCGATCGCACTTTGTCTGCTCAGTTAAGTAAATTCTTATCTAGCAAGCTTTTTGGGCTTTTCTATCCGTCGAACTCACGTTAAAATTATGAATGGTGAATAATGAAAAAAGCATAGTTCATGATTCGTAATTTTTGGAGCGATCGCCAAGTGTCTTCCAAATGCCCAATTACAAAAAAAGCCTGCGTTAGCAGGCTATGTAAATACAGTTTTAGCTCAAATCGCATTTCAACGTGAGTTCGATTAATCAGTTATCAGTTATCAGTAACTGATAACTGTTCACTTTACCGATAAGCTACTTGCGGGCCGGGCCAGACTTGTTTAACTGTTTCACCAAAAGTTACTGCTTTATCTGCATCTGTTGCTATGACAGTGCTACCGTCACTAGAAACTGCTAACACAGGCCATTCTTCTTCGCCCATTTCACCTGTACGGAATAAAACGTTATTAGGTTGGGTTTTACTCCAGCCTAAGAGTATGGCAATCTTTTCATGCTCTTGTTCATCATAAGCAGGAGAAATGGTGTTAGTGCGATCGCTTTGGCGATCCCAAATTACTGCCCTATCTGTGGCATCAGATGTGTTAAATACGGCTTCAAATTTGCGTGCTAAGAAGCGATCGCCCTTTTCTGACCAACTGACGGGAACCAATACCCCAATAGTTCCTTCGCCGTTGGCATCTTGGGATACTTTAGCATTGATTAAAGTATCCATATTGCGAGAAGTGGAAGACAATACGCGCAATTTCCCGCTTTGCCTGTCTTCTACAAACAAAACGCTGCTGACACGGCTGTTGTAAAGTTCTGGTCTTACTTCTAGCTGTACACGGCTGTAAACAGCATACCTGCCATCTGGGGAAACTACCGGTAGGCTGCGATAATGGCGTACTCCAGAACCTTCTTTAGAACTAACAGTTTCATGGGTAGTCATGATCCAATTCCAAGGAATTGGATGAGGACTGGCGATCGGATCTTGCTGTTCCTGTTGTGCCTGCTCAGACTGTTCAACAACAGGTAATTCTTTATACTGAGGAGCTACGTTTGTAGCTGCTTGAGGTGATGGGTTAGCAGACTTATCCATCGATAAATAAATTTTATCCCCAGCTAAAGACTGTAGTTTTGCAGCCTTTAATTTTTCTACCAAACTTAGTTGACTAGTAGACAGCCCTCCAGACACAAAATCTGTTTGCACCTTAGCTGGTGCCAGTTCCACCGCCGCCAATGAGTCATTATCGGGTATTTCGATCACCGACAGAGAATCATTTTCTATTACCCAAGACTCTACTTTATCTACTATCAATATTTGCGGTTCAGCAGTATTTACAGACATTTGCCGAGAATGGTGTTTGTCTGCCAAAGAGTCAACTTTAGTTATTTTTGATACTTGAGTTTGATTAAACGTGTGATTAGCATCTATTCCTGCTGAAACAGAGGCTAATTCCGTCATTATTGAAGTACTTTTAGCTGTTTGTGATTGCGCTGAGGAAGAGTGACTAGATGCATCCACCAAGGGCGCAATCAGCATCACGACGACAACATACTTGAAGAATGGTTGCACGCGAAACCATCCTGACAGCAAAAGATGTTTAAGCATTGGTTGACTCTCTAGAGGGCGGGTGCTGTGTGAGAAGTGATGCCAGTATTGTTAAGAAGCAGAGTTTGATTATATGTATAACAGGAAACTAACTGTATTCACGAAATAAATCACTAAAATTTGCCATAATTTTACAAAGTCTTGTGTATGAGTTTTTACAAAAAATTACTAGCCAATCTTAGCTAGCGAAATATACTAGCACAACACAGAATCGATGATCAGGTGACGCTTGTCACTAACTGCCAATGATTCTTGTCAATGCTAAAAGTCAGCAAAATTAGCACCTAAGCATCATTCTATGGTTATTAAGTTACTATGTGATATTAACTACTGGAGATGCTTAAAGATACGTAGTTTAATTTGGTAGAGCTAGCCTGTCTGTTTTGTTACTACTACACTAAAATCTACCGATAAAGGTAAATAGTGGAGCTTTGCTAAAGGAACTGAGCAAAAGTATCATTTAATCCAACAAACTCAAGCGATAACAATTAAAGTCTAGCTAAAAGTAACCTATATGAGAGCAACTGCAAGAAGATAAGTTTTAATGCTTGCAGTTATTTTGGCAACGCAACCCTAGCATGGAAGCTGAGCAAAAGCAGCTAGCTTCTTGGAAACATTTATAAAAATTATATTGATTATAGTAGACGCTAGCTGGCTTGTCGCTAGACAAAGCCAAAGACTTGAACTTGGTTGTAATAGATACAGTTGATACTGGCTGATTTGATGACTCAACCAATTCATTATAACTCTACTAGAAAAACTCTACCAAATCTTCTTTCAAAAGAGGAGTGGGGGTGTGAGGGGTGTGGGGAGAGTAAATAATGAAATGACTATTGACTATTGACCATTGACTATTGACCATTGACCATTGACTATTGACAAACTATGAAAGTTGTATTTTTTGGTACTCCCCAATTTGCAGTTCCGACTCTAGAAAAATTGCTGTATCACCCAGATTTTGAAGTACTGGCAGTTGTTACCCAGCCAGATAAGCGCCGAGGAAGAGGAAACCAATTAACACCTTCGCCTGTAAAAACTGTTGCGATAACTCATAATCTGCCTGTATGGCAACCCCAACGGATCAAAAAAGATACTGAAACTCTCTCTCAGCTTCGGGAGGTAGGTGCAGATGTATTTGTGGTAATTGCCTATGGGCAAATTCTCTCTCAAGAAATTTTGGATATGCCCAAATTAGGTTGTGTAAATGTACATGGCTCGATTTTACCTAAGTACCGGGGTGCGGCTCCAATTCAGTGGTGTTTGTATAACGGGGAAAAAGAAACAGGCATTACGACTATGTTGATGGATGCGGGTATGGATACTGGCGCAATGCTATTAAAAGCAACTACACCAATAAACTTATTAGATAATGCCCAAGATTTGGCAGAAAAATTAGCCACAATAGGCGCGGATTTATTAGTAGCAACTTTGATAGGTTTAGAACGTAGGGAAATTAAGCCAATTCCTCAGGATAATTCTGAAGCTACCTATGCACCCTTGATAAAAAAGGAAGATTACCAATTGGATTGGTCAAAAAGCGCCATACAACTACATAATCAAATCAGAGGTTTTTACCCCAACTGTATTACCAGCTTTCGCAACCAGCCAATCAAAATTACTGCAACCGCTCCCCTTGACTCTACTTACTTGCAGGAACTACCATCGGAAATTCAGGAATATTTTCAAAAAGAATCTAATTTGTCAACAGTATCAGGTAGCCTTGGGGAAGTAGTAAGTATTGCCAAGGGAATAGGAGCGATCGCACAGACTGGAGATGGTTTGTTAATTTTACGAGAAGTCCAGCTAGCTGGGAAACGTCCCCAGTCAGGATGGGATTTTGTTAATGGGATGCGTTTAACAGTAGGAGAAGTATTTGAAAATATTAATGGATAAACGCAGAAGGTAGAAGGTAGAAGGCAAAAGGCAGAAAGATAAATATTAATCCTTCATCCTTCATACTTCATCCTTTCATAGTAACGACAAGATTCGCATGGGCCTTCTGGATTAACTGCACAGCGAATAATTTCTGAACGAGCATTGTAGCGGCAGCTAGGATTACCGATGATCCAACGTCCGTCTAACCAGCTTTTTTCTTCTGGACGCTTGGCAGATTGTACATACAAAGCTATTTTATGTAAACGGTAGCGCCCCGACTTTAGCTGATAACGGTGACGGCGTTCTAAAACAGCATAGGTTTTTCCTTCTAGTTCAAGATAATTTCCTGGTTGCGGTGTCCAATCAAGTTTCACACTACCGAGGGACTGACGCGGATGTGTCAGAATTACCTCGGTTGGTAAAGTATCTGGCTCCATAAGCTTTTGTAATGTCATTTACATTATTTAGGATGGTAACGCACTAACTGGTGAGAACATACCGAGTTTATGTTATAGTTAACGATTCTCTAAAAAATTGTAAAAAAGAATTTTATTTTAATTTGCATGAATAGATTGGTATGTTACCTAGCTACAAGATAATTTTGTCTACTGTTATATTGCATCACCCTAGAATCTCATTAAGAAATAATTTTCAAGGACTTTTAGCTTAAGTTTGCGATTCGCTAGCTTGAAAATGGGTGTGGGGTATAAGGGTGTGGGGGTGTAGGAAGATTGAAATTTTCGTAGCAAGGTTCGTGGGATTGTCCCGTGATTGGCTGACTTGAAAGTCACCTCACCCAGTCAAGAGAGGACACCCCTCTGCGAGGGTTCACCAGAGGGGTTGGGGTTAACTCTAGCTATTAAGGTGTTAATTATTACTAGCTAGCAATTATCAGTTTCTTGACATATTGTAGCTATTTTTACGGTCTTGCTAGAGTAAATATTTAGTTAAATTAAATCTAAAACCAAAAATAAAATTTCAACAGCATATTTACTACTGTTGTTATCTTTTTTGGTACAAATAGTAAATTTTTTAAAAACTATATCCGAAATAGTCAATCAAACATTTGTATTTAAACTATGTCAATTTAAATAAACTTCTATCTGTGGAATACATATCTTGTTTATAGTTGTGCTTCGGCTCGACTATAAGCTAGTTTTGCGTCTTGATTCAAATAAATTCAAATATAAAAACTCGAAACATAATAATCAAGTTACTATGATTACTCTCACAAACATATCACTCAATCTCAAAGATAATCTGAAATATCAGAACTGGCAACAAGCTGATTTCTTAAAAGAAGTTATAGAAAGCTTACAAGATGGTTTACTAATTATTAGCGAAACAGGTGAACTTATTTATGCTAATGCATCGGCACATCATATTTTTCATCAAATTAGTCAAGATAATTATCATCAGCACAAATTACCACAAGCTATTTGGCAAATTTGTGAGCTGTTGCTTGTAAGCCACAATCTCTTTCCTGATAAATTACTCATCCTATCTGATGAAATTTCCCTTGATAAGTTAAAATTATTTCGAGTTCGGGTGAAATTGCTGAATTTAGCAAAATTCAAATATCATTGCTTTTTAGTCACAATTGAAAATCGATATGAATCAATTAGAAACCTAGTTAACGCAGAAGTTACACAGTACAACCTCACACAACAAAGAGAAGCTGATATTTGGAGTCTGTATAGAGCTAGTTATAGTTACAAAGAAATTGCAGATCATCTTTACATAAGTATCAATACTGTGAAAAAACATATGAAGAATATTCATGCCAAACGTCAAATGTTCTTAGAAAGTCAATTTCCTACAGGCGGGGTGTAGGATATAGTAGCGGGAGCATGTCAGTAAATCTCTCCTATTGATTATTAGGTACTTTTTGCAGACGGATTAAAGTATTATAAATTTGTCTTTTTAAGTCTTCATTATTTTGTAATTGAAGAGTAATATTATTAAATTGATCAATGCTAAGACCATTAGATTCAACAATTTGCTGAGAGCGATTGCAGTAGTTTACTGCCACATCTCTAGCTTCTGATGGTAGAGATTTAAAGCTATTA
The DNA here is from genome assembly GCF_000317205.1 of Fischerella muscicola PCC 7414. Classification (GTDB taxonomy): domain Bacteria; phylum Cyanobacteriota; class Cyanobacteriia; order Cyanobacteriales; family Nostocaceae; genus Fischerella; species Fischerella muscicola. The sequence goes on along the minus strand of NZ_AJLK01000182.1, from coordinate 7,198 downwards.
GGCTCGTTACAAACAATCTTAGGAATTTCTCTATCCCCAATAATTTTCTTTATTTTGTCAAATGCTTGCTGTCGCTCTGGTTCAATCCGTAATAAAACTCGAGAGTAGTTGACTATATCTGTATTGTTGAGTTGAGGACTTTGGGCATTAGCATTAGCTGTTGAGCTAAAGACCAAAACACTAGAGATAAAGCTAGCTATAGTCAGAGAGCGAAAAAACATTATTTTAGAAAGCATTCTAGTCGCGCTAGAACGGCAGAATGGTTGATACAATCTGTTCATTTGCTGTGTTCAAAACAACTACAATATAGAATTTTGTTAATTAGAATGAATAATTTTAGGAGAAAGAAGTTCCAAGAAAATACTGAGTTTAGGTAAGATTCATATTTTTTGTCAGCTTCTTTGACATACTTGACAAATTTCTATAATTTTTGTTTGGAGAATTAACATTTCTGCTGCTCCTTGTTTGAGATTAACTTCTAACTCTAGTAGTAGGGGTAAACAGTCAATCAGTTGCTGTACAGAAAGCGATTTGACTTCTTGTTGTAAAAAGTAGATACGCTTGGGGTTGCTTACCTCAGCAGCTTGGGCGATCGCTTGGGGATTGCGTTCACCACTTTCCACCATCAACTTTACCCATAACCAAGTACGAAATTGACCAATCAGTGTAGCAACGATCCGCAAAGAGGGTTCACAAGCATTAATGAGATTCGCCAATATAGCTAAAGCCTTGGCTGTATCTCCCGCCTTCATCGCTGCTGCTAATTGCAAGCTATTCTGATTAGTATTTCTAACTAGCTGAGTAACAACATCTATATCTTGTGGTTTGTTACTGTCACCAGCATAAAGCTGTATTTTCTCTAACTCATTGTACAGTAGTCGTGTATCGTTGCCTACAGCCTCCGCCAAAATTTCTATAGCTTTAGGAGTTAATTTTACACCTACAGCTTGAGCAGTAGTCTGTACAGATTGCACTAATAGTTCTGTTTTCCAAGGTGGAATTAACGAAAATTCCCGGAACTCAGCAGCGAATTGCTTTAAAAGTTTAGTAGATTTGAGCCGCTCATCAGGCTTATTACGGCTAGTCAGCAATAAAAATGCATCTTCGGGAATTACTGGTAAAGTTCGCGCTAGTTCTGATAACACATTGTCTGGGCAATGTTGACAAATAGTAGTATTGACAAGCCATACCAAGCGACTACCAGCACCAAAAGGTGGTGTCATCACTTGATTTAACCCAGCGATCGCAGCATCAGCCTGATCTGGGGAAAGGGTTGTGTAGTTAAAACTTGCCCACGCAGGATCAAGGACGCGATCGCGTAAAATCGCAACTGCTTTTTCGATAGCAAAATCGTCCTCACCCCAGTAAACATAAATTGGCATAGCGAAACCTCCTGGTGAGAGTGGGGGATGGGGGATGGGGAGGTGGGGAACTCGGGGGCAGTGGGGAGGTGGGGAGGTGGGGAGTGTGAGGAGTGGGCATTGGAAATAACCAACAAACAACTACTAACTACTAACCACTAACAACCAACCCTTCGGGTTCGTCAGTCGCTCATGGGGGACTCACCGGCCCCCACGACCGACAGGGAGGAGCCAGTGCGGTGGACGGGTTTCCCGGCATAAAGCACCTGGCGTTGGGGATTGGGGGCTAGGGGCCCCCTTTGGGGTTGGGGGAGGGACCCCCCTTGGGGCGCGCTGACTCACCACCAACCACCAACCACCAACAACCAACAACCAACCACCAACAAACTACTAACTACTACCCACTAACAAATTAAAATCAAGGACAGAGTGCGAGGATATGAAAAGTGGACGACAATTATCAAACCTACCTCAACCGGGTGGCGCGGATGACGCTGCCAGAAGCCTATGGAACCCAAGTCCAGCATATCCTGGAATCTTCCAAATTTCAGCCTACACAAAATAGGGAAAGACAGGCTGTGTCTTTTCCGGGTTATACGGTTATTACCCCACCCCAGCAAGAAGAGACACAAAACTTTAATTTCTACACTCAGTTGCAGAGTTATCAACAGGAACTTTTGCACTTACCTGTGGGTAGTGATCTGATTGTACCCGTACCGCCTGCTAGCTTCCATTTAACTTTGGCAGATTTAATTTGGGATAGTGCTTTTCGCGATGCTTGTGAAAAAAATCCTGAATACGAACAACAGTTACGTTCTTGCTTTGCTGAAATTTTTCAGCAATATCAACAATCCTTGACACGACGTATTACTCATCCTATTCGTTGGCAAATGCTAGGACTAATGGTGATGACGAGAGCTGTGGGTGTTTGTTTAGTACCCCAAGATCAAAACTCTTACGAAGAAATAGTTAACTTTCGCCGGGCAATTTACCAAAATCCTAACATCATGACTTTAGGTATCGAACAACAATATCATTTTACCGCCCATGTCACCTTAGGCTATTTTGGGGAAATTTCACCAAATTTAGATCGCGATCGCCTGGCTACTCTCTTTTCACAGTTGAACCAACAATGGTTACTAAATACACCAGAGTTTCTGATCCACCGTGTGGAATTGCGGAAATTTGACGATATGACCTATTATTATCGCCAACCAGATTGGCCAGTTTTAAATTTTAGTTAGTCAATTGTCAATGGTCAATGGTCAATTGTTGATGGTCGATTAGTAGCTAGTAGTTATTGTTTAGTATTTAGCGATTACTGGTTGATTGTTAGTAGTAATCAATTGACTATGGACTATTGACTATTGACCAAAATTTGAACTTTGCTGGTAACTCAGATAAATTGCTTCTAAAAATAGATCAGGACTAACATTTTCTGGCACTTTTTCTAAGTTAATAATCGCTTTTACTTGTCTAGCTAATTGTAGAGCAACTGAACTTCTAGCTTTTGCCGCCATGCCACCACGTCTAAGCAAATATTCACGAATCACAGCAAAATCATCGGGTAACATTGCTGAGATATCGGCTGTTTGCAACAATTGCTCTGAGATGGGTTTAGCTTGTTCCGAAATCGTCAATGTAGATACAGTTCTTGTTTGTGCTTGAATCACAACTGTACCAGCTACCCAGTCACCTAAACGTTTTTCACGGCGACCGAAAAGAATAAAAAAAGCTCCTAAAAATAAGGTATCGTCAATAGGCCGCAACAAAGCACGTAGAGCTGCTTGCTGCAATCCTATTGGTTGACCATTGTCCTTAATCACGCGAATTTTAGCAATACGTTTGCCAGGGGTTTGACCATGCCAAAGAGTTTCAAAAAAAACAAAATACCCTGTGTAAATAAAATAATTAACTAAAATAGCGATCGCCAAAAACCAAAGACCTATATTTTCAGGGCCAACAATATTGCTTAACCAATCGATGATCTGAAAAGCAATTGCTAACCAAGCAACTAGGAAAACAACTAAAATTAAAGCCAAGACATGATAGTCAATTACTAAAGCCCAAGCACGACTACCAATCCCTGCTAGAACAAATTCTAGTTCTACACTTTCTGGTGTTTGGTATTTAACACGATTAAAAATATGCATTGTATTTAAAGCTAATTAAGTAGCTATCATGAACGGCGTACACCAATTCTAAAACCATTACCAATGACAAATGACGACCCTTACGAGTTAACTTTATTTTTGCCGACTACTTAGTTTTAGATTTCGTAATCGCGCAACTTTAAGCCTAAACCTTCTCTACGACTCCTCAGGTCGTAGTATATTACTGCTTTTATCGCTTGCCAAAATGGTAAAACTACCGCACCGCTAGCAAAACTTAAAGCCAAGATAATCACAGCAAACAGAAGTCCAAAACCAGAGTTTTGTTCCAGTAAAGGTGTAAAAATTAATTGCACAATAGTACTAACAATCTGAACGACAATTTGAATCGGTAACGTAATCAAAAAAGCAACAAAAGAAATTAAAATAATTCGCCACACGTAACCCTTAGTTAGTTCCCAACTTCGAGAAATTGTTGAAGTCCCATCAACATTATCTTCAATTGCCAGAGGAACCTCCACTAAATAAAACCGTGTAGTTATCCACAAAACTGCTATAAGCGCCAAAATACCAATTACAAAAGCAAGCAAACCCAAAATCAGATACACACCAATATTAGCTTGTTGATTTAATCCCCCAACCAATACTGCTGATAAAACACCAAAAATAGCAAATATAATTACAACACCAATCAAAATTCCCATACCCAAAAGTAACATGAGTAGCATGTTGATTAAAAATTGCCATATTCTAGAATTGACGAAACGTTGCCCTGAGGAAATACTTTCGGGTTGGTTGACTAATTCAGCAAAAGTCAAACGAGAGATCAATGCAGAGAGGGCATAAAATTTTGCCCAGCCATAAATCGGAACAAGCAACCACACATAAGCTTTGAGAGCTAACAAAAAATAATCTTTTAGGTGCGATCGATATATCCGTATTCCCGCAGTAATGACATTACCGAGACTTAGTGGTTCTATGGGACTAGGAGAACCCAAATTATAAGACATACACTGCTCCTATCTTTAATCTACTGTGTTGAATTGAGGCTATCTTAAGCTAAGTACAAGCTAGTGTTCCTAAAATTTATGAATATTCAACGTTGGATTGCTAGGCGAGAAGCAAATTGGCTGCGTCTGGAAGCTTTATTAAAACAGGTAGAAAAAAAAGGACTAAAATCACTGCCGGCTTCAGAAATCAGGGAACTAGCAAGTTTATATCGTTCTGTATCAGCAGATTTAGCCCGCGCCCGCACCCAGCAAGTCGGTAATATGTTGATACAAAATTTACAATTATTAACAACGCGTGCCTACACGCAAATTTACCAAGGTTCTCGTCGCCAAGAGTGGCAAGCAGTACTGCAATTTTATAGTTGGGGTTTGCCATCTATCATACAGCAGACATTTCCGTATATTGCCTTTGCCACTGGCTTATTTTTGTTGGGGGCGCTGGTTGCTTGGTGGTATGCCTGGCAAGATCCAAGCTTTATGTCCTTAATAGTGCCTGAAAGCATGATTATTAAGGTGCGGGATGAGCATGAGTTATGGATGGGATCAATTGTTGGGATTGAACCTTTGGCATCTAGCAATATTATGATTAACAATTTATCGGTGTCATTTGGTGCTGTTGCTGGTGGGATCACCGCTGGGGCTTATACAGCATTTTTAATGTTATTTAATGGTTTATTAATTGGTGCTGTTGGCACTCTAGTAGGACAAAACAATCTTGCCTATCCTTTTTGGGCATTTGTATTTCCCCACGGTTCTATAGAATTACCTGCTATTTTTTTGCTGGTGGTGCAGGATTTTTAATTGGCAAAGCGCTTTTATTTCCTGGTAAGTATCGCCGTGCTGAGGCATTAAAATTCTACGGTTCTCTGGCAGTGCAGCTAGTATTTGGGATAGTGCCAATGTTAATTATTGCTGGTACAATTGAGGGCTTTTTCTCTCCTAATCCCCGCGTACCATTACCATTAAAATATCTGGTTGGGATGGGGTTATTTATGTTTTTGGTATGGTATTCCAACCGTAAGAAAAAAGAAATATAGCATTGGTAATTGGTAATGGGTAATTGGTGAGCCAGCGACTCTTACGCAGGAGGTTCCCTCCCCCAACCCCAAAGGGGGCCCCTAGCCCCCAATCCCCACGAGCGACAGGGAGTGGGGGCCGGTGAGTCCCCCATGAGCATAAGCGCGAACCCGTAAGGGTAATTGGTACTTGAGTGGGGTTTGAATGGTTCAAGATATTTTTTCATTCACCATGAATTTTTAGTTTGCAATCTAAAAATTTATGGTGTATATTAGATATATAAATTTTTCAGTGGTTGTGTAATAAGTGCGATCATGCGAATAAGACAAGTCAAAGAAATTGATATTGAGGGATTGGGCGATCGCATCAAACAAGCTCGACTAGATTGCAAGAAGTCTCTGGAACAGATATGTGATGAGGTTGGTGTGTCGCGCACTTACTGGTACGACATTGAAAAGGAAACTCTCAAAGGAGCGCTCTCTATTGAGAACCTCCGCAAAATAGAAGAGGCATTGGGGGTTGATTTTGGCGTGGAATTCTGAGGGACAAGGAGGACTTTGAGCTTCTACTGCAAACTGTAAGCTACTGCTACCCATTCATCTAATCTTTCACAATCGATAACCTCAAATCCTTCCTTGTTTAAGGATGTTGTGACTGCATCCTCATAATCGCTGCTAAAACCCGATAAAATCAATGTTCCTGCCTGGGTATCAGTCTGACGCAGCGCCCGCCGGAAGTCAGGAGCAAGGGCAATATGTACTCGTGCTAAGATATTGGCGACAATCAGGTCAAAAGCTGCTGTTGGCTCAATGGTTGGCACATTCTTGATCGTATCCCCATTTAGCCAATGTCCCAAGTCGCTCCCGTGTCCCAAACTCCCTTCCATAACAGTTACCTGTTGCTCGACTCCATTACGATTTACAGCGTCATGAGTTGATTGCACAGCGATCGAGTCATTGTCCAGCGCCAATACTTGCGCCCCAAGCTTTGCCATCGCCACACTCAAAATACCTGAACCTGAGCCAAGGTCGAGGACATTCATTGTGGGAAGAATATGGCGCTCAAGTAGTTTCAGGCTAAGCATAGTTGCTGGATGTAAACCAGTACCAAAAGCGAGGGTGGTTTTAAGTCTCAAGGTAACTTCGTCTATCGCTTCAGAATGATAAGAGGCGTTAGAAGACAGCACAACAAATCGTTCGCCGATACGACGAATAACAGGACTAAGTACTTCTGGATGTGCTGGTTTTTCCTCAAATACATCTGTATGAATAGGAGTGGCAAGTCCCACTCGTTCCAAGGGTGAGAGCAAATCAATAATTTCTGATCTGCGTACATTTGTATGAACATCACAGGGTAGATAGAAGCAGACTGTAAACGCCCAGCAGGGTTGTGTAATATCTTGGGCTACTAGTGTGTATGAGTTGGGTTCAGTGTATTTTGCAATCCGAATATCATTGGTATAGTTGGTTGAGGCAAGTAGGGTGCAGACCCAATCGACCGCCTCCTCTGTTGTGTTGAGGCTTAACTCCATCCATGACATATTTTCTTCCTTCGGGCTTAGCCGTATTGGTACAAGGAAATCTCACCGAACGGCTTACCTGATCGGCAGAAGATAACTTTTTCATCTTAGCTGAATTTTGAAATCAATATCTGCTGTGGTGCTACGTGAAGCGATCGCTATCCTATTGAAGAAGGCAGA
>NZ_AJLK01000181.1 GCF_000317205.1 Fischerella muscicola PCC 7414 | reverse complement strand
ATACTCAGTAGCAGCTAACCCAGACAAAACAGCACCTTCAACATCTGGTTGAATAAAAGCATCTCCACATATAACTATTGGCCCCGGTTTAGTCAACACTAGATAAGGTTCACCGTATACTGTCTGTGGTTGGCTGTAGCGCCAACGATGCACTTGATAATCAATCACCGATGAGCCAAGCCACGGTGATGCAGCTTCTAAAAGTTGATTGGCAATGACTGCATTATCCATCTCCCAGTGGGTTTTGCTAAATTCGGAAGTGGCGTGCAGTGTCACCGCGTTACCTTGAGGTGAAATTCCCTTTTTTTGATTGCAAGCGATCCAACTTAAAAGAGTTCCATCTAACTGCATACCACCAGGACTTGGAATCTGACTCGGTTGTGCCAACAATGCCAGTAATGCTATACAAGGATGGTAGACAATTTCTTCTAGTCGATGTCTTGTTTCTGGTGGTAATTGTATTTGCGAACGATCCAGTAGTTCCAGAGTTTGGGGTAGTGGCGGCGTCAATATTAATACATCTGCTGGAAAGGTTTCGTTATTTTCTGTTAGTACCTGCCAATGATCGTCTTGCCATGCAAAACTGATTACTTTTGTATTTGTATGAACATCCAAATTTTCAGCTAAATGCTGGGCGATGCTGCGGTTACTGTTGACTCCTCGATAGTAAACTTTTCTACTCAAGATTTGCTGATTCAGTGACCATTCCTTAACGATTCCTTTTTGAATCCAGCTATTTACTAAAGCTTGAAACTTGGGATCTTGGGCAATGAAATATTGAGCGCCGTAATCAAAAACACCTTCGCCGTACTGAGGATTTCTGATGCGACGAGTTGCCATTCTGCCACCAATCGCCCGACCTTTATCAACTACAGTAACTTGCATGTTGCGATCGCGTAGTACTGTAGCTGCTATCAAACCAGAGATACCACCGCCAATTACTAAACAAGAAGATGTTGAGGCTTTTTGAGTCATGAATCAAACCTGACTGAAAAAAGGGGTGTAGGGGAGTAAGGGTGTAGGGGTGTAAGAATCACATTTTTATTCACCTTGGTGTAGTCGGTTCATGGAGTCTACTTAAGATTGTCCCAAATTTTCCCATAGCTTCTTTTTGAGAATAGTCATCGTTTGATGACAGCCAAGACATGAATTAGAAAAATGTAAATTTTTATTAAAATATTTAAGTGTCTTTATTTATTCTTTTTTTAAATACTTTATGTCAGAACTGAATACTCAGCCTCACAAATCCTTTGAAACTACGCCGTCATGGCAAATTAAGCTACTGTACGACGGTCAGTGTCCGTTATGTTTGCGGGAAGTGAACTTTTTGCAAAGACGGGACGCGGGTCGAGGTTTAGTAGCGTTTGTAGATATTGCAGACGATGACTATACCCCCGAAGCAAATGGTGGTATTGACTTTGAAACAGCAATGGGACGAATACATGCTGTGCTTCCTGATGGTACTGTCATCAAAAATGTGGAGGTTTTTCGACGAGTCTACGAAATTTTGGGGATGGGTTGGGTTTATGCTGCGACAAGATGGCCGATTATTGGTTCCGTAGTTGACAAATTGTATGCTATCTGGGCTGACTGGCGGCTGAGTTTGACTGGAAGACCTGATTTAGCAACGATTGTGGCTGAACGCAATCAACGGATTGAATGTAAGACTCAGGAACGTTGTCAAGTTACTCAGGACTAATTGGAAATTAAACCTAATATAAGGGTTTATCGCATTTAATAATATCATGTTTTAGAAATCGACCACAGATGAACACAGATGGACAAAGATGGACATAGATGGATTATTCGTTTGGATTTATTTCAAACTATGTTTTTAATTTTCCGAAATTAAAAGAACGGGTTTGGTAGTTATATACAGCGCTTAAGGATCTATAACTAACTTCTTATAAATAACCTATGGGCAATATAGCCCCACTCTTTCTCAGCAAAAAACCCAGTCACGATGACTGGGTTTTTGTGTTGAAGGACATACCAGAGATTATGCAGGGTTGGTTTGCATTCTGTTCTGTAGCAAGTTAATGATTGCAGCTTTTTCTAAGATTCCGACTAGTACGCCATTGTCACGAATCACAGCTAGTGAAGACAATCTTTGTTGTTCGAGTCGCTGGATTACTTCTAGTAGGGGTTGATCGGATTTTACAGTGCTAGACGCCTCGATTGGTCGCATGATCTCTTTGATTTGAGTTGCTGTCCACAGTCCTACAGGAATTGATCGCAGATCATCAATATTGATTGTTCCTAATAGTTGTCCGTTGTCATCTGTAACCAAGAAGCGACGCCAGTTTTGCCATTTAAATAAACGTTCATCGGCAAATTCTCTGACGGTAAGATGAGCAGATACAATTGGGCTATCAAGAGTTACTGCATCTGCTGCTGTTAATCCTGTCAGTTGTTCTTGCACTTTAGCAAATTGGGCTGCGTTACCAGCATTTTGCAGTAAGAAGAAACCGATTAATAAGTTCCAGAAACTAGCAAAGCTACCAAATAATATTAGCGGTAGTAAACCAGAGGCGATCGCTATCCAACCAAAGATTTGTCCAACTCGGCTGGCAAAAACCACACCTTTGTAAGGATTACCCGTTATTTTCCATACAATCGCTTTTAGGATATTGCCGCCATCTAAAGGCAAGCCGGGAATGAGGTTAAACAGCGCTAATGCCAAGTTTACAGAAGCAAGTAAACCAAGAATCGCTGCTAATGGGCCAGATACCCCAGTCCCAAAACCAATAGCTGCAAAGATACCAAAAAGCACTAAGCTAACTAAAGGCCCAGCGATCGCTACCCAAAAAGCTTCAGCCGGAGTTTTCGATTCTTTTTCTAAGCTTGCCAATCCACCAAATATAAATAATGTGATTGATTTGACATCAATTCCTTGACGAATGGCAACAAAGCTGTGTCCTAGTTCATGAGCAACTACAGAGCTGAATAACAGTAGCGCTGTCATTAATCCTAGTAGCAAAGCTAACCCCGCTCCTAACTGGGGAAATTGTGCCACTAGTCCACCGCTATAAGTCCAAGTTACTAAACCCAAGACTAAAAACCAGGACGGATGGATATAAAAGGGAATCCCAAACAGGTTGCCAACGCGAATTGTGTTATTCATGCTGTTTACCTTTGATTTCAGTCATTAGAGGTTTTTTCCTCTTGATGGCTCTATCGTAACGAAATATTAAGCGATTTTAATCTTAGTAGCTGTAGTGGTGTCCGTCCCTCTAGGTGCGGTTTTGCGACTTTTAGAGAGAGTTGGGAAGCAAGTGGGGGACAAGGATGAACAACAAGATCCCCGACTTCGCAGGAGTTGTCGGGGATCTGAGTCTCTCAATTTTCACAGTTCATTTAGGATGCTATGGATATCAAGTATTTAAAATAAAACTATAAATAATTTATAGTAATTACTTTGATAATTATTAAATAAATAGAATTTTTGTATTTATATTTTACGGAAATAGTATCAATTATTTTCATAAACTGGAATAGGAACTCTTTGGTAAATAAAATTTAAAATTTATTAGGTATTAAAACTTCATTTTCATAAGATTTGTATTTGTTAAAGACTACCACCTCTCTATATTCCTATACTGGTTTTATTCCCAATCGTTTGCATGTTGCACGAGGAGGCCGACAATGGTTCACACATACGAGGTGTTGGTTGATATTAGAGAATATAGTGATCAGCTAAGTAATAGCTTTCAACGCGGAACCGCACGTTACGAAATAGATGCAGAGTCAAGAGAAAAAGCGGATGGTATGGCATTCAAGCAGGCTAAAACTGACCATCCAAAAGGCACTGAATATGATATTAGAGTAACTAGGTTACTCAGATAAAACAAGATTTGAATTGAACGTATTATTAATATCAAGCAGCGTAGTGGTGTCTACGCTGCTATTAAAGTATTCAAATAATTTCCTTTATATTCGGGAATACAGGGTACTGGCTCTGTAGCTGTTAATAACATCGAGCGATCGCTGTTATTTAGTGTGAATCTCCTAATTTTAAAACTCTATACTCTATCTCACCACACTGCTAATACGGTGTGGTTTTATATGTGCAATTAGTATTGGCTTCCGTTATTTTCATGCTCTCGTTGTAGGATGTATCACATGAGTGTCTAGTTTGATAATTTTAAGTTGATTAACAATTTTTTTTAGATGATGCTTAAGTTGGTATAACTTCTGTCAGTTATTCAGACTGGGAGCGCTTTTCTCTATGTCTTCTTTAGTAGAACATCATACGACATTAGTCTATCGACGTACGCTAATTTATAATAACTTGAAAACGATGATTTACTAGGTGGACACAGTGAAAGTCAGACGCTATGTAGACATTAAAGTTGAAGGATTAGGAGCAAAAATTAGACAGGCTAGAAAAGCTGATGGACGTTCAGTCGAGGTTTTGGCAGGAGAAGCTCAAATTAGCCGAGCTTACTGGCACGACATTGAGGCGGAACGGATACGGGATACTTTACCTGAAGATACCCTGAGAAAGATTGAGCGAGTGCTTAATGTTGATTTAGAAGTAAAATTTGATGATTGATCCTTGTAATCAGCAAATTTTTAAACTAAGTAGGTCGGTGTTGAAAATTATCGTTATGACAAGGCAGGAGGCAGAGGGCACAAGGCAGGAGGCAGAGGGCACAAGGCAGAAGGCAGAGGGCACAAGGGGTTCCCCA
>NZ_AJLK01000180.1 GCF_000317205.1 Fischerella muscicola PCC 7414 | reverse complement strand
ATATCATTCTCAATGTTTATACAGGAGCGATCGCCTGTTCGTCTGGCATCTGGTAATTTTGCTGCCATTGTTCAAATGCCCATTTTTCCTTAAGTCAGGGGAATAGTTACATCCAGTTCGGCTATTGCTTACAATATTATGCTTCGCTGTTTGGCATTGAGCATTGGGAAAATCATCAGTATCTTAATTACCCTTACGGGTTCGCGCTTACGCTCATGGGGGACTCACCGGCCCCCACTCCCTGTCGCTCGTGGGGATTGGGGGCTAGGGGCCCCCTTTGGGGTTGGGGGAGGGAACCCCCCTTGGGGCGCGCTGGCTCACCAATTACCGATTAGCAATTACCTATTACCAGCCTACGCGACAGTATAAGTATTCAAACGAACATGATATTACTCCATGCTTCTGGGTGTATTGACTACTTGATGCATTCTCCAAGGAAGACCACGATATCTGCCAATAATTTCTCCTTCTTTAACTTCAACACCCACATCTGTTGCTTGGTAGTAACTACCGCGATACTTATGTGTTGCTTCATGCTCAATTTTGGGAGCCTGGGAACTAATTAGTTCCTGGTTATGACTATTGTTGAATTGTTCTTGATCTTTTTCCTGCTGCTTCAGTTTGTACTCGTTTTGTTGTAGTAGTTTTTTGGTACTAACGAGAACGACTACTAGTAACAAAAGCTGTACTTGCCAAGGCGCTAATATCAAGCCTAAAACTAGGCTAACAGCGGCTACTACTCCTATAATTTGCCCGATTTCATCGGTGCTTTTCTTAAAGATATAGCCAGTTACTAAACCAGTCAAAAGTGGTATCAAAAACAACAAGGGCATTTTTCTTTCACCTCTGAACTAAACCAGAAGCGCTAATTTTTAATATTTTAATATTGGGGCTGAAGTTTAAAGACGTGTAGTAATTATAGACTCACGTTGTTTTTAAGCCACAATGCGCTACTCAATAAACAACAACACCGTTAATAAGGATTCCAAAAAAGTCTAATATATTAGCTTAACATCATACGCTTGCATAATCAAAGCTATCTAAGGTATTACCTTGATGGAGTAGCTTTTCTGACTGACACCCAATGCTGAACATTCCTCAACTACTGGCAACTGAACTCAACCTCAAAGCCTATCAGGTGCAAAATGCCCTAGAACTCCTGGCTGAGGGTGCGACTATTCCCTTCATTGCACGTTACCGCAAAGAACGCACTGGGGAAATGAATGAAGTCCAACTGCGGGACTTAGCAGACAGGCATACTTACTTAACAGAACTAGAAGAACGAAAATCGGTAATTTTAAATGCGATCGCGGAACAAGGTAAACTCACTGACGAACTCAAAGCAAAAATCGCAGCTTGTTTACAAAAAACAGAACTGGAAGATTTATATTTACCCTTCCGTCCCAAGCGTCGCACCCGCGCCACCGTCGCCAGAGAAAAAGGACTAGAACCATTAGCAGAATTTATAAAATCGTTGAATACCAAAAATGCTGCACCCGCAAACCTAGAACAAGAAGCAGCGAAGTATATTTCTGAAGAGAAAGGAGTTAAGACAACACAAGAGGCACTAAAGGGTGCATCTGATATCCTTGCAGAGGAAGTAGCAGAAAAAGCTGAGTTACGTGCGTATCTGCGTGAATATCTCCTAGAGGAAGGAATATTTGTCTCCCGGATCAAAGATGAACATCCCGAAGGTACAACTAAATTTGAGATGTACCGCAACTATCAAATCAAAGTCAAGAATATCGCACCCCACAACCTGCTAGCCTTATGTCGGGGTGAAAATGAGGGAGTGTTGAGTTTTGACATTTCCTTTGATGAGGATGTGGTGCTTTCCTATTTAGAATCCCAGGAAATTCGCTCAAAACACCGTTCTATCCGTAACTTTTATCAGGAAATGCTCAAAGATGCCTTCAACCGCCTGATGAAAACTTCTTTAATTAGCGAAGTAATCTCAGAGAAGAAACTATACGCTGACATTGAGTCGATTAAAACATTTGAAGCAAACCTGCGGGAGTTACTGCTGTCTGCACCTGCGGGAATGAAACCAACAATGGCGATCGATCCAGGGTTTAGAACTGGGTGTAAAGTTGCCATCCTCGATGAAACCGGGAAATTTTTGGAATATCAAGCGGTATTTCCGCACCAAGCACTAGAACAACGTGCTAAGTCTGCACAAACTCTCAAGAATCTGATTGAAAAATACAAGATAGAGTTAATAGCTATTGGCAATGGTACAGCTTCCCGTGAGACAGACGAGTTTGTCGCGGAAGTTTTGCAGACTTTGGAACGTAAACCGATAAAAGTTATAGTTAATGAGTCTGGTGCTTCTATATATAGTGCTAGTAAAGTTGCAGCACAAGAATTCCCCGATTTAGATGTTACCGTACGCGGCGCAATTAGCATCGGTCGCCGCTTGCAAGATCCCTTGGCGGAACTGGTGAAAATCGATCCCAAATCTATTGGTGTGGGACAATATCAGCACGACGTAGATCAGAAGTTGCTGAAAAAGAAATTAGATGAAACGGTCGAAAGCTGTGTGAACTACGTCGGTGTAGATTTGAATACTGCTTCTAAAGAACTTTTGACTTTTGTCTCGGGGATCACGCCCACCGTTGCCAACAATATTGTCACCTACCGCAACCAAAACGGAGCCTTTAAAAATCGTCGGGAACTATTGAAAGTTCCCAAGTTGGGGCCAAAAGCCTTTGAACAAGCAGCGGGTTTTCTGCGAATTCGCAACGGTAACAATCCACTGGACAATACCGCCGTGCATCCGGAGAGTTATGCAGTGGTAGAAGCGATCGCCACTGACTTAAATGTACCCCTACAACAGGTGACACAAATTGCCGAAAAACTCAAAAAGGCAAACTTGAAAAAATACGTCACCGACACCGTAGGTGAACCAACCCTACGTGATATTCTCAAGGAACTAGAAAAACCAGGTAGAGACCCCCGTGCCGAGTTTAAGTATGCCACCTTCCAAGAAGGAATTAAAGAAATTTCCGACTTGAAAGTGGGGATGGAGTTAGAAGGTATTGTTACAAATGTCGCTAACTTTGGTGCGTTTGTAGATATTGGGGTGCATCAAGATGGTTTAGTGCATATCTCCCAACTTGCGGACAGGTTTGTAGATGATCCCAAGAAAGTCGTGAAGGTAGGACAAGTCGTGAAAGTGCGAGTGATGGAAGTGAATGAGAAATTGAAGCGGATTGGTTTGTCGATGAAGGGTGTGAAGCAGTAAATTCTCAATTTTCACATCATGTATAAAACTTGTTCGTAGTAAGGACTTTAGTCCTTGCTTTCAAGGAAGAGGACTGAAGTCTTCACTACAAGCTTATAATTAGCTTGCGTAGGATTTGTTGCACCAGAGCTACTACCATGAGTTGGTAAGTTAAGCTGTACGTATGACATGAATCCGACAAATGAACAAACTCAAGGGCTTTATCGATTGTGTTACCGACTCACTAATGTCATATATCCTGGATGGCAATATAAAAGTATTGAGCTTGTTCGCATAGACGAGAGAACTGGCAGGTTATACATACTAGCTGGAGAGAATTTGGATTTCGAGATCAAGCCTACCGGAGGATACGAGCCATGACAACCGCTAATTACGACGCCATGAGTCTTGATGAGTTAAGACGATATGTACTGAGTCATCGAGAAGATATCGTTGCTTTTCAGGCTTATGTTGATCGTTCAAAAGCTGCTGGACGAATGATCAGCATAGACTTAAATGACAATCATTGGGAAGAGACTCTCACCGAGCAAATTCAGCAAAGTACATCAGTCGAGGGTGAATTAGAGTAGCCCTTATATTATTTATTTATTAATCTAGGGGACTGCGAACACCTCGCCCACCACGATTAAGAACATGGGTGTAAATCATTGTTGTTTTCACATCCTTGTGTCCGAGTAATTCTTGAACAGTGCGGATGTCATAACCGTTTTGTAATAAATGGGTAGCAAAATATAGAACTTTTCTTGATATTACGATTAAAATGCTTGTAATCCTTAATCCTTTCCCTACCTCAATCGCTTAATGTGATATATGGAAAGTTTCCGCATAATAAATAGTTAGATTTCAACAAAAGCATGGTTGCAAGAGGCAGAAATGGAATCAGGGAAAAGAAAAATTGTTGTAATAGGAGCTAGTCGAGGGATCGGTGCGGCTGTAGCACAACACTTTGCCCAAAAAGGCGATTCTGTCTTCTCAATCTCCAGAGGTCAGCCAATTGCAGGAGAATGGATTCAAGCAGATATTTCCACTCCAGAAGGAATCAAGTCCATTGTCAGTAGTATTAGTGAATCAACCGTTGATGCCCTCTTGTTTATGGGGGGAGTTTGGGAAAATGGTGCATTTACCAAGCAATATGACTTCATGAAAAGCCCAGATGAAGAAACTCGCTTTGTAATAGCTGTAAATACTGTTGCACCAATTGAAATAACTAAGCAACTTGCTAGGAATCTTGCTAAATCTAACAACCCAAGAGCGATATTTATTGGCGCACTATCAGGATTAGATAATTCTCCAACGATCGAGGTAGCTAATACAGCATCTAAATTTGGTTTAAGGGGAGCAGCCCAGTCATTACGACTAGCTCTTCGTGATTACAAAATTGGTATTACAGTCATTAATCCAGGCAATATTGCAACAGAAGAAGTTATAGCAGATATTGAAGAGAGCCGATTCAAGCGACAAATTCCAATATCTCTTAAAGATTTCATTTCTGCAATCGAATGGATTTTATCACTTTCAAATACTGTGGATATTTCGGAAATCAATATGTACCAGAAAGGTTAACCCCAAAGATATGATGAAAAAGGTTTCTAGACTTGTTGAAAAGCCATAAAATCTAACAATTCTGATGCAGCGGATTGATTGAAGTTGCTTATGGTGTTGCAAAAGTATCGGTAACCGCTGACCAGAACCGTTAATGGCCGAGGATTTGCCAAAGCTAGACTACAACTTGTGATCGCAGCAACGCATGATCGCTCATAAAAAAAGTCCAGATACTAGCAAACTGTCTGTGAGCGATCGCCCAATTGAAAACCTCAGGTGCTAATCAGCAGATGCGATCGCTGCTTTTTTTGCTAAATTGAACTATCTGAAAAAACGCAGATTTAGAAGCAAGATTTTGGGCAAAATCAATATCTTTAAATCTTTAACCCACATGAATATCCGAATTGCTCAACGGGACGATATCGACACTCTCTTTAACATTAGAACCAGCGTCGTCGAAAATTATCAATCTCGCGAAGAGATTGCTGAACTTGGCATTACTCCACAGTCAGTTGCCAAAATGCTAGAAACAGAGTGTTGCGCATGGATTGCTGAGATTGGCGATCAACCGATTGGCTTCTCAATTGCCAATGCCACAGAAAAAACGATATTTGGCATATTTGTCCTCCCTTCTTTTGAATGCCGCGGAGCCGGACGTGCCTTAATGCAGGCTGCTGAAAACTGGTTGTGGTCAAAGGGGATTGAAGAGATTTGGTTAGTCACAGGCAACGACCCTAGCTTGAGAGCCTACGGTTTCTATCTGCATCTCGGCTGGATTTCAGTTGGTGTTGAATCTGATGGAAACTTCAAAGGGGAGATGAAATTTGTCAAAAGACGGATCTAGAAATTGTCTTGACAATTGCCCTTGAATTTCAAGGTAATCACTACGATTGTCAAAACAGACTGACTTGCTTACTATCTCTGTGAGTAAACGATCGCCCAATTAGAAACTGTAAGGTTATCGGTTACGGGATAATTTTGAGAGCGTAGAGCGATCGCTTGGTAGCCAGTAAAATTAAAAGAGTTATCAACGCTATGGCAATCTGAGAGGATGAGAAACTGAAAAAATAGCGAGAACATAAAATAACATCCATGCTCAGGAAAATCCGAGAGTTGAAAGCTGAGATTGAGCGCCAGGGTTTTGTTTATTTGCCCAAGCGTGGTAAAGGTAGCCATGAGCGTTGGCGACATCCTCTACTCAGAAAAACACTGACAATCTCAGGTAAGGATGGAGATGATGCACCAATCTATCTGGAAAAACAGGTAGCAAAGTTACTCGCTGCATTGGAAGAGCTAAGGGAGAACGAAGATTCATGAGTCGATACAGCATGATAATTCAATGGTCTGACGAAGATCAGCTTTTCTTGGTTACGATTCCAGAGTTTGCTGATCGCGTTGTTATGCCTTGTACTCATGGCAAAACCCGCTCAGAAGCAATACGTAACGGTGAGGAAGTAATTGAAATGTACTTAGAAGCTTGGCAAACAGAAGGTGAATCTATTCCTAACCCAAATACGCTTCAAATTGCCTGATGCTCTTTGTGAGCGGCGTGATCAGAAATCGTTAAAATGGCTTGATTACTGAGGGTTTACCAAAATAAGGCTAAAGCTTACAATCACAGCAATGTGCGATCGCTCATAAAGGAGTCCAGAGATTAGCAAAATACCTGTAAGCGATCGCCCAATTGAAAACCCTAAGGACTAGTAAAGTCGACTACAAAGTTAAACATTATTAACGTAGAAGTTTTCGCAGAATCAATGTTGTTGAATTTGTTGGTTGGGTTGGTGCTACACCAGGTTTTGATGGAGTGAATATTATTGGATTTGGTTTGATAACTGATAACTGACTTTGCGCTTTGTCCCGTGCTTGGATAGCTTGCTGATAGTCTGGTTTGATTTTTATCGCTTGATTGTAAGAGGCGATCGCTTCTTGATAACGTTGTAAGTTAAATAGGGCATTACCTCTTGAAAACCAACTTTCGTAGTGTTGAGGATTGTAGCGTACGGCGCGGTTATATGAGGCGATCGCTTCTTCATATTTTTGCAAATTGTATAGCGAATTCCCCCGGTTATACCAAAGCTGATAATCGTTTCGTTTCAATTCAGCCGCTTGATCGTAAGCTGCTAAAGCTTCGTTGTATCTTTGCATTTGATGTTGCGACCAGCCTTTAGCATACCATGCTTCGTAATTCTTAGGAGTAATTTGAATAACTTGATTAAATGATTCAACTGCTTCAGGATAGCGTTGTAAGCTAATTAGAATATTACCTCTTGATAACCATGCTTGGTAATAATTTGGATTAGCTTGCACAGCCTTATCATAGGCAGTAAATGCATCTTGATAGCGTTGTAAATTAACTAAAGCATTGCCGCGATGATACCAAGCTTCGGCATAAATTGGTTTGATTTCCACAGCATTATCGTATGCTCCTACTGCTTCTTCGTAGCGTTTTAAATTTTGTAGTGTTAGCGCTTTATTGTACCAAGCTTTGTAATCATCTTTTTTAAGATTAATTGCTTGTTCATAAGCTGATATTGCTTCATCGTATCGCTTCAAACTGCTTAAAACCTCTCCTTTTGCAGTCCACACTTGAGGAGAGTTGTTTTCTAGTTGTAAAGCTTTATCAAAAGAGGCAATCGCTTCTTGATATCGTTGCAAATTTTTTAATATAAAACCTCTACCTATCCAAGCTTCTAAATAATCTGGCTGAATTTGAATTGCTCTATCATAAGCTGTAAGTGCTGCTTTGTATTCTTTTAACTTACTCAGCGTACTACCTTGTCCATTCCAAGCTTCAGCATAATCTGGTCGAATTTTTACCGCTTTTTCATATGCAGATAAAGCATCTTGATAGCGTTGTAATTCATAAAATGTATTGGCTTTCCTATATAATTCTGTAGCATTTACAGAATTAATACTATTTATAATGTATATAGATGCTCCTATCCCTAATCCTAATATGATTATTCCAGCTAATATTTTTTTTGTAATATTTTTTTGGCGTTTCTTATTTGTGATTGAGGGTTGATTGCTAACAGGAACACTTAATGCCACTGTTTGCAGATTCGGATTATGCAAATCTTTTAAAGCTTGTAAAGCGACAGTTGCTGATGGGTAGCGTTCACGAAAATCATAACGCACCGTTTTGTCTAAAAACTGAGCAAATTCTTGAGTTACTTCCGCATGATTTTGCCAGATAATTTCATTAGTTTCTGCATCTTTATCAAATTCTTCAGGAGATAAACCAGTGAGTGCTTGAATACCAAGAATACCGACAGCATAGATATCACTACTATATTTTGGGTTCCCTTGGGCTTGTTCCCCAGGAATATATCCAGGAGTCCCAATCGCAACGGTAAATTTAGTTTTAGCACTAGGATTAATTACCTGAGTTGTAATTTGTTTAACAGCCCCAAAATCAATTAAAACCAACTTACCATCTTGTTCTCTTCTCAGAAGATTATAGGGATTGACATCACGATGGATAACTTTTTGTTGATGGACAAAATCTAAAATTTTTAAAATTTCTTGCAACAGAGAAATTACTTGACCTTGGTTGAGGGGTTTTCCTGGTATGATTTCCTGACTAAGATTATGACCTTCAATAAATTCTTGTACAAGATAAAATTCTTCGTTTTCCTCAAAATATGCCAAAAGTTGGGGAATCTGATTGTGTGTACCTAATTTATACAAAACCTGGGCTTCCGTATCAAATAAACGTCTAGCTGTTTGCAAAGTTGTTGGATCTGTTGCTTGGGGTTTAAGTTTCTTAACAACACATTTAGGTTTACCAGGTAATTGAGTATCATAAGCGACGAAAGTTTCACCAAAACCTCCTCCTCCCAAATGGCTGATAATTTGGTATCTTCCAACAAGCATGTTTCCCAGCATTTGGTTTACCCTGTTGAATACGCTACGCTCTGATTCCAATCTTGCCACAGTTTTCTGACGCTGGTTAGTGATTAATGGATAGTGGTTAGTGGTTAGTGGTAAATAATCAACAAGTAACTCCTAACTTTTAACTACTAACTACTGTAGGCCGCGTGCATTTGTAGAAAAATATTTAGTTTTGAATTCAGTATACTCATACAAATGCTTCGCCCCTACCAACTAACAACTAACAACTAACAACTAACAACTAACAACTAACAACTTGCAATGATTCCTATCAGTGATAACCTTTTCATTAGTACGCGTAAAAAGCCGATAATTATTTACTGGTTGATTGGTATTAATATTCTTCTTTTTGTATGGGAATTAAAACTAGAAATTAGTGGAGAATTAGGTCTTTTTATTAATAATTGGGGTCTAATTCCAGCACAGATACATGGTGCGATCGCTAATTTATTAGCTGGTAATTCTGCTGCTGGAATTTTTCTGTTGTCACGTTCTCTCTCTCTACTCACAGCAATGTTTCTTCATGGCAGTTTTAGCCAAATTTTAGGTAATCTACTATTTTTATGGGTTTTTGGCAGAAATTTAGAAAATATTCTCGGTCATGGGCGATTTTTAGCATTTTATCTGATGTGTGGCATTCTGACAGGCATAATACAAATTCTTGCTGATCCCAACTTGACCATACCATTGATTGGTGCAAATGGTGCGATCACTTCTGTTTTAGGGGCGTATATCTTCAAATTTCCCAAAGTGAAAATAGACACTGTTATGCCTCTTTTAATTATATTTATCCCTATGCAAATACCAGCTATTTTCTACACAATTTGGTGGTTTGTACAACAATTATTTTATGGCATTGGTAGTTTAAATATTCCTGGTGGTGTCAACCCACTTAATAGTATTAATTACTGGGCACAGATTGCAGGCTTTATTATGGGTATGACTACAATGCGACAATTACAAAAACGATAAAAATATGATGACTCCAAAAACTCTGCTACCTAGTGCGCTTACCTTTGCGTGACTCTGCGTTCAAAAAATAATTATTTAATGCGTAATGAATAATATAAATGATATCCAAAACTTAGAACTTTAAAATATCCAAAGACTCTTCTATTTCTAAATCTAAAATACTTTCTTTGACCTTTTTATATTTTGCTAAATTACCTTCTGTATAATAAATTGATGTAGCTTTATGAAAATCTGCGATCGCTCCTTGTTTATCCCCTAAACAACAACGAGCGTTTCCACGATTATAATAGGCATCAGCGTCATTGCTATTAATTTTGAGCGTTTCTGTATAATCTGCGATCGCTCCTTCGTAATCTCCTAGATCATAACGAGCATTACCACGATTATAATAAGCATCGGCATCGTTAGAATTAATCTTTATTGCCTGGGTGTAATCTGCAATTGCTCCTTCGTAATCCCCCAAGTCTAAGCGAAAATCACCACGATTCTTATAAGCAATAAAATCATGGCACTTTAACTCGCTTGTTTGCAGAAAAACATCACCTCCTCCCTGATAATCCCCAATTTGCATATTTTTTAAATTTAGATCACCCCCTGGAAGAGGATACATTTTGCATACTTGGGTGTAATCTTCAATTGCCCCTTGTTTGTCTCCCAGATAGTAACGAATATCAGCACGATTTTTGTAAGCAATTACATCATTTGGATTAATTGTAATTGCCTGAGTATAATCTGCGATCGCTCCTTCGTAATCTCCTAACTGATAACGTGCTAAACCACTTTTATTGTAGGCTTTGATATAGTTAGGATTAATTGTAATTGCCTGAGTATAATCTGCGATCGCTCTTTCATAATTTCCTAATTGATAATGTGCCAAACCACGTTTATAGTATATCTCTGCATCATAAGGATAAAGTAGCAATGCTTGAGTGTAATTGATGATCGCATCATGATGCAGTCCTTTTTCACTGTATTCATCACCCAGTTTTAGATAAATTAAATTTAATTCTTCACTGGGAGAAATTTTGTTTGTATTTTTTACTGAATATAAAGAAGATTTTGTTAATGAATGATTGGGTAGTTTATAAATTGCTTCTGACTTCAATGTCTGTTTGTCTTGATAATTTGTAGAAGATTGCAAATGTTCTAAATACCCGCGTAAACCACCACCATAGAGTAGTTGTTCTATTCCAAAAGAAATTCTTCCAGTTTTTAGCTTAATCATTTGAGTTGGCAGAAAACCAGCTAAAAATAGGTGATACTCGGATTGTGCTTCATTCACTTCCTCTTGAATCAAAACGCAGACTACTGCTGAATTTTTTTCAACTTCTTCTGCACTAATAGACCATCTGACTTTATCCAAGCTACCGTAACGAGATTTCACTTCGATACCAATTGCTGGATTACCAGTCATCGTAAAGTCTGTTTTACCATCTCCGCCAATTCTTTTTTCGTAATCTACTTCTGTAATTAAATCAGCTAAGCGTTCTTTAACAACTTCTTCTCCTAATTTTCCTTTCAGATAGCTAATAAAAACATCACGAACTGGGGAAACACGTTTATATTTTTCTGCCATCTTCCAACAAAATTCTCTGAGAACTTTTAATCTTTCTCCAGAGATTATTGTTATTTCACTATATTGTCCCTCTGTTTGACAATGCAGCAGACAACCAGATGTTAACCTTTTGATGAAGTCTGATTGAAGCGATCGCAGTACGGTTATCCAATCCATTGATATTTCTGCGAATCTTTATGATCAGGTGATTTTATCTAAGATATCAAAATTGGACTAAATTTAATCAATAAAACCCCGCCCCTACTATTGAGGTTGGGGCAGGGTCATTTAATCATGGGCAATTCGACAATGATTCCTTAGAATCTATAACCAATTCCTAACATAATCCCTACATCTGTATCATCTACAAAAGTAGCATTCACAGCACCTGTGACCATAAATTGGGAAGATAAGGGATAATCTACACCTCCAGTGAGTAGTAAACCAAAATCAGTGTCGTCACCAGTTCCAATAGCTACACCAGCACCGAGATAAGGAGATATAACAGCATCACTTCCACCTATATCAGTGGGTCGGAAAGCAAAGTCATAGGTGATGGGAACTAAAAAGACAGTATCATCCCCAATTACTGCCCCTGGTCGTACTGAGAAATTGTTTGTCAGACCAAATTTGCTGGTTACTGCAAAGTTACCACTGCCAAGAGCCGTATTACCACCTAAACCAATGTTACCAGCAACGGCAACATAGTTTCTTTTCACTCTAGCAGCAGCACCTTCACCTTCCTTTTGCTCACCTTGTGCCAATTCTGGAGGAATCAAAACTTGGTTGATGACATGAATAACACCATTGGTAGCTTTAACATTCGGTTGAATAACACTTGCATTGTTGACTGCAATCTGATTATTTGCAGTATCAACTTTTACATTTACTGCTTCATCTTCCAAAGTTTTTACTTCACCAGATGTCAGCTTGTCAGCAGGTAGATCACCAGAAACTACGTGGTATCTCAAAATCTTGATTAACGTTTCTCTGTTTTCTGGTTGCTGTAACTGCTGTAGAACATCTGGAGGTAAAGCTGCGAATGCTTGGTCTGTAGGAGCAAAAACTGTATAGGGACCTGGCTGTCTCAAAGCATCTGCTAGACCTGCTGTCTTCAGCAAAGAAGTCAGAGTGTTGAAACTACCACTAGCCTCAGCGATGGAAACAATATCACCTGTAGTTTGAGGAGTACCACCCACAATATAATTTGCCGCTGCCACATTGCTAGGTAATGGTTGCACCTGTCCAAGTCTCACCAAAGCTTGATACAAAAGTGCAGCCGCATCCGCCCGCGTTAAGCCTCCTTGTGGATTGAGCGTTTTAACATCAGGATAGTTAACGACAAGATTAGCTTGTGTTGCAGCTGCCACCTGATTAACAGCATAGGACGGGATCTGCCCAGCATCTACATAGGTATTAGCAAGAGTTTGTTCTACAGAACCACTGGGAGTTAAATTGAGTCCACTGGCTACAGCAGTAATTGCATCTGCTTTGGAAACTGTTTGATTCGGTCCAAACAAGTTATTGGGATAACCTGACAAAAATCCAGCTTCATAAGCAGCCCTAATTGCAGGTGCTGCCCAAAAGTTAGCAGGCACATCTCTAAAGCCTTCTGCTGGTAGCTGCCTCACTGGATTCAGCGTAAAAGCTTTTTGGAACATAGCAGCAAGTTCAGCGCGGGTTACTGGTTGGTCTGGTTTGTATGTACCATCCGGATAACCAACAATTACATTTCTTGCAGCTAAGGCTTGAATAAATGGCAGCGCCCAATAATCTGCTGGCACATCAGCAAAGCTAGGGGCTGTTGTAGCTGGTGCAGGCGTTGGAGTTGGGGTTGGAACCTGAGCTAATACAGGCGCGGAAATCATCATTGGAGTAGCTGTAGTAGCCGATATTCCCAGAGCTACTAATGCGCTACTTGTTAACGACCAACCAGATAAACTACGCATGAACACTTCCTCCTCAACAACACATCTCGAAAGTTTATCAAACTGGACTTTTACGTTGACTTAGATAGAGAAAATACAATGATTCTCGTTTTATTTGTGATGATATCAGTTGATTTTGTAAATGAAAACAGAACTTTTTGTTTTGACTTCTTTCAGAAGTTTTTTACCTCTAATTTCAAACATATCCATCAAAAATAATACTATTATATGTATAAATTTTTTCTGGTATTTGTTTGCAAGTATTTAAGATGCCCAGCCAATAAGTAGTTTCTTTGTTAGCTCAGTTACAAGCCATATCATCGATTGATGATGATCAAACTAGAAAGTGATGATGAATTACACCCTCTATACTAGGCAATTGATTTAGTCAAGACTTACCTATTTAATAATAATACCTGTTTTTGCGTGTCTGGGTAATATATCAAAAGCTAGGAGTAGATATCTACCCAAAGCAAGGGATGATAGGCGCTAAATGTCTGTTATGCTTCTACATATAAAGTAAAGTTATCCTTGTTCCAGCAACACAGTAGAATAATGGAACAGATTTGCTGTCTAATCTTAAATTTCTGTTCTCTAACTTCTTAAGTATTCAAAATTTAAAGTTAAGTAAAGGTTATCAAGCAACAAGTATATTTTTAATGCCAGAGTTTTAACCAATAGTGACTCATTATTGGAAAAATAAACATATAATAAACTCAGCCACTTTCAAAGTATTAATAGCCCTGAGGCTAGGGTTAGCAGAAGGTGTATTCATATAATTTAAGATTTGGTACATGCAAATTCCAGGTATTTAGAAACTACAAGGTAAGCCAACTGCTATGTTTCCAAACTGTCTTTATATCTCACCTAAGTGCCTAAGCTTTTTGACTCCCATGCCCAAGAAAGATATTTTTTCACCAACTTAATACAACTAAGATATCTGTCTTATCTATCCTAAGAGGTAGAGGAAGTATTCTCAATTACAAACTTTCTTAGTTTTTATTGCTAACGCTGCTTAGTTCATAATTAAAAACAAAAGGCTTTAAATTTTGTGATCAATCGTTACAAGATTTAACTAGTAATGATGGTTATTTATTTTTATGGATAAACAAGGAGATAATTTATGGTAGATACTGCTGTTAAATACAACATAGAGTATATTAGGGAAAAAGCACTTCAGCTTGTTAAGCAGAGACTGATTCAACGTAACCAACCTATTTACGTATTATGTAAATATATTCCTTACCGTGATTGGTTATGTGTAGAGCTTGAATTAGAAAGAAATGAATTTTTGCTCAGAGACTGCATTATTGATTTGCTAAGTCGTGAAAATTGGTCAGAAGGCCAATAATTGATTGAAATAATATTTTGCCCAACAAGTGAAAACGTAAAATAATTTAAAAGCTAATATTTAGTGAAAGATAACTCTGTTTGATTTTGCGATCGCCTCGTATATTAAAACAAGTTATAAATTAGAGAATCTGGACTATTTAGCAACAGTCCAGATTCTTTGCAATTAACTAAACCACTAGCTGTAGCTCACAAGGTGAACATCATGTATGCTTACTCTTGGAGCTATATATCTGAGTTGTTCAAATGTGTTTTTAATTCATTTCTAGTATCTGCTACTTCTGTTTGATGTTGTAAGTGAGGGATGGCTGGGCATTGGGAATATTAGCGGAAGAGTAATTAGCAATAACTAACAAAGGTAAGGTCAGAGTTAGCAAACCAATCACAGTTCCGATAATGTCTGCCAAACGATGGGGGGATGTGTCGTTTGAACTGGCAGACTCGCTGTTTGAATTCATAAAAAGTTTGTTTGATTACCTGATTTTGCATTTAGACTCTTTTCTCAAAGTCTAACTACTATTTTAGCTACTTTTTAACTGTAAATTTTCTCATCGTCAAGTACTGCATTTAGTTTGGGTAACTCTACTTTCTAATCTTGTGTAGCTGCAATACTTGATACTAATTTTATATGATAAATAATTTGCATAATTATGTAAATATTGTTGCTTGATTGGGTTGTTAAACTTTATCGTCGTTACATTGAGCATTTATTAAAACTGTAGCATAAAAAAGTACATTCATCAATTTTAGTGAAGTGAAATTATGTAGTTAACTATACATTTTTATAATAATGCAGCAATAAAAAAGGCTAAAAAATCCAACTTTTGATATTTTTAGTTTGTTATATTTACTCATATTTATACCGTAGCAATACTAGAAATATATTCACCTTTTGTAGATTTGTAAGTACTAGTACTGAAGACTTTTCACAAGTTGACAGAGTTTAGGAGAGTAAACACTTTTATCCACAAATTTACAGTCAATATATATAGGATAATGTTTGATATTTAGTGAGTTCAATCAGTGATTTTACTCAATAAAAATTTAATCTCATCGAAAATCCTAAATAAAATATTCTTTATTCTCTATTTTGTCAATCTATAAATAGGTAGATAATAAATATTTCCTACTCAAGCAACTAATATATCTGTGCTTAGCAGTCAATTCCCAAACAAAAATTAGCATGATTGTTAGCAATTATATCAAGTCCGGCTAATTACTTACGACATAAAGCTTGGGCATTGGGCATGGAAAAATCATCAGTATCTTAATTACCAATTACCAACCTTCACAGATATGATAAGTCCTCAAACGGACATGATATTTAGTTCAGGAAAAACATTAAACTAAAAAAACCGCCACTAGTAGAGTAGGGCGGTCTGGTTAAGCAATCGGAGGGTATTTTCAGCTTACTGTGCCAGTTTTGAAATTGCTGTAGCAGAGTTTGCACTTGCTATATTTAACCTCTAACGTAAGCGCTGAGTGGTTCTTTGATAAACTTGATGTAGAGGTGTTTGAACGTAGACTTAATCACGCGAGGCATACCAAAATCAATGGGAACGAACTTGTCTGGTAATCGCCAATCATTTATCCGTAGTGACTCAGGACTTAAATAAGGATAGTGGATAGCGTTGAGGTTCGGACAGACTCCCAGACGCATAGATGCAGCAACAGTAGGTACTTCTGTGGCTGGGACATTAAGTATCTCTACCATAGCTCGATCTAAGGCAAATACATCCGGTGATGCGCCTAAAATACCCAAAGAACGAGGTTCACCGCCACTAGGGCCATTGCCTTCATGACCGATAATACCGTCTAATATGGTTAAATTCGGGTTAATTGCTCTAGCAGTTTCTACTAACATTTCCCCGAACCTGTTGGCATCTTTTCCTGCTTCCATGTGCCACCAAGCTTTCATTTTGCCAGGAACACAACCAAACAAGTTTTTTACACCCAAGGTAAGTACTAATTGGACATGAGATTTGACTTTGGGTAGATTGATTACTACATCTGCTTCCATCGCTTCTTTGGAGAGTAGCAGATGGTTAAACTCTTGACTAACTGTTTGGTAACGCACTCCATGAAAATCAATGATTGGAAGATTAAGTTCTTCTAAAATCTGTTGATAGCCATTAGCAACGGCAACTCCCCTGGCGCTACCAAAAGCAGGGCTATCACCTAAAAATGGTTTACCGCCAGCTTCAATTACCATCTGTGCCACTACATAAACTAATTGCGATCGCGTGGTACACTCTTTGCCAGGACGTGCGCCTGTGAGCAAATTGGGTTTAAGTAAAACACGATTCCCTGGTTTCACAAACCCTGTCATTCCTCCGAATGGTTCTAGCAGTGTTTCTAAAGAATCCCTTAAAACATCTGGTTCGTAAGAATTAGCTCGAATGAAACTAACGGTTGGTGTTTGCATATTTGTTGGTGGTTGGTGGTTAGTGGTTGATGGTTGATTGTTGGTAGTTGATTGTTGCTAGGTTCTCCAAACAACAAACAACAAACAACAAACAACGAACAACAATCAACAATTCCTATTCAAGCGGTAAAATTTGGCTCATTTGTTCCAGATTTAGAACTTTAGCCAATTCTGCTTCACTCATTAGTCCTTTTTCCAAAACAATCTGTCGTAGAGATTTGCCTGTCTCCAAGGATTCTTTTGCTACGGCTGCGGCATTCAAATAACCAATGTGAGTATTTAAAGCTGTTACTAAAGCTAAACTGCTTTCTGCATATGCCAAACAACGTTCCCTGTTGGCAGTAATTCCTTGAATGCAGCGTTGTGTGAGTGCAGCAATGGTATTACCGAGAATTTCGATACTGTGAATCAAGTTATAGGCAATCAGTGGCATCATCACATTCAATTCTAATTGTCCTGCTTGGGCTGCCAGTGCGATCGCACTGTCGTAACCCATCACCTGAAAACACACCATTGATGTCATCTCTGCCATCACAGGGTTATACTTGCCTGGCATAATTGAAGAACCAGGTTGTACTGGTGGAAGTTGAATTTCTTTTAAACCAGTTTTTGGCCCAGAATCCATCAATCGCAAGTCATGAGAGATTTTTACTAAATCTTGCGCTAAGTTACGTAACGCACCAGAAACATTGACAAATGGTGCCATACTCTGCATTGCCGCCATCAGATGAGAGGCAGGTTGTAGCGGACTATTGATAAGTTCTGCCAGAGTTGCTACCACACGGGCGCGATATTGGGGATGGGTGTTCAACCCCGTACCCGCCGCACTACCACCCAAACCCAGCACCATCAAATCCCCACTGGCAGTGTAAATCCGGTTTTGATGTTCTGTCAGAATGTGCGCCCAAGCACGGAAATTTTCACCCAACCGCACCGGCACAGCATCTTGCATGTGAGTTCTGCCAGAACGAACGATATCTTGAAACTCTGCTGCTTTTGCCTCCAAAGTTGCTATAGCCCCCTCCAAAGCCGGGTGCAGTGTTCTAGACAACGCCAATAAACCACCAATCCGAATTGCTGTGGGAATCACATCATTGGTAGACTGTCCGTAGTTAACGTGATCATTGGGACTAACACGCTTGTAGTTTCCTTTCTCATCGCCAAGAATTTCTAACGCCCGATTTGCTAATACTTCATTAACATTCATGTGATGGGAAGTACCAGCACCCGCTTGATAAACATCTACCACAAACTGATCACGGAACTTGCTAGCTAAAACTTCATCGGCAGCTTGGATTATTGCCTGGCTGATGTCTTGGGGAATACAACCCAGTTCACCATTCACTATAGCAGTAGCTTTTTTAATTAAAATACAAGCATCTACGTAAGTAGGTAAAGGACGAATACCGCTAATTGGGAAATTTTCTGTAGCGCGTACGGTTTGAATGCCGTAATAAACGCTACTGGAAATTTCGCGATCGCCCATCGAATCGCGTTCTATTCTGGATTGAGAATTTCTTTGTTGAGTCATAGTGATTTTGGTTTAACAATTGGTAATAGTAATTGGTAATTACGCCTAATGCGAATTAAAACTATGGCAAAAATCCTGTTTTGATAATCGAACACAGATGAACACAGATACACACTGATAATCTATCTGTGTGCATCGCCTTGCACGGTGTTCGTTAATTAAAATCAAATTCGGGAAAATTGCCAAAAAACCTTGTGTTGCTTCTTCAATTCCCATTAGACGTTAATTGGTAATCAGTAATTATTTTTCCATCACCTATTACTTATCACCTAATTTAAAATCCCATGACTTTACCCAACTGGATTACCTTTTCTCGCCTTTTAGGCTTGCCATTCCTCCTTTACGGCTTATATAACCCCACACCAACAGCTAGGTGGGTGTGTTTAGCAATTTTCCTGGTTGCAGCCGGTACTGATTGGCTAGATGGCTACTTAGCGCGCAAACTCAACCAAATTAGCGACTTAGGTAAATTTCTCGACCCCCTAGTCGATAAATTGTTAGTACTTGCGCCATTACTAGCATTAATTGAACTGGGGCAGGTTCCAGCTTGGGGAGTATTTTTGATACTAGCACGGGAGTTAGCGATCGCAGGCTGGCGTGTCAATCAAACCACAATTACCGGAGCGAATATTTGGGGTAAACTCAAAACTGTTAGTCAAATTATTGCGATCGCTCTTTTAATAGCACCCTTACCAGAAGTTTGGAAAATTCCCTCCCTCGTTGCTTTTTGGGTTTGTGTTACCTTCACCTTAATTTCTGGGGCGATTTATATTTTACCGCAAACAAATAGTGATTAAAAACAGAAGACAAAGCAATAGTAACCCAAACGAACAGATCCCCGACTTCTAGCCAATAATCTATCTGGAAAAGCAAACCTTACAAAGAAGTCGTGGATCTTAACGCCATGCGATCGCATTTTAGTTTTGATGGAAGCGCGATCGCTTTTGGATATAAATCTTAGGTTTCAGCATCAGTTGTTAAAATAGTTACTCCAATAGCTCATCACTATAGCCATTGTTCGCAATCATAAGCTTCCCCAAACTTATTGGGATTGGCAAGAATTCCCAGTACCCCAGAGTCGATAAAAACTATCATGATTGTGAATATAGTTTCTGTTC
The DNA here is from genome assembly GCF_000317205.1 of Fischerella muscicola PCC 7414. Taxonomy (GTDB): domain Bacteria; phylum Cyanobacteriota; class Cyanobacteriia; order Cyanobacteriales; family Nostocaceae; genus Fischerella; species Fischerella muscicola. Next base: position 40,543 of record NZ_AJLK01000180.1, on the reverse strand, counting down.
AGGAAGACGTTCTGCATCTATAATTTGTTTAAAGTTATCAAATATTTCTTCTCGCTGTCGTGATTCTGCTTGAGACATATTTTGATGGCGTTTTATGCGCTGTGCTAAGAGCGCTAATGCTCGCTGATTTTGTTGTAATTGCTGCTCTTTTTCCCATTCAGATTTCTTAGCAGTAACTACATCCTTATTTAATTGGAGCAGTTTTTTTAGAGCATCAGCATCTGTTGGCTCTAGATTAATTGGAGCAGGATAACCCTCTAAAATCAGATCATATCCATTATTACTTGTGGTCGTAACTGGGATGAGAGCAATAAAGCGAGCAATATTTAAGATTTTTCCACTCGGTAGTTCTACTGCTATATTCATTTCTATCCTTTAAATACAACTTGATATTACATGACATAGATTGCTTCTTGCTTTACAGTCTCACGAATTTGTGGTTTCAGAGCTTTCCAAGTCACTAAATCTACGCGAGTTCCCAACTGCTCATCTAGATATAATTTCACGTCCATGTAGCGGTCAAAAGTTATTGGTGGCTTTAAATCAACCAAAATATTTACATCGCTATCACCTTGAGCTTCATCTCTAGCTACAGAACCAAATAAAGCTAGGGAATTAACACCTAAAACTTTCAAATTTGTCTGGAGATTTTTTATAGTAGAAATTACCTGAACTCGTTTCATACAACTACACGCAAAAAGTGACTTTTTTGAGTTGATAGTGAATATAGTTTCTGTTCGGGGAGACGTTCTGCATCTATAAAAAGCAGTCAGATTCAACTCTGGATAAATTATGGCAGATTTTGCCATTTTGTGTCAGTCAATTATCGTAAACAAGGGTTATCGTGGAAAGGAGATAAAAGACTCAAAGAAGGATTGAAGCAAAGGAGATTTGTACAATTCTTTGAGTCAAACAATAAGATTTGAGCTTACAAACGTAATTATTAAGTAGCTATGAACTATATAGTTTGCAAAATTTCCTCATCCACAGAAAAATCAATTTCTGCCTTGTCCCGTCCAGACACCAAATAATCATTCTCGAAGGAGTCTTGCAGTCCAGAAATTAGATCATACTCAGGTTGCCAATCTAATTCTGTCATGGCTTTATTGACCGAAGCAAAAAAGTGCTGTGTTCTTAAAGGAAAAGCTTTACGCTTGCCGAAATCAAAGTTTTTCGGATCGTAATGGATGATTTTGATTTCATCCGGCGATTTACCAGCCGCTACAGCACAAGCACGCGCTAAACCATCAAAAGTGATAAAGCGATCGCCTGAAACATTATAAATTTGTCTGACTGCTCGAGAATTACCCAAAACTTTGGTCATTGCCGTTGCTAAGTCTTTGACATGGCCTAGCTGGGTGATATGTAAGCCATTTCCAGGGATCGGAATCGGGCGATCGCGCACAATTCTATCAAAAAACCAAGCTTCCAAATCGTTATAGTTCTTTGGCCCATAAATGTAAGTGGGACGAATAGAGGTAAAGGGAATTCCCTGTTGTGTTAGGTAAGCTTCTGTTTCATGTTTACCTTTGTGGCGACTTTTCGGATCAACTGCATCACCTTCAATATGAGGCATTTGGTCTGATTTGAGGTATACCCCAGCAGAACTCATGTAGATAAAATTTTGCACGCGGTCTTGAAAAATTTCTGCAAGTGGTTGAGTATCAGTAAGTTCCCGCCCGTTATTGTCAAAGATGGCATCAAAATTCTCTTTAGAAAGTTTTTGTTTTAATTGGGTGGCGTCAGTGCGATCGCCTGTAATTTGTCCTACACCCTCAACTGGTAACGGACGATTCCCACGATTGAAAAGTACTACCTCGTGTCCTTGCTGTACCAGCAGTTGAGTCAGGTAGACGCCAATGAATCGAGTACCACCCACAATTAGAATTCGCATAAATCCCCAATTTTTATGTCACTTGTCATTTTAGGGGCTAGGAAATGGGGACTAGGGATTAGGGACTAGGGATTAGGGATTAGGATTATATCCAATCCCTAATACCCGATCCCCGATCCCCGATCACCAATCCCCAATCCCTGATCTGAGGTTATCAGCTTGTGGAACCTATTTTGAGAAGATAACGTCTTTGATTGGATATGGGGCATTTCCCATTTTCAATTACAACGGGAAACTTTTCAGTTAACCTCATTATTTACCTGTGTCGTTTTCTACCTATTAATTAAAGTTAGCTGTGCCCTTGAAATATGCTTTGGTGCATGAGTGGCTGACACCTAAAGCCACTGGCGGTTCAGAACTGGTCGTGCGGGAAATTCTGAACTATATTGATGCGGACTTATATGCCCTCATCGATTTTGAATCTCGTAACCCAGAAAGTTATTTATTTAAACGTCAGATTGGCACGACGTTTCTTCAACACTTCCCTTTTGCCCAAAAAGGTATACAAAAATACCTACCTTTTTTGCCATTAGCAATTGAACAACTCGATTTACGCGGGTATGATATTGTTCTTTCTTCATCCCATGCTGTTGCTAAAGGAGTTCTAACTTCTCCTGAACAGTTACATATCTGCTACTGTCACAGTCCCATGCGCTACGCTTGGGACTTAACATTTGATTATCTACATCAAAGCAAACTCGGTCGTGGTTTACCCGGTTGGATGACGCGATATTTGTTACATCAATTACGCATGTGGGATGTGCTGAGTGCAAATCGTGTTGATTATTTTATTGCTAATTCTCACCATACAGCTCGTCGCATTTGGCGTTGCTACCGACGGGAAGCAACTGTTATTTATCCACCTGTGAATATCGAAAATTTTTCTTTTTCTCCTGACAAACAAGACTTCTATTTAACTGTTTCCCGATTAGTTAGTTACAAACAAGTATCTCTAATTGTCAGCGCTTTCAACCAAATGCAAAAAAAATTAGTAGTAATAGGCACAGGCCCAGAAATGAAAAAAATTCGTAAAATAGCAAATTCAAATATACAAATTCTTGGGTGGCAGCCTGATGAGGTTGTCAAAAAATATATGGCTCATGCTAAAGGTTTTGTATATGCAGCTTGTGAAGATTTTGGCATTGCCTTAGTAGAAGCACAAGCTTGTGGTACGCCAGTGATTGCCTATGACGCTGGTGGCGCTAAAGAAACGGTACGGGATATCCGCACCTGGGGAGAAACAGGAACGGGTATATTGTTTGAGGAACAAAAAGAAGCATCCTTAATTGGAGCTATAGAAACTTTAGAAGCCTCTTACAGCAAATTTAATCCCGAATATGTTCGAGCGCACGCCGATCAATTTAAAAGGCAAATATTTGCCCAACGTTACTTAGAATTTTTACAGACGTGCATCGAAAAAAAATTCTCCAAGTGTATGTGAGGTCTGATTTTTGCAGAAGCTTTTGGAAAATTGCTCCCAGAAGCACCTGCGTTTAGCTTTAAGATTGGGACTATGTGTGGTGTGGATTATTAAGGAGTATGATGACTGCCCAGAGCTCACTCCTCTCCGGCAAGCGCTCACGTAGCGCATCCGGGACGGGGCGTTCTTTCACAGACAGCCCCTCTTTGCCTGAAAGACGTTCACCATCTGGTGAAGCCAGATTAACGTTAATTGGGCGATCGCGTACGTTCTTAAAACGCGGTCAACCAGCAAAGACGCCTAGAAGTCTGTCTTTTCAGGCTCTCAACGGAGAGTTTGCTAAACGACTATTTGATATTGTCTTTTCGCTTTCTGTATTAATTTTGTTTTCTCCCGTTTATTTAGTTTTGGCCTTGTTGATTGCTTTAAGCTCAGAAGGCCCCATTTTTTATGTCCAAGAACGGGTTGGTAAAAACTACAAACCTTTCAATTGTATAAAATTCCGCACAATGGTAACGAATGCTGACGAAATTCTCATGCAAATGATGGATACATCGCCAGAGTTGCGGCAAGAGTTTGAAAACAATTTCAAGCTCAAACACGACCCCCGAATTACAACGATCGGTAAATTTTTACGAATTACCAGTTTGGACGAGTTTCCTCAATTTTGGAACGTTCTCAAAGGGGATATGAGTGTTGTCGGCCCACGACCATTAGTTGCGGAAGAATTACCAAAATACGGTTATTACATTGATCAGATTTTAACTATCCGACCTGGAATAACTGGATTATGGCAAGTCTCTGGTCGCAATGACATTCCTTACCCTCGACGAGTCCAAATAGACCTGCATTATGTAAAATTTAGGAACTTTTGGCTCGATCTATGGATAGTTTTGAAAACGATTCGTGTGGTAATCATGCCTAAAGATAACGGAGCTTACTGAAAAATTAGCACACCCTGATTTTATGGGGCAGTTAATGCCCCAAATGCACAAAAAATGACTCATACCTATTTTGGATTTTACCCAACAGGATTTTAGATTGGGGGTCTTTGCTAAAAGGCTATTCCAGGAATCTCAAACAATACTAACTATCACAATTTGCTTTCATAGAAAAACTTGGATTTAAAAATTGGATAGTTTATATTTATAATTGGGAATAAATTGGGAATAAATATTTAGTCATAAAATCAATGTAGTTTTCACTCTGAATTGTCTGTTTTATTTCAGCTTGATAAATTCTTCATAATTTCAAAAATATATAAACTTTTAGTAAAAAAATTTAGAAAAGATAAACAGTATCAAAAATTTTTATCTGTTTTGATTACAAAAGTACCTGAAAATAATTTAAAATCAGCATATTTACTGAGGTTAACTAACATAGAAGCAAGGAAACTCGTAGGTTTCCCATTGGGCAATTAAGCAAATTATTGCTAAGTTGTACCAGGTCGCCTGTATCAATAATCATCAGAAACGACAAGGGATAATTGAGCATGACGCAACAAAAGCGAGCGTTGATTACTGGTATTACCGGTCAAGATGGTTCCTACCTAAGTGAATTTTTACTCGAACAAGGTTACGAAGTTCATGGCATTATTCGCCGGACTTCCACATTCAACACAGACCGCATTGATCATATTTATGAAGACCCTCATAAAGAGGGAGTGCGGTTATTTCTTCACTATGGGGATCTGACAGACGGTACTACACTGCGCCGCATCTTAGAAGAAGTCCAGCCAACAGAAATTTACAATTTGGGCGCTCAATCCCATGTAAGGGTCAGCTTTGATGCACCAGAGTATACAGTTGATGCAGTGGGAATGGGAACACTGCGTCTTTTGGAAGCAATCCGCGACTATCAAGGCCGTACAGGTATTCAGGTGCGCTTCTACCAGGCTGGCTCTTCAGAAATGTTTGGTTTGGTACAAGAAGTACCCCAAAAGGAAACTACGCCTTTTTATCCCCGCAGTCCCTATGCCTGTGCTAAGGTTTATGCCCACTGGCAAACAGTAAACTACCGGGAATCTTACGGCTTATTCGCGTGTAACGGTATTCTTTTTAATCATGAATCACCTAGACGGGGTGAAACCTTTGTCACACGTAAAATAACGATGGCAGTGGCCCGCATTTTTGCTGGTAGACAGAAAAAACTATATATGGGTAATCTGGATGCCAAGCGGGATTGGGGTTATGCCAAAGATTACGTCAAAGCAATGTGGATGATGTTGCAGCAAGACGAACCTGACGACTACGTAATTGCCACTGGTGAAACCCATACAGTCCGGGAGTTCCTAGAACTGGCGTTTGGTTATGTAAATCTCAATTGGCAAGATCATGTGGAATTTGACCCACGCTATCTCCGCCCAGCAGAAGTAGACTTGTTGATAGGTGATCCGACAAAAGCGCAACAAAAATTGGGCTGGAAGCCTTCAGTAACATTTGAGGAACTAGTTTCCTTAATGGTGGAAGCAGACTTACAAGCTTTAGGTTTAACTTCTCCCAACGGGAAATTAGCAAACGCAATTATGGATAATGCCATGATTCGGCAAGAAGTAGGGGTGCTGCATCTGTGAACAAGATCCACGAGGACAAAAGATGAATGCCTTGGAACTCAAAGATAAACGCATTCTTGTAACTGGAGGTACTGGTTTTCTGGGACGTCAGGTAGTCAACCAGTTATACAAAGCTGGAGCTAATCCAGAAAAAATTACATTACCGCGATCGCGTGATTGTGATTTACGCCTGATGGAAAACTGCCAGCGTGCAGTTGATCAACAAGATATTGTCATTCACTTAGCAGCCCATGTCGGCGGTATTGGTCTCAATCGAGAAAAACCCGCCGAGTTATTTTACGACAACTTGATGATGGGAACCCAGCTAATTCATGCTGCTTATCAAGCTGGCGTAGAAAAATTCGTTTGCGTGGGTACTATTTGTGCCTATCCCAAATTTACCCCAGTACCATTCAAAGAAGATGACCTATGGAATGGCTACCCCGAGGAAACTAATGCCCCTTACGGCGTAGCCAAAAAAGCCCTTTTAGTCCAACTGCAAGCTTATCGCCAACAGTATGGCTTTAACGGCATTTATCTTTTGCCAGTGAATTTATATGGTCCAGAAGATAACTTTGATCCCAGAAGTTCCCATGTTATCCCAGCTTTAATTCGCAAAGTTTACGAAGCCCAAATTAAGGGAGAAAAGCAAATCCCTGTTTGGGGTGATGGTAGTCCTACCCGCGAGTTTCTCTATTCAGAAGATGCAGCGCGGGGTATTGTCATGGGTACGCAATACTATAACGACCCAGAACCCGTGAACCTGGGAACTGGTTACGAAATCTCCATTCGTGACTTGATTAACTTAATTTGTGAATTGATGGGGTACGAAGGTGAAATTGTTTGGGAAACCGACAAACCTAACGGTCAACCCCGCCGTTGTTTAGATATCGAAAGGGCAAAACAAACCTTTGGTTTTACTGCCCAGGTAGACTTCAAGCAAGGCTTGAAAAATACCATTGAATGGTGGCGTCAAAACGCTGCGTAAGTTCAGTCTGAGTTGAATTAAGCATAATAGAACCACAAAGACGCCAAGACACAAAGAATGTTACTTGGTGTCTTTGTGTTTATTTTTTTATAAATTATTTAATGGAAAAAACACAGCTACGCCGATCGCTTCTCAAGCAACGTCAATCAATGTCACTCACAGAATGGAAACAAAAAAGCGATCGCATTTGCACTAACCTTCTCAGTTCACCCCAGTTTACCCAAGCAAAAACAGTACTTGCTTATTTCAGCTTTCGTCAAGAACCTGATTTAAGTCCCTTATTGCAAAATACCCTTACCAAAATATGGGGAATGCCTCGCTGTGTCGGCGATTCTTTGTTATGGCATCAATGGACACCCAATAACTCAGTACAAATTGGGGCATACGGCATTCCCGAACCTCATCCCAATGCTCCAATTCTAAGCTATGAGCAAGTAGATTTAATCCTTGTGCCTTGTGTCGCATGTGACCAACAAGGCTATCGCTTGGGTTACGGTGGGGGATATTACGATCGCTTATTTGCTGCACCTGAGTGGACAAATAAATTCACTATTGGCATTGTCTTTGATTTTGCTTATTTATCCCAATTACCAATAGACCCGTGGGACAAACCTTTACATGCTGTTTGTACAGAAACAAAGTTGGTTGTTAGTTGTTAGTGGTTAGTGGTTAGTGGTTGTAGAGACGCGCCATGGCGCGTCTCTATATAGGTTAGTGGTTAGTTGTTGGTTGTTGGTTGTTAATTTGCTCCCTTGTTTCCCTTGTCTCCCTTGTCTCCCCATCTCCCAACCTCCCCACCTCCCAACCTCCCCATCTCCCCACCTCCCCAATCCCCAATCACCTCACTCGACAGAATTTCCGTTGTTGGTCATGTTCTGGATCTTGCCAGGAATAAGCAAAATGGCTTACCCCTGTGATTTGGGAAGCGAATGGTCTCATTGCTTGCATTTGGGCGTCTAGTGATGGACGACCGTTAACATTCTTACCCCATTGACCAGCGATCGCAGGAATCACTTTAGTACCTGGTTTAGCCATGCTTAAAACTCGTTGTACTTGTGCTGCAATACAAGTGACATTGCCACAGTTAGCATAGGACATCGGATGCCACTCTAGGGAACTGGGAAACCTATCCCAAGGCTGTAAGCGGGAATCATAACCCTGTCCAACAGTTTGGTTGCCATCAGGAAAAAATACTACCCCTGCGGGGATACCAAGCTTTTGGGCTGGATAAGCAGCTAGATTAACAAAATCCAGAATACCCTGCATGGCATGGGCAACAGAGAGCTGCCATAATTCTGATTGGAGGATTGGTTGTCTTTGTGCGGGAGGGATTACCGCAGCGACAGCTTTTTGTCCTATTGGTGATGGTGGTTCTGCTGGTGGCGGTGGTGTACGGCCTTGCCACATTGGTTCTCCTTCTTGGGGGTAAAGTTTATCAATTTCACTGATATCTCCCGCTGTCACGTATCCTTTACTTAAAAAGCGGCGAATTAATTCTAAGCCTTTATTATTTTGCGCCCGTTGAAATAACGCTTGTTGGGTAGCTTGACTATATAGCCACAAATCTGTAACTTTAGTGGCTATAGAATCAGCCCCTGCTTGTCGTGGATAGCGCACATAATCAAACAGTATGCCATCAGGACGACGGCGTAAAATTTCCTGTACCATCTGGTAATAGTCACGCTTTGCTTGTAAGTTGTAGGGGTCAATAAATACTTGAGAACCATCATCAACAACATACAAGCTCGTTTGACCCTTGCCATTGCGAGCGATCGCTCCTTCTCTATCACGACGCTGGGCATATGTATAGCCAAAATTAGTCGTAAACATCCAGGAGTAGACTTTTAAACCCCGTTCTTGTCCTTTTTGAATTGCTCTCAACAGTAAATCAGCATTTTCTGCTCCTGGTGTGCGAACTACAGAAGGCCATACTGTAGAATTACTTGCTGCTGGTAATAATACCTGTCCATCGTAAAATGCTTCCAAATAAACTTGGTTATAGCCCCGATTGACAATTCGATCCATGATTCTGTCGATTTCGCCCGGCTGAATGTCGCAGGGATACAAACGCAACCAGATTGCTTGCACTTGTGGCCAGTTGCGAGTTCGGCATTCTTGTACAGTTTGTTTATGTTGGCGCACAAGTTCCTGGTATTGGTTTTGCGCTTGTTGATCACCTTGCAGGGCTGACAAACGTAATTTTTCTTTTGCTTGCGCTTGTTCTGCTGATATTTGGCAATATTGGTTGACTTCCTGTGCTTGTGCAGGCTGATTCTCAAAATATGGTATCAGCATACTACTGCTGAAAATTGCAGCGAAAAGACGCCGCCAAAAGAATATTGGTTTTGCAACATTCAGGGGACGGTTAAACATACTTAGCAATAAAATGACAAAAGAATCATTTGTCCCAAATTCAGATGAGTTGGGAAAAAGTGTATAAAATTCCAGGCTTAGTTCTGAGGCTTTGCAGCCTGGTTTTGAGTGACTCTCAAAACCTCATTTCTGTTGCCGCATTTTTGATTTAGTTGAGTGATAAAAAACTATCACATTACGTCCTGATATGCTGCTGGTAGCTTGATTATACTAATACAGTGGTATCCCACAGATGAACAAGAATTCCGAGTAAAAAGTCTCCAAAATCCAAAATTGTTTGACTCTAGAACGGCAGCAGCCATCTTCGGAAGCCTCTGGTGGTTTACAATTAGAGGAATCCGTTAGGACGCTGCCTTCTGTTAAATCTTGACTTTTAACTCTGCCTCAGCAGACAACTATGCGCCACGCTGTAGTGACATCTCGACCTGCTTAAACTCCATTTCTAGACGATCCTTGAGCTTTTTCGGTACAGGACGATTGGGATAAGAACTGTAGTGTCCAGCAAGGGAATTGAGGGCAGTTCGCATGGTTGTAAAAGAACCCAAACCTGTTACAGAATTATCCCGTTGATAACGAGCTGCAAAAGTATTTATTTGTTGACGCGCTTGTGCTTGCGCAGTTGCTTTTTCTGGTGAATCGTCTGGTAACTCTAGGGTATGTCTTAAAGTATTGAGTACAGTCAATGTGTCCTGGCGATAATCACCAGACAAACCATCTGGACTACCGGAACAACCCATTAGACCAATAGCTACAACTAAGACCAGAGCAAGCAGACGTGACCAATAGCGCTTCATAATCATTGATGTGAAACTATACGTAAATCAACGTCCATCCTATCCTGGATTGGTATCATGGGGATCATTCTGGAGGTGGGGAGATGGGGAACTCACCGGCCCCCACTCCCCCAAGGGAGTGGGGATTAGGGGCAATGGGGAGATGGGGGGACAAGGGAGACAGGGGAGACAAGGGTGACAAGGTAAGGAAAGGGAGATGGGGAGTGTGAGGAGTAGAATAATAACCACTAACCACTGACAACTAACAACCAACAACCACCAACCACCAACCACCAACAACTAACCACTAACTTTGTGATAAAGAGTATCGCGTTGTTGGTAAGGTCTTCCGAGAGAAGCGATCGCACTTTGCAAGGTTTCAACTTCCATGCATGTACCCCCAATCGCTCCTGCCATTGTGGTTATATGTTCTTCCATTAATGTACCACCAATATCGTTACAGCCCCAATTTAGAGCTTCAATTGCTCCTGGAAGTCCCAATTTGACCCAACTTGGTTGATGGTTTGGAATCCAGTTTCCTAGAAAAATTCTAGCGACGGCGGTAAGTAAAAGTGCGTCTTTTAACACAGGCTGATCGCGACCGACACGGCGGCGTAGGGGTTTGGGTGCTTCTTGCCCAACAAATGGTAGTAAAATAAACTCAGTAATCCTGGCTGGATATTCTTGGTTAATGGTAGTTTTTTGGAGCGATCGCAATTTTTCTAAATGCTGAATTTGTTGTATTGGGTTCTCTATATGTCCCGACAGCATGGTGCTAGTGGTATGTAAACCCAATTTATGAGCTGTACTCACAATTTCTAACCAAGTTGCTGTGTTAATCTTTTCAGGACAAAGTATGCGCCGTACTTCATCATCTAATACTTCAGCTGCTGTTCCTGGCATTGAATCTACACCAGCATCTCGTAAAGCAGCGATTACCTCAGCATAACTAAGTCCATCGATTCTAGCGATGAATTGTACTTCTTGGGGAGAAAAAGCGTGTAGGTGCAGATGAGGAAATTCCTGTTTGATAGTTTTTACCAATTTGAGGTAATAAGACAAAGATTTACCGTTAATTTGTGCTGCTGGGTTTAATCCACCTTGCATACAAATTTCCGTTGCACCGCGCTTGACAGCATCTTTTGTTTTTTCCAAAATTGCTGTCCAATCTAACCAATAAGCACCTTCGTCACCTGCATCTCGGCGGAAGGCGCAGAAACTACAGTGCTGTTCACAGATATTAGTAAAGTTGATATTACGATTGATCACGTAGGTAACTGTGTCGCCTGCTTGGCGGTGACGCAGTTTGTCTGCTGTGGCGCGAATGGCAGCAATTGAACTTGCATCAGACTGTTGTAATAATACCAATCCCTGTTCAGGAGATAAGTCGTACCCCATTAAGGCACGATCAAGAATCATTTCTACTGTGCTGTCTATCACCTTATGTGCCGTTTTTCTCAAAGACTGGATTGATTGGAAATTGACTATAACTAATAAAATTCTACTTTCTAATAAAAACAGCCATGCCAGTAGAAAACTATGATGGCGAATGAAAATTTTATCTTTAACTAAATCGCCGTAATACCAATTTTATGTATTGCTGATAAAAAAATACATTAATTTACCGAAAAATACTTAGTTCCTGTCCTCCCAAACATAAATTTCATTGCTAAAAAATTTGGTAAGCATTAATTTTGACTACAAAAACTCAACTGTTTTTTCCAAAGATATTGATAATATTTTGTGTTAACTATATCCTGAGAAAATCTGTATTTTAATAAATTATTAAGACTGAGTTAAAGTCCACAAAACCTTGGCGTGCTTGGCGTCTTGGCGGTTCAATATATTAAGCTTTTTGTCAATTTTTGTGTAAGTCCTGATTATCAATAACTCAAAGCTTAATTTTTTTTAAAATCTGATTAAATATTATATAATAGCTGCTAATCATAATTGTATACATTGACTTGGATTAGAATTTAAATAAATATAAACAATCTTACTTATATAAGAAAGAGTAATATAAACGACATCAGCTCTCTCACCAAATGCTAATGTTGCTTTTTAATAATCTCTCCTTTGCTTAATGAATATAAATCAACCCAATTCATTGTTACCAGTTCCATCAGGAACATTACAGATACCAGAATCACCTTCTCAAGAATTAGTATGGTTTTCGTTGATTGTTCCGACTTACAACGAAGCTGCTAATATCGAAAAAATCATCCAAAGATTAACTCAATTGTTGGATGAGCGGATTCCTGGAAACTACGAATTGATAGTAGTAGACGATAATAGTCCTGATGGTACATGGCAGATAGCACAATCTTTGATGCAAAAATACCCGCAATTACAAGTTATGCGGCGTCAGGATGAGAGGGGTCTTTCCTCAGCAGTAATTCGGGGTTGGCAAGTAGCAAAAGGAACTCTTTTAGGGGTGATAGATGGCGACCTACAACATCCACCCCATGTGCTGTTACAACTATTAGATGCAATTGTCAAGGGGGCTGATTTAGCAGTCGCTAGTCGCCATGTAGATGGTGGGGGAGTCTCCAGTTGGAGTTTAATCAGGCGTTTTTTGTCTCGTGGCGCTCAAGTGTTAGGATTGATTATTCTACCTAGCGTCGTTGGTCGAGTTTCAGATCCAATGAGCGGTTATTTTCTAGTGCGTCGCCACAGCATAGCGAATGTCACTCTCAATCCCGTAGGATACAAAATACTGCTGGAGGTGTTGGGGCGTGGTCAAATTAAGCAAATCGCTGAAGTTGGTTACGTCTTCTGTGAACGCAAACAGGGTGAGAGTAAAGTTACTTGGAAGCAATATCTAGAATACATTCATCATTTGTTGCGCTTACGGCTTTCCACCGGACACATTGGGAAATTTAGTCAAAACTTCCCAGTCGGTCGATTTGTCCGTTTTGGTTTGGTGGGACTGAGTGGGGTGTTTGTAGATATGGCGGTACTTTACTTACTCAGCGACCCAACTACCTTAGGATTACCCCTAACTCGCAGTAAAATCATCGCTGGTGAAATTGCGATTTTTAATAATTTCTTGTGGAATGATGCTTGGACTTTTGCTGATGTGGCGATGCAACAGAACTCGTGGCGTCAGCGCTGCAAGCGGTTTTTGAAATTCAACATTATTTGTTTGGCGGGGTTGGTGTTGAATGTGTTGGTGTTAAATTTGGTGTTTAATTTCCTGATTCGCAACCGCTATGTGGCTAACTTGATTGCGATCGCTATTGCTACGGTTTGGAATTTTTGGGTAAACCTCAAACTCAGTTGGCGTGTTACCCAAGTTAAATAGTTGTTTTGGGAATTGAAGCAACTCAGTGTGTATGACCATGTAGTATGTACTTGGTCATGTATGTATGCTTGCAGGTTATCAAGAGGATCTTGCTTACATTCACGATGTGGGTTTTGGTGCTTTCTCAAGTGAATCTGCACCAGGCTTATTGGAAATATTGCATCAAAAAGGTATAAATAAGGGTCTAGTAGTTGATTTAGGGTGTGGCAGTGGTATCTGGGCAAAAGCACTCACCCAAGCTGGTTATGACGTTTTAGGCATAGATATTTCTGATGCATTTATAGATTTAGCCAGAAAAAAAGCACCAAAGGCTAATTTCCAAAAAGCATCTTTTCTGAGAGTCACGCTGCCAAAATGTGATGCTGTAACCTCAATTGGAGAATGCTTAAATTATCAATTTGATCAGCATAGTTTAGGAGAAATCCAAAAGCTATTTGCTCACATCTACGAAAGCTTAAAACCAGGTGGCGTATTTATTTTGGATATTGCTGAGCTGGGATATGTTAGTGGTATGAATCCACAAAAAACCTATTCTCAAGGACAAGATTGGGCAATCCTGCTAGAAAAAGAAGAAGATCAAAAAACTCATCAGTTAACTCGTAAAATGACCATCTTCCGCAAGATAGGAAATCTTTATCGCAGAAGTGAAGAACTACATCGTGTTCAACTATACAAGGGTTCTGAAATTTTACAACAATTGCAAAGAGTTGGCTTTCAAGTCAGAGTTATTCATGGATATGGAGAATTCAAATTCAGTCAAGCCCAAGTCGGATTTATCGCAACGAAAGCATAAATTCAGTCTAGGTGATGTTGAATTTAGTAGGATGTTCAGTTGAACTTTAATTTAAAATTTTACGTCTGATACTTAAATTCAATATTAATGTGATGGCGGCTCCAGCATATCCCCGTTGGTTTCACCCCTGTTTGCTCTTGGTTTGGCTGTTGATCGGTATGGGTTTACGCTTAACCAATTTGACGGCAAAACCTCCTTGGACAGATGAATTTTCTACTTTAGTATTTAGTCTGGGAAATAGTTTTTTGCCAGTACCGTTAAATCAACCGATCGCAATCGATGTTTTATTACAACCACTGCAACCCCAAAGCGGTGCAACGATTCAAGATGTCTTAACGCATTTATTCAGTGAAAGCAATCATCCACCTTTGTACTTTGTGCTAACTCACCTGTGGCTGAAGTTGTTTCCCACACAAGCAGGTCTAGTTTCACTGTGGGGGGCGCGATCGCTTGCTGCTATTTTTGGAGCAATATCTATTCCTGCGATTTATGGTTTAAGCTGGCTGGCTTTTCGTTCCCGTCTGGTGAGCCATTTAGCTGCTGCGATCATGGCAATTTCACCCTACGGCATCTTTTTGGCTCAAGAAGCCCGTCACTATACTTTAGCTATTTTGTGGGTCATTGCTTCTCTGGCTTGCCTAGTAGTTGTCACACGCCACATTCAAAAACGCACTCAGTTACCCATTTGGCTAGTTTTGGCTTGGATTGGAATTAATGCTTTGGGTGTTGCAACTCATTATTTTTTTGCGCTTACCCTGGTTACTGAAGCCGTTGTGCTAATTTTTCTTGCTTGGCAACAGTGGAGACCAACAGACAGATCGCCACACAGACAGGTCGCCAAAGAAGATTACATAAAGAATTCCCCCCCACCTCCCCATCACCCCACCTCCCTCTTCTCCCCTCCTTGGAGACGCATCTATGCTGTTGCTATTGGCACTTTTGTAGCAGGTATAGTTTGGATACCAGCATTTTTACATAATGCTTACGGTGACAAATTAACAGGTTGGATTCAGGGCGATCGCATTGGCATTGCTTGGATTAGTCCGATTTTTCAAGCTATGGCAGCATGGATTACGATGATTTCTTTGCTACCAGTGGAATCACCAGAAATTCCAGTAGTAATTGCTTCTGGATTAGTAATGATTATCTTCTTTATTTGGGCAATACCAATTTTGTTTAATGGCTTTAAAACTCAGCTAGAAAAACCACAAAGCCGGATGATTACCCAAGTGTTTGCTGGTGTAGTTGTGGCAGCGATCGCTTTGTTCTTTTGCTTCACTTATTTTCTTGGTATTGATCTGACTAGAGGCGCTCGTTATAACTTTGTATACTTTCCTGCGGTAGTGGTATTAGTCGGGGCAAGTCTGGCAATTAGTTGGAATACTCTCCAAAGGAAAATAGCCAGGTGGGGGGTAACGGGAAAAATGTCTGTGATCATTATTTGGGTAATGGGTTTTCTCAGTGCTATTACAGTTGTTTGTAATTTAGGTTATCAAAAATATTACCGCCCAGACTTGTTTGTAGAACTGATTCAAAATACATCTAAAGTACCAGTACTGATCGCTACAACTCAAAAAACTCATGTACAAATTGGCGAAATGATGGGAGTCGCCAGAGAATTCAAGTTTCGCAATTCTTTTTCCCTGTCTGCACAATTCCTTTTAGCCCATAAAGACAAAAAGACTAATGCTTCTAATACTCTCCAAAATGTTTTAAAAACACTACCTCGTCCCCTTGACTTATGGTTAGTAAACTTTCATGCTGCTGAACCAGAAGCAATCAAAAATTGTGTTTCCGATACCCAAACCCTACCAGCAGTAAACGGTTACAAATATAAGATTTATCACTGTAATTCATAATTCATGCCTAACGTGAATTAAAATTACGGTAAAAACCCTGTTTTTGAAGTCGAACACTCATGGAACACTCATGCAACACAGATAGATTATCAGTGTGCATCTGTGTTCCATGAGTGTACACTACGGGAAGCCGCTTGCGTGTCTACGTTAATCAAAATCAACTGGGTAATTACCAAAAAACCTGATGTTGCTTCTTCTATTCACATCAGACATAATTCATAATTCCTTCGGTACACCCACCGAAGACAAACCAGCGATCGCTCGTAAGTTTTGGCAACGAATTAATTCATCAAAAGTTAAGGCGCTGCGTCCTTCTATTTTGGCCACAGTCTCAATGGCAGATAATAAATGTTGTGCTGCTTCAACTTCTGAGTAACCACGACGTTGGGCTATGTTGATAGCAGCTTCATCAGCGTTTAACTCGGACTGTTGAGAACCGTTGATAGCTGTAATCCGATATATAGCCAAAGTAGTCAGTCCACCAGCAACAACAACACCCACTGGATCTGTTTGCAAGAATTCTACCAATGCGCCTAACATTCCAGCTACGGCTATACCTTGATAAATATCTGGTTTAAACCACCTTACCCCTGTTAACCAACAAACTGTCCGTAATATTGTTAAATCCCGTTGCTGTTTCGGCAACCGACGCCACAAATCGAAATTAATATATATTGGTCGTTCCTGGTTCCAAGGCAAAGGAAAGGAAACATCAATTACTTTTGCCTGTTCGGGTTTACTCAGAATTTTGGTCATTATACGACCAGAAGCAGGCATAATATCAAACAAACGACGAATTTCGGCGGTTGGCTCCATAAGACAAGGGATCAGGGGTCGGGAATTAGTGACTGGGAAAGAGGAATTTCCATCTTTGGTGAAAACAAACCACATGCGGGTTTACTAAGCCGTGAACTACCATCAGCTTGTATGATTTTTTTGATGTATGCTTACGATATTTACATACCTAGTTTATTAAAAGTTCTGATTATCTTGACTCTTGACCAATGATCAATAACAGATGACCATAGATGCTTTTGCTCCCATCCCACCTGAATGGACTAATAAAGCAATTCACGCTCGTGAGTTTTGCTGTCCGACATGCCACTCTAGCAGTCTCGAAGCTACACAAGTGTGGATTAATCGCCGTTCGCCCGTAATTACAGAAGAATACCGTCGCAAGTGGCAAGAATTTTACCACTGTCACTGTGGTTGTGTTTGGTGGGCTTGGAGTAGCGATCGCCCACCATCCAATTTTACTAATCAATAGTCTTTGGTTAATTGTCATTAAAAAACCCCGCACTCTGGCGGGGATAAATTTTTTTAGTGTTAATAACAGTTGATTGTTATTTAGTTAGTTGACACAACCAACAAACAACAACCAACTAACAACTCATTAGAAAGTGAAGGTGGTACGAAGGGTACCAACGTATACAGTGTCGTTATTGTCGTTATGCTCAGGGTTGAAGATGGCTAGGAAACCAGGAGTAATAGAGATGTTGTCGGTAAGCTGGTATCTGTAGAGTGCTTCTAGGTGATAAGAAGTGTCATCATCTTCACGTGCTTCAATATCATTATCGGTAACTTTAGGTGGTTGACCAAACTGAAAACCGAGTAAGCTACCCTCTGAGCCAAAGTCTTTAAAAGCTACGTTAGCCATCCAATAGAAAGCATCTGCATTATCACCTTCATTTGGGCCATTCTTAGCTTCCGCGTTGCTGAAGCCTACCCAACCGCCAACAGTAAGCTTAGAACTTGGCTTGAAGTTAACTTGAGCGCCGTAATGGTTAGCAGCAGTAGCAACGCCAGCACCAAATGGTTGGCTAGCATTTGCGCTACCTGTAGATTCAAACAAGTTAACGCCACCAACATTATTTTGGTAACTACGAACGTAAGTCAGACCTATATTGAATGCTTGAGTTGGCTGGAAACCAATCTGAGCAAGTGCAGCAAAGTTGCCATCAAATAGACCTGCTCCATCTATTGGGTTATTAGCGAAGTTATTACGACCGCCAGCTAGATAACCTATAGCTGCATTGAAAGCTGAACCCTGAGGTTGGTAGCTAACAGTTATACCTGCACCACCAGAACCTTGGCGATAGATGGGGCTGAAGCGACCATAGCGGGAAATAGCACCTCTTCCTGAACTAGCAAATTCAGAGAAGTTAGGAATGTTTTCCCAAAATTCACCATTGTTAGCATCTACCTTGACACGAATCGCATCACTGAGGTTGAAAGCGTAGTTAATTTTATCGATGAAAACGTCGTTGCCAGTATCGTTGTCAAAAGCAAGACGGGCCATGTTGGTACCGGTTGCTCCGCTGAGGTTAGGCACATTGCCGGCCTGTAAACGGATTTGTAACTGGTCTGTACCTACAAAACTGCTATTCAAGCTCAAACGAACCCGGTCTGAGAAAGTAACATTTTCATCTACATCATCCCCAGTACCATTAGCTTTTTCATCCCCAAAAGCTGCCGCCGCATTGAAAATTGCTTCCCCAACTAACTTGGTTGTTGTAGAAAATTGATTGGCTTCCAACTCAGCAGTGCGAGCTTCCAAAGCATCCACACGACCACGCAAAGTCGCTAGTTCCGCAGAAAATTCTTCTTGCAAACGCTGTAGGGTAGCCAAATCTTCTTTAGTTACCAATTCAGCTGTTGCTGTGGCAATTAGTTCATTAACCCGATCTAAACAAGCATTCAAACCTGCGGCGAATTCATAGCGGGTCATAGGGCGGTTACCGCGATAAGTACCATTGGGGTAACCTGCAATACAACCATATCGCTCAACTAGAGACTGTAAAGCTTGGAATGCCCAGTCTGTAGGCTGCACGTCAGAAAACTGAGAAACAGATGTAACTTGGCCCATGCTGTCAGTGGATCCTTGGGACAACTGAGCTACAGAAGTTACGTCTTGATTAATTTCCTGCTTTACTTCTGCTGCGAAAGCATTGTTTGCTGCAAATAATGTGGCAGCAAAAACAAGCGGACTTAACTTCAGGGCGTTCCACAATGGTTTTGTCATTTTGTTTTAGTCTCACTCACACCTACTGGGTTAATCATGGTATATTTCTTCAAAGCGTTTTTTCACTTGAATTATCACCATAATTTTCAGTAACAATTGTACCAAAAGAGGCGGTGATTAACGCAAGTACTCACCACCTTTTTTAATTGTTATTTAATTACTTTATTTGATAAACATAAAATAATTCTGCGTTTGTGGCGTAACAAGTTACCTTCGTCCTCGAATTGCTGGAGAAGACGCGTTACTGTTACTCTTGTTGTATTTAAGACTTCTGCCATCTCTTGATGAGTAACACTGAGTTCAATCAACTTGCCTTGTTCGACATCCCGACCAAATTTTTCACTTAGCCAAACCAAAAATTGCCACAAACGTAGAGAGATTGGTTTTCTATGGACAATACTTAACAGTTCCTCCGCTTGTTGAATATGAGTCATAAGAGCATTGACATCTTGATTCCAATGATGTGGTGGTACTACACTCACTTCTACATTGGTTAAGCATTCTATTTGATAAGGCTTAACTCTAGAAAGAGGATAACCAATTAAATCTCCGGGTCCCCAATATCCTAGAGTGATGAATGTTCCATCTTCGCTCCAAGTTAAGGTACGCACTGCCCCACGTTCGATTCGCCATAATACGTCGTTACGTGGTGGAATAACTTCTCTACGAGTAAAGATACGTTGAGGGAAATTGGGTGATAAGCTAGTCTTATGTGATGCAATTGAGTTTTGTGTGTGACTGCTGGAATAAATCATTGGTGTTGTTGGGTTAGGATTTTAATCAACTCAAAGGAGCGAAATAGATAGCAAATTTAATTGCGGTATCATAAGTTACTTGCCAAAGTTGTGAACTTATGGCTAAAGTCTTCTAGAGAAAACCTAAGTGAGTTCAACCAAAAGATAGATGGCTGGTGTCGAAAAATTTTGTATATTGGGAAATACTTGTTTGACTTAAGGAACAATACAAAATACCAGACGAGTTCTGGAAAATTGCTTTGAAAACTCAGGTTTACACCGATTTAGCTGATTCCCAAGGGGTAAATCTTGCGTTTTGGTGTAAAAAGTATGTCTATACGGCTTTTAATGCATATTCAACATTAATAAAAATTGGTTACTAGGTGGATATTTTACTTTGGTAGCTATTTTTAGGTAGTTTTGATACTTCCAAAGCAAGATATTAAAACAAATTTTACTTGCCAGTATGCAGTAATACTAATCCAAATGTGCAGCTATTTGCTTAATTCTTGGTGAATTATTATTGTAGTCTAGATTAGTTGATAATTATTGTCAACTATGTTTAGGCTTTGGCAACGACAATAACTGCGGGTTTAGGAGGTGCGTCAGCGGTTTTTCCAGGCCAGTTGGAGCCAATAGGAACTTGACGAGTTTGCAAAAATTCTTCACCTGTTGTGGTTATTAATAGGAATTCTCTGCTTTCTAAGGCTTGGTTCTTACGAATATCATTTACTTCTCCAGGATGTTGTATAGAAATAAACATTGCTTTTTCGTCAGTAGTAAAGCAAGGGCCTGTAAGTTCACACTCTACAGGGCCAGTAGCAAATAGAAAAGCCTTACCAGCATCATCTTCCTGAGTATGGATAGTCAATAGCTGGGAATTAGCTTTATTTTTGGGGTATTGAACCTTGTCGCGACTGACAAACTTGTAAATGTGTCCGCCTGTGCGATCGCATCCCGAATAAAATGCCAATGGTTTGCCTGCTTCCACGCGCACACCCACAGCTTCATGACGATAGCGTCCCAACCACGTATGTTTTGTGCCATAGTCATTAGGATTGGTGGGATCTATTTCTACAATCCAACCGTATTTATTCCCAGCTAACCCAAAAACATTACCCTGTCCGTACAGTTCCTCATCACCTAAAGCAAAAGGACGTTTGCTGGGGTCTAAAGAAGTACCATCAGAGTATACAGCTTCCGGGACTTGGGCTTGAAAATTTTCTTCTGCACTGAGGACTGTACCCCAAGGAGTTGTGCCACCAGCACAGTTGCCAAAAGTACCAATGATGCGATCGCCTAACTGATCAATATATCCCTGTCCCTGTTGTTTGCGAAATACAGCTACCGCAGGCCCAGTTGCTTTTAAGTATTTGCCATCACTTAAACCGGAGATACCAGAAATTCTTCTATCTGCTGGAGAATTAGTACGTTCCCATTTGCCATCCGCTGTTTTCCGCACGGAAATAACACCAAGTCCTTGATCTAGAAGTGCTTCCTGGCAAATTTCCGTAATTTTAGCTTTGATTGGGTCATTATCCGCTAAAGCAAAAGCATTAATTTCATTCTTCCCGGATGAGTTATTTTGTAGCGCTGCTTTCACTTGTGCCAACGGTAACGGTTTCCCAATGACTTGTTCGTAAGTTTGCATCCAAGGGATGGCACTGATGTATTGAAAGTTAACCGAGAGAAGTCCTTCGTTTTCGCCTGTAGATATCAAAGAAAGATAGTCGTTATTGTAACCAAAGCGAGAATCACCAACTTTATCACCCCAAGTAGCAATAATTTGGTATTGATAGCCATCTGGTAGGACTAAATCATCTACTACTTCGTAGGTGCGATATCGTTCTTTTTGCTGTTCTGGTTTGAAGCTATCGGTCAGTAGGGGTATCGGCCCTTTAATAGGTTGAAATGTAAATTCAGACTTCTGTGATGGTAATTTTACATTGCATCCCCCCAGAGAACTTAGTGCTACTGCACCTGCACTCCCTCCCATTAACAGCAAAAAATCTCTACGTGTGATACTCATCAGTTTGGTTAATTACACATAAGCCACTGTTAGATGGCAAACATTTTAAGTGGTCATTGGTTAATTTAGTAGTCAAAGTTTAAGAACAGGTAAGCTTTTTGTGAAATGTCAGTTAGATCACAATTGATTTCGGTTACTGTTCTGGTTTTGTCTACTTTAGGAGTGAGTGTAATAAAGAAGGCAGGAGGCAGATAAACGCAGATAGACTTCATGGGCAGTTTGAGAAAAACTCTGCGCTCCTTTGCGTTCTCCTCTGCGTTCCTTTGCGTTTAAAAACTCTACAGGCTTGTCACTAACTACCATTGAAAGTCAGGTGATATTTAAATTTTGGTCAATTTTCATTAAGAAATTAGTTGAACATAATAATTTTTTATCTAAACAATTGACTTTTGCTTATTAACTGATGGTAAATTATTAATTGTCAATGTTAAAAAATCTTGGCTATTAGGCGAGATATGAATAAACAAGCAGCAGAGGCAAAGCCTCTTGCCTGTTTTCTACTTTTTGCTTTTCCTAGTGACGCTGACCTGTGACAATATATGCCACTCGTTGACCAATATTCGTTGCGTGGTCTGCCATACGTTCTAAATGGCGTATTACTAATACCAGCAACAAAATAGGCTCAACTACACCTGGTACATCTCTTTGATAAGCTAAAGTCTGATAAAGATGTTCGTAGGCACTATCGACAGCATCATCTAACTGTTTGATACTGCGTCCACCAACTTCATCTAAATCTGCTAATGCTACCAAACTAGTTGCTAGCATTGCCTGAGCGTGATGTGACATCATGGCAATGTCAGGTAACGAAGGGTGGGGCGGGTAAGGAAAAATTTTGACTGCAATCTCAGCTAAATCCTTAGCGTAGTCCCCTATTCGCTCTAGGTCACGCACCAATTGCATAAAAGCACTTAAACAGCGCAAATCTTGAGCGACAGGAGCTTGCATTGTCATAATCGCCGCGCAGTCTGACTCTATTTGCTTGTAGAAGTGATCAATTTGTTTATCTATACGGGGAAGTTCCTCAGCTGCTTTTAAATCACGGGTAAATAACGCTTGGTGGCTGAGGCGAAAGGATTGTTCTACCAAAGCTCCCATGCGTAAGATATCCCGCTCTATGCGCCTGATTTCGCGCGTTATCTGGGTTGTTCCAGAGTTAGGATCATATATAATGGCTTTCACGCTTGCATTCTCAAACATGAAGATATCTTCAAATATAGTCTTGGCTTTAAGAATTTGCCATGACCTCGGGTAGTACAAACTGTATCCATGCACCACCTGTAATGGGGTGATTCATGGCTTTGATGGAACCGCTATGAGCCAGAATTATTTGACGGACGATCGCCAAACCTAAACCACTACCCACTACTGTTGTTGTAGAAAAAGTTTCTACTGTTTTGTCACGAGTGCGTGCTTGATCTCCCCGATAAAATCGTTCAAAAACATGGGGTAAATCTGCCTCGGCAAAACCCACTCCAGAGTCAACAATATTCACTTCAAGATTGGCTGGTGTAGTTGGTTTAGTACTACTATTATTTTCTACATTTAAGATTTTTGTTTCAACAGTAATAGTACCGCCAAAAGGGCTGTACTTGATGCTATTGTCCAACAAATTCAGGAAAACTTGGTAAAGACGGGAAGCATCTGCATTAAGCAAAATATTTTCCGGTCCTTTATAGATAAGCTGGACTTGATAGCGTGCTGCTAGGGGTTCAAGACTTTCCCAGACTTTGCTAATTAGCGATCGCACTTCTGTAGATTGGCGGTTGAGTTTGAGGGTGGGATCGGTTTCCAGTTGGGTGAGTTCTAACCAGCTTTGCACCAAAGAAATCAGTCGGTCAACTTCCTGCATGAGGCGATTAACCCAGCGATCTAAAGGTGCTTCAATGCGGTCTTGCAAAGTTTCTACTACCAACCGAATAGACGTTAATGGCGTTCTCAGTTCGTGGGCTAGGTCGGAGAAAGCGCGGTCACGTGCTTGGTTAATTTCTAGCAGTATTTGGCGATTTTCCAAGAATACGCCAACTTCTCCCTGGGATAAAGGCAAGCTAGTAGCTCGTAATACTACAGGCTTTTGT
This sequence comes from Fischerella muscicola PCC 7414, assembly GCF_000317205.1. Lineage (GTDB taxonomy): Bacteria > Cyanobacteriota > Cyanobacteriia > Cyanobacteriales > Nostocaceae > Fischerella > Fischerella muscicola. The sequence goes on along the minus strand of NZ_AJLK01000180.1, from coordinate 16,725 downwards.
TCTAACATTGCTGCCGCATTTTCACAAGAGGGGTGAAATACCCATTCTTTGATTTGAGATTGCTGGCGATCGCGAGTTTGTTCAATTAACTGGTCTAGTTCATAAGACCGCACTAACTCTAACAACAACCGTATTTGTCCCGGTTGCCACCTTTGCACATACAACATCTCTCGCGCCTGCTGATTACACCACAGCATCTGATTTTCTTCATCTACCTGCAAGTATCCTACGGGCGCTGACTCTAACAGTGCTTGATAATTATTAATAATTTGTTGCAAATATAACTGCTGCTGTTTCAACTCGGCAATTTCGTGCCGCAAGCGTGGAATCAGCGGTAGTGCAATATCACTAGGTTGTGATTTTAATGAGGGCGGTATTTTTCCGATCAGGCGGCGCAGTTGCACCATTTGGCAAATCCAAACCCCGAGTCCAATTGTCAGACCGAAAAGAAAACTAAATACTAACATCACAAGTTGTTAGTTGCTTTCGCACAGATCATAACTAACAACTTAGCCAAATCTATAACCAAAACCGCGTACAGTCACAATATATTCAGGACGGCTAGGATCTTGCTCTAATTTTTCCCGTAACCAACGGATGTGAACATCAACTGTTTTACTGTCTCCGACAAAATCTGGTCCCCAAACCTGATCTAGTAACTGTTCCCGTGACCATACTCTGCGGGCGTAACTCATAAACAGTTCTAACAAGCGGAATTCCTTTGGTGAGAGACTTACCTCCTGACCACGAACTAAGACGCGGCATTCTTGTGGATATAGAGTAATTTCTTTATACTGGAGTGCTGGTAGTTGTGGTAAAGTGCTCAAGCGTTGGCGACGCAGCAAAGCACGACACCGAGCTACTAATTCCCTCATACTAAAAGGTTTTGTTAAATAGTCATCAGCTCCCACTTCCAAACCTAAAACACGGTCAGTTTCACTGCCTTTCGCACTGAGCATGAGAATAGGTACTGGGTTGCCTTGATAGCGCAGTAAGCGGCAGACATCTAAACCATTAATGTGAGGTAGCATCAAATCTAGGATGACTAAATCAAAAGTAGGTTCCCCTGAGTTGGCTTCAAAACTTTTTAACTGTTCTACGGCTGAGCGACCATCTGCCGCTGTTACTACTCCATATCCCTCCTCCTCCAAAGCCAGAACTATCATTTCTCGGATTAGTTCTTCATCTTCAACAACTAAAATACGACTTCTTTGACCGATGTCTGTCGTTGGAGAATACTTAGTTGATTCACTAGTATGCATTGATGCTCACAAAATTCTGCAATTGTAGCTGTATCAATATATTCATCAGACAACCGTGCTTCTACGCTTGTTTGATTTGGAAACTATGATTTTTGGTAGTTAATATAACAATATGCCATTTATTATAAACCATCTAAGCAAAAAAATATAGGATTCTTTCATAGAAGGTTATTGGTAATTAACGGTTGATAGTAATTTTTTTGATCAATACCTAAACAAACTATTTCACAAATAATTGCTGATTTTTGTGAATTTTGGCTTTAATTGATAGAATTTGCGCTCGCTATTTTTTCATCAAAGTTTTCAATCTTAGCATTAAGCCTAACCCTTCCCCTACAAGGCTACGTGTACACACAAGTCGAAAAGTATAACTGACCTTGGCTTGAATTTGGTAGGAGAGGCTGTCATCGGTGTGGATATTCCTCCCGCTTTATTGCCGTTGCCTTATGGACCCAATGTCCTAACGCACCGAAAATCACTCCTTGGTGCGTTGCGCTGCGACAACACACCCTACAAAACCACATACTCCCTTCCCCTTTCCCCTCATATAGTTGGTTTAGCGTATTTCGCCACCAAACTGCCTAGTAGTGGCAAATCTATCGGTTTAGAAATATATTCATTGACTCCTGCTGCTAGGCAAATTTCGCGATCGCCTTTCATCGCCATTGCAGTTTGCACAATTATAGGGATGCTTTGATACTGCTGATGTTCTTGCAATTGTTGTATGATTGCTAAACCATTCTCATTTAGTAATTTAATATCCAATAAAATTACTGCTGGCTTTTGCCTGTTTAATATTTTCCACATTTGCTCACCATTATTTGCCCAATTGATCTGATAGCCTAATCTTTCCAGATAAATTTGCATCAGTTGGGCATTATGTGAATCGTCTTCTACCAACAAAATATTTGGGGAATGGTTATTTATGGAGACTGGTTGAAGGGAACTAGGTATATCCTCACTCTTCGCATCTTCCCCTACTCCCCCCACTTCTCCCACTCCCCTTACTCCCCCACTTTCATTCTCCTGCTTGAGGGGTAGTACAATCGTAAAACGGGAACCACAACCTAGTTCTGATTCTACTTCTATGCTACCACCGTGGAGTTCAGCGAGTTTTCGAGTCACTACCAATCCTAAACCCGTGCCTTCGTTTCGACTAACTACACTGTTGGAAATTTGAAAATAAGGTTGAAAAAGTTCTGCTTGGTGTTTTTGAGAGATGCCAGTACCAGTATCCCAAACAGTGAAATATATCCAAGAATTTTTGGGTTTAACTTGTAAACCAACAGTGCCATTAGTGGTGAATTTCAAGGCGTTAAATAACAAGTTCAGCAGCATTTGCTTGAGCCGCAAGGAATCAGCTAATAAGGTATTAACGCTAGGATCTAATTCGAGTGAGAGTTTTAAACCTTTATTAGCGGCTTTTTCTTTCACTAAAATTAAAACATTGCGACACAATGTTTGCAAATCAACTTTTTCCCATTGCATTTCCAATTGATTGGCTTCAATTTTAGACAGATCCAAAATATCGTTAATCAAAGCCAACAAGTGTTTACTACTAGATTGAATAATGCTTAAGTACTCTTGATGACGTTCTTTAGAGGGATCGTAGCCTTGGGCTAAAAGCAGGTGGGTAAAACCAGTAATTGAACTGAGAGGAGTGCGGATTTCGTGACTGGTGTTTGCTAAAAATTGATTTTTAAGTTGATGAGTACGTTCTAGTTCCTGATTGATCGTTTTTAAATGTTGGCAGTGTTGCTGCAAAGATTGTATTTTCCGGAATTGGGTTATAGTTGTAACGCATTGCTGGGCAGCGCATGTCAGCAGTTGGGATGTGATTTGCACACAAGTGTCTTTGAATGAATTGCCATCAGACTCTACAGGTGTTCTGATAATTATTAACCAGCCAATGACACCATCGATATCAGTAGCTAACTGCCAAGCACTAGGCGGTTTCTGCTGTTCAAGCAACTGCAAATCATCAATGTCTATTTCTTCTGCTAATCTCAAACGAAGTTTTTTTTCTTTTTCACCATCCCTTTTAGCACTAGTGATGGTAAATTTTGGGGTGGAGAAGTAGGAACAAAACAAACTTTGCCAACAGTTTGTTGTGGTTCTACAAGTGCGATCGCCACCTTACTATTATTCAAAACGCTGTTTAGCTCATTGACCACAGTTTGAAAAATCTCTGCTTCACCCGCCCCTGTTTGTTGATTGCTAGTGAGATTCACAAGGCAATCATTCAAGCGATTTTGCAACCGATTTAAGCTGCGTTCCAGCCACAACTCAGCCCGCAGTTGTTGGATAGTTGTCAAAACTGTTGGTGTTGCATCTACTTGTGAGTTTTGTTCTGGTAAGCTTGAATACTGCTGCATGGTCAACTAGACCGCTCAAGAAGTTTAGCTTTGCACAAAAGTGCAAATAGGATGCTATGTATATTAACGCACTCCTCTTTTTATATTTATAAACTAAAACTGGAAATGTCGAGTTTAAAAGCAATACAAAAGATTTTTGGATGAAATTTTTATATGAATGCACAACTAGTTCAATTAGTAGTCAATGGTATTTCGGTAGGGAGTATTATCGCTTTGGGCGCAGTCGGACTTACTCTCACTTATGGGATTTTACGGTTGTCAAATTTTGCTCACGGTGACTTTCTCACTCTCGGTGCTTATTTAACACTGCTTGTCAATTCCACTGGCATAAATATTTGGCTATCAATGATATTAGCAGCAGTAGGGACTGTTGCTGTCATGCTGCTGTCAGAAAAATTACTGTGGTCAAGAATGCGTTCGATTCGGGCTACTTCCACTACCTTCATTATTATTTCTATTGGACTTGCTCTATTCCTTCGCAATGGCATTATCTTCTTCTGGGGTGGTAGTAACCAAAAATACAATGTCCCTATTGCTCCGGCCTTGGACTTTTGGGGAATCAAGATACCTCAAGTCAAGCTGTTGGTGGTTGTTTTAGCAATATTAGTCATTTTGGTTCTGCATTACCTCTTACAAAATACCAAAATCGGTAAAGCAATGCGAGCCGTTGCTGATGATATTGACTTAGCACGAGTCTCTGGTATCAATGTTGACCAAATTGTATTGTGGACTTGGGTGATAGCAGGTAGCTTAACTTCTTTGGGCGGAAGTATGTTAGGGCTGAGTGAAGCTGTACGCCCAAACATGGGTTGGTTTTTAATACTACCTTTGTTTGCTTCAGTAATTTTAGGTGGAATTGGTAATCCTTACGGTGCGATCGCCGCAGCTTTTATTATTGGCATTGTTCAAGAAGTCAGCACACCTCTGCTTGGTTCTCAGTATAAACAAGGGATAGCTCTGTTAATTATGATTTTAGTGCTACTAATTCGCCCCAAGGGTTTATTTAAAGGCACGATCTGAATCTGGGGAACGGAGATTGGGGAGACAAGGGAGACAAGGAGGACAAGGAAGCATTTTTTCTCCCTTGTTTCCCCTTCAACCTTTTTCTTCTCCCCAATCCCTGATTTAGATCAGAAGTTAACCCGCTTCACTATTCAATAATGTGGAAGTAATAGGCTGCCACAAGGAAGTTAATAGCTAACAAGAGCAAAGCCCAACCTGTACGAAATGTGTAGGGGGGTTTAGCTGTTGTTGATTTAGCTACAGGTAAATCTGCTGTAGTATCTGCTTTTGCCATAAAATGATCTCCTAACTTAAGGACTTCTTCAGAAATACCAAACAGATGTCCCATTTCGCCACTTTCGTTAAAAATATTTTCGTGATTTTGGGTAGCAAGTGGGAGGGAGGTGGGGAGATGGGGAGATCGAGAAGTGGAGGGAGTGTGAGGAGTGGGGAAGTATGAGGAGTGGGGGAAAAGTGTGAGAAATATAAAAAGTCTTTTCTCCTCACACCCCTCACACCCCTCATACTCCTCATACTCTCCCTACCCTTCCTCTCCAGCATGATAAGAACTGCGAACTAGAGGACCGGAACGGACATGGCTGAACCCCATTTCTTTGGCGATCGCACCCAATTCGTCAAATTCTGCTGGTGTCCAGTATTTTTGCACTGGTAAATGTTCTAATGAAGGACGCATATACTGGCCAATTGTCAAGCGATCGCATCCGATTTGACGGAGATCTGCCATAGTTTCGATGACTTCTGCCACAGTTTCTCCGTGTCCTAGCATCAAACCGGATTTAGTGGGGATAGTGGGGTCGATATCTTTAACAATTTGTAAAACTAGAAGTGAGCGATCATACTTCGCACCTCGGCGTACAGGCCCAGTTAACCGCCGTACTGTCTCGATATTATGGTTATAACAAGCTGGCTTGGCGTTAGCGATCGCAGCTATACGTTGCCTTTCTCCATAAAAATCTGGAGTCAACACCTCAATTTGCGTCTCTGGGTTCACCTGGCGAATCACCTCCATTGTCTTCACAAACCAACCAGCACCTTGATCGGATAAATCATCACGCGCTACAGAAGTCAGCACCACATAACGTAATCCCAAAATTTGTACAGCTTCTGCCACCTTTTTCGGTTCTTCTGGATCTAAAGGCATCGGTGCATGTCCTTTATCTACTTGACAAAAAGCACAAGACCTTGTGCAAGTCGGCCCCATGAGTAAAAAAGTCGCAGTTTTTTGGGCGTAACACTCTCCTCGATTCGGACAACGTCCTTCTTCACAAATCGTGTGAATCTGGCGCTGCTTGATAATACGTTGTACCGTCGAGAGTTCACTAGCTTTGCCAATAGGGCGACGCAACCACGTTGGCATCGCAGAAATTTCAGACTTGTTGTTTCTTTCAGCCTTCATCCTTCATCCTTCATCCTTCTTTATCACCATGACACAAATTACAGTCAACCAAAGTCGAAGTTAATTAAAACACTTTCATATGTCAAAGCTTCTCCTGGAAAATACTATCCCCCAATCAAGAGAAATATTGAGTATAGTGGGAGAATTCAAGAGCCGTAAGGCAGTAAAAACCGTATCAAAACCTAAAGTTTCTGTTAGAGCAAGCAGTCGTGGCAAGTAACAAAGTTCTAGTTATCGATGACACTACAGTTGTCCGGGTAAAAGTACGAGAAATGTTGCCTCCGGGCAACTTTGATGTATTGGAAGCAAAAGACGGCGTAGAAGGACTGAATCTCATCCGTCAGGAAAAATTCAGCCTGATAATGTTGGATTTCCTGTTGCCAAAAATGAGCGGTTGGGAAGTTTTTCAGCAGATTCAATCGCAACCTGATCTCAGGAAAATTCCTCTAGTAATCATGTCTGGTAGGAAGGAAGAGGTTACAGAGAAAATCTCAGAACCTTTTGAAAATTTTGAATTTCTCGGTAAGCCTTTTGATCAAAAGCAACTCATTGGCGCAATTAAGTCAGCCATGACAAAAGCCAAACAGCTACGCCAAGAACCTGTACCAGTTGCAATATCTACTACTGAGAACAGTTCCATACCAAATCCTGATGTCGGCATGACTTCCCCAGGTAACGAGATTCAGGCATTGAATGAAAAAATACTCAAAATGCAGGCGGAAATAGATGCTTTGAAGAAACAATTAGCTCAGGTTGTAACCTTTATCAAACAGAAAATTAAGTAGTATTAATTAAACTTTTATGCTCACAATTAGAGCCACTAGCCTGCTGAAGCAGGCTTTTTTATTTGAATAAATATTATTTTGATCACTTCATATAGTCGATGTATGAGTTTACTTACAGCGCTTCTGTTTTGGATGAAGTACAGCTTCATCTGTGTGCATCTGTGTTCGTTTTTTCTGCTATATATATTGCAAAAAATACACACAATTTGATGAAAGTAGATGATATCAGCAATAGATGGGTGGGAATACTAAATTTATGGACACCATAATTAGACCTGGCTAGAAGCATGTTAGTAGCATCAGATAGAATTGTTCCCTTTCCTGGCTATTGCATTACTGAGCAAATCTACTTAGGTAGTAGAACTGTTGTTTATCGGGGTATAAGAGATCAAGACCAACAACCCGTGGTTATCAAGCTGATGCGGAATGAATACCCCAGCCTCAATGAATTAGCTCAATTTCGCAATCAGTATACAATTACCAAAAAACTTGATTTTCCAGGTATAGTTAAAACTTATAGTTTAGAAAATTATCACAATGGCTATGCCATAGTCATGGAAGACTTTGGTGGTATTTCACTTCAACAATGGCTAGGCAAAAAAAGTGTAGAAATTCCTAGAGTTGGAGAAATAAATAAATTTGAATTATCTATCACTGATTTTCTTGATATTAGCATTCAAATTACTTCCATCCTTGACCAACTGCATCGTCAACGTGTCATTCATAAAGACATCAAACCCGCTAATATTTTGATCAAACCCACCACAAAAGAGATCAAAATTATTGACTTCAGTATTGCCTCCCTTTTACCAAGAGAGATTCAATGTTTCACTAATCCCAATGTTTTAGAAGGTACGTTATCCTACATTTCTCCAGAACAAACTGGGCGAATGAATCGGGGAATTGACTACCGCACCGACTTTTATTCCCTTGGCGTCACTTTCTTTGAACTTCTTACAGGACATTTACCCTTCACCGCCATTGACTCAATGGAGTTGGTTTACTCTCACATTGCCAAGGAAGCACCAAAAGCTAGCCAAGTTAATTCTGGGATTCCACCAATTTTGTCTGACATCATCAGCAAGCTAATGGCAAAAAATGCTGAAGATCGCTATCAGAGTGCCTTAGGTTTAAAGCACGACTTAGAGATATGCAAACAACAGTTACAAGAGACTGGCAAGATCGATGCATTTGAGTTAGCAACTCGGGATATCTCAGACCGTTTTCTTATTCCCGAAAAACTCTATGGTCGTCAACGGGAAGTAGAAACTTTACTCGCTGCTTTTGAACGCCTTGCTAACCCCCTGATGAATGAATTAAGGAGAACCGAGATGATATTGGTCGTTGGTGATCCTGGTGTTGGTAAAACTGCTGTAGTCAACGAAGTTCATAAACCCATTGCCCGCCAGCACAGCTACTTCATTAGAGGAAAATTTGACCAATTTCAACGTGATATTCCTTTTGCTGGGTGGGTAGAAGCTTTCCGCGATTTAATCAGGCAACTATTATTAGAATCTAATGCTGAAATTCAACTATGGAAAGCCAAAATATTGGCAGCTTTAGGCGATCAAGCTCAAGTCATTATTAATGTCATTCCTCAACTAGAACAAATAACCGGTAAGCAACCTCCAGTTGATGAACTGTCTAGCAATGCTGCTGAAAATCGTTTTAATTTATTATTTCAAAGATTTATCCAGGTTTTTACCAGCAAAGAGCATCCCTTGGTTATATTTTTGGATGACTTGCAATGGGCAGATGCCGCTTCTTTAAAATTTATCCAATTACTAACAACTTCAAGTCAGTCTCCTCTATTGTATTCAACTAAATCGGAGAATACACAAGAGTATGAGGCGGAAGAAATAGGTACTAATGAGGGAAGCCTATTACTAATTGGTGCATATCGAGATAATGAAGTCTCTAGAACACATCCACTTTATTTAACATTCAATGAAATTGAAAAAATTAGAGGTGTTATTAATAACATAACACTAAAATCATTAAGTCAAAGTGATTTAAATCGCTTGATTGCTGACACTCTTCATTGTCCAGAAGCAATCGCTATTCCTTTGACCCAAATGGTATTTGCCAAGACTAAAGGTAATCCATTTTTTACCAATCAGTTCCTTAAGTCTTTACATGCAGAGCAACTAATTAAATTTCATTTTGATGTTGGTTATTGGCAATATAATCTGTCGGAGATTATGACGTTGTCGCTTACAGACGACGTTGTGAAATTTATGGCTATGCAACTAGAAAATTTGCCAAAGCATACCCAAGAAGTCCTGAAATTAGCAGCTTGTATTGGCAACCAATTTGACCTCAAAACCCTATCAATTGTGTATGAAAAAAATGCAATAGATACTGCTTCAGATTTGTGGACTGCTTTACACGAAGGATTAATAATACCTGAAACTGATGACTACAAGTTATTTATTGAAGAAAATAATCAGTCGTTGTTCATAGGTAATGAGAAGCAATCAACTCAATTATCAATTACCAATAATCAATTACCAAAATATAAATTTGTCCATGACCGAGTCCAGCAAGCTGCTTATTCACTAATTCCTGAAGACAAGAAAAAATCAATTCATCTCAAAATTGGCAAGCTGTTATTAAAAAAAATCCCAATTCAAGATTGGGAGGAAAACATTTTTTCTCTGGTCAATCAGTTCAATATAGCAGTAGATTTAATCACCAATCCGGTAGAAAGTGATGAACTAGCTAATATGAATTTAATTGCCGGACGTAGAGCTTTAGCATCAACAGCTTATGCAACAGCAATTAAATATTTAACTACTGGTATCGAATTATTAAAAGAGGATAGCTGGCACAGACAATACGATCTGACTTTATCTTTACATGAAACAGCAGCAGAAGCGGCATACCTGGCTGGTGATTTTGAACAAATGGAGCAATTTGTCCAGATCGTTTTAGCACAAGCTAAAACACTGCTGGAAAAAGTGAAAGTTTATGAATTAACTATTAAAACTTATGGAGCACAGAACCAAGCACTAAAAGCAGTCAAAACTGCGCTCACAGTTCTCAAGCAGCTGGGAGTAGAATTTCCTGAGAATCCTACCCAGTCTGATTTACAGCTAGCAATGGCAGAAATAACCTCAAATTTAAATGAGAGATGCATTGAGGACTTAATCGACCTGCCAGAAATGACAGAAGCCCAACCATTAGCAGTTATGCGTATTCTATTAACTGCAAGTAGCTATGCCTATCTATCTGCTCCTGAATTGTATCCACTGATTTGTTTTCAACAAATCCATTTATCTCTGAAATATGGCAATACTTCATTTTCTGCTTATGTATATGTTAATTACGGCTTATTCCTCTGTGGGGGAGTTGGAGATATTGAATCTGGCTATCAATTTGGTAAATTAGGTACAAATGTGTTGACTAAGTTCAATGGCAAAGAAGTCAAAGCCAAAAGCATAGCGTCATTTCATATAATTCTCAGACATTGGAAAGAACACGCTAGGACAATATTAAAACCTATACTGGAAGCTTACTTCGTTGGATTAGAAACTGGAGATTTAGAATATGGTGCTTATTCTTTAAATGCTTATTGCTACTGTTCATATTTCATAGGCAAAGAATTGACAGAGCTAAAACAGGAGATAGCAAACTACAGCAAGGAAATAGCTCAAATTAATCAAAAAACAGTATTTTACTGGAATGAAATTTATCGGCAGAGTGTTTTGAATTTATTAGAGAGTAGGGAAAACCCCTGTTGTTTAAGCGGTGAATCATATGATGAGGAAAATATGTTACCGATTCACCTGCAAAATAATGATGTCATGGGACTTCTCTTTTTATTTTTCAATAAAGTGTATCTTTGTTATCTATTTCAGGAATTTCATCAAGGTATTGAAAATGCCAACCTAGCAGAAAATTATTTACAGGGCGGCATAGGACAGTTAGTTTTTCCTCTTTTCCATTTTTATGATTCATTGGTACGATTGGCTGTGTATTCAGAAGTACGCAATTCTGAGCAACAGCAGATTCTTGATAGAATACAAGCTAATCAGAACAAGATGCAAAAATGGGCACATCATGCTCCAATGAATTATCTGCACAAATATTATTTAGTAGAGGCAGAGCAGCATCGGGTTTTGGGTAAATATCTTGAAGCAATTGACTCTTATGATCGCGCTATTGCTCTAGCCAGAGAAAATGAATACATAAATGAAGAAGCTCTTGCTAACGAACTTGCCGCTAAGTTCTATCTAGAATGGGGCAAACACAAAATAGCCCAAACTTACCTCACTGATGCATATTATTGTTATTTGCGCTGGGGAGCAAAAGCCAAAGTTGACAATTTGGCAAAACGCTATCCTCAATTACTTGCTCCTATTCTCCAGCAAGGGAAACTAAGTCCATATACCAGTGAAAAAAGTACTCTTTCTCATCACACCACTTTATCTACCCAAAGCAGTCACCAAACTTTAATTAGCTCTCGCACAAGTATTTCTGACTCTTTAGATTTGACTGCTGTGATTAGAGCTTCACAAGCACTGTCTGGAGAAATTGAACTAGAGCAGTTATTATCTACTTTAATGAAAGTAGTCATGGAAAATGCAGGAGCTTCTAAATGTGCTTTAATGCTGAATCCAGGTGATGACTTGGACTTAAACGTTACTGCTATGAGTTCCAATTCCACTTTGGCATCTACTTACACTGAATTCCCTGCAATTAGCCTTTCTTGTAGCTATGACTTGCCAATTAATTTGATTAATTATGTCAAACGTACAAAGGAAATCTTTGTTGTTGATGATGCCAAATTAGAAGATTTTCTAGCAAATGATCGCTACATTATTCGTGAGCGGCCCAAGAGTCTGTTATGTATTCCGCTTATTAATCAGGGAAAACTCCTTGGTATATTGTATCTAGAAAATAATCTGACAACAGGAGCGTTTACACGCGATCGCCTAGAACTTCTGCAAGTAATTACGACCCAAGCGGCAATCTCTCTCGAGAATGCTATCCTCTACAAGGATTTGGCACAAGCAAAAGAACGCTTGGAGGAATATAGCCATACTTTAGAAGAGAAAGTTGAACGCAGAACCCAGGAACTTAACGAGAATAATCAGCGCTTAAAACAAGCAATAGTGGATTTGCAAAACACCCAAACACAACTGATTCAAAGTGAAAAGATGTCTAGTTTAGGGCAAATGGTAGCCGGGATTGCCCATGAAATCAACAATCCCATCAACTTTATTCATGGCAACATTACTCATGCACAAGAGTATGTGCAAGATTTATTAGAGTTGATTGCTATTTATCAGCATGAATTTCCCAATGCTTCTGCTCAAGTTGCTGAAAAGTCTGAAGAAATAGACCTAGATTTCCTAGTGCAGGACTTGCCAAAAGTTTTGGATTCTATGAAGTTAGGAACTTCACGTATCCGCAATATTGTTTTGGGTTTACGCAACTTCTCCCGCTTAGATGAAGCCGATATGAAGCCTGTGGATATTCATGAAGGCATCGACAATACTTTGATGATCTTGCAACACAAGCTGAAAGCAAATAATGATCGTTCTGAGATACAAGTCATCAAAGAATATGGAGAATTGCCAGAGTTGACTTGTTATGCTGGTCAGTTAAATCAGGTGTTTATGAATATTTTGTCTAATGCGATCGATGCATTGGATGAGAAGAATAAAGAAAATCACCAGTCCCCAGTCCCTACTATTCGCATTCTTACTGAGCTAGCAGATAAAAATACTGTAAGGATTCGTATTGCCGATAATGGTCTTGGTATCAATACCGAGGTACAACAAAAAATCTTTGACCCATTTTTTACTACTAAACCAGTTGGAAGTGGGACAGGTTTGGGGTTGTCGATTAGCTATCAAATTGTTGTAGACAAACACAAGGGTAAGTTAATCTGTGATTCTAAGCTAGGACAAGGAACTGAGTTTGTAATTGAGATTCCAATGCAACAGTGAACAAGTATCAGACAGCAGTACAGGTGTAGTTAGATTGAGACTCTTGCTGCTTACGCTCTCCTGTAATTACCATCTTGACTCCATTTGCAGGCCCAAGCGCAAGACCTCGACGCTGAAGTTTTTCAGGCCGCTTATCCACCAGTGCAAGTTCATAGCGTGACAGGATTGTTCCTATTACTAGCTTCATTTCAAACATAGCCAAAGCCTGACCAATACAGCCACGAGCACCACCACCAAATGGTATGAACTCATAGGGAGAAAATTGCCGTTCCAGAAAACGCTCTGGCTTAAACTGTTTGGGTTGCGGATATATATCCTCACGCTGATGAGTTAAATAAATTGAGGGAATTACCACAGTACCAGGCTCTAATCGATGTCCCAGTAATTCCACTGTTTCACGTACCATTCTGGGTGGTGTAAATGGCACAACAGGGGTAATTCGCAAGGTTTCATTACAGACAGCAGTCAAATAGGGAAGTTGGAAAATTCTCATAGGGTCTGGAGAATTTCCAAGGGTATTAAGTTCCTGTTTCAGTTTCTCGTGGACTTCCGGTAAATGATGAATCCAATAAAATGCCCAAGCCATTGACGTTGCTGTCGTTTCATGTCCAGCAAACACTAAAGTCATTAACTCATCACGTAGCTCCCAATTGGTCATCGATTGACCGTTTTCATCACAGCTAGACATCAACAATGAGAGTATATCGATGCGTTCAGGACTTGCTTGATGACGACGTTCAGCAATTTCAGCGTACACTAATTCATCCATTTGTTGTCTTTGGCGCAGAAACTTTCCCCAGGGACTCCAAGCTCCTACATCTTTCTGTAGGAAAGAAAAAAGGAAGAAGCTAGAATTCAAGGGAGATCGAAATATATCTAAAAGCAATGGCATTAAATCTTGGATTTTTTGGCAACGTTCTCCCTCATTCAAGCCAAAAACAACCTTTAAGATGACTTGTAGGGAGATCTTCTGCATTACAGTGTGAGCCAAGAATGGCTGATTTTGTGGCAACTGACTCAAGATTTGTTCAGCTATATTGCAGATTAGCTGACCGTAAGCTCGTATCCGCTCTCCATGAAAAGAGGGCATTAAAAGTTGTCGCCGACGTTTGTGGCTATTACTGTCTAGCGACAATAATGAGTTTTCTCCAAGCAAAGGTTGCATAATCCTGTTTAGTTCACCAGCAGCAACAAACTTCTTTCTATCATTCGTAAAAATTTCTTGTATTGCTTGCGGATGAGCAATGAATACAACAGTGTCTCCAAAACCAACGATTTGAGCAGTAAAAATATCAGAATATTGCTGAGCTGCTCTCTCGAAATATCTCACAGGATCAATAGCCCAATGAAGCTTTTGGAGAAAAGAGGGAATTGGAAGACGATTGGGTAATTGCATATGAATTTTTATCCAGAAATAAATTATACAATTACTCATGTATCAGCATGATATCTAGAGTAATTGTTGCTCAGAAGTAGACTGTTATTCTTTAAGCTTTAACTAGTTTCAGGTCTTCTCCTAGTGTTAGCTTTTCTGTAACTTCATAGCGACCAGAATGGGAATACCAGTGAAAATGACTAGCTACCCAGGCATGAATTCCTAATATATATTTAGCTAATTCATCATCTAACTCTTGTCCAAGACATGGAACAGTTGATTCTAGCTCTATCATCTTTCGTACTTCTTGATCGTGCATTTCTGAAACCTGTGTAATGGCATGTTTCAGAGAAATTTCCTTGTGATTCTTTAGTAACAGTACTAAATTGTGCGGATCACCAATTTTAAGCTCCTTGGGTGTAGAGTAGATATCGTTACACCAGCAAATAATATTGTTTGACATCATTTTTAATTTTTTAAAAAAGACGTTTTCTCGCAATAAATAGGGAATCTCTAAATGATTACAAAATTCTATTAATTCAAATAAAGGCCCCATTCCTCCAGTTAACCTACGTAGAATGATATAGGTTTCAACATCAGGTAAAATGCCCTTAGCACGGTTGCTAGCTTCTTGAACACATCCATCTAGAAATTCACTAAGAGTACAAACAAAGAAATTGAACCATTTAGCACTTCCTATTTGAAGTGTCCGTTTTCGTAAGTTATTTAAAGCAAGACTATAGGGAGTATCTTGAATTGTGATTTCTGATCCATTCAAGATTTCAAAAAATCTATTATGTAATTTTGTGATTAACTCGGGTTGATTTTTAAAATGGGGAGTATCATAATAATCATCCAAAAATATCATCCAAGTTAACCAATCATTAGCCACCTTAAGTTCTTCTAATTCACAGTAAGGATATGAACCTGCTATTAGTAAAAAAATTTTTGACTTACAGAAATACTGATAATATGATTCATCAATTAAAAGGTTGTATTTAAGCACCCATTCAAGAGCATGTTTTTCTAAAACGTCGACATACTTGTTAATTTGATATGAAAACGGGCAGTATAATTCAGGTAAGGTAAATTCATTCATAAAAGCTCTGTAAGTCAAGTAAACACCAAATCGACTTGACCCCATAAGTAAATATGCGTATAAAAATTAAAGAAAATACTTGTGGGTACTAACTATTAGTACGATTTACTTTGTGACTAAATATCCATAGCAAACTTACTTGATTTATAAGACAACAAGTTGATACCTTCAGTTATGACTAAACATTCATCCTTAATGTCACAAAGAAAGGGCGACTTTATCTGCAATCAGCCGCGCTATATGTTATCAGAGGTATCTACACACATATCTCTAAATCAAATTAGTTGATTATTTAGTTGCACTATAAATCCACACAGTATAGCTTTTTTGAATACACAATCTAGACAAAGCTGATAGTAGAACTAAGCTTTATCTGGGGTCTACAATTACATTTTGCAGAAATAAACTACGATCAACTAACCAATAATAAGGATGAACTTATTTACATCCAATTCTTGGAAATCCTGGGTTTTAGACATCTATTCAACATACAAGCAATTAAACAAGTATTAAAACCAATTTTTGGGAAATTTGCCCATACTGCTTGTGTTGCTTCACTATATTTTCGTCCTAAAACCTATTGATAAATATAATGTTTAATTTTTTATTAAAAATCTATCCGTAATTACCTAGAATTATTAAACTTGATTTAAACAAAAAAATACAGTGTGCGATTAATAACAAAATATTTTTAATTTAGTTACCTATTATTTACTAAGCTAAGTATATTTAGATATTGAAATTTTTACTACTGCTTCTTAGGTGAATTAATCTATAATAGAAGGAAAATCTATAAAATTAAGTATAAACAGTAACTTATCTCTCAAGGGTTTTTTATGGAGTTGTAAAAAAATTTATAACATTTTATAGATAGATATTTAATTTGGTTAAAAAAGAATACTTCAAGTTACTATTACTATGCACTGTAAATAAAGTAACTATTTATAAGGGGGTCAAAGCCAACAAACCCAGTAATTTTGACTTCTGTGCAGTGATACTAGTTAATATATTTGTAAATTAGCTAACTTCTATAAAAATATTTACTGAAGTGAGTAAGTGAAAATACCCGCATCTTTCTAAAGTAATAAATATATCAATTAAATTATCATAATTCTATAGATAGATTGACAAAAAGTTATTAAGCTGTTAACAGCTTGATTGTATAAGACTACGATGAAGTAACTAAGCTAGCAATATGGTTCGGTTAAGGGTTATTCGTGGGAATGTTCAGATGTGTAGAGACGCGAAATTTCGCGTCTCTACAAAGATTATCGGTAGGCCAATTCTCTTATCCGAACCGTATTGACTAAGGCTAGTATCAGCCACGTATGTCCGCAAAAAATCATCTTTCTCAAGAGCAGAAGAAAGGAAGAGCGATATTTAGGAAGTCTATAATAAAACAAAAGAGTCCCCCTAGACATATATCTAGAAGGACTTCTTTTTAAATAAAAAC
>NZ_AJLK01000179.1 GCF_000317205.1 Fischerella muscicola PCC 7414 | reverse complement strand
TTGACTAGTTACCTCATTTATTCTGATTTTTTCGAGCCTTGAGTTTCACCACGAAGCTTTCACTTTGCTTCCTTGCAGTATGTCAGGCTTCTCTAAACTCCTATTTCTGATATTTCGAGAAACGAAAAAGGCGATCGCTAAAACTCTAAGTTTCTGGCCAATTGTATGTAAAGTTAATTTCTCTCTTCCTTTTAACCTTTTCAAAAAATCGATTGGTGAGCTAAAAATAGACCAAGGAAAGCAGTCAGATGCTATTAATTGAACATTATGTTTTCCATAGCATAATATCAATCCTTGACAACCAGCATTCCATCTAAATATTTGTTCAAGCCAAGCTTTTTTAGGTGACTTATCCATTGTCATTTCAGTCAGACAAGGAGTTCTGTTGGTAGAAACAACATCTAAGAATATGTCACCTATAAAGCCTGCATACTTGGCTAGGATAGTGAGATGGGTGTCTTCACTTCTTGTACCCGGATACCTTTGAGAAATTACAACTAATAAGCTGACCATTGCATCTACTTTTCCCGCTGTGCCTCCTCCTGGCATCCACTTAAAACCGTTATATTTACCATGAACAATATTTAAAAACCATTGGAGAGGCGGCACTTCTTCACTAAAGTTAGGTAGGAGAACTTTAGTTTCATCTACCATACCTTTTTGATAAACAGTAAATTTGTTTCTTGTACCAAGAATATCTATTTCGGGATGCTTATCAAGTTCCCTTATCATTAACATTAAGCCGTTAGATTCTGGTTCTACAAATGCATACTTTTGCTCCACTAAAAACTGAGATTCAGCATCAAAAGCAATCAAAATTTTAGGTGGTATCCATCCATTCTCTATACTTTTGAGTAGTAATGAGTCATAAATATCTCCCAAAACTCGGATTTTACCTGCTGCGTATTCTCCCTCTTTTTGATGAACGACAAATATCCTGTGTTTACAATGCTGACCGTCAAGATTTTTTAAGTAATAAGGCTCTCCTTCACACCTGAAATTGTCATATATTTTCGCTGGTATATTATTCGCTAATTTGTAACTAGTGTATAGACAAATTACTTGAATATTTGGTAGCAAACTAAAATGGTCAATAACAGACTGGCACTCATAACCATTATTCATACCAATAACTATATCAGCCATCATTCCTATTTCAGATATTTGTGCAATGATTTTGGGAATAGTATGTGGTAAATAATTTTCGGCTCCTGTTGCAGCAGCAACAACTCCTATTATTCTTGTGCAATCAAAAGTATTATTAGTTATGGTCTGAATCCATTCTCGACAAGATAAAACACTTTTAACATCTTCTTTTAATCTTCTGTTTTGTTGTTTACGTAATGAAAATTTTTCTTCTAAAAAGTTTCCTGATAATCCAGATGTGACAAATTGCTTAAAATTTTCTAAAAGCATTGTTTGACCCTATTCATATACTGAAATGCTTAGTAAAGCAGGACTTTTGTCATATTTCACTTTGCCGTATTCCAGCTTCACGATTCGGTCTGCAATGTAAAAATATCGGTCATCATGGGTAATAACCAGTACGCTTTTGCCTCTACTTTTTAGTTCTGGTAGAAGTTGGGTGTAGAATATTTCCTTAAAGACAGGATCTTGGTCTGAAGCCCACTCGTCAAACATATAAATAGGACGATCTTCTAAGTAGGTAGTGAGCAAAGCGAGGCGTTTGCGCTGTCCTTGAGAAAGATTTGTTGTAGAAAGTACACCATCTTTGACTTTAACTTTATGGTCAAGTTGTAGTTGAACAAGGTAGTTTTGAGTTTGAGCATCTAGGTTGCTATTATCCAAACCCAACAAACGCTCAAAAAGGTAGAAGTCAGAAAATACTACTGAGAATTGCTGACGATACCACTCTCTATTGTGATTGTCGATCAGTTTACCATCTAGATAGATTTCTCCAGTTTCAGGGATATAAAGACCAGAAATTAATTTAGCTAGGGTAGACTTACCGCTACCATTACCCCCGACTATAAAAATTAATTCTCCTGGATGGAATTTCAAGTTAATAGGGCCAAGGATAAAGTTTGTTTCCTCTCGCTCCTGATAATATGTATGGGTTACATTTACAAGTTCTAGATACTGCCAAAATTGACCTAAGGAAAGTACTTTTTCAGAGTAAGTTTCGTTTGAACTGGTAGGTAATGAAAGACCCAAAGACTCAACTTTTTTTAATGCTACTAAGGCTCTGGTTACAGTAGGCAGCATACTCATGATGTGTTCTAAAGGTGACATCATGTAGATGATAGTTAGGGCATAAGCAGATATGATTGTAAAATGAATCTTTGTTAAAGAAGGTAGAGTGAATAAAAGCAAACCGATCACAATAAAAAAGAGAATTTGCCCCCAACTAGCAGCGGCCGCAAAAACACTCATACCAACAACGTTATGACGACGGTATGATAGGGCAGTAGTGCAAAGGTCTTCTTTGAGAAATGATTGCCGTCGCTGCCGGTGCAGCTTAAGTTCCTTTGTGCCTTGAGTTATGGCGCAGAAATGGTTAAATAATCTATCTTCCTGTTCGCGAGCCAATTCCAGCAAGGACATGGCTTTCATCATTGGTAGTAGATAGCTGAATATTCCCAGAAACAGAAAGCAAACACCGATCACGAACACAGTGGTAGAAAGCCAACCAAGATAAATCAGGCAGGCAATCACAATGGCAATGTTGATGCAGAAAAAAGGAATAATCAGAACTGTACTAGAAATTGTTCGGATATCTTCAGTAAGGACAGCTAAAAGACGATAAGCACCAATTTGTTCTAATTGACGTAAGGGAGAAGCAAGAATACGGCGACTTAACAACATCCGTAGGTCAAGAATAGCTTTTTCTGAAAGATGGATGAGCAAGACTTGAGAAGCAAAATTAGCAATAAGCCGCACTAGACACAAAGCAACAAAGCTTGAAACTAAGGTAGTGGTTGATGGTTGATTTTGACTTAATGTGGCGTTAATTAGAGCAATCAGACCAGCAGCACAGCCACCACTAAGGATACCAGCCAATACAGCAAGGCTGAGGAGAAGAGCGGAAGTGCGTAACAGAAGGCGGAAAAGGTTCATGAAATTCCTCTTCAACAGCCAAAGGTTTAAATTTTAGAGTCTACAATCGCATCAATTCGAGTTAATGATGCGATCGCACTTAAGTTATTTAAAATCTTTGATTTAAAGTGAAATATTAGCGTCAATAGGTTGCCTTGAAAGTTCATAAGGCTGGTATTCAATTAATCGAATATTCCAAGGCCCTTTAATCTGATAACTGATGCCGCGCCATTCCACTTTTTGTGTTAATATCGCCGATACCACTGTGATAGCATAAACTAACTGTGTCAATGGAATTGCCACCAGAGTTTTTGCCATCATCAAGGCTGAAAATGGAGTCGTTGATTCACCCCGTGCCCGAATCACTCGCCGCACAACTTGTTCCACCAATACCAGTTGCACAGCTATTGCCAGGATGTAGCTAGCGAATCCTCCAGCTATCCCTAGTGCAGTACCTATGTTTCCATTACTTAGTGCAATTAGCAGCAGCACTATTGTCAGTACAACAGCCAATGTAGATGTGAATACTTGGGCGACAATAAGCAGCCATTGAGGATTGTAAAGCCGTGTGGAGAGTAATTGGCGTGTAATGAAACGCAAACATCGAGCTAAATTGCACTCCTCACGATTGGGCATCATGAGTGTAGGTACAAATTTCGCGTTTAAGCCCATCGCTTGTAATGCTCCAAGAATAGGGGTGTCAACGGAAATGCTTTGTGTCCATATCTCCAATAGCCCTGATCGCCTTAATACAGAAAGCTTCATTGCT
>NZ_AJLK01000178.1 GCF_000317205.1 Fischerella muscicola PCC 7414 | reverse complement strand
AAGACTACATGTGTTTTGTCGAGCAATTAGAGGGCTAACTTGAACGTGCCTTGCTCCCACTCGCAGAATCGTTTCTTGAACGATATTCCAGGCTGGATCTTCTTGACTATCAACGACGATGTGCAAGTTGTATTGCGGATAGATTTGTTGAAGCAGGGCACGTATACAGTCGGTTAAGAATGGATCAGCACCTCGCAAGGAAAGGATAACTGCCGCCTTGGGCAACAACTCGTCTTGTATAGTCTTTGAGCTTGGCAAATTCATTGATGATACAAAAGCCAGCACATAAAATGTCTGGAGAACCACAAAAGCTGTCAAAATCCCAAAAAGAGCGATCGCTAACACATTCATTGATTTACCTCAAACTCATTAACTTTGCCTGGATAAGTCACAAATGCGAATGATCCACAAACTTGTTTGTGCAGCAAGACGCTCACTCTTGATTCAGTTGTCCATCTGCGTAACACTTCTGCTTCGCACTCGCGATCTGCATCATCGAGCAGGATTAGTGCATCGTCACAAAGGTGCTGGCCAAGAACAGGCAAAAGTCCATAACGACCACCAGGTGTTTGATTACTAGGAGGACCGTCACAAATAACCAGGCGAAAATTATTCGGTAGGCAAGGGAATGGAGGATTGTACCAACAAAAGCCTCCAAAGTCGTGCAACGGCGAGAGATAGAGATTGACTCCCGAAATTTCATAGCGTTCCAGCACGGTATTAACACGTGTATACCATTGCGGAATATGCTCCAGCGACCAAATCTCAACGCCACGCCGACCGGCAAGCAACCCCAATAGAATAGTTGTGAGTCCGCTACCACACTCTAGAATAGGGCCAGGAGTCTTTGCAGCCTGCTTCGCTACTTCCTCTAGGTAATCAAGGTTGGCAGCAAAATGATTGTTCCCCCAACCTGTCAGCAATCCGGCAAGCGTTTTGCGGGTTGGCATCTTACCTGGTGGGAAGTTAGCAATCTCTAGTAGCAACTCATGAAATGTGGGTGTAAACCACGCTTCTTTGTACAACTTCACTTGAGCATTAATGAACTTGAAACCCCAAGCTGTGGTTGTAAGCATATTCCCAATCAGGTAAGGAATAGAGGAGTTTCTAAGCAGATTTGTCATGACTTTAAAATTTTGAGAAGTTATGATCAGAAAATTTATCGAAATCTATCTCAATGTAATTTGAGATTTTTGTTAGCACATGAGCCATTTCAAACAGAGCAACTGAAAAGTAAAACTAGGCACGCTTGTATTGATTATTGGCTAAATTTTCTGCACGCATTTGGTTGAGTTTAGTAATAGAGATCCAACGATAAACCGTATCTACAAATTGTGGAGTAATTTGACCAATTGCAAATATTAATTTTGTCACAAATTCCGCGATCGCATTCTCATTAATAATTACTTCTGCTTTGTTTTTCTGGATAGCTTTGATGACTGCTTGTGCTACTTCTTTTGGTGTGGATATACCCGCTAATATAGGGGTAGGCAAGCCACTATCAACAGTCATCCCGGTTTCAGAAATATATCCTGGACAGATAGCTAAAAACTTTATACCAGTACCGACTAATTCCTGTCGCAAAGAATCAGTCCACATAATTAAACCAGCTTTACTCGCCGAATAGATACTATTGTAAGGAACTCCTTTTTTCCCAGCCAGAGACGAAATATTAACAATGTGACCATTACCACGCTCCAACATACTTGGCAATAATAAACGAGTTAATTCCATCGCCGCTAGTAGATTAGTTGTCAATACTGACTGGAGGTCTTCAAGAGAATAATTTGTGAAAGATTGATAAATTTCTACTCCAGTATTATTAATTAAAATATCAACCGGATTAATTGTGTTATGAATATGCTGTACTAACGCCGACAATTTTTCTAAGTTTCTGATATCAAAGGTAAAACCGATAAATTTACCACCTAGAGCTTTGACTTCATCGCGTGTTTTATTCAGCCCAGACTTAGAACGAGAA
Source organism: Fischerella muscicola PCC 7414 (assembly GCF_000317205.1). GTDB lineage: Bacteria > Cyanobacteriota > Cyanobacteriia > Cyanobacteriales > Nostocaceae > Fischerella > Fischerella muscicola. The sequence goes on along the minus strand of NZ_AJLK01000178.1, from coordinate 9,827 downwards.
ATACCAATTACAGTTGCTTGCTCTTTTGCTAGAGCATGAGCAATATATACTCCTAGACCGCGTGAAGCTCCAGTCAATAGTACTGTTTTATTCGCTATATTTGTCATGATAAACAACCTACCTCAGTCAGATAAACTTTACTATGTCTGCTGACTATTAATAACTAAACAAGACGCCAAAAATGTAAGTTTAACTATTGGCTAAAAATAATAAAATAGCCAATTTTATGGTCTAAAATATTCAAAATTTGCCAAGCTTGTGAACCAAATAAGAGAATGGCTCATGCCAGCTTAAAAGGACTTGTTTCTTACATTTTTCAAGCTTCGTCCTGTTAAGTTGTATTGATACGCATGTTATGCTAACAAGATACTAAACTGCAACTCATATGCAACAAAATTGCAATTCCTTAAAATAATGAAAAACTAGTATAAAAATACTCGCATATTGAGAGAGCACAACTGTGTTGCATATTGTTGTACTAAAGTTGCATCTTAATTTACAGAATAGACATTTTATGCAATGCTCAATTTTAGTTCATTATGCTGAAATTTACAAAAAAATAAGCATAATAAGCTTTCACTTTTTGCTTTATTGTTTGCCAGTGGGAAAAACACCACTGGCTTTTGATTGTGATAGATAAAAAATAAAAAATTATAAGTATAAGTATAAAGACAGAAAATAAAAAATTGGAGCGAACATAATTCGTCTCTTTCAGACTAAATACAAGATTGTATCAATTCATAGCGAAATTTCTATAACCAAACTCTGCATTCCTTTGCGTTTAAAAACACTACGAATTCATGCAAAGCAGTAATAAGTCCACAAAAAGGCGACGGGGTGCTATATTTCCTCATGAGTGTAGAGGAAAGTTACCCCCATTGCTGTAATGGAAAAATCAATTATCAAATTCCTCATACCCTTGTGGACAAGGAATTTTAATTATGCAAACAAAAGCTAAATTGAGATATTATACTTGCCATACTCTTCTTTGATGTCGTTTATAGATGTGTCGCTTGTCAATCATTAGATTTGTCACCAAAAGAAAAAAGCCAGTGCCAAGAACACCACTGGCGAGAATGAATCCAAGAGCACAAGGTTCGCTGAGCTAAATTTAAGAATTACAGAAAATCATAATTTTATAAAGGTATATGCAACAATCATGCAACATGATGATTGTTTGTCCTTGGTGCGATGGTTCAATAGAACTCTCTTGAAAATGGATGTAAGGGTGTGGGGTGTAGGAAAAGTGGGGAGGTTTCTTCATCCAATTTCTCCATCACCCCATCTGGTGAATGTCCCTCACCCCTTCACATGCATTCCGACTAATGCCATGAAGTCTAATGCGTATTTGGTTGTGGTGGTTGATCCACTACAGCATAGGAGTGGCCTGTTGCGTTATTTCTGAGAGATTAAATTAAAAAAACCGCAAAGACACGTAGACGTGCAGCGGCTTCCCGGAAGGTAGGAAGAGGAAAATAAGGTAGACCACTAGCGCAGTTAGTGTTGATATTTTATGGATCAAGCGAATATTTTATGGCAATGTTAATCGTTTTATTTTTTTTGAGTGAAAAACTTGCGTCTTGAAACTTTGGTACACCAGTTTTTATTGATATTGTCGGATTATTGGAAACACCAAAACCCTCTTGTGGAATACCTAAAAAGTTTCTGTTTAGTTTATAATCTTCATTTTGATCATCTACTACAGCGACAGCATAAGTTCCAGCCTTTAATCCATAGAAATCTTTTTTAATAGAATTTCCTTGAATCTGAACGCAACCACTTTGTACTTCACTAGTATCAGTAAAAGGAAACCCTTGTTCATTATTATAGACTCTCAGGCAAATCTGCCCCTTGTGATTACGGATTCCATCTACCACAACAGTTAGTTTTATATTGGAATTAGAATTTGAATTTGCTGTTGCTAAGTCCAAAATTGCAAAATTAGAGAGCAAAAATAGATGAAATATAGCGGTTTTTTGTATCATCATATGTTGGTAATTCGTAGTTTTTACTAGCTTTCAATACTTAATTTTGCTGTGACATCAATTTTTGAATATCTGTTATTTGCAGCCATTCTTGTGTGCGCCGCATTCCTTCTTCTAGATTAATTTTGGGTTGAAAATTTAACATATTTTGTGCTTTGGCAATAGAATAAGTATAGGGACGAGAGAGAAAATCTACAGTTTCTGGAAGAAGATCGGGTTTTTTCCGAAAAAGTTTTTGTCCCTGTTGCCGCACACGCAGTAATAATTTGGCTTCATCTTTTGGTAAAGAATAGGGTACAGGTAAATTTGCCATTTCAGCTAAGCGAGTAAAATATTCTCTCCAAGAAGTTTTCTGCCCATCGGTGATATTAAAGATTTCTCCGTGTGTTTCCTTTGCGATCGCAAGAAAGATGGCATCAATCAAATTATCAATATATAGATGGTTAATGACTCCTCGTCCATCGTTAATTAATGCAAATAATTTTTGCTGCATCATCAATAGTGGTCGGACTATCCAAGGAATACTCCCTGGCCCATAAACGTCTCCTGGTCTAATAATGATGATCCCGAAGTCTGGCGGTGCATGGAGTTGTAAGAGTGCTGCTTCGGCTTCTATTTTTGTCTGGCAGAAAGGATTATTCTCACCACGCAGCGGCCCATCTTCCGTAATGCCATCAGGATAGTTGAAGCCGTAAACCATAGCGCTGGAGAGATGAGTAAAACTTTTGACACCAACACTCTTAGCAGCTTTAGCCATGTTGACGGTTCCACCAACGTTGACCTCACGAAAGTGCTTCAGCGATCCACTTTCTTGGACAACGCCAGCTGTGTGCAAAACGATGTCTACTCCCTGACAAGCCTTATAGGCAGTCGTAGGATCAGTGACGCTGCCAATCATAACCTCCACACCCAGTTTTTGCGCTTGTTTAGCTTTTTCGGCAGAACGTCCCAAACCACGAACTTTCATCCCTCGCGCTATAGCTAATTCAGCAGTTCGTAAGCCGATAAATCCACTAATTCCTGAAATAAGAAGTGTTTGTTCACAGAGGTTCATAAAACTTACTCACTTTTTAAATTAGATATATAAGCACTGGAATTAATTGAGGCTAGCTGCTGTGGAATCACAACCATTTGATCAGCAAAAGTGAACTTTGTATTTTTGCAAGCTTCCACAATACAAGCAAGGACATGATCAGCGAGAATTTCCGCAGTTTCCTGATTAATTGCAGGTTCAGAAAACATGAAATTCAAAAACATTTTTTCTTCAAATGTCAGAACAGCAACACACAAACCTCTAAATGCTGCATTAGCAGTAACAAAACTAATTTCTTCAAGTTCAAATATACCGTAATTTGCAGGGATATTGACTCTACCTATATTCGTGACACCCACTGTTGAAAATACTTGATAAGGGTAAGCGAGAAGAAAGTTAATCAATAGCTTGGTTAACAAAGGTAAACAGAAGACCTGATCACTTTCTAGAGTTGTTTCCATTTGTCTTCTTCTGTCACGAGCTAAATTCCAAAAGGGTGTATTTATTCTTAAGGTATGACATGAGATATCACCAGAAACCAATACACCTAGATGTTCATTACTAATTTTTGGTTGGAGTCGATTACGCAGATTAATAGGAGACCAACAGCTAAGGTTGACATTTGTTTTCTTGCCAGCAGTGATTTTTCTGCCTGCTGCAAATAACATCGCTGCACACAAAGCAGCGTGTACCGTTGTCTTGTTCTTTCTACAAACATTTAGTAACTTTGTCGTTTGTGTTTCGTTGAGTTTTCTGTGAACTATACCAGTACGGCGTGATTTAATCGGTAGAAATTTTTCAAACTTCAAAGTTTTTGGTCGGTAGTAAATATCCTTTAATAGAAGCCTGGATAGGGCTAAAAAAATATTTACTGCACCTTTCCATCCTCGCATCGAATCTGGCAATAGTTTTTTGAGCGGTGGAAGTGCAGGCAAGCTGACAACTTCTATTGGTTCAAAAGATATAATTTTTTGGCAATATCTTAAAAGTTCTGAATGTAGTTGGATGCAAGATAAACCATCTGCGATCGCATGATGTATTGTTGTGATCAAATAATTGACATTTTTTTCATTGTTGAGATGCACAAGCACAACTCGCATTAAACTTTTGTGACTCTCAATTTTTTGGTTGAGTTCTTGCCAAACAACTTCTTGCCACTGTTGTGGGTGCAGCTTTGTCACTACACGTAAAGGAATCTGAATATTTCCAGTCTGAAAGCGCAGATTGTTTAATTTACCGATAATGCGGGAGTTGAGACGAGGATGGCGTGCTTGGAGCAACTCAAGAGCTTGTCTAATCACTTCTTCACTGAGTAGTCCGTTAATTCGACAAATCGTAACTATGTTATATGTTGTGGCACGGCGATTCAAAATCTCCAGCGCCTGCTCGTAAGAAGAGAGTTTCCTATCATAGAGCATAAGTATTTATGTTTTGAAATTAGTTGAGGAAGGCAGGAGGCAGGAGGCAGAAGGCTTTTTAATGGAGAATACCTTAAATTAAGATGTTTTTACTGTTGGCGGCCAGAGCCTAGACGAGCAACACTCAAAGCACTAGGAGCAATTGAGGTTAGCTGCTGTCGGTGAATCGCAACCATTTGATCAGCAAAAGTGAATTTTGTGTTGTTGCAAGCTTCCACAATACAAGCAAGGATATGATCAGCGAGAATTTCCGCAGTTTCCTGACTAATTGCAGGTTCAGAAAACATGAAATTCAAAACCATTTTTTCTTCAAAAGTCAAAGCAGCAACACACAAACCTCCAAATGCTCCCAACGCAGGAACGAAGCTGATTTCTTCAAGTTCAAATACACCATAATCTGAAGGGATGTTGACTCTACCTACATTTGTGACACCCACTGTCGCAAACATTTGGCGAGGGTAAGCCAGAAGAAAATCGGTTAACAGCTCAATTAACAATGCTGAACAGAAGACCTGATCTCCTTCTATACTTGCTTCCATCTGTTGTCTTCTGTCACGAGCTAAATCCCAGAAGCTTGTATTGGTTCTAAGGTTATGACATGATATATCACCAGAAACCAATACACCCAGATGTTCATCACTGACTTTTGGTTTGAGCCGATTACGCAGATTGATGCTTGACCAGCAGCTGAGGTTGACATTTGTTTTCTTCCCAGCCGTAATTTTTCTGCCTGCTGCAAACAACATTGCTGCACACAAAGCAGCGTGTACCGTTGTCTTGTTCTTTCTACAAACATTTAGTAACTTTGTCGTTTGTGCTTCGTTGAGCTTTCTGTGAACTATACCAGTACGACGTGATTCAATCGGTACAAATTTTTCAAACTTCAAAGTTTGTGGTCGATACCGAATCTCTTTTAAGACATGTCTGCATATAGTTAAGCAGATGTTCACAACACCTTTCCATCCCCGCATCGAGTCTGGCAATAGTTTCTTGATCGGTGGTAGTGCAGGCAAGCTGACAACTTCTATTGGTTCAGAAGATATGATTTTTTGGCAATATCTTAAAAGTTCTGAATGCAGTTGGATGCATGATAAACCGTCTGCGATCGCATGATGTATTGTTGTGATCAGATAATTGACATTGTTTTCATTTTTGAGATGCACAAGCACAACTCGCATTAAACTTTTGTGACTCTCAGTTTTTTGGTTGAGTTCTTCCCAAACAACTTCTTGCCACTGTTGTGAGTGCTGCTTTGTCACCACGCGCAAAGGAATCTGGATGTATCCAGTTTCAAAGCGCAAACCATTTAACTTATTGACAATGCGGGAGTTCAGACGAGGATGACGTGCTTGGAGCAACTCAAGAGCTTGTCTAATCACTTCTTCACTGAGTAATCCGTTAATTCGACAAATTGTAACTATGTTGTATGCACCAGCACGACGATTTACGATTTCGATAACTTGCTCCAAAGGAGAAAGTTTTCTATCATAGAGCATAAGTGTTGTGTATTTTATCTCATGATTTATACTTAACCCAAATTAAATTCAGCGATCGCTTAGTTTTGCCTTCAGAGAAGCAAAATGTTTACCACCGAGTTCAATTTGTCCTTGTGTACATCCAGCCTTTAATCTTTCTACTAGATACTCCCAATCATGAGCTATAAAATTTGTGCCATGATCTGGTTCTATCAAACTTACCAAAGCTGGGTTTTCTACCTGTTGATCTGCCAAGCTAGAAATGCCCAAAAAATTTAATACTCCAGATTCATAAGTACCACAAGGAACTGAAGGGTTATTGATTCCAACGCAGTACTCATTCGGTTTAAACCATTCAAATGCTGGGTAGCCGTGGAAGTGAACGATTGGCGCACCATTTTTAATCAGTTCTGGTGTATATAAGGCAGCAGACAAACTAATAGCAAGCATGACATAGATATCATAAGAAGGTTTGATATCTACTAGCTCTGGATTAATACCATTTGGTAATTGCAGAAATAACTTTTCTTTCAAACCAATCCGAACGATATCGGTTTCTAGGTTTAAATCTGTTTTGTTTGCGCCAGAACGAGAACTGACAAGCCAAATATCTGGAATTTGCTTGTATCTATATTCTCCGTTTACCTGGGTTTTTATGTAATACCTACCTTTTTGATTCTGACGAAATTCATCACTACTAAATCCCGCAACAGATAATAGACTTTGCCACTCATCTTCAGTGATTTCTGGTTCACCAACATATTGTGGAGGTTCAGCATAAGCAACAAAACCATAAGAGACACCTGTCCTCCCATTGACTATGACGTTCACAATATCTCGATGGGATTTTCTTTTGATAACTTCATAAAGCTTAAAGCCTGGTGGAAATAAACCTGTTGATGCTAGTTCATTACCTAATTTCACCAGTTTTGCAGCATAGTTAGATTCATGAGGATTATACTGCTCTAAAGTAAATCGATTAAGTAAAAGTGGATAAATTGGCACAAAAACTTTAGGTATTAGTGAATTTAAAACAAAGTATTCCATCTCCTTTTTAGGAAAAACAGAATCTGAAAGATTCATATTTAAGATTGAAATTTTGTCACTAGAAACTCCAATTACCATTTCTGAAAATGTTCTAACTAGAGCGTTTATACCAATATTAATTTTTTCTTGATAAGTGATGAGAGGATTAACGAATTCCTTATCGATGTTGGTTAGGATAATTACTTGAGTATTAGTTGGATCTTCAATATATTTAGCTACATGGTCTTCTGCCCAACTACTCAATTTAGCGATTCTGGAAACAGAAATTTGTTGATTATTCAAAAGGAATTGAGAGTAGATTTGATAAAGTGTTTCTGCTATATATACCCCTAATTTTCTTATCAAATTAGGAGACTTTTCTACATCAATTACTGCATCTATTTCTGCTTTTACACCCCTAGTTTTAAAGCTCTTATAGAACTTTATTAATGGTAGATTAATATCATAATGAAATTCGGTTGTTGCTTCTTCCCAAGGTAATACTTTTACACCATAATTTCTGAGATTCTCTGCTAACTCTTCTCGAAATTTAATAATTTCTAGCTGTTTATAACCCTTTGGTAATGGTCTAAATGTCACCGTTAGTTTTTGAGCCATCACTCTGGGATCAATAACTGGTGGCTTATATTCCACAAATGATTTTTGAACAAATCCTCCTATTAAACGACCAATGGTTTGCAGACTTAGTCCCATACTCAGTGGAACAGAGGCAGCTTTGGTAGCGACATTTCTATCACGTAGCAAGGTTAGTATTTCTGCTTTATGAGCAGTTAGTTCTGCCTGTATTTCTGGTGTCATAATTCCCTTGGGAGAACGAAGATTTAGTTTTTCGTTATCCACCCACAAGTGAACACCTTTTTGAATCAGATTTTCCAAAATATCGGATGCGTTCATAGTTGTAGAATTCCTCAATATGACTGTGGATTTTGGATTTTGGGTTTTAGATTCATTCAATCCAAAATCTAAAATCTAAAATCTAAAATTCTTTGTAGTGGATTATGTTCAAATCTCAAAAATCTCTGAATCCGAATCTGCAAATTCTTCCGCTAAACGTTTGCTGAGCATTTCAATTGTGGGGTAATGCCACAATAGAATCAGAGATAGTTTAAATCCAAGCAAATTCTCTGCTCTACTAGCAAGAACCATCCCTTGTGCTGAATCCAAGCCATAACTGTCCAAAGGCTCTTGGATATCTATCTCATCAGGTTCAACTCCTAGCATCTCAGAAATATTAGATACTAGCCAGGCTTGGATTTCTTCTGCCGTATATGATCGCTTTACACCTGAATTAATGACAGACTGACTCATATTCATACCTGCAAAGTAAAGGAATTTGGACAATACTGAAAATTGCGTTAATTCATAGGTGGGGTTGTTCAACTAGCTAGCGATCGCACAAATCTACATCGAACTACTTGATTCCACTGATTTCGGGATTGTTAGCGGTGACTCTAAGCAGAACTCTGGCTGGGTACTCCAACCTGATATACCCAAAAACTTTTCACATACCTTACCAATCCCAATCAAGAGAAAGCAGAATAGCCAAGAACAATAAAGCGTCCAGTGGAACTCCTCATAGTACCCGCTACCCCAGGCAACTAAACGCCGTAGGAAAAAATTGTCCCAGTGATTACTGTACTTACCAGTCAGTTTGATCAACAACTGCATGGAAATCCGGTACTTCAGCATCTTATACATCAGAGCCATAGTTGTAGAAACATGGAAATGCTCCTTCTGACTCCACTTCTCGTATTGCTGTAAAAACTTCCTATCCCGATTGTTCTTCAAAAACCCATCAATCGCATCTGCTGCTTTTTCCGCTGAAAGAAAGGCAATATGTACACCAGATGAGAAAAGAGGATCGACAAAGAAATTAGCATCTCCGACAAGAATCCAGCCATCCCCCACAGAACGTTTTGAAGCATAGGACAGATCGCGCAACATCCGAACTTTGGAAAATTGCTCAGCCTGCTCAAACCGCTCTCGAATGAACTTATACTGCTGAACATAGGTCAGCAAAATCTCCTCAGGGCTTTTCTGCTTCCACCAACTTGTTCCTGGCTCATTCATAACCACTCCCACACTCATGATGTCTGATGCAAGTGGAATAAACCAGATCCAACCATTTTCAATTACATAGCCATTGAAGTAGCCTTGTTGGATACCAGAAGCACGGGTAACATGCTTGAAATGTCCGAAAACAGCCGAAGTTTTGATCGTTTTGTTCGGAATAAGGAATTTGCGGCTTTTAGTGATTAAGCCATACCGACCTGAGCAATCAGCAATAAATTTGGCTTTGGTGATGTATTCAATATTGTCTTTGCTTTGCCAACGGATTCCAGTTGCTGTATCACCTTCCCAAAGGACTTGTTTAACTACTGCCTCCTCAAATACTGTGGCTCCCTCTTCCCGAGCATGGTTCAGCAAAAACAGGTCAAACTCACTTCGCTCTACTTGATACGCATAAGGTCGCTGTTGCAGCCTTCGCGTGGGAAACTTATAAAATTCTTGTCTGCTGTACTCATATTCAGACCGCTGTGGATTCAGCCCAATCCGAATTTCCGTACCATATTTAAATGTGTGACCAAGATGCTGTAGTGGCTCGGCTATTCCCAATTTTTCCCAGATGAGTTGGGTTGCAGGTAACAGAGACTCCCCTACATGAAAACGAGGAAATTTTTCGCGATCGAGTACTAAAACCTGATATTTTTTCCGAACCAGTAAGGTAGCTAAGGTAGAGCCAGCAGGGCCTCCTCCAATCACAACAACGTCATAGTAACTGTGATTCATAAAATTGATCAACTTAAATTCAATATTTAAATTTAATGAAATCTATTGGATTTCTATTTAATTGCTGCGAAGCTAGTAA
>NZ_AJLK01000177.1 GCF_000317205.1 Fischerella muscicola PCC 7414 | reverse complement strand
ATATTATATGAAATTTTCTCTCCACAAGAAGCACGTCGAATTATTAAAAAATTAGAATTTCACTATACTCCTAAACACGCTTCTTGGTTGAATCAAGTAGAAATTGAATTATCTGTTTTATCCCGCCAATGTCTAGAACGGCGTATTCCTGATGTCGAGACATTATCTTCTGAAATTGCCGCTTGGGAAGCACAACATAATCAACAAAAATCTAGCGTTTATTGGGGTTTTAAAACCCAGGATGCACGTCAAAAAATGCAGCGTTTATATCCGAGCATTTAACATAGCAAAATTTCCTTGGTAGACTACTAGTACTCTGTCACAAAAACGCCAGCTGGGTAAAACAACTTGCCTCTTTCTTTGCGTTCTTTGTGTCCTTTGCAGTTCGTTTTTACCCCTCATAATTAATGCGATAAACCACCAGATACACCTCGAAGAGCCTTCTTTCCTATTGCTTACCTCAACCTTGTAAATTCATCAATCAAATCGGATTACCATTCTCACAAGCGACAGACTTAGAGAACTTATGAAAGAATTGAGTGTTATTTTGGATAGCCTTGCTAATCGAGCCTCCTGTAGCCATAACACGCATTTCACGATTAACAGGCCATGTGTAGTCTAGTTTGTCGAAAAACTTGCACAGTTCTGAAATGAGACGTTGGTGATACTTCAAATTCAAATGTAAACCTTCGTGTTCGTGGCAGAAGCATTTCTCTATCCAAAAGAGTGCCTCTTGGGTAGACATGGCAAATAGAGGCGAACGTAGTATCTTATAGACTAAGGGTATGACAAAAAGATTATCTGGATAAAAGCTTGCAACTGCACCAGCAGACAGCCCATTCAAAACGGTAAATTGCATCATGTAGATTGACAAATTAGCCATGAATTTTTCGTATTTTGTTGGCTTAGGAAAATCCTTGTACAGGTCTTGAGCAATCAGCTGAGAAGTTGTAGTGTGGAAAGATTCATCCAAGAAATGGTAATAGGAGATAGCAGTAGGAGCCGGGATAAACTCGTTTTTCTTCTCTAACTCCTTGAAATACTGAGAACGGCTGTGTTCTGTTAGCTTGAGAATCATATTGGCGATAAAGCGTAAGGCATAGTACTGTGATGCCAAGAAAGGTGTACTTCCCCAGTTAAAGCTGAATAAATGTCGCACAGGTCCTGGTGATAGACGCCCAATCATACCTCCCTGCATCGCCTTAGATTCATGCCCTGTGAAAGGATTGCCAATTATGGCATCCCCTAGCAGGTCGAGTTCCGTCATGTTAGCAACCGTGCGAAAGGCATGAATGTGGTAGCGTTCTTGAGAAGTTTCAACATCCAGTTCGTGGCAGAGGGTTTCGTAGCCACCTATGCTGTAGAAAACGCTGCCTGTAATCTGATTGTACAGAACTGTATTAGTTTCACTAGCAGCAGTAAGATTGTAACCTCCAACCCAAAAAAGATGATTGAGAGCAATCTTTTGCGAGGGTGAAGCTACTTCGTAGAGTGGGGTTCCATAGAGGATTGAAAGCTCAGGATCACTCCAATAATGATCTTTGTAGCTGCTGTAATCAAAATTTTGCTCCAATTCTTTTATTTTCTCGGTATAGTTGGACTCCTTGTTACGCCGATAGTTGATTTCGGTCACTTTTAAATGCTTCTTGACCTGTATTTCACATGTAATCTGAGGTTGTTGTTGTGTATTTAATTCTTCAGTGTTATCCATCATATGTCTCTGTTTATGAGTTCTGTGAAATCAAAGATTTCATGTACTATGAAGTTCTCAAAAAACATCTAAGCTGGAAGAACATTAACTAGGGTGTCATTCTCACTAACCAGCTTTGGAGTACCACTAAAGTCTTGCAAAGTTCCTGACTCGGAATCGAGCTTAGCGATCCAGCTATCTATAGACCCAGCATTGATGCCCCCAAAAGAACCCTCACTAGTTCCTGTAACGTAGACGTTGCCAAACTGGTCTAATGTAACACTGGTGGCAGCATCAGACTTAGAAGTTCCAAACTGTTGAATCCACAACTGGTTGCCTTCACTATCATACTTGGCAATCCAGGCATCATTAGACCCAGCATTTTTTCCCCCCAAGTTGTTGTTGGTATATCCCACTAGAAAAATATTGCCATTTGAATCGACCTTCATGCCCGAGGATGCATCATCACCGCCAGTACCAAACTGTTTTATCCATAGTCGATTACCATTGCTGTCATACTTGCTAATCCAAACATCATCAGACCCAGCATTTTTTCCCCCCAAGTTACCCAAAGTCCATCCTGTCATGTAGACATTGCCTTGAGTATCTGTATCTATCGCCTTTGGGAATTCATAATCTTTAGTGCCAAATTGTTGAATCCATTCCAACTGACCATTATGATTGTTCTTGGCAAACCAGACATCATATAGCCCAGCATTCTTTCCTCCCAAGTTGCCCATAGTCCAGCCTGTGGAATAAACACTACCGTCATTACTGACGGTAACAGCGTAAGCTTCATCAAAAGCGGAACTCCCAAACTTTTGAAACCACTGCTGATTGCCATTGCTGTCATACTTAGTTACCCAGACATCATCTGCAAAAACATTAGGCTCGAAAAAAAGTCCTTCCTGCTGTTGCTCAATAGTGAATCCTGTAAGATAAACACCGCCATCGTCATCAACTTTCATACCAAAGGAGGCATCAATCAGTTCAGTTCCAAACTGTTGAATCCACTGCTGATTGCCATTGCTATCATACTTGCCCACCCAAACATCATAATTTCCTTGTCCTTGATTGAGTCCTCCCAAATCGCCTTTTGTCATTCCTGCCAGGTAGAAGTTACCTTTGTTGTCGGTGGCAATGCTAGTAGCAAAGTCAGCACTAGAAGTTCCAAACTGTTGAATCCACTGCTGATTACCATTACTGTCATACTTACCCACCCAGGCATCATCAGACCCAGCTTTGGCTCCTCCCAAAGAGTCACTAGTCGCCCCCGCTACGTATAAATTACCAAAGGAATCTGTAGCTGAGCTTGTAGGTAAGTCAATACCGATAGATCCCAATTGCTGAATTTTTCCTTGTACTGGTCCAAGTGGTGGGGTGTAGCCCTCATATTGAAAGTAGTCTCCCTTAAGACTCAAATGATGAATCCCAGGTAAAACGGCAATGAGGTCAGGTACAGTTCCCTGCTTCCAAAATATCGCTGTTCCCATAGGAGATTTGAGCAACTGGTAGTCTTTAGGAGTGCCGTGTAGCTGAATGATATCCTGCCAGGGGTTAAAGTCTAAAATTGTGGAAAATTGCTTTAAACCAAAGTTGTGTCCCTTGTCGTCAACATAATATGGCTGTCTCCAATCACCAAGAACAAATCTGTCGCTCCAGTTAAACTGACTGCCGTTTAGTGGAGCCATGAAATCCGCGTCACCCAGAATAATATCAATTTGCTTTTGATCAAGACCACTACTTGGATTTAAACCAACAAAGGCATCATTTCCAGAGCGGCCCCATATGAATTCACTACCCTCGCTCTTGAAAAGTAAATCACTACCAGGTGTGCCTACATTTAAAACTCTCAAAAAGATGGCGTTGATATCACGTTTTAATGTAGTTGGTATATTGTCCATCAGTTCAAACCTGAGCAGTATTTAAATCTTTCAGTGAGTTATTTGCCACAAACAACGCCATTTTTCAAGCTCATAATAAACATGATAGATAACTTACTAAAATAGCTGTAAGCTTAAATTAAACAGCCGTTAAATGCATATAAGCGTATGAAAATCTAGCACTTTCGGGAACCAAGCAAAATATTTTATCACCTCGTTGAATTTTCCCTGATGATACTAATTCCTCTAACATCACAAAGATAGAAGCAGAGCCTGTATTACCCTTAGAAGTTAAATTAGTAAACCATTTGTCGTAGGTAATATGGACTCCAATTTCAGCCATCTTGTCATGGAGTTGCTGCCTAAAAAACTCTGATGAGTAATGAGGTAAAAACCAAGTAATATCATTTGCCTTCAAGTTGTATTTATCTCGAATCTGAATTAAGCCTTTTTGACCATAGGAAATAATATTTTCTCCAAGAAGTTTAGCATCCTGCTTTAAGGTAAAATAACCTTCTTTTTCTACTTCTTTGGGATTTTCGACATCCCGCCAGCCTTGTAAAGAACCATCTGCTCTTTTGACAGCTCCCATATACATGCAAGCTTCTAGCTGATTAGCAAAGGAAATTAAATCAACCCAGTCTATTCTGAGTGAAATGCTATCTTGATCAGGCGTATCTTTAATCAAAACAGCAGCAGAGGCATCAGAAAGCATCCATCTTAAAAAGTCTTTCTCAAAAGCTATGATTGGTTTAGCTTCCAAATCTTGAATTTTTGCTTCTATTTCTGGTTGAAAATACACCGCAGTTAGGGCATTCGATACTACTTCTGACCCTGTAGTTACAGCATTTTTGGTCAAACCGGAAGACACACTCATAAATCCATACTTGAGTGCTGTTACTCCTGAACAGCAGACACCACTTGTAGCTACCACTTCACAAGGAGGACATCCAAGCTCCCCATGTACCATCAAAGCATGGTTGGGAATCAGCTGATCCGAGCCTGAGGTTCCACAAACTAAACACTCTATTTTATCTAAAGGAAAATTATATTTTCTGCAAAGAGTACGCACTGCCTCAGCAGTTAATTGTGCATTGTTATGAGTTTGCTTACCTGTCTTCGGATCTATTGCATAATATCGAGTTTTGATACCGTTGTTATTGAGAATTCGATTTTTTGAGCGAGAGGGTTTTCCATTGATTAACCCAAGAACATTTTCAATCTCCTCATTATCAATTGGTTCATTAGGTAGAAAAACTCCTAGACCTGTAACATATGCTGAAGCCATAATCTTCTCCGAAGAATTTAGTAAAACGTCAAATTTATAAACGTCTTTTCCTGAAAACAATTAGTTATTGTTGACTTCTAATCCAGACCAGATGGAGATTTTAGAAGCTCAACATAAGACGCTATTTTTTTATGAATCAGTGGAGAAAAGAGAAATTGAACAACAGTGGAAACTATAAGGACAATTGGAATAGCAAATATGAGCTGCACCGCAAAGATACAGATTATTGGTATTCTGCTCCAGCTACCTTGTTTACCAAAAAAACGAACTATCTTAGCCCACGGACGATATACCAAGTGCCCAATAACTTCTGGAATGACATAGCGTTGATTAACTTCAACGGCTCCAAGTCCTTTAAGCATTGGTTGATGCGAAGAATCACTTAATGCTGCAAGATTATTAGCTATCCGCTTCCCAAATCTTGATAACGCATAAATATCCTCATCTCTGACACCAGCAGCAGGTAATACTCCCAAAAATCTGTTTTTTTTCCCAGTCAATAGTAACCGGGGAGTGGTAATAAAAGTAGCCAAAGGTGGCCCTTGGTGAGTCAATACCACATTATCAATATGAATTCCTCCGACTTCTGCAATCATTTTCTTCATCATTTCTGAGGCAGAGTGCCACATATTTCGACAGACTACTAAAGTGATAACTTTCGTATTCTGTAAAACTTTGGCATACTTGGATTTTAAAAAACCCTGAATTGGTAAAGATGGAGCCAAAAACCAAACCTGATAAGCAAGAATAATTAGATCAAATTTGTCATCATTATCAAATTGTGGTGGATAGATTTCCGGCGGCTCCCCATTTACACATTCTGGAAAAACATCAAAAAATTTATATAAGCTCCAAGGAGAAGGATAATTATCTTTTGGTTTAATACACTCCCAGGTAAGCTCAATTTCTGGTTTTTGGAGAAATTTAGTAAAAGATTCAGCGGCACGAGTCACATCTCCCGATTGTGAGTAGTAAACTACCAATACACGTTTCATGACTGTAGGTAGGAAAAGTAGTTAGGAAAGTTGTGAAAATTAGATGCTGATGCTAGGAGAATACTTAATACCAAGTGTGGCTAATTGCTTACGATATTATGCTTCGTTGTTGGGCATCGGGCATGGGAATATCATCAGTATCTTAATTACCCATTACCTATTACCAGCCTACGCGACAGTATAAGTATTCAAGCGAACATGATATAAGTCTTATTGTGGTCGATACTGCATGTAGCTAGCTGGCATTTGCAATCCTTGGATTTTCAAACTTTGGATGCGGAATAAATATGCAGCACCTCTCATAATATGGTTAGCAACATCAACCACTTTCCGATTATTTGGTTGAGCAAGGTAAGAACCCCTTACCCAGTCATTAAAACTACCCATTGCAGGGCCACACCAGATTTGATAATCTGTTTCTCGACCTTTTTCCCCAGAGTTAGACCAGCGAGACGACAAGCCAAGATACCAGCGAAAAATTAGAGCCATCTTCATTTTGGGATTGTTGGCAGCCTTAATTAATTTATCGGGATTTCTTTGGGATAAATAGGCAGTGGTTTCCTTCCAAATTACTTCCAGATTCTTTCTAAAAACCTGTTTTTCTAGTTTCTCTCTTTCTACAGGTGGGATGTCTTCAATTGAGTTATAGTTTTTGTATAAATCAAACAGTTTCTGCGCTCGCAGGGGAAAGAAAGTTCCTCTTTTAAGAACTTGAAGTTTTACTCCCATTTCAAACATGTCTGCTGCTGGGGCCATCATCATGTCAGTCATCTCGGCTTGAGCTAGTAATTGTTTTGTATATTGAGAAGTTCCAGCTTCAACGCAAGACTGGTTGATAGAGCCGGTGACAATATAGGCAGCACCCATCATAAAAGCAGCTAATGCTGATTGCGGAGTCGCTATTCCTCCTGCTACTCCGACTCGCACAGGTTGTTCGTAACAGTATTTTGTTTGAATTTCATCTCTCAATTCCAAAATTGAAGGTAAGAGGCAAACTAGAGGACGATTATCTGTATGACCACCAGAATCTGCTTCTACAGTGATATCATCCGCCATTGGCACTTGTTCGGCTAGTTTTGCTTGTAATTCACTGATGAGGCCTTGTTCAACTAATCGTTTGAGAATGTTTGTAGGGGCAGGCTGAAGAAATTTGTTTGCAACTTCTCTGCGAGAAATTTTAGCAATGACTTTATTTTTGATTTCGATTTCATTGGCTGCACTTAAACCCAGCCCAGCAGCTCGATAGTAGACGATGTTGTCACTCAAATCTAGAAAGGCGGAAGCTTCTATTGTTCTCACCTGATATTTGAGATACAAATCAATAGCACTGCGTTCAATAGCAGGTTCGCTAGGACTGTGGAGCAAATTAAAAACGTAAGGACCCTCTGGCAAGGCTTGTTGAATGCGGTTAATGGCTGCTTCAACACGGGAAGGAGTTAAGCCTCCAGCACCAAATGAACTTAAAATTCTCTCTCTGCCAAGAGCAATTACTAATTCTTCAGAAGCAATACCATGAGCCATCGCCCCAGTGGCGTAGGCATATTTCACTCCATGAAATTCCAAGAAAGTTGGATCGCCTAATTGTTGAGTACTGAGGGGTGGAACAGCTATGAGCGTTTCCACTTTTCCTGTTTGTCCATGATTGGAATTGTATAAGTATCCTTGGTTGGTGACGCCAATTTGACCTTCAACCCTGAGAATGTAACAAGGTTTATCTAAATTCAGCAGTTTAGCTTTTATGCCCTCTTCATCAAAAGATACAGAGTCTAATGAACCTTGCCAAATTTGATTATGATTGGGCAAAAAGTTGGAAAATTTGAGGTTTTGAGAAGTTTTATCTGGTAAAGTGTCTACGCTAGTCACGTTTTTAGCCTTTTAATGTCTAAGGAGTTTGGAGTTAAAGCAATCAGCTAGTTGTTGATTCCAGCTCTTTCAAGGTGACTCGTAACGTAAAATTTCTTTTTTCTCTGGTGTGTTCTCTCTTGCCTCATGCGGTTAAATTAACTATAAACCGCCGAGAACGCAGCGAAAAGTTTGTAGACACGAAGTGGCTTCCCGAAGGGTGCGGAGGTTTCCTCCGTACTCTAACCTTGAAGCCGGCTTCACCTCTACAAAGCAGCGTCCCGGAGGGAACTTCAAAGCTTTTCAAGAGAGAGGACACACAGACAAGAGGTTACAGAGAAGTTGATTGTCGAGAATTTTTATCTAGCTTGAAAGGGCTAAATTATTGCTCTCTGGCTGAATGCTCGTTATCTATGTCATTTTTATCGAAAATATGCTGCAAACAATCTAATTGACGCTGAATTATTAGACTAATTTGCAGTAGTGATTCTTGTCGAGCTTGTAAAAAATTAGCATGAGATTTGGTGAACTGGGATGTGTTTTCACTCAGCTTTTGATATAAATTATTGCGTAAATTTAGCACATGTAATTTAGAAACATAACTATGTTTTTTTAAGGAAGAAGTAGGAGGATAATGGTATTTTTTTTGTTGTTCGCCTGTTGTGGTAAAGTGGGGTTTTGGTGATTCTTCTACAAATTCCAAACTTTTGATATGACCTTGCTGAAAGTAAGGATTTAAGCGTTCAAATTCCCTTAGATCTAGTGGTTTATATTGTTGTTTTTTATTATTCTGAATCAGAGTGTCTGAAGTTGGATTTTGGAAATTTTTCTGGTCTTTCTTGGTTAATGCTGTGAAGTTAAACTCGCTACCGTTCAATGTTATGGTTCTAAGCTTGGGCTGAATTTGTCTGGTATTTTCTTGGACTTGAGAATACAGTGATGATAAGTCCATGTTGACTCTGTGACTGAGGAGTTTGGCTAATGCTTTCACAATACAAGTATGCTCGTCTATTCCTCTCTTATTGAGAGAAACTGTGATGTGTTCTTTTTGCTTGAGGGTTCGACTAATCCATCTGGAACAATTACTTCCAGCGCCTACTTCGATAAATATTCTGCTACCGTCTTCCCAGACGCGCTCAACTAGCCGAGGAAAATCAAGCTGTTGAATAAGTACTTTGGCAATGTTGTTACCAACAGAATGACTATCGAGGGTAATAGGTTTATATTCTGCTGCCGAATAAAAAACGGTGTTTGGTATGTTTTGGATAGGTAAGGTATTTAGTTTAACAAGTGCGTCGTATTCAGAACGTATAGCCTCGCAATGAATTACATGATTGAAAGGGGCACGAAAAGCATCGCAATTTAGGGTTTTAATTACCCTTTGACAGGCTTGTGTATCACCAGCGATCGCTACTTCTTCTGGAGTATTAATTAAAGTTAAATAGACGCGCTTCTCATGTTTGAGAGCCTCCCTGACACGGGAAACGGGACACATGAGTATATATGTACTCCAAAATTCTTTGCCTTCACTATTCTGCTCTTGAGTCAATCCCCAGTATTTACGAACTGCGTTTTTAGGGCCAGACAATTGTGTTTTAAATAGAGCAGATGAGTTCAAATCCTCACTACCTTCGTGAAAGTGAGCCCAGATTCCCTGAGAAAGCATCATACTAGTTTCGCCGAGGCTATAGCCAAAGACAGAATGGGGCTGTAGTTGGAAATAATTCTTGAGAATTGCACTCAAGAGTCCAGCAACGCCAACTTCTGATTCAAGCATTGCGACTGGATCATCGATCAATTGCTGTTCGAGGGCTTCTAATTGCTTTGTGGATAATTTACTCAGGCTTCTAGGATAAAGAAGTTTCTCTATGTTGAGGACACGACTGTAAACGCTTTGAATGACTGGATCTTCGTAAATTTTGGGAAACAAGCGGAAGAGATTTCGAGCAATGCCAACATAAGAACTGTAAGCGCCAGGATAAACGAAAGCAACATTGCCTTTGTTACTTAGTGGTTTGGGCGTAAAATAGCTACCTACGGGGGTTTGCCAGTCTTTGCCTGTATTGAAAGCATCGGCAACACCCTGAAGAGCGCGCTGAATTTCCCGCGTCAATTCCTCTTGATTACGTCCGAGAATTGCCAGTGCGTAAGTGGCATGTTGACGCTGTTGATAAGCTGTAAAGGTAAGGCTTGCAGCAGCAGATAGAGAAGAAGAATTGGCAATTGTTTGTTCTAAGGCACGCAGCTGTTCTAATAAAGTAGGGCAATCATCAGCAGCGATCGCAAACAGATAAAAAGGCATTTGCTCTAAATATCTGCTGCTACGCTGTATCTGAGTTGCTTCCTCCGACAAAATTAAATGTGCATAACTGCCATCTATCTCCATACTGTTAATGGCAGCTATTCTTTTAGTAGCTCCTGTGGCTAAAAACCAAGGTCTTGATTCAGGAGCAACATAAAAGGGGCTACCCTCCCAGGCTTGGGGCATTTTGGGAGTAGACCAATGGGGAACACCAGGAATGTAACGGTGATATAAACAGAGTGCTGTTTTAATGACGCTGACTATTCCTGAGACAGCATAGGTATGTCCGATGTTAGCTTTGACACTACCGATCGCACAATTGAGACCAGGGTCAGAAGTTCGGTAAGCCTGAAGCAAACCTAAAATTTCTGACTCATCTTGCTGGGGAACTCCACTGGCGAAAACTTCTAAATAGCCGATATCTGCGGGTTTGACACTTGCCATATCAAAAGCGAGTTGACATACTTGCGTTACCGCTTTCGAGTCAGGGATAGTTTGAGAAGAAGAATTATCTTTTAAGATATTGAGGGCATCAATCACTGCATAAATGCGATCGCCATCTTGTTGTGCTGTTTCGTGGAGTTTCAAGACTACGGCCGCTGCACCTTCGCCTAGCATCCAACCATTAACGTTCTGGTCATAACTCAAAGTATGAACGCCTGTGTTGACTGTTGCCGTTTGATTTCTCGTTAAAAGACTAGCGCTATTCTCAGCCAGTTCCACAGCACCAACAACAACAGCATCTACTTCTCTGATTGTAAGTAGCTTTTTTGCAACCTCAAAAGCCTTGCACACAGAATGTTGTTCGGCTATGAGTGTGAATAAAGGACCAGGAAAATTCCACAGACTGGAAATACTCCACTGATTGGAAATGGCGTCTTTTGCTTCTTGATTAATTAGACGTAGAGACAGTTCTGTTGCGGCAACAATAACAACTGCTACCCTACTTCTTTGATCTAATTTTGCATCTTGGAGAGCGTTATCAGCAACCTTGAGCATCAACAGTTCTTGAGGTTTTAGTTTTTCTGCTTCCTCAGATGCTAATTGGAAATCTGAAAAATTGATTTCAAAATCTTTGATATATGCTCCTAAAGGTGCAACATCACTTTCCAAGCCATAGTTGTTGAAAAACTGCTCTTGCTTTTTTATTTCTTGCCATCGCTGGGAGGGAAAGGTAATAAAGTGTTGAGTTCCATCATAAATACTACGTTCAAAAGCATCTAATCCGTGACAGCCACCCAAAAAACAATCCATACCAACAATCGCAATTTTGGGATTTTTCATTTGTTCATTTATGCCCATTACTACAATATCCTCGTACCAACGCATATTTTTGGAGAGAAATAGGGGCAGTGCCTTGTGCTTGCTTTAGTGCTTGTTTTCTATCCCCTATTACCTATCACCTATCACCTTTTTATAGGCAAAATAGTTCCCTTGGCTGCAATCATGCGAGTATAAATTTTTCCTTGGCGATCATGTGCGATGACATCAGCAGTTACAGATGAATCTGTCTTTGATTTGATTTCACAAGAAACGTAAAAGGTTTGATCGAATGGGATAGGTGCGAACTGTTCAAAGATTGTTATTTCTGAGGGTAAACAACCTTCTTGATAGAAATATTGTGTCCAAATCCATAATGCATGAATCTGAACATCCGCAATATATGGGTTAAATGTTTGTACAGGAAATTGCCCTTGTTGTCTTGTCTTGAGTTTTGGCAAAGAGCATTCTAGAGTTATCTTTTCAGGACTGACATTTAAGATAGTTTTTACGCCCTGAAAAGAAGGCCCATGAAATAAGCTTGATGCCCCGTTTTGATAAAGCGATGTAGTAGAACCGAGACTTATTTCTTCCTGTTTCAAGTTCAGCGAATCATAACTTGGGGCAGCTGTAATTTCACGTTTCAGTGTAATTTGGCTGCTGAAATGATAACGAATTTTTCCTTGTTGATTCTTACTAGATATCTTAGCATCAAATTGTATTTCTTCAGCATTATTTTTAGAAATCTCTTGCAAATCTAAAGTGTATTCTTTTGCCAGAGTTTCATCAAAAATAATTCCTTTCAAAACCTTGAAATTTGGGCAATTAAATGATTTGTAACCAGGATAGAGTTGTTCACAGGTATTAGCAATCCATGTTAGGGCACAAGTAGCTGGTAGAACTGGACGACCAGCAATGACATGGTCTTGTAAAAATGGGTTTTCTGCTAAAGTTAATCGGCGCTGGATACGATATTTCTTCAACTCAGAATTGAAAGACTGAGGTATATACAATAGGGGGCTACCTATGACTACTTGTGTCGTTTGTTGATTTACTTGTGCCAATTCATCAACCAACATTTGAGTGCCAACTTCTATAGGAATAGTCTCTATACCCCGTTCAGCAAAAGCTTTCTTCAATTCCGGTGTCACCATACCACTATCCCAAGGCCCCCAATTAATAGCAACTGCATGGCAATTGGGATAGTTGCATTTCACAAGATGAGCTGACTTGTTGAGAATTTCATTAGCGATCGCATAATCTGACTGACCAATATTCCCGTAAAAACCCACTACAGAGGAAAACAGAACTAAATAATTAAGTTGACTAGGTGAAACGCAGCGCAGCAAGTTTTCTAAACCAGTGACTTTGGCAGCGAAAACAGTTTCAAAATCCCGTTCTGTTTTATTTTCAATGCGCTTATCTGCCAAATTACCAGCCCCGTGAATAATTCCCGTTACTGCACCCAAACGTTCAACTGCGGCATTCAGTTGTTCTTGGAGTTGTGTTGCATCAGTAACATCCACGCTCAGATATTCTGCCTGTCCACCCGCCTGTTCAATCGCTTGCAGGGTAGTATCAATTTCTCGCCTAGATGCGATCGCCTTATACTTTTTCTGCACCATTGCAGGTGTGGGCTTTTCTCCTTTAGCGATAAAATCATCCATAATCCGTTTTTTCAATTCCCCTTCATTTGAGCAGCCTTCAGCCCACACGGGTTCAGGATCTACAGACGAACGCCCTAGAAGAATAAATTTGCATTGATAATGCTGTGCTAGCTTAATGACGCATTGAGCGGTTATTCCTTTTGCGCCACCACTGACGAGAAAGACTTGGGATTGGGGATTGGGGATTGGGGATTGGTTAAAAGTTCTTCTTTGTCCTCCTGTCCCCTCTTCACGCACCAGCGTTGTTCGTCCATGTGAACTGTATCCAACTTCAACAATTAAGTGATTGGGGTCGTGGAGTTCGGCGAGGATATATTTTACCGATGTGTGAGCATCTAAATCAGGACTTAAGTCAATGGCGCGACAAAATACAGCTTCCCATTCCTGATTCAGGGTTTTGGTTAGTCCGAACAGTCCACTACTGATAGCACCAAAGTTGGTTTTATACCCTAATCCAAACTCGCCATCCAGATGAGCAACAGTGAGGAAGCAACTGCGCCCTTGATTTGCTGCTTGATTCAGTGGTGCTTTGAGATGTTTGGCGATCAGAAAGACGTGACGCAGGAGTGCTTTCTCTGTTTCCAGATAACGGACACAATTACTTGCATTATCATAGTTAGCAGGATTAAGGTGGATGAAGGCGGCGATTTGACCATCCTGAGAAGCGATCGCTTCTAGTTGATTTTGCAAATGCTCTTCGCTCAAATTCGCCAGCACAACCCGATTGATTCCTTCTGGTAAAGGTAATTGTTCGGCAATTAAGGTTTGGGGAAAACTCAAAACAACTACTTTCCAATTGCGCTTCACAAGAGCAAGAGCTAGTTCTGAAGTCGTGGCAGTCCCATCATCAGTAATCAAGGCGATATGCTTCTCAGGTAAGGTAAAATCTAAAACATCTGGTTCAGAAAGAACTTTGAGTTTGACTGGACTACGGTGAATATTGTGATCTAGCTTAGGAGTCTGGCTGTTGGACTCGGCTGGAAATGTTTTTTTTCCAGGGTCTCAGCTTGTTGCTTCATATAGTCAACTATTTGACCAAGAGTACGCAATTCTCCTAGTTCCTCCGGATTTGGCTTGGGCAAATTTGGGTATAACTCTAACAGCGCCCCCAGAATTTCAACTCGTTTGATGGAATCAATCCCCAAGTCCGCCTCCATATCCATCGACAGTTCCAGCATCTCCACTGGATAGCCTGTCTTCTCACTCACAACGTTGAGCAGAATTTGACTCAGGTCAGTGAAATCAAGGGAGGGAAGTGAGGAAGTTGGTTCTTCTGAAACGGTCGTAGAGTATATATCTTTACTCTGTGCATTTTCTATTTTCCGCGTCACCACATCGCTCTGTTCGCTTGTCTTGGCCTCATCCACAGCAACTTCTTGTGCTGTCTGCACTGGTGCAGATTCAACTGGAGAAATTACTGGTACAAGAGTCCGCATGTATTCCACAATTTGGCCAAGAGTGCGTAATTGTCCCAGTTCTTCCGGATTAGGCTTGGGTAAATCTGGATATAATTCCAGCAACCCTCCCAAAATTTCAACTCGTTTGATGGAATCAATTCCTAAATCCGCTTCGATATCCATCGAGAGTTCCAACATCTCCACCGGATAGCCTGTTTTATCGCTGACAACATTGAGTAGAGTGTGGCTGAGGGTGGCATCATCAATGGTTAATGGTACTGATGGTACATCTGCCGATGGAACGGTGGGAGTATCAGTGGTAGTTACGGTAACTGACTTTGTGTCATGATTGCCATTTTTATAAGTACCGTTGCTATAAGTACCATTGCTGACACCATTACCTTTACTATAGTGAACACCATTACTAGTGCCATTGATTAAAACAGGCTCAAAGCTAGTTACAAAATCGTTAGTGGGTACGCCAACTGCTGCGCTAGTTCCACCATTGGTTCGGAATGAAACAGCAGAACTATCCTGATAGTTGACAATGGATGTTGTCTGTGGCAGCGATTCTGTAGGCTCTTTAGTACTTATGCTAGCAAGTAGCTGGTCGTAATGTTGCTGGAGTAATTGGAAAAAGTTTTTGGTTTGTTCTGTTTGATGGTTGAGATATTGCTCATGGACACGCAATGTTTCACCATGATGCTGGTGAAAGCGCATGATGCTGCGCTCAGAGTAGGAGATGACTATTTGTTTCGTTTCTGCATCTTGATGAGAGAACTTACTATTTTCCAGTAAGAAATTCTGTTGCTGCATCAGTTGGAAAAAGGTTTTAGTATATTCCGTCTGATGTTGCAAAGATTTTTCATGAACACGCAAAATATCACGTTGATGACGATTGAATTCGATTAGGGTAAACTCTAAACTATCTAAAACTAGTTGATAGTTTTGAGGAACCTCTAGACTTGTTTGCTGTTCTGCTTGGCTGTGCATATTTGCGGGGTGATTTTCTTTGATCTGTTTATCAGAAAATCCTTTCTTGGCGTAATTCGCGTCTACCGTCCGGGAAGCCGTTTCGCGTCTAATGCGGTTTATTACTTCATCCCCATATTGGACAACACCCGACTGATTACCGTTTGTATCGTCTGGATTTACAGGTAAAGAGTCTGTCTGTTGGACAGGGAGAGTAAGCGGAGTATTTGCCTGTGAGGAATTATCTTTTGTATCTGGCAGACTAACTTGATGCCCATTTTGCAAAGCTTTTGCAAAAGCCTGTTGAGTTTTTTCTGACACGTAGTTACTACCAGTTAGCCGGACAGTCAACAGCTTGTTTTTGGAAACTTCTGGTGTTTTCTGCTCAATTTGGTAGGGGTCAGGGTTTTGTAAAGGTAAACCAGCGACACGTAACAGCGTAACAACTTCTCTCAAGGAGCGATCGCTATCTTTTTGATAGCTGCCATTTAAAGCCACAGCTAAATGAGGTTGATCGCCAAGGATATCTTTGACTAAGCTGGTGAGAATGCCTTTAGGACCAAACTCTATGAAACAATAGCCACCTTGAGCGTAAATGTTTTCAATCTCTTGCTTAAAAAGTACCTGATTAATCAGGTGTTGTTTGAGGATTTTTTGAATGGCTTGTGGTTCATTGGGGTAACGCTCTCCTGTGACATTAGTGTAAACAGGGATTGTTGGCTCTTGGAAACTCACTTTCTCAATTGCTTGAGCAAAAGGTTTTTGAGCATAAGCTACCAGGGGTGTATGAAAAGCTGCGGAAACAGGTAGTAAGACAGTAGAATAAGCTTTCGCTTTTAGTTGTTCCTGCACTTGGGCAATTTCAGCTTTCGCTCCTGCCAACACCACTTGACGAGGGGAATTCAAGTTAGCGATAGTCACTTGGGGGAAATTCTTGATCACTTCTTCCACTTGAGAGATATCGCCTTTGACTGCCAGCATAGCTCCGGCATCAAACTCAGGATTATTTGGTGCAGCCATAGCCTGGCCCCTAACCTTAACTAGGAAAAAGTAATCTTCCTCACTGAGAACACCCGCAGCCCACAGAGCCGTTAATTCTCCAAAGCTGTGTCCCAAGACAAAATCTGGCTTGAATCCTCCCTGTTGTAATATCTTGTAAAGACCAACGCTGAAAGCTCCAATGGCTGGCTGTGCATATTCTGTACGTTGCAATGCTTCAACCTGTGCCTGTCTTTGCGCTGTATCAAAAACTGGGGGAGGAAAAACTATTTCTGAAACAAGCTGCAAGCCATCTTTATAGAAAAGTTTATCTATGTCACCATAGGTCTGTCTCAAGCAAGGAAAGTTGATCACCAGTTCTCGACCCATTTCCAGGTATTGAGAACCTTGTCCAGAAAACAGGGCAACTACCTTGCCTGGTGTTGGCATACTAGCTTTGCGGTAGTAAATTCCTTGGGGATGATCCCACGATTCTGCTTGTGGGTTCTTGGTGAGTAGGTCAATACATATTTGCAATGCTTTATAAGCTTCAGTCAAAGACTCGGCTACAAATCCTACTCTGGCATTTGTAGCAGGAATTTCTAATGATGCACAAGCTGCAATCAGTTCAGCGTAATACCGTTCTCTTTCTGGGGATTGCAACTGATGTAGAACATCTTGACAGCATGATATTAACTGCTCAGGTGTGGATGCAAATAACAGCACTGATTGGGGGGTATGATGTAAACGATAAGGGCGATCATGTTCGCTAGAGTATTCTTCTAAGACAACGTGATAATTCGTACCACCAAAACCAAAAGAACTTACTCCTGCACGTCTTGGTACTTCTGCTTGAGAGCGAATCCAAGGTCTTGTTTCTGTATTCAAATACAAGGGTGAGTTTTCCAGACCTAGTTTAGGGTGTGGCTTAGTAACGTTAATGGTTGCTGGCAATACTTTGTGGTGTAAAGCTAATGCTGTTTTAATCAAACTTGCCGCACCCGCAGCAGCTTTGGCATGTCCAATCTGTGATTTGACACTTCCGAGGGCAATATGTTGTTTTTTGCAATTGTTTTCCCCGAAAACTTCTTTGAGAGCTGTGACTTCGGCTGGATCTCCGACCATAGTACCTGTACCGTGTGCTTCAATCAAACCAACACTGGTAGGTGAAAATCCTGCATCTTCATAAGCACGATGCAAAGCCTTGACTTGACCTTCTGGACGAGGTGCATAGATGCTTTTATAGCGACCATCACTGGAGGTGCCAATACCTTTAATAACTGCATAGATTCTATCGTTATCGCGAATCGCGTCTTCAAGGCGCTTCAACACCAACATCCCTATTCCTTCAGCCAACATCATCCCGTCTGATTGAGCATCAAAAGGTTTGGGATTCTGACCTGGGGAAACAGCTGGTGTTTTGCTGAAACACATATAGGCGACAATCGAGTTGTCAGTGTCAACTCCACCAGTGAGCATCATATCGGCTCGATGCTCAACTAATTCACTAATTGACATGGCAAGTGCCCCTAATGAACTGGCACAGGCAGCATCCACCACACAGTTCATTCCTCCCAAATCTAGGCGGTTGGCAATTCGTCCAGCCACTATGTTTGCTAGCATACCAGGAAAGGCGTTCTCTTCCCATTGCACATATGCACTTTTGATTTTTTCGATAATTTTTTGCGTATCTTCATCAGATAAGCCACTACTTTTTAAGACTTTCTCCCAGACAGGGTACTCCAATCTAGTAGCTAATGGCATTGCTAACTGCCTTGCCAGTGCCACACCCAAAATTACCCCTGTGCGTTCTCGGTTAAACTGGCTTTTTTCACCATAACCAGCATCTTCCATTGCTGCTTTCGCAACAACCAAACCTAGCAACTGCGAAACATCTGTGACTTCCAAAACATTGGGAGGAAGCCCAAACTCCATAGGGTTAAATTCAATTTCTGGGATGAATCCACCGCGTTTGCAATAAGTTTTGTCAGGGGTTTTAGGGTTAGGATCGTAGTATTCGTTAACGTCCCAGCGTGATGGAGGAACATCGGTAATACAATCAACTTTGTGAATAATTTTTTCCCAGTATTCCTGTAAATTTTTAGATTCTGGGAAGATAGAAGCCATCCCGATAATAGCAATAGGAGTCTGGTGTAGTTTTTTATTAATTTTATTGGTTTCAGTTGCATTTGCAGACATCATCTTTTTTACCTTTATAAGTTTGTCCACAGCCTGTTCACAATTACTAACTTCTTTTTGTAACTGTTCAAAGTCAACTTCAATTCTAGAAGGAGCCATGTCTTAATATTCATTATTTACTTGGGAAATGTAGGGAAATAACCAAGATTTATGTACTCTACAAAAAACAAGATTGGAATTAGTAGTTAGGGAAAGAAACATTATATTTACAGAGGAGGTGAAAATTTCTAACTTCAAGCTTGCTACATAAAGTAGCTAAGCAACTTTAGCTTGGATTACCTCATCTAAAGAAATTAATCCTACTCTGTGCATCTGAGTAATAACATACATTACTCTTGCTGCTTATTGTAGACTAGTTGCTTTTTTGTAGCAACTTAAATGCAACAAAACAATTCCTGATGATTTGAAATTGTTAGCAAGTATTTTTTGTAAGTAATTGTAAATTCACGAAAATACATTAGTTTCGTGAATTTACTATTGTTGACTTGATAATTTTAACTAAATTCTATTGTTAATTAGCATTACTACCTTTCTTTCTAGATTCTGTCTGTTCTTCAGCAGCAGATAATAGCCGCCTTTCAAGTTCACTAATACTAATTCCCAGCTCAGAAGCTGTTTTGGTTTTCCATTCTTCCAGTTCAGCATCGTGTTGATTAAGCCATTCATGCACCGCGATACGTGCCATCTCAGCTTTACGAGCCGTCTGGCGGGCTGCATGAAAAATTAGCCGCTGGTGATCAAACCTTGTTAATGAGAGCATGAATCGCTGTAGTTTCATTCTCTTTAGGATGCGAACAACTTTAGCCACATCATCTATTTCAAACTTTTTCTAACACTATCTCATCTACCAAGAGTTTATCTTCTAAAATTGCATATAAATTGTATGCATTCTACGAAAGAGAGCGTGTTGATGCAAATCTAGTCTGAAAATAAGGCAAAAAACAGAAGAAATAAGAAAAATTTTCTTTGATTATGAACTTACCTTATGTTGTCTCTGATGACAAGATAAATCTCTGAGTTTTATGCAAGCTATTAATACTATTTCTGATATTGCAATCTATGCTTATAACTCTCTTTAATGAGGAAAGCAAGGAGGAGCATTGTACACAAGCTAATGTAGAAAGTATGTTAGCATGAGCATCTACCAAAAAGTAGAGATTTAAAATAATATATTGTATTAATCTATAATTTCTAATATTTATATATTGTTATCAATATTACATATAAATGATACAAAATGTTCTACTTAATGATAGATGTTTGGATTATATTATTAATTCAATTTTACGACTCATATTGCCTTCCATGAAGTACTTGTAAACATTAATAGTAATATTTTAGTTTCAATTATTTTTTATCCTTAAAGACGTTGCATATGAGTTGCATTTGAGTATCTTAAAGACTATGGTTGGTGATTAAATTGAGTCAAGACAAAATTCAATACTCTTACAAAGTAGGAGGTAATAACATTGCAAACATCGATTACCTTAATAACTGTATTACATCATCTGCCATTAGATATGATTACGCCTTGTTACATTCAGTTTTTACTTGTTTAGAATTTCACGAAACTAAATGGAGTTGCTGGCATGAGACTATCTGAGCTAGATCCACTCATACCAATATCTGATTTAAGAGAAGAACTCCTCAAGTTGCCAAAAGGCTACTGTTTTTATGAACAAGAACTTATAGAGTTTTTATCGCGACGACGATGGCCTGAAAACAACCGTCGTATTGACAGAACAACTTTTTGGCGGTGGAGAAACGACAATGGAATTGAGCATCAAAAAGTATTTAGTCGATTGGATCTTTTAAAACTCTGTCAAATCTGCGACCACTACCGCATTGATGGAACACGTAGTGAATACTTAGACATTATGAAAAGGAAAAAAGAGGTATGCTAAGCCAGTAAATCAGTACAATTTTGCAGACACACATTCCTGATTGGCTCCCACTGCTACAGAGTGATGGATATTTTTTCTAAAATCCATCCTCTGATAGCAACAATCACATCCGCAACTCTCAGCCTAGCTTATCCAGTTTACTTGCCACTATCTATATAATTGATAATTCCTCAACTGGAAGGGCACTCGATGTGGCGACGCTATTGACACCACCCGTACCTCAGCAATCCAAAATCCAAAATCGAATGACTGTAGAGCAAAAGTATTGCCATTTGTCTGTCTACGAATTTCATACTAGGAAGGCATAGATCATGGTGCAAAAACAAAGGCAGCCAATTACGATACCTACAAATCGTTTGCCTATAATTCTGGTAATTGCTATGACTTTAGGTATCGGTGCAATTTCTCTCTATAGCTTTTCTAGATTTCGATCTAAATCTGTCGACAACACGTCAGTTAATCCAATTAATTCTCCTGCTATTAGTGCTGTTGCTGCTCTTGGACGTTTAGAACCTCAAGGAGAAGTGATTAATTTGTCTGCTCCCAATTCCCAAGGTGGTGTTCAAGTTGCAAAACTCCTAGTAAAGGAAGGAGAGAAGGTGCGGAAAGGACAAGTAATAGCACTTCTTGATAGTTTCTATGTTCGTCTTGCAGCCTTAGAAAACGCTAAAAAACAAGTTCTAGTTGCCCAAGCTAGTCTCAATCAGGTAAAAGTAGGAGCAAAAGCAGGAGATTTAGCTGCCCAAAAAGCGACTATTGCTCGTATAGAAGCTGAGTTACGTGGAGAAGTATCTGCACAACAAGCAACTATAGCTCGCCTAGAGGCAGAATTGCGTAATGCCGAAAGTGAGAATCGCCGATATCAGATGTTATACCAACAGGGAGCCATTTCAGCATCCGATGCAGATGCAAAACGCTTGAGAGTGGATACTGTTCAACAACAACTCAATGAGGCAAAAGCTACCCAAAACCGTACGGTGGACACTCTGCAAAAACAGTTAACAGAAGCTAGAGCTAGGCTAACAAGTATTGCTGAAGTCCGTCCTACCGATATACAAGCAGCGCAAGCTGAGGTTGAAAAGGCAAAAACAGCAGTAGCACAGGCTCAAGCAGATCTGGATTTAAGCATAGTGCGATCGCCTATAGATGGCCAAGTCATAAAAATTTATACTAGACCTGGAGAAATCATCGGCAATCAAGGAATTGCTCAGATAGGTCGCACAGATCAGATGTATGTGGTAGCCGAAGTCTATGAAACTGATATTCAAAAAGTGCGTTTAGGTCAGCCTGCAACTATTACTAGTAATGCTTTTCTGGGAGAAATACAAGGAACAGTAACAAATATAGGTTTACAAGTTACCCAACAAAATATATTTACTAATAATCCGGGAGCAGATACAGATAATAAAGTAGTTGAAGTCAGAATCCGTATCAATAATCCAGCAGATAATCAACGGGTTGCAGCCCTCACTAACTTACAAGTAGAAGTACTAATTAACACTGTGCAATCTCACGAATAAACACTTTTTTGAGCATAGAAAGTATCAAGAAAAACTTTAATAACTTGCTATCAAGAGATTGCGTTTCCAATCTCACTTTTGAGGTTTAAAAGATGAGAAATAAGATACCTGTAGCCTGGCTACAACTAGCTCGACAAAAACTTCGCTTTCTAGTAGCTTTGGCTGGTATTGCATTTGTAGCTGTTTTAATGTTTATGCAAATTGGCTTCCAAGATGCTCTCTATGCCAGTGCTACACAAGTGCAAAAAAACTTAGAAGGAGATTTATTCTTAATCAGTTCCCAATATAAATCCTTAACCTCAAATCAAAGTTTTCCACGCATCCGTTTATATCAAGCGTTAGGATTTGATGATGTAGAATCAGTCAACTCTTTATACGTTCAATTTGCTAAACTCAAAAACCCAATTAATGGTCGGAAATTTCCAATTTATGTACTTGGTTTTGATCCAGCAAAATCAGTTTTTAAATTGCCAGAGGTTAATCAAAACCTAAATCTACTCAAACGTCCTAACGTAGTTTTATTTGACCGTGGTTCGCGTCCAGAATTTGGCCCAATTGCGGAAAAGTTTGTCCAAAACGAACCTGTCAGTATTGAAATATTTGGATATAACTCATTAGTTGGTTATAGAGTGAAAATTGCTGGCTTATTCAAGCTAGGGCCTTCCTTTGGAGTAGATGGCAATTTAATGATTAGTTACTCAACTTTCATCAAGGTATTCCTAGATCGTTCTCCCGAATATATAGATATAGGCTTACTTACTCTCAAACCTGGTGCTGATCCCCAAAAAGTTTTAGCGATGCTGTCAGCCCACTTACCCAAAGATGTGAAAGTTTTGA
Source organism: Fischerella muscicola PCC 7414 (assembly GCF_000317205.1). Lineage (GTDB taxonomy): Bacteria > Cyanobacteriota > Cyanobacteriia > Cyanobacteriales > Nostocaceae > Fischerella > Fischerella muscicola. The sequence continues at coordinate 29,242 of NZ_AJLK01000177.1, read as the reverse complement.
CACGTAAAGGGTTTATTGATTTTGAAAAAAACTATTGGAGTGTCAGAACACCAATTGGATTCATCTTTAATCTGATGGTAATAATGGGCTTTATTGTTGGTGTAGTTGTTGTTTATCAAATACTTTATAGTAATATATCTAGTCACTTAGCTGAATATGCAACCTTAAAAGCAATGGGATTTAAAAATAAATACTTGCTAGGTGTCGTTTTTAAACAAGCTTTCATTTTGGCAATACTAGGTTATATTCCTGGCATATTTATATCTATATTTCTATATGATTTGGCTAAAAATGCTACTAAATTACCAGTTCTTATGAGCTATGACAAGGCATTAATAATCTTATTTGCGACATTATTAATGTGTTTAACTTCTGCATTTTTATCAACAAATAAATTGCGAGTAGTAGATCCAGCCGAAATTTTCTAATTTAATCATCAAATGAACTACAAAATCCATGTTTCAACAAGAAGTTGTGGTTTCCGTTAGAAATCTCAATCACTACTTTGGGCAAAAATCATTACGAAGCCAGATTTTATTTGACATTAATTTGGTGATAAAATCTGGAGAAATTGTGATTTTGTCTGGCCCATCTGGTTCCGGAAAAACAACTTTACTAACTTTAATTGGTGGATTGCGCTCTGTTCAAGAAGGAAGCCTCAAATTTTTAGATTGGGAGTTACATGGGGCAAGTAATGAAACATTAGTGCAAGTACGCCGCAACATTGGCTATATTTTCCAAGCTCACAACTTACTGGATTTCTTAACAGCCCGACAGAATGTACAAATGTCACTTGAACTACACAAAAATATTTCTTACCGACAGGCTCGACTGAAATCAGAAGCGATGCTCCATGCTGTTAAATTAGGACATCGAATTAATTACTATCCTACCGAACTTTCGGGAGGACAAAAGCAACGGGTAGCCATTGCTCGTGCTTTGGTGAGTCAACCCAAATTAGTCTTAGCAGATGAACCTACTGCTGCCTTAGATAGTAAGTCTGGTAGAGAGGTTGTAGAAATAATGCAGCAACTGGCGAAGGAACAGCAATGTGCTATTTTGATGGTGACTCATGACAACCGAGTTTTAGATATAGCCGATAAAATAATTCATATAGAAGATGGTCGGTTAATCAAAGAAGAATTATTTTAACTCCTCTGTAACTTCTACTCTGGTGTGTTCTCTACGTTCTCTATGGTTTATAAATTATTGAATTAACCACAGAGACACAGAAGACGCAGAGAGGAAAAAGAGATTTTAAGATTCACTGTCAAATATTTACTTTTTCACTAAAATATAGGCTGTGGCATATTCGGGTAACTGACTGATGTACCTGCTAAAATCCCTATTAGTCTTAAAAATTCCTGCTAAAAAATCAAGCTGATAAAGATTTGGTAAAAATGCTCCGCCCGTATCGGCGATCGCTCCCATTTTGAGGCGTTTATTTTTACCTTGACCATACTCAATTACAATTACTCGGCCTAAACCAATATTTAATACATCCCCAGCAAAAGTTACTCCTGGCTTAATGGAAATTTTTGCATCAATCTTATATCCATAGCCTTTAATAGCATTTACTTTTCTAAAATACCAATACCGCTTTTGTGCTGTTGGTTTTACTCCTCGAATGTAAGGCATTCCATTATTTCGATCTACATTAAAAAATTCTCGAGTACCATCAGTAAAATTAATCAAAATTGTTCCTTGCATCAAAGCTTCTTCTAAGCCTTGACGAGTCAAATAAGCAAGAGGTTCGACTTTACCGTATTCTCTTCCCCCAGGTTCATAAATACCTGATAAAACATCCTGTTTGGTATATTTAGTATAAAAATTGTCACCACTTAAGCTATCTTTTAAACTGTAAATTGGTATATTGTAATTCGCAGTTTTTTTCCTAGAGCCTGTGTGAGTAAAAACGGCATATTTAGTAATTCTTAACCGTTTCTGTTTAGGATTTTGGGGTTTATAAGCAGACCATTTAATGACTCGAAAATTATTATTGATAAAATTGGGATCTTGTAAACGAGTCGTGCGATTATTTGCAATATCCTCTTTTAAAACAGCAATCATAAAATCTAGGGTTTTCAGTGTATCTTGGACACTAACTCCCGCAGTTCCTAGTAATCCTGTTCGGAGAATATCTGGGTCTTGATTAGCGTAGTCTTGGTAATATTTTCTAGTATTCGCAAGAACAAATAACAAATCTTTTTGATTGAAACTCACCTTATTAGTTGGTAGTTTGGCAGAAGAGAGAGTTTGATTAGGATTAACGCTATATTTATATTTTTTAAATTCATCAATAACTTGATAGGGGGTAGATGCTGATATTAATCCTGAGTTTGATGTAAAATTATTTTGTCTACCTGGATTTTCATCTTGCAAATTTTTGGTAATTATGGAACTCGTTGGAACAGAGGCAAGAGACATTTGCTGTTGAGTGTTCGACTGAATATACAAGTAGCTACTACCTAAACCAACAGATAATATAGCAGCAGAACCAAGGAGAAGGCGGAATTTTGGGTTGAATAGAATACTCATAGCTAGAAGAATTTATTTTTTAATAAACTTTTGTGTTCTCGATTGTAGTTTCTCAGTAACTTAACATTAAAACCTAAAATATAAACAGTTATCTTGCCTCGATTACACATAATTCAGATGAAAGACAAAATTAAGCCAGATTGGGCTGGTGAAGGACTACTCTCTCAATTTGTGAATCTACTTATCCAAACCAGACCAATTTACAACCTGATGAAACATCAGGCAAGGCAAGTAATCATTAAAACTGCTGAAAAAAATGGTGTTCCTTGGCGCAAAAACTACGAAAGTTTGGCAGCATCGGGAGTAAAACAGCAACTAACGGAGATTGTAGACTCTAGTATTGTCTATCCCGATTACTATCAAGTTCCCTTCCATGCCTACTCCGAAGGAAATCTTTGCTGGCAAGCGGCCTTAGAAGCCCCCAGTGCTACTTATTCTATGGCATTGCGGGTATGGCCTAAAGAAAAGCTGACTTGGGAAACTGCCCACGATCGCTTGCGAGACACCTTTCATCAAGTTTTGGCAACCTATGGGCCTCAAGAAGTTAGAGATATTTTAGATATAGGCTGTTCTGTAGGTATTTCTACTTTAGCTTTACACCGCTTTTACCAGAAAAAGCAAAATCATCCTGTTCGCACAATTGGTCTAGATTTGTCGCCTTATATGCTGGCTGTAGCTAAAACTTTAGATGTCAATTGCGAAATATCCCAATGGCTTCATGCTAAGGGGGAAGATACGAAATTGCAAAGTAATTCCTTTGATCTTGTCACTTTGCAATTTGTGACTCATGAATTGCCACACTACGCTAGCAAAGCAATTTTTACTGAGGCGCTGCGACTGCTGCGTCCTGGTGGCTGTATTGCATTGGTAGACAACAATCCTAAATCTCCTGTGATCCAAAATTTGCCACCAGTTTTATTTACTTTAATGAAAAGTACTGAACCTTGGAGTGATGATTATTACTCTTTTGATATAGAGGCAGCATTAGAAGAGGTAGGTTTTAAGAAACCAGTTACAGTTGCCAGTGACCCTCGCCACCGCACTATTATTAGCTGCAAGCCTCAGTAGTATTGGTTGTTGGTTGTTGGTTGTTGATTGTTGGTTGTTGATTGTTGGTTGTTGGTTGTTGGTTGTTGGTTGTTGGTTGTTGATTGTTGGTTGTTGATTGTTGGTTGGAAAGAACACTAAACACTAAATACTAACAAATAAGTAAGTCGGTAGAAATCAACATAATGTTACGAAAAGTAAACATGCCTGTAAGGGCAAAGTATTTGTATCTCTATCTTGACATCAAAACTGAATCTACTAGTACAAATGCTTTGCCCCTACCCAATGACAAATGACGACTCCAGCTAGTAGAGACGCGAGGAACATCGCGTCTCTACATTCGTGCCAACTTACTTAAGATGATTGAATGAGGATTGAATCAATGCGATCGCCTGAATTAACATCACCAAGTTCACCAGATTTTACAACTGTACTTGAGCAAGCTGTTTCTGCATATCGGGGAGAGGCAAGGGATCGCCCTGCCGCCCCAACAGTGGTAAATGCCTTACTCCAAGCAGAAAAAGCTGCTAAGCAACAAAAATTAACTTATCCCTTTACATCGTTACTTGGTCAATGGCGACTATGTTTTACCACTGGAACTCGCAAAAGTAAAAATAGGGGAGGAATTGAATTAGGTAGGGGTTTTTATGTACCAAAGTTTGGGGCTGCACACATTTGTTTTACTGCTACAGATATAGTTGCTGGTAATGGGGAAATAGGTAATCAAGTACAACTTGGCAGCCTATTGTTAAAATTTACAGGCCCAGCCAGATATTTGGGAAAGAAAAACTTGTTGGCTTTTGATTTTACCCAAATGCAAATCAGCTTGTTTGGTCGTGTTGTCTACAAACAACAGATTCGAGGCGGTAAGAGTCAAACAGAAGATTTCTACAATCAATCTATTGCCAAACTACCCTTTTTTGCTTTCTTTCTCATGACCGAAGATTTTATCGCAGCACGTGGGCGTGGAGGTGGACTGGCGATTTGGATCAAAGAAGGCAGGAGACAAGAGGCAGGAAGCAGAAGTTAAACAGCTTTTAAAAGGAAACAGATAATGGTTTAAGAATTTTCAAGCTAGAACCCCAGGGGCGATCGCTCACAACGAGGAGATGAATCAAACGAACACAGATGAACACAGATGAACACAGATGGATTATGGGTTTGCTGTTAAGTTAATCTCCGATTCCTATGTTCTTCCCCTTCCCCTTTCACCTTTACCCTATTTTCAAGACAGCTGGTTTGAGATATTCAGATAAAATATTCTCAGCCTTGGGGATTCGGGAGGATCGAGTCGTGGAGAAAACCACGATGAACACGCAAAATATGCAGACACAACAGGATGGCATCTCTTTAAAAGATTGGTCTTGGCCTTTCTGGCCTGTTTTACCACTCTACCCATTTGGCAGACGACGCACACTCCGGCAAGAAGTAGTAAAAGATACAATCTGGACTTTTGACCAGATACAGGGGATTTTCTATGTTGTCGTGCCAATTCGCATGACTGTTGTGAAGTTAGAAGCAGGTGGACTCCTCGTTTACGCACCGATCACACCAACCCCAGAATGTATCCGCCTTGTTGAAGAATTAGTGACAGAACACGGGGATGTTAAATATATTATCCTGCCTACCATTTCTGGTTTAGAACATAAAGTCTTTGTCGGCCCTTTTGCCAGACGCTTTCCCCAAGCGCAAGTCTTTGTAGCCCCGAAGCAGTGGAGTTTTCCTCTCAACTTGCCCCTGAGTTGGCTAGGTTTACCTGGGGGACGTACTCATGTACTTCCACCGAATAGCAGTGATACACCCTTTGCTGATGAGTTTGACTATGCAATTCTTGGCCCTATCGAATTGGGGCCAGGACGATTTGCCGAAGTTGCATTTTTCCATAAGCGATCGCGTACATTGCTAGTCACAGATATAGTTCTGTCTATCCCCGCAGATCCACCGCCAATAGTTCAACTTGACCCCTATCCTCTACTGTTTCATGCCAAAGACGACGCCTTCCACATTGTTTTTGACACTGAGGCTAACCGTCGTAAGGGGTGGCAGCGAATTGTATTATTTGCTTTTTACTTCCAACCGAGTGCGCTGGAAGTAATTAGTACGAGGCAAGTGTTTCGCTATGCTTTAGGGGCACCAGATCGTTCTAGGAAAGCCTATTTCGGTTTATTTCCTTTTAAGTGGAATGACTGGCAACAATCTTTTGATGCCCTACGCGGGGACGGACGCTTGTTTGTTGCACCCATCCTGCAAACTTTAATTCTTAACCGAGATCCAGAGAAAACTATCAAATGGGCTAATCAAGTAGCGAGTTGGGATTTTCAACGGATTATTCCTTGTCACCTTGACTCACCGATTGAGGCGACACCAACTCAGTTTCGGCAAGCCTTTGTCTTTCTGGAAAAAACAGAAAATCCTCCCCAGTCTTTACCTGAAGAGGATTTGGAATTTTTAAATGAACTTTCACAAGGATTAAGCAAGTGGGGTATCACGCCACCAGCTAAAGAAAGGGTGTGAGGAGTGGGGAGATGGGGTGATGGGGAGATGGGGTGATGGGGTGGTGGGGTGTGGGGAGTAATGAGGAGTGTGAGAAGTCTGAGGAGTGTGTAGACGCGCTCATAGGCTTCCCGTAAGGTGGAGTGTGAGGGGTGTGAGGGGTGTGAGGAGTGTGAGTAGTAGCTATTAACTACTAACCACTAACTACTAACCACTGTACAGACGTGCCATGGCACGTCTGGTACAACTACTAACTATTAACCATTAACCATCAACAATCAACAATCAACAACCAACTACTAACCATTAACAATTGACTATTGACTCCTGCTGTTAGTATCAGATGAATTGCTATTAGGTGTTACATCTGTTTGATCTTGTCCATTTAGGGAAGGAGTGGTTGTACTAGTTTCGTTTGGTGAAGTAGTTGGTTGTGTGGTAGGAGTTGTAGTCGAAGTACTACCGTTAGAAGTGGATGGTGATGTCGGTGCAGTTTGTGTACTAGAAGGCTGTTGCGGCGGTACGGTAATGTTGATATCGGGTGCGGCAGGAGTAGGTACTGGTGATGTTCTCTGTTCAGGAACAGGAATAGGAACAGGAACTTCCCTGGTTCTTTCAATAATTGTTGTTTGTTGGGGTTCAGGTGTCAGAGTCGCAGCAGGAGTTGGGCTGGATGTTGGTGGAATAGTTTCTACTGGTGTAGTTGTGTTGTCTACGGCTGGATCTGGTTGATTAAAGTACCAGATTGCACCAGCTGTTAATGCTGCTAAACCAGCAATTAAAAAGCCTAACAACAATCCTTGCGATGCGTTATTTGTGTCTCGTTGTGCGAGGTCTTCTTGATAGTTACGTTCAGATACTCGGCCTTGTAAATAACCATTCCTATAAGATTGAGAATCTACCCTATCGTTGTTAACAGTTTCAGTGGTGCGTGTGACCTTAGTATGAGTTTCGCCATTGCTATCGATATAACTATCTTGTCTAACTTCACGATAGCTTTTGTTATCATTTGGATTAGTCATAGTATTTGATGTAATCTTCTCCGAATAAGTTGATGAAAAGGTAGATGCAAATCTTTGCAAAGGTTAAGCAATTTTAAGTAGCCTTTGCTATGTTTGCTCTGTGCTATTTAAAGTTAGGTTTTCTATTAATTATGAGAATAACTTGTGTATTTGCAGTTAGGTTTCTATCTAAAGAAGTGAGATAGACTTTAACCAAAGGAATAAAAGCTATTGCTAGGAAATATTATCTTTTTGTGGCAGAAAATTTAAAATATGAAAAATTTGCGATCGCATGATCAAAATCTTAAAAAGCCTGCTGTATCATGCCTCAACTAAGCTGATATTTGACAGCAAAAAAGAGAATTTTATGCAAAAGAACTTATACAAACCAATCCTAATACCAACTTATACAAAGAATGCAACATATGAATAATATTAAACCCCTCCCCAACCCCCCTTTTTTAAGCTATCCATTAGTCGCATCTTTCTTAACAAAAGCTGAAAGCTAATTTCCAAGAGGATTCGAGACGATGATTAGAATAGGAGGATTAGACAAACAGCAGAAAGTATGCGTGTTAGCTTTGATGGGCTAATTTCCAAGTTGTGGCGATATCGTGTAATCGCCGCAACCGTTTCCAAATAGTTGTCACACCAGGTTCTCCATCAGCTTTACGACCAAGAAAACCACCGAGGCTAGCAATCATACGTACTGCTTGTCTTAATGTCGGTGGTGTCTTGGGTGGAATTGGGTTTTTGCTGACAGTGACACACAAAGATTGCCATTCAACAGTATTTAAAACAGTCTCACAACAGATATCTGGATTTTGCCTAGCTTCGTAAGTGAGCTTCTGTTTGTCTGTGATGACGTTTTTTCGCTTTTCCTAAATCTTCTATATTTCTCACCCAAATTTGTTGGTCTATTATTCCCATTTCTTGAGAAAGATCCGGGTAATGGATAGCCGAAACGGGGAGGGAGTAAGATTTCTCCAGTTTTGGGAACTGAGGGGGTTAATTCGACTTTTAGTCTAATATCCCAATAACCCATTACACATTACCAATTACCGACACAGACGGATAATATTAAGTGTCCTGCCTACAAATTAGCAATATCTTCTACCCAGAGAAGATTATCGGCAAAAAAGCTTATTTTGAGCGCGTTGTAAAATTTGCGATCAGCTGTGACAAGCTGACATTCTTCCGTAAAAGCAAGGGCTAGATAAAAACATTCATCCACAGTTTGTGCTAGAGTGTTAGCCATTTCCACAGCAGTTTCTAACAACAATGTTGAAGGATAAGTCTGTAACATAACTGTTTTGAAGTTATGTATAATTCTGCGGCTGGTTTCTTGAGAAATTTCTCCTAGCTGAACTTTTTTCCACAAGATATTACCAAACTCAGGTAGCAGTAAATCTGGGGCTATTAACTCATAAGTTCCGTCCAAAAGACGAGCGGCTTTTTCGCTGTTAATCTCTGGGATGAACCATTTGACAGCGACAGTGGCATCAATCACGTACCGATTCACTTTTCTCTCTCCTTTCTAAGGAGTTCTGCACTGTCGGTATGGATGCTACCCACTAACTGTAGCCGCATTTGGAAAGCAGCCTCTCTCGCCTTTGCCATATTGACTGGCTTGCTTGAAGTTACCTGGCTTTGTACTGCCATCTCCAAGATGTGTTTGATTTCTGCTTGCAAAGAGTGACCATGCTGTTGAGCAAGGATTTCTAGCTTTTCTAGGATGATGGGGTCTAGGTCTTCAACCAAGACTTGAGCCATAGTTGACTTCTTGTAGTTTGTTATATTGAATAGCTTTTTGAGATTATAGCTTGCTGGGGCGATCGCACCTTTAAGCCACAGTCCAAAAATACTAAGCCTCTGGTTCAACCCCAAGCGATCGCAATTGTTCAGCCAAACGATCTGCTCGTTGACGTTCTCTTTCGGCTCTTTCCTCACCAGTTAACAACAAATTACCTTGCAAATCCCACCAGCGCAGCCAAGGTAATTCCACATTCTGATATTGGCCATGCCAAATGCCTAACTCAACACCTAATGGGTTTATGGGATAATGTCCGCGTTCATTAGGTGGTAATAGCTGATATTGTCCACCAATAAATTCATAAACTTCTACACTGGCTTTATTCACTTCATAAATGCCATAAAAGGGAGGACGAATCACCTGTTCATAAATCCAAAATTTGCCTTTCCAAGGAGTTTTGTCTCGTTTCTCACTACCATCCCCAGAGACAAACTCCAAAGCAATCAAGGGGGCAATATATTCTCGCCATAGTACATAAGACCTCCGTGTTTGACCATTGAGCAAGGGCGGTACATTCCCTACATAAAACCAATCCGGTGCTTCTGCTCCTTTCTCTGGGGGATCAGTCAAGCGCCAGTAGATCCCACAATCCTGACCAATGCAGTATTGCCCATCAGGATGACGTTTTTGCAATATTGGTTTAATCGAGTCAGTTAGTAAAATACTTTGGGGATGTTCCTGGAAGTTTTTCACAAATGTACCGTCAGACTCAGGAAGTTGAGTGTGATCAGGAAAAGGGGTGAGGGCGTTAGGTGGATTAGTTGCAGAGGTCATAAGATTACCTTTGCAGGGGTAGGGGTTGTTTTTTAGTTTAGCAATAGAGGCAACAAAAGAGCGATCGCACTCTCTTCAATCAACAAAGAAATGCGATCACTCACCTAGTGGTTTACCACATTAATTGTGAGGGATTATAGATCCCCGACTTCGTTTAAAGAAGTCGGGGATCTGAACTGAGAGAGCATTTGTTTAAACTGATACCATCTGATTAACTGGCGCAACACCAGCCATCTCTAATATTTGCGGAATCAAATCTTCTCGCTTCACTGCCATCATGTGGACACCTTGACACAATTGCTGTGCGATCTGTACCTGTTCCGCAGCAATTTTCATCCCTTCTTCTAGGGGATCTTTTGCTTGTGCCAATCTATCAATGATGTGTTGGGGAATATTTACACCCGGAACACACCTATTAATAAATTGGGCATTTTTTGCTGATTTAAACAAGAAAATTCCAGCTAAAATTGGCTTGCCACAACCAACAGCAATTTTATCCATGAACTTTTCTAGTATTTCAAAATCAGTAATTAATTGACTTTGAAAAAACTGGGCTCCTGCTTCTAATTTGCGTTCAAATCGTTTTTGCAAACCCGACCAACTTGGACATTGCGGATCAACTGCTGCACCAGGAAATAAATCTAGTGCCCCATCATTTAAGGGTGTATCGTTGTAATCAACGCCATGATTCAGCTTTTGTATGACTTGCAGCAGCCGCACAGATTCTAAGTCAAACACGCCTTTGCAGTCAGTATGATCACCTGCTTTCACAGGATCACCGGTCAAGGCTAAGATATTTCTGATGCCGATCGCATGAGCGCCCATTAAATCAGCTTGTAAACCAATGCGGTTGCGATCGCGACAAGCAATCTGACAAATTGGTTCAATGCCATGTTGTAATAAAATTGCCGATGCCACCACCGGACACATCCGTAAAACTGCCCGGCTGCCATCGGTAATATTGACAGCATGAACCCTCCCCTTAAGGGTCGCCGCCATTTTGAGCATGTGTTCTGGATTACCGCCTTTTGGTGGTGCTACCTCGGCGGTAATCAGGAATTGACCAGCTTTTGCTGCTGTCCGAAAAGAAGTTAAAGAAGTTGGATTTTGAGTATCCAGCATAAAAATGAGCATTTCTGTCTTTGGGTAAAGCTATAACACAACTCACCCTACACAGAAAACCTCATAATGGTGTGGAGTATCCCATTGCTGCTTTAACTTTTGCTAAAGTTTGGTTAGCAACAGCCTCTGCTTTATGTTTTCCGTGCCGTAAAACAGACTCTAAATAGCCTCTGTCGTCCATTATTGCCTGATATTTCTCTTGGATAGGTTTGAGGGCATTGATGACTGTTTCTGTCAGCAAAGGCTTAAATTGTCCCCAGCCCATATCTTGAGACTCAGCAGCGACTTCTTCCTTGGTTTTGCCAGACAGCACCATATACAGAGTTAACAAATTATTACTTTCTGGTCGTTCTGGATTATCAAACTCTAAACCGCGAGTCGGATCGGTTTTACATTTCTTAATTTTTTTGGCAATCTCATCCGGTGAATCTAGCAAGTTGATCCGGCTTAATTCCGAAGGATCAGACTTGGACATTTTCTTTGTCCCATCCGTCAAACTCATTACCCTAGCACCTTCCTTGCGAATCAAAGGTTCTGGTAACTTTAAGACTGGTTGATCTGGTTTAGCAAATAAGTGATTAAACCTATTAACAATATCCCGCGTTAGTTCTAAGTGCTGCTTTTGGTCTTCGCCCACTGGCACTTTATCCGGTTCGTAGAGCAAAATATCAGAAGCCATCAGCACAGGATAGTCTAACAAACCAACACCCACGTTTTCACCCTGCTTGACAGCCTTTTCTTTGAACTGAATCATATCTGTCAGCCAGTTGAGGGGTGTAATGCAGTTAAGTAACCAAGTAAGTTCAGTGTGGGCAGGGACGTGAGATTGTACAAAAATAGTGGAATGGGTTAAATCAAGACCACAAGCCAGATATAAAGCAGCCAAGGTATAAGTATTTTTAGCTAGTTCTGCCGGGTTGTGTGGTAAAGTAACAGCGTGCAAATCAGCTATAAACAGGAAATTATCGTACTGGCTTTGTCCTTCTACCCAGTTACGAATTGCACCTAAGTAATTTCCTAAATGTAAGTTACCAGTTGGTTGAACACCAGAAAGAACTCTTTGCCTGACAGACATAACGTAGGATTAATAGTTTTAACTTTTTTTAAAGATACTTAAAAATGGGCAAAAAGGGGACTGGGGAATCGAAGGGAAGGGAGACAAGGGGGACAAGGGGGACAAGGGGGACATGGGAGACACGGAGGACATGGGAGAAATAATGAATCCCTAATCCCTAGATCCCTAATCCCCAATACCCGATCCCCAATCCCCAATACCTTGTGCGATCGCTACTGTAACAAAGTCAGCACTTGTTGAATCAACTGGCGGATATACCAGAGGCGAAACATCTGAGTTTGATAATATGCTTCCTTTGTCCCTGTAGTGTAGCCCTCATTAGTGCCAGTTGAGCATCTGTTGGTTGCCCTAGCTGTCGAAGTATAGCAAACAAGCTATTGTATACTTCATTCAATTTTGGATATTGCAAGCCTCTACCTTTGCGAAATTCCAAAATTGCTTGACGTGGAAAGTTCGGTAATACCTTAATGCAAGAGTTGCGATCGTTAATATTCCCTTCTGGTCTTATTCCGTAAATTTGGCACAGTTGAATCAGCTCTGGCAGAGTCTTTGCCTCCAGCTCAGTGCGGTTTAACATAGTAAATGTCTGTTTTTTCGTAAATGGACTTGGTGGGTAAGTATTCTTGGCGGAAGCTGCCCACCATATTTTTAACTATACAATTTGTTGCCTAATTATTCCCAAGTTATCTAAAAATTATTAATAGAACTAAATGCCTAATCCACATGGCAATCCAGAAATCAAAAAACACGGTTTTAAAACGGATAGAGATGAACCCCTAACCGAAAGAATCGCCATTAGAGTTACCAAAACAATGGCCCAGAAAATAAAATCAATTGAGAATTATCCTGAGTTTTGCCGTCGAGTACTTCAGGAAGCATTAGATAAACTTAACCAAGCCGAAGATCAGTAGCCGTCATCTTCCTGCTTTTTGCTAATTCAACTTGGTGTCTTAGTATTGTTTAGGATTGCACCACCAAAGGGCTAGTATAATTACTTTATAAAAATAGACAAAATTTAAAATCTGTTCAGAAAAACTAGCAGTAACCTTAGAAGTAATTGATTATTTTTTCATCGGGTATTTGCTGATGAAAGCTTTACTACTGTGGCTCGTATTGCCCAATTCCTTTTAGTTTTACCAAAAAACTTTGATTTGGCAGATTGTAAAACTGCTGAAAACCTGACGACTGGAAATTTGCTTTTTACTCTCAATATCTCTCCGGAGACAGACGACTAGATGTGATTTTTCTGCATATCTGCAATGGAGATGCAGAAATCAGGATTTATAGCAAAGCTTCAGAACAAGAGAATTACAACCATGAAAGCACTGTTACTTTATCCCCGCTTTCCTAAAACCTTTTGGTCTTACGATGAATTCATGAAAATCGCAGGATTAAAGGCATCTATTCCCCCACTGGGTATTATTACTGTCGCTGCTATGCTACCGACAGAATGGGAAATTCGGTTTTACGATCGCAATGTTAGCTCAGAAACGGATGCAGATTGGCAATGGTGTGATATCGTGATTCTTTCTGCGATGATTGCCCAAAAAGAAGATTTTCTTGCCCAGATTCAGAAAGCGGCACAGCTAGGGAAAAAAGTAGCAGTGGGTGGACCTTATCCGACTTCAATACCAGAAGCTGCCCTCAATGCAGGAGCTAACTACCTAATTTTAGACGAAGGGGAGATTACAGTTCCGCAATTTTTAGAAGCGATCGCCCAAAATCAAGAGCAAGGTATTTTTCGCGCCAGTGAAAAACCAGACGTGACTAAAAGTCCTATGCCTCGCTTTGACTTACTTAAGCGGGATAAATACTTTATGATGGCAGTTCAGTTTTCCCGAGGTTGCCCTTTTAACTGCGAATTCTGTGACATTATCAATCTCTATGGCCGCAAACCCCGTACCAAAGAGCCAAGTCAGACTCTAGCAGAACTCCAAAACCTCTATGATTTAGGTTGGCGTGGCTCAATCTTCATGGTGGATGATAACTTCATTGGCAATCAGCGTAATGTTAAACGCCTGCTACGAGAGTTAATTCCTTGGATGAAGGAGCGCAATTATCCCTTTACTTTTTGGACTGAGGCTTCTGTCAATCTCGCAGAAGATGCAGAATTATTAGACTTAATGGCTCAAGCTGGATTCTACGCAGTTTTTCTCGGTATAGAAACCCCCGATCAAGATAGTTTGCAAGTAACTCGTAAGTATCAGAATACCCGCAATCCTTTAGTAGAAGCCTGTCAGAAAATCCATCAAGCTGGATTACTTATTTATGCAGGATTTATCATTGGCTTCGATGGGGAACGCAGCGGTGCAGGTGAGCGGATTCAAACCTTTGTAGAACAAACTAGCATCGCTCAACCCATGCTAGGAATTTTACAAGCTGTCCCCAACACAGCGCTGTGGCAAAGACTAAAACAGGAGCAGCGATTATTAGAAGGTTTCGGTGGTGAAGAGGTGGGAGATCAAAATGCCTTAATGAACTTTGTCCCTACTCGCCCAATGGCTGAAGTTGCCAGAGAATATGTAGAGGCAATGTGGACAATGTACGAACCAAAAAATTACTTGCGACGTTGTTTTGAACAATGTCTCAACATCACACCTAATCCCTACCTCCAGCAAACAGTATATTTTCCTCCCGGAAAAGGAATTAGATTAATTATCCAGTTACTCTGGCGTCAAGGTTGGCAACGCCGGGAAATTCGTCTTCAGTTTTGGCAACAGCTGTGGGCAATTATACGTAGTAAGCCTAAATTCCTGAATATGTATTTAGGTTTATGTGCGGCTGGGGAACATTTTTGGCAATATCGGATTTTAGCTAGAGAGCGCATTACTCAGCAGTTAGGATTTGATCCACTGACTATGCCTAATGCTGTGGAACAAGATTTAGTCACAGTTTAAGAGCTTTAGTGGTGTGCAATTACTGGGGGTCAGAATCCCCCTGTAATTAACCTTCTGACCTCTGACTTCTTCAATAGGGTTTTCGTCACTGAAGCAGACCCCAAATTCGCATCCGATTGTTGAACAATAACTTTAACTTAAGCAAGTTGGTGAGAAAAAGCCTAACTATGTTATTAAAGATTAACTAAGCTAAAAGCCTGTTCCCTCCAGGCTGCCTCCTGTCTTATCTTGACAATAAATATTCACGACGACCTAGTTAGTAGTTAATTGCATGAGTTATCAGTCGTTAGTGGTGGTCAGATCCCAGGCTTCTGGAGAAGTCCAGGATATTGTAGGCATCAAAATTAATGCGATAGACCACTAGCTAACAGCAAATGCAGTCATCAGTGTTAGAGCAACAAACAGGATAGCTACTGCCCCTTGGAAGATGTAGCGCTGTTGCTGTTCTGGTGAGGGATACTCTGCCAAGGACATAGCAGGCTGAATTGCGTAGTTATTGATCATTCCCTCGTCATTTACTGTATAGCCAGTTGCGAGAGGCAGGTTCAGCAATTGACTGCCGTCTCTGTGTTTACGCGCTTGAACTTCAGCGGGGATCAGTTCACTGCCATCACTACGAAGATGTGCGATCGCTTTGTTCGGTTTCTTTCCTGCTGTTAAATCTCCTTCTTTATTGAAATGCATTTCCCATGGTTCGCATATGTACACCTCCGCTTCCATAAAGAAACTCTCAGCAGTCCTACAATCCTCAAGGTTGAGGGTCTTCCCTTCTCTATCGATGTAGCGCATGGGCGTGACCTCGTGTTTAAGTTATATACAATTATTATAACAAATTATTTACAAAACTGTAATACTTGTAATAATATTGCCTGTTAATATCTTTAAATTTGTAAAAGTTCCAAAAACTGTGTTGCAACTAAATACGGAGTCTTGTCTATCAATCTTTAATTCATGTTGCACCCAAGGTTCAACGAATAGGATTGCTAATAATTGAGCTTGATAAAAACAAAGAAACCCCGTGTTTTAGAGGCTTGGAGGGTTATGCAGATGTAAATGGGTTGGGCGCTACTTCAATAACCTCTTTCTAATAGAGTATTTACCAACTCTACTCTTCTAGACCCACCCAGACACTGCCTTCTTCTACGCGGGTTGGAAAAATTGTCAGAGCCTTCCGCGCATCTTGGGGGAGGGCATCTTGAGCAAGCACCTTGACCCAATTCATAAAAATCTCCAGCATTTAAGAACTAAATTGAGGAACTTGTCGGATCCACATCCCAAAACACCCTAAACATGTTCTACTGGATAAAGCCCATGTTAAGTAGTTCCTGGGGAGTTGCCAGCACGTCAATTGCCACAAAGAAAATCTTACCTTGCGGATTGAGCAAGAACCGCCATGCTAGATTTATGCCAACACTGTCACCAAACCAGGGAGTTTGCACTTTACCCGTCACTTTAACCTGGGTGAATCCTCCTTCTGCTGGCTCAGATATCCCCCGCTCTGGTATGAGCTTGAGTCCATAGCATTCTTCGCGCATATAGGCGAGGATGTTCTCCTGACCGACAATTGGGTCTTGGAAAGGGGGTTGCAAGGCACCATTTTCAGCAAATAAAGCCACAGCCCCTTGGAAGTCAAAGGCGTTCATATTCTCCATGTAGCTGAGGACTGTCAAGTTGTCGATGCCCTCAATGCTAACTTTAGCTCGGGGTGCGATATCTTTAGGTGGAACCACAGGTTCTTTAACTTTTTGGGAGCTCACTGTTGGAGCACACCCCATGTTGACGACTATATTTTGTAATACGGTGAGTTGCTGACCCCCTTCAAGTTGACGGATGGTTTGGAGGACATCTGATGCCTGTGCAGACAGTTTATAACCTTCTGGAATCGGAGCAACGATTCCTTGTTTCATCCACTCGCCTAACTGATACCAGAAGCCCAACTTGACATTAGTGCCGAAAGATGAATATGTACGGCAGATAGGAGTGTCAGCATGGTTAATCAGATCGCACATCACTTGCGTTTGCTCTCTAGCAGACATCTGCTTGATTTGAGTCAAGGTTTTTTCTGCGAAGACCATATTGGCTGCTCCCATAGCAGCAGGAGTGATTGTAACTCCCATCTCGGTATAGGTAAACCAAAGTAAAGCCAACTGATCCTCAGCACTGAGCTGATTGAATGATTCAACTATAGCTGGAATTGCATTAGCAACTTCAGTTTCAGGAAAAATAGAGCGTGCAGATTCGATAGTAAACGACATTTTTCAAAATCTCCAGAACGAAATTACATGAATTGATTCAAATTAACCTGTTGCTTCTTGTTGCAGCAACTGCTGACTTACAGAATACTCCAGAAGTGAAGGAAGCCTTGACCGGAAAACATTTCAATCAGGACGGCAGATATAAAGCCAATCATGGCTAAACGACCGTTCCAGAGTTCAGTCTGGGGTGTGAATCCCCAAAGCCAAGAATTGCGCTTATCATTTTCGTTTATTGGCGAGGTGATGTTTGTCTGGGTCATAACAGTTTCCTGGGAGTTAATTTTGGTAATGACTCTGCTTCTCGTCTCCATGCTCGTTTAAAAAGGTCGCAGACAGAAAGTCCAGAAGATACTTGCAATAGCGATCGCGATCAAGCTAAGGTTGAAAAAACGACCTATTGTGGAGCTTAGACCCAGTGCCTTATCTTCTTTACCTCCAGTGAAAAACAATGACCAAGCTTGAGTTGCGTTGATTTTCTCAAAGTGATTGAAACTGGATCTGAAGACAACGGGATTGAGCAGAGAGGGATTAGTTAAGCCAACATTAGTTCTCATTAGTTTCATCCTTATATTTTGCAAAAGTGTTGAGGATATCTAGTGAAGCTCAATTTGTTAGAAGCCTGTGTATGCTTAGTCAGGACTACTAGAACCAGGAACGAAACAAAACCAATCATGGCTAACGTCTCCGTTCATTTTTCTGCATACTGAATTAAAGCCAAACTGAAGCTGATCCATCACGTTATTGTTAGGTTCGATGGCGTAGTTGTTTAGCCTACCGAATTCTTCAGCCACTAAATCACTTTTTATAAGTTCTGCTTTTTGTTTTTGAGTTATCGCATAAATTAAATTTAACAAATTTATTACAATTTTGCAACGTTTATTGCAAAATAAAATAGGTGATAATATTAGAAATCCTCGTTATTGTCCCTGTCTATTTGCTGGAAAAGTTAACCAATTGGGTATTACTAAAAGAATGTTGACCGCAAATAATGGGATACAAGCCGTTAACCTAAGCATGCAGGTCGCCCCCATGCTGGGTTTCAGAACCGGACATGAAGTAGGGTGGGTAGCCAACGAGTTACCATTACTGGCACTTTTCCAACCACCCCCCTCCAAACTACGCATGACCGTTTCCGTATCACGTAGCTTTCCAGTAATCATTACGTTTTGAGAGTGTCACCATCGTAGCGTCCGTATTGGATTTTCTCATGGCATTGACAACAAACTACAAGAGTTTTACGTTTACGTGCTGACATTTTAAGCATCCATTCGGGGCGTTCCTTACGACCTTTTTGCTTAATATCTGCTAGTTTACGAATATGGTGGACTTCAATATTGTCCGTTGCTCCGCAAATTTCACATTTATTAGCTTTCTCCAGGGACATCCCATCCACTGTTTCCGGTGTTGCGCCAGGTGTCATTGCACCCGCATTGCTGTTTAGCTTGCCGTAGGCACGTAAATATAAATCTAGATTGTATAGTAGTCGATACACATCTTCTACTGGCAACCCACGTTGTCCGCGTGTACGTATGATGTTCAGTATCGTTTCGGCTGTTCGCATCCTGCGTACCTCTCGACTTCTGTTACATCTAATTACCTGTTCCACTTTGCCCTGTAAACGGCTCTCCCGTTCTCCTTGATGGGGCGTAACTCCCATGACTACTATTGGAACTCCGTTACCATAGGACTCGCGTCCCGTAGGCAATCCCGTGTTCCTTTGCTGATGAACGTTTAGAACGACTTAGGCTTCTACTCATATCCTTAAATAAGTTCATTACTTATCGCTCATCTGTCAGGGCGTACCATAAACAAAAGTCTAATTTATGGTTACAGATGACATCGGTGTACAGACGTGCTACCGAAGGATGTGAAGTTCCACCTCTGGATATTAGGATTCAAGCAATTCAGCTTTAGCCATATCGTTCAGGCGTTGCGGGACTGTAATTTACACGTCTTCTATTACTCCCCGCTTTACGAACATGCTCTTTTCCCCTCGCTCTTTCAAGTCTAGGTTAGTTGTTCGCCTTGGAGTCAGTTACCCTGAACTCCAACCAACTTTGTTGGTAATCAAATCAGCGCATACCACGGCGCACTGTTTCCAATCACACGGCTCCTCTCCAGATTGACCCTTGACGTGGGTACTTATTGCGATCGCCCATTACCATGTTGCGCTAAGGCTGCCATTTCCTTGTCAGAGATTTCTGGCTCCTTGGTATAGATCGAATTTAGTTGTATTGATAATTCGTAATTCGTAATTACGCATTACATTTCCATCACAAAGATCCTTTTGATAGATTATTAGTTACTCAATCAAATATCGAAAATATAATTTTAGTTAGTTGTGATCCTTTGATAGCAAAGTATCCAGTTAAAATAACCTGGTGATAAAACCGATGAAATTTTTAGGCATTGACTTAGGCTGGAAATCGCAACCAAGTGGACTATGCTGCATAGAATGGGCAGATCAGAAACTACAAATCCTCGATTTAGATCGCAAAGAAGTAATTGCAGACATCCTCAACTGGGTAGATACTTGCGTTCCACCAGGTGAAAGTGCCGTCATCGCCGTAGACGCCCCGACTCTCATCCCCAACGCCACCGGTAGCCGCCTCCCGGACAAACTCACCCATAAATACTTCGGTAAATACCACGCTGGTTGCTACCCCGCCAATTTGAATCTTCCCTTCGCCCAACGCACCATTAACTTTGGCTTAGAACTAGAATCTCGTGGTTTCGCCCACGCCCCCACCATCGAACCGCAACAACCCGGCAGATATCAAATCGAAGTCTTTCCCCACCCCGCCATAGTCCATCTCTTCAACCTAGAACACATCCTCAAGTATAAAAAAGGACGCCTGAGCGATCGCCACCAAGAACTCATCAAACTCTACAATTACATTACACAAACCCTACCTACTCTCAATCCTCATCTGTGTCCTCTGCGCCTCTGCGGTTCACTTCTCCCCCAAATCCCAACCACAGGCGCAATACTCAAAGCAGCCGAAGACAAACTAGATAGCTTAATCTGTGCTTACGTAGCAGCATATTGGTGGTATTGGGGAGAACAACGTAACCTAGTACTAGGCGATCGCACTACAGGTTACATAGTTGTGCCCCAGAGGCTCGGGGATTACGGATCAGGGAAAGGGGACAAGGGAGATGGGGAGATGGGGGGATGGGGGGACACGCGGAATAGCCAATGCCCGATCCCCGATCCCTAATCACTCACTGCGCCCACAAAATTAGCCTTGGCTCATAAGGACTGGAAAGGTACTTATGTTTAGGCAATACACGCAAAGATAATCCTTGCAAACCAGAAGTAGTATACAAAATATCAGCCGTGTAAATACTTAAACCTTGGTCATCCTCTCCTTGGTATTCCATCACCAGTGGTACACCGTTGACAATCTCGCCACTGGCATCTACTGCACCTTGATACAGTTCTACCTGTACATCATTATTTGTGAGAGTAGCCAAATCAACTTTGGCTTTCACAGCAACAGTTTGGTTTACCTCAATATCAGGGCCGGCAGAGACATCAATATCTTTAATAGTGATATTGTACCAATGTTCACCTAGATTTAATTTCCAAGCTGCCAGTTCTTTAGCAGGAGCGTAATTATCACTAGTCAGGATATGATAGCGATCGCTCGCTGGGAAATATGCTCTTTGTGCATACTCTCGCACCATTCGTGCAGTGTTAAATAAGGGACAATTTAATCGGATGGCATCTTTCATTTTGGCTACCCAGCGTCTGGGCAAACCGTCCGCATCGCGATGATAAAATAACGCTACGACTTCTTTTTCTAAGATGTCATACAGAGCGTTTGCTTCTACTTCATCCTGATAGTTGGGATCGTCGTAAATTTCTCCGTGTCCAATTGCCCAACCAGTGCGGACATAATCCGCTTCATCCCACCAACCATCAAGTACACTTAAATTTGGCAACCCATTCATCGCTGCTTTCATGCCACTAGTACCAGAGGCTTCTCGGGGGCGACGGGGTGTGTTTAACCATACATCACAACCCGCCACCATCAACCGGGCAATATGTATATCATAATTTGGAACAAACACAATCTGTTTTTCCAAATTATTTTCGCGGATGAAATGATTAATTTCGCGGATAAGTTCTTTGCCAGGAATATCTTTAGGGTGTGCCTTACCAGCAATGACAAATTGTACCTTGCGGTCTTTGTTACCTAATAAAATCCGCTTGATGCGTTCTATATCACGCATCCATAAAGTAGCACGCTTGTAGGTGGCAAAGCGACGGGCAAAGCCAATCGTTAAAACGTAAGGATCAAGGACTTCTTGAGCTTGGGCAATTTCGCTAGGAGATGCACCGCGATCGCGTAAATGTTTGACTAAACGCTCCCGCACATACAAAATCATATCCAAGCGGCAGCGTTCGTGGTTTCGCCACAACTCTTCATCGGGAATCGCGTTCATCCGATCCCACAGGGGATGATCCACTGGTGCTGATGACCAATTGGGGCCTAAATAGCGATCGTATAACTCTTGAGTTGATTTAGCCACACAACTACGGGCATGAACACCGTTAGTAATAGCAGTAATTGGCACTTCTTGGGTTGGTACGTCAATCCACAAACCCTTAAACATCTGTCGTGACACCGTACCGTGCAACTGCGCCACACCATTAGAAAATGTCGCCATCTTTAGCGCTAGCACTGCCATACTAAAAGGTGAAGATAAATCACCCGTACTCTCTCGTCCCAACGCTAAAAATTCGTCTTTACCTGAACCAAAAATTTCTGCATAGTGTCCCAAATAGTACAAAACTTTATCTGGTGGGAACAAGTCGATTCCGGCTGGCACTGGTGTATGGGTGGTAAATATATTTGTGGAAGCTACCACTTGCCTAGCTTCGATGTAACTCAGCCCTTGTTCTTCAATTAAAATCCGGATACGTTCTAGGGCAGAAAACGCCGCATGTCCTTCATTCATGTGGTAGGCGGTGACGTTATACCCCAACGCTTTTAGCATCCTAACGCCGCCAATACCCAACATTATTTCCTGGTGGATACGCATATCAATATCACCACCATACAGTTGATCTGTAATGTCGTGATCGTAGGGATTGTTGGGTTCAATATTGGTGTCTAGCATGTACAACGGCACTCTTCCCACTTGTACACGCCAAACCCTAGCATAAACTGTGCGCCCTGGATAATCTACTGTAATTCGCAGTTCTGAACCATCCGGGTTGCGTTCTAGGTGCAAAGGCATATTATAAAAGTCGTTAATTGGGTAACGCTCTTGTTGCCAGCCATCAGCATTTAAATACTGGGCAAAATAGCCTTGCTGGTACAGCAAACCCACACCGACGAGGGGAAGCCCTAAATCACTGGCAGATTTCAAATGATCCCCAGCCAGTACACCCAAGCCCCCTGAATAAATGGGCAAACAGTCCACAAGCCCAAACTCAGCAGAAAAATAGGCGTAGCATTCCGGAGATCGGCGATTAGGGATCGGGGATTGGGAATCGGGAAAAGACGAAGCAGAAGAATTGCTTCCTTGTCCCCAGTTCCTTGTTCCCGATCCCTTGTCCCTCGTTTTCTCATACCAAGTGCGTTCTTTGAGATAATCTTCTATCTGCAAAGCAGCACGATCCATTTGTGCCAAAAAGCCTTCATCTTCCACTACTTCTAACAACCGCGCTTGGCTGATGGTTCCTAGCATCAAAACAGGGTTATGACGGCTAGATTCCCATAAATCAGGATCTAAACGGCGAAATAAATCTTTAGTTTCAACGTTCCAATCCCAATGTAAGTTGTATGCCAGCTTGCGTAGTGGTTCGAGTCGCGCAGGCAAAGAAGGTGAGACATTAAATGTACGAATTGGCTGCATAGGCTTAGCAGAACTCCAGGTCTAGCTATCGCTATTGTTGTCTGTCTTTTGTTAATGTTGCCAATTTTTTATACTGTGTTCGCAAATCGCCCCTAATATTGTTAAGTTTTGAAAAAATTAAGCAATTGCTACGTCCAAAACTGAAGTTATGAGCTAATTGCTTTAGTGTGACTTGAAAAACTTTAGTATGACTGCGATTCACGGCTTAGTCTACGCGCTTGTCCAATCAGACGTTATCACCAACATCAACCAATTCATAGATAACACCAAGACTTTTGTTCAAAATATCGTGATTTTCCTTATTAACATCAAGACGTTTGCTCAAACCCTCGTGACTGTCATCAGAAACATTAAGACTGTAGTCATTAATGTGGAAGCGATCGCCCCCTCAACTAACTGCCACCTACAAACTCAGAGAAACTACTCACTAATCTCTGATTTCGCCAGAGTAAAAAAGCAAAAATATATGTGCTGAACGTGCTGTATCACTAAAATTTAGTGACGGATTTTGAGCAGATGAACAAAAATGAGCAAAACTACGTCTTGAGTTAGACCATCCTCAGAATTAGTATTAAGTAAAATGAACAGTCATGAAGAAACGTCAAACTATTCGTCACCCTCATTTATTAGGCCTGCTCAAAGATTACGCGCTTGTCGCTATAAGTGTATTAGTAGTACTGTTAGCGACACTTTATCCTTTTAAGTTTTCATTTCCAGATTCTTTTTCTTTAGAAGAACTAATCAATAGTTTTAGTAATACTAGTTCTTTCCAAGATACAGTCAACAATATTTTATTATTTCTACCTCTAGGGTTCTTTTGTAGTAGTCTCCTACAAAGACACAGGGTAAAATTAGGACTGGAAATTTTAATAGTTATATTAGCAAGTGCGAGTTTATCGACGATAGTTGAATTTTTACAAGTTTTTCTACCTGGAAGAAGACCGACTCCAGAGGATATTATTAATAATACTATTGGTGGTTTTGTTGGTTGGCTTTGCTTTAATTGGCTTCTTTCCCGCAGCTTTGCTTACATCTTGGCAAGGATTGAGAATAATAGCAGTAGACGGGTGAATCAAAGAGTAGCTGCCTTTTGCCTTGGTTACATATTATTATCATCGCTGAATTTAGTATTTTGGCAAAGTACAACTTATTTAAGTAATTGGAACTCCAACTACCCACTTGTAATTGGCAATGAGGCAACAGGAGATAGACCTTGGCAAGGATATATCTCTAAAGTATATATAACAGATAAAGCCGTTTCTGCTATTGAAGCCGCACAGATATTTCAAGATAAAGATTACTTTAACAATTATGACGATTCTCTGTTAGCTGCTTACAAATTAGATAAAAGCGGTCAATACTCTTATCGAGACAAAAGTGGTAATTTACCCAAATTATTGTGGCGTGGTCAACCTGTAGATATTCAGGAAAATAAAGGAGCTTTATTGAGTTCTAGTAACTGGCTAGAAACAGCAGCTGCTGTGAAAAAATTAAATAAAAGAATATCCAATACTTCTGAATTTACTATCAGCACCACTGTAGCTACTAGCGAAATCAATCAAACTGGGCCTGCCCGAATTGTGTCAATTTCTGATGATCCTCTGCGTCGTAATTTTACTTTAGGACAGCAGAGAACAGCTTTAAACTTGCGATTAAGAACACCAATCACCGGAGAAAATGGTGGAGATGTTAAACTGAACATTCCTAATATTTTTACAGACAAACAACCACATAATCTAATAATTACTTATTCTCGTCCAATCATTCAGGTATACGTAGATAACCTCCAAAATTCTTATTCATTAAATTTACTCGATTTAATTCCCATAGCCCATAAGCTGTTTTACTATTCCTTAAATTTCATCCCTTTAGGAATTTACCTAGCCCTTCTTTCTCTGTTGGTAAAAAATAGTCGCGTCATTCACAGGTGGTTAATATTTTTGGGTATATTATTACCTTCTGTGATGCTGGAAGCCTTTTTGGTAAATGCGTACGGTAAGGAAATGAGTTTGAGAAATATTTTAATTGGTGTATTTTTTACAGCAACTACAGCATTTATACTGAAGAACAGAGCTACCATTTTAGTCAAAAAAGTAGCTTTAAATTGAGGAATATTGACCAAAAATAAGGCGGAAAATAGTAGTGGCGTGGCGAGACTAAAAATAGTGCAATAATTCTCTTCTTCTATCTGGTGTGTTCTCTCTGTTGAAAAGCTTTGAAGTTCCCTCCGGGACGCTGCTTTGTAGACGCTGTGCCTGGTGCGGTTTATTAATGCACAAATTTAGCTGTGTCACACCAGTATAGGAGAATACACTTAGTCGGCACTCGGTCAAAAATCAGATATTTGATCTGTATACATAAATTTTGCAATCAATCCTGAAGAAACTACTCATGATTAGAAAAGTCTATTGTTGTTAATTTTGCATAACAGTTTAGCCATAGCATGATTGGCAAATTGCTAGATCGGCGTTATCAGGTGGTTCAGATACTAGGCCAAGGTGGATTCGGTCATACCTATATAGCCGAAGATACTCGTCGTCCTGGAAATCCCTCCTGTGTAGTCAAGCACCTCCAACCAGCAACTAGTGATCCAGATTTTTTGGAAACAGCTAGACGCTTATTTAAAAGAGAAGCTGAAACCCTGGAAAAGCTGGGTAATCATGACCAAATTCCCCGACTGCTAGCTTACTTTGAAGAAGACGAAGAATTTTACCTGGTGCAAGAATTTGTTCCTGGTAATCCGCTATCTATGGAATTGCAACCGGGTGTACAGTGGAGTGAAAGCCAAGTCATTCATCTACTGCAAGACGTTTTACCCATTCTAGAATTTGTTCACAGTCATGAGGTGATCCATCAGGATCTCAAACCCCATAATTTAATTCGCCGTAGTTCTGATAATAAGCTGGTTTTAGTTGACTTTGGTGCAGTGAAACAAGTGAAGATGTATTCACTGATGACACCAGATCAGCTAAAAAACGAGACTATTCCAATTGGCACACCTGGCTATATGCCAAGTGAACAAGCACTAGGTAGACCCTATCCTAATAGTGATATTTATGCTTTGGGTATGATAGCCATTCAAGCGTTGACTGGGTTGCATCCCAAACAGTTAGGTGAAGAGCCTGCAACTGGGGAGATAATATGGCAGCATCATGCCCAAGTTAGTGACGCCTTAGCAGCTATTTTAACTAAGATGGTGCGTCAACATTACAAATACCGCTATCATTCAGCAACTGATGCGCGACAAGCAGTAGCCGCTATTACCAGTCCCAACACACCAAGCGTTGTAGCAGCTGTCGTCAACCAGATATTAAAGGATTATTGGCAACAGGGCTATCTTTCTGCTACAAAAATGGTGCGATCGCTCCAAGAACTAGCAAAACCTTGTTACGTTCCCCCAGATAACACAACAGTTCGCCTATCCACAGGCTCAACACCCACAATTCCACCAACAATACCACAACCACAGAATTTAGGAAAAACTGCTCGTCTCAATCCATTTGCATCACGCAGCAATTTCCAGATTAAACGTCGTCAATTACCATTATTAATTTTTGGTAGTGGTGCTGCGATTTTACTTACTTACGGTGTAATTACCACAAGTCGCCCACCCCAGCCTGCACCTGTAGTTGCAAAAAATCAAGTTAAAGAAACAACCGATCAAAATCAAACCCCAGACAAAGATAGTTGTATTGTTGTCGTTAGCCCATCTAATTTACGGTCTACATCCGGACGCAGGAGAACAGGAAAAGTTGTCAAAGCTGGAACCAAAGTCACAGTTACAGGCAGAGAACAAAATGGTTGGATAGAAATTAGTTCCCCTGAATCTGGGTGGATTTGGAAGAGTCGGACGAGAAATATTTGTTCTGGGAAATAAATGCACACCCATAAACTATCTGTGTACATCTGTGTTCGATTTTCAAAATGATATCATGTCCGACTAATCGCTTACGATATAAAGCTTGGGCATTGAGGAGCTAGTGCGGTGGCTCACCAATTACCGACAAAGACGAATAATATAAGTCCTCAAGCGGACATGATGTGATTAATTTGTGGGCGAAGCATTTGGTGAATTATCTTTTTTACAAAACCAACAAATTATTACCCAAATGCCCACCCTACAGACGCCCAGCCGTCAAAAACCTATTGTTGATTCATAGCAGTGGGAAATGCACCTGGTTGTACAGCTAAATTGACGGTTTGACCTTGACGGCGCAATTCTATGCGTAAATTTCCACCAATTTGGCTATTATCTACTGCTTTTTGCACACTACTAGCATCTGTGACAGTTTCACCATTGACTTTTTGAATTACATCACCAGCACGTATACCTGCCCTCGCCGCTGGTGAATTGGGCATAACTCTGACAACTAATACACCTCTATCTTCATTGACAGTCAAATTGCTGTTGGGATCTGAGTTGAGATTATCTCTCAACTCTGGTGTCAACCCGATCATTTGAATACCTAAATAAGGATGTTGAGCTCTACCTGTGGTAATCAGTTGATCAGCAATGCGTTGGGCTGTGTTGATGGGAATGGCAAAACCAATTCCTTGTGCCCCCTGGATAATGGCTGTATTCATGCCAATTACTTGTCCACGATCATTTAACAAGGGGCCACCAGAGTTACCAGGGTTAATTGCTGCGTCTGTTTGAATATAGTCAACTCGTTTATCGGTAGCACCAATCAAATTGCCATTGCGTCCAGTAGCGCTGATAATACCTGTGGTGACAGTATTATCTAATCCCAAAGGATTACCGATCGCGATCGCTAATTGTCCTGGTTGCAATTGATCAGAATTGCCCATTGCCAAGGTAGGTAGGTTATTAGCTGCAATCTTGACAACTGCCACATCAGTCAACTCGTCTTTACCCAACACCTTACCGTCAAAGCTGCGTCCATCTTTGAGTGTGACTTTCACTGTATCCGCACCATCAACAACGTGAGCATTAGTGAGGATGCGACCATCACCACTAATGATAAAACCAGAACCAGTACCACGTTCTACTCGCTGTTGTGGTGAAGATGGTATTTGCCCCCCAAAAAAGCGACGGAAGAAGGGGTCATCAAATTCATCTGGTAACTGAGTTTTTACAGTTCTAGCAGAATCAATTCGCACTACCGCAGGGCCAACTTTTTGAACAACATTTGTGACAAAGTTGGGGTCTGTGGTTGTTGGTAATGGTGGCGCAGCATTAACTGGAGTCACTGCTAAATTAGATGCATTCTTAGACATCTGCTGATGGTTATTAGCTACGTAGCCACCAGCAAGAGTCATTCCACAACCGAGTAACACTAGCGATAAATTCATAGCTGCCCTGCGCCAAGGTGCAATAGAATAGGGTTTGTCGCTAGATGAATTCAAAGAAACGTTGTTTGATAAATTGTCGTGTTCGCGTGGTTCGTGTAACATTTTTTGTACAGAGTATCTTTAAACTTATATCCAATCTAGATACTCCTTATAAAGATTTTGTTTCAGAATTATGGCGCTGATGTGAAACTTGATTTAAAAGAACTTCACTAGTACTCTACCACACAAGTTTTGACAGCTTGCGAGGCGTCAGATCCCCGACTTTTTTAAAAAAGTCGGGGATCTGACCTACCTATCAAAATCAATTTGGTGAACTACTAGTACTCCACCACATTAATTTTGATAGTATTGCCTCGTCCCCTGGTTACGAGTCACAAACTACTAAAAACTCCGCCTCTTTATCCATATTTATCTGTGTATATCTGTGTGCATCGGTGTTAGTTCAAATCTCATAGTTGCAATGGTTAAAGCCCGCTCTTTCGGAGAATTGTAGGAAGTTGACATCCTCCCCACACGCCACTACGTTTTGTGTGGGGATTCCCACATCACTGTGAGAGTTTCCTCTTTCGCTGAGATGACTTACTTTTAGAAGTTACCTTCTCTAAGCAGAGGTCAGACTCTCCAGAGGCGTACTGAATTCCCGATTGCCCATCGGTATTTTTGAATAGTTCCAGTCCTTTGTTAAGGATGTTACGACTAGCGTTGTAATCACGGCAAGCGGTGTACGAGCAATTAGAACAATTGTGTGTCCTAGTGCTAAGAGTCTTATGGACTTGATGCCCACAATTTGAGCAATCAATTGTCGTGTACGCAGGTGACACTGCAACAACAACTCGTCCGTACACCTTGCCGAAATATTCTAACCACTGAGTAAAAACACTCCAACTGGCATCAGAGATACTTTTCGCCAGTTTGTGGTTTTTCACCATGTTTTGCACCTGTAACTTCTCATACGCCACAAAGTCTGCCGACTTGATTACGCATTGGGCTAATTTCACGCACCAATCTTTACGCTGGCGTTGTAATTTCAGGTGTTTTCTACC
>NZ_AJLK01000176.1 GCF_000317205.1 Fischerella muscicola PCC 7414 | reverse complement strand
AATTAGTAGAGACGCGCTATAGCGCGTCTCTACATTTGCGTCAATCTACTCACAATTGAAATCCCAATTTGAATGTTTTTGTAACATTTATCCATCAAACTATAAACTTTGACATTCTTTTGTCATATATATCCATCAAAATACAAACAAGAAAACTTTCCGCATCTTAAATATCGTTCCTTCTGCCACGCCAGGTGATGCCACTTGACGTGATTCACTCATGGGAAAAACCCTTGATCGGCTCACTCTGCCTTCTGAATCATCAACCCTGAATCCCTAATAGCTTGCCATCAACCGCTATGGATACTTCTGAAGCTCAAGTTTCAACCCCTCAAACCCAGTCAGACAGTTCTGTACCCTCTGAGTTAATGCCTACTCGTTCTGGCAAACCCTGGTTCCAGACATTAATAATTTTGTTTTTGACTACTGGGGGCATTATCCTTTGGCGGATGCTGGCTCCTGGTAGCGCACCGCAACCTTCTGTGGCCCAGCAGCAAGGGCCACCCCCACGCCCCATTGAAACGATCGCTCTCGCAACCGGAACTGCTACCAGGAATGTACAGCTTTTGGGACAGGTGGAAGCTACTCAACAGTCCACAATCCGCGCTCGAACTAGTGGGATTGTGAAAAACATTTTAGTGCAACCAGGCGATCGCGTAAAGGCAGGAATGGTAATTGCCATCTTAGACGACTCGGATCAGCAATTGGCAATCGCCCAAGCACGGGCACAACTAGCACAGCAACGTAGCAATTTAGCACGCTTAGAAGTAGGTACTCGTCCAGAAATTATTGCTCAGCGTCAAGCAGCAGTGACATCTGCTAAGGCACGAGAACAGGAAGCGCGGGATAATCTTAAGCGTACTAGCGACCTGGTGAAAGAAGGTGCTTTGTCGCAAAGATTACTAGTAGAAGCTCAAACAAATTTAAATGATACCCAAGGAGCGCTGTTAGAAGCTGAAGCTGAGCTTGCCGAAGCCAAAGCAGGGCCAATTCAAGAAGAAATTGCCGCCCAAAAAGCCAATGTAGAAGCAGCCAAAGCCAACTTAGCACAAGCACAACTGGCACAGCAGCGGACTCGGATAGTGGCATCACAATCAGGTGTGGTGCAGACACGACATGTCAGTAGTGGTGATTTAGTCCAAAGTTCTGACCAAATTGTCACCTTAGTAGCAGGCGATCGCTTTGACATTTTCCTCGAGTTACCAGAAGAACTCACTGGTAGAGTTACCCCCGGTATGGCAATTGAACTCACAGCACGCGCCTTGCCACAATGGAAACAACGGGCGACGATCACCGCCGTAGTTCCCTCCGCCGACAGTGCCTCCCGTCGCCAACGGGTACGTGTCCAAATTAACAAACCAACCTCAGCATTATTACCAGGTATGGCGATCGCAGGCAACCTTAATTTGCCCACGAATCGCCCTAGCTTTGTTGTCTCGCGAGATGCCTTAACCAGAAGACAAAACGAGTGGTTTGTCTTCACAGTTGCTGATGGCAAAGCTAAACAAATTCAGGTAGAAATGGTTGCTGACATGGGCAAAAACATGGCAATTTATCATCCCTCCCTGCGATCCGGTCAACGCATCGTCCTGCGTGGCGGTGATGGGTTGCAAGATGGTGCGCCAGTGAAGATAGTTGATCGCAGTTGAAGCTGACAACAAGGAGGACAAGGGGGAACATCTCACTCCCCCACCTCCCCATTGCCCCCCAACCCCACAAAGTGGGGACCCCTAGCCCCCCACCTCCCCATCTCCCCTACTCCCCACTCCCACTATGAACTTTATCGAAACTTCTGTGCGTTGGCGACATGGGACTTTTGTCCTGTTTTGCTTGCTATCAATATTTGGGGTGTTCTCGCTCCTGAATCTGCCCTTGGAATTGCAACCAGGAGGCGATCGCCCGGAAATCACGATTACTACCACCTATCCAGGAGCAGGCCCGACGGAGGTAGAAGACCTGATTACGCGCCCCATTGAAGAGCAGATGGAAGAGGTGCTGGGTGTTCAGGAAGTCACCAGTAATTCTCGGGCTGGACGCAGCAGCATCACGCTGGAATTTACTCAGGATGCCAATGTACAAGAGCGGATGATCGATGTCATCAACCGCTTGCAGCAGGTAGAAAGTTTGCCCCCAGAAGCCCAGGAATCGAGTGTTGAACTGGTGGGTGGCAATAGTTCCCCAATGATGTGGATTCCTTTTGATACAAAGGAAGGATTTCAGCCAGATGCCAACCGCTATCGAGATTTAGCAGAAGAAGTAGTGGTTCCCCGCTTGCGGCGGATAGAGGGAACAGGGCAATTTCTGGTAATAGGTGGACAAGAGCGAGAAGTAGAGGTAAAGGTTGACCCAAAAGCATTGTCTGACCGTAACCTGACGATTGGTGACGTAGTGCGGGTACTGCGGGAAAACAACCGCGATATCCGGGGTGGGCCGTTGATTTTAGGACGACGGGAATATCGGGTACGTACAGTCAGCCGATCGCAGGATCTATCGCAAATAGAAGGCTTTGTACTGCGGCGCAACGAGTCTGGTACAGTTTACTTGCGGGATGTGGCCCAGGTACAAATGGGGCGCAAACCCCAAGATAGCGCGTTGGTATTCAACGGCAAACCAGGGGCAGCAGTTGGTGTGATTCGGCAAATTGGGGCAAATGTGCCAGAGGTTGCTAAGGGTATCCGAGCGGAAATTGCCGCACTGCAAGCTGAGTTCGATAAGCAAAACCAGGGAATTCGTTTTGTCTACAACTACGATGAGAGTCAATATATTAATCAATCTGTGGCATTTGTTCGGGAGAACTTGATCAGTGGTGCATTACTAGCAACTATTGTCTTGGTGCTATTCCTGGGTTCGATGCGAACGGTGGCTGTAATTGCCATCACTATTCCTATCGGTACGATTGCTGTGTTCATTGTCATGTCTGCACTAGGACGGACATTGAACATCATTAGTTTGGCAGGACTGGCATTTTCTGTAGGTATGGTCGTGGATAACTCGATCGTCGTGATTGAGAATATCTTCACCCATATGCAGCAGGGTAAAAGTGCCATGCGGGCAGCGATTGAAGGTACGCAGGAAGTTTGGGGTGCCATGCTGGGTTCTACTCTCACCAACGTTGTGGTGTTTGTACCCCTAATTATGGTTACAGGCGAAGCAGGACAACTTTATGCTGATATGGCGATCGCTCTTTCTGCTTCTTCTGTGTTTTCGTTGTTTGCTGCATTGACCTTAGTACCAATGCTATCGGGATTGTTCCTCAAGCAATCGGAAGCGATGCAAATGATGGAGGGCGGCGAATATCGCGGTGGTAATTGGTTGGAGCGTTCAGTTGCCAAGTCTTCAGCCGTATTTCGTCATTTCCAAGGCAAACTCGAAAATTTTCTAGCTTCTACTGTCAGTTGGTCACTGGGACGTAAGCGGATTGGTCGTCGTTTACTAGTATTGTCGATTCCTGTTGTTTTACTTGTCATTAGTGTTCTGCTACTCCCACCTGCGGATTATTTACCGGAAGGTAATCGCAACTTAGTTGTGTTGCGCGCGGAACCTTTACCAGGAACCAGCATTCCTGAGGCCATTAGGCAATCTGAACCTGTGCAGGCATTTTTGCGATCGCAACCAGAAGTTGAGCGGATTATGTATGTGGATCGTCCCGGCGCCCTACGCGGGATAGCAACAATTTTAAAGCCAGAATTTGCTACCACAACTGGGTTAGCCGATATGGTAGAGCGGTTGCGCGCCCAAAGCAGCAACTTTGCTGGATATCGCTTTATGGTTCCGACTCGAATCTCGATTTTCCGCGATCCTGGTAAGGAATTTGAAGTGGATATTGTTGGAGATGACCTGAATCAGCTTAATGATCTGGAGAAACAAATCACAGGCAAATTGCGCGAACTTCCAGGAGTGAATAATGTCCGTTCCAACTTTGTTATGGGAGCAGGAGAACTGCAAGTAATTCCCAACCGGGAACGCATCGCCGAAGTCGGACTCTCGGAAGCAGAAATTGGTTCAATGGTGGAAGCAGCATTGGGTGGTCGCATTGCCTCCGATTACATTGATGGCAAAGAAGAACTCGATGTTTCCGTGGAACTACAAAATACCGCTGTGGAAACACCAGAGCAATTGCGGCAATTGCCACTGTATGCACAGGGACGACAGGTGCAACTAGGTGATGTTGCTGAAGTCAGAGAAACGACTGGCCCCGATGTGATTAATCACGTTGATTTAGAGCGATCAATTAGCCTCACAGTCTCCCTCGCACCAGATGCACCCCTAGCGACGCTAGTAGAACGCACTGAAAATGAAATTCTCGCTCCTATGCGTGCGAATCTACCCGCAGGTTATCGGCTGGAACTAGCTGGTTCAGCAGATCAGTTAGCCACAACCGTTGCTCAATTAGCTGCTGCGTTTGCATTTTCAATTTTGATCACTTACTTGTTACTAGTGGCGCTGTATCGCTCATTTCTCTACCCAGTAGTAATTATGGCAACTGTACCCATGGGGATGAGTGGCGCACTCTTAAGTCTGGTCATTGCCAACCGCATTCCGGGAATGAATGTGGCATTGGATATGATTACAGCTTTGGGATTTGTGATCCTGACAGGTGTGGTTGTCAACAACGCAATTCTGCTGGTTGATCGAGCCTTGCAACTTCAAGAAGCAGGCGAGGATTATGATGCCTCACTATATAATGCCACTAGCGATCGCCTACGTGCCATTTTCATGTCTGCTGGAACTAGTGTGTTAGGAATGTTACCGTTAGCAGTGCTACCAGGTCAGGGTTCAGAACTTTACCAGGGATTAGGTATTGTCCTGACTGGCGGTTTGGCATTTTCTACTATTTTGACTCCTACTGTTGTACCTGCACTGATGGGTTTACTATATGATCTGTCTGGACGCAGATCGCGATCGTCTACCTCCAAAAATACTGCCCCAGCTGTGAGGTAGTGGTTTGTGATGGGGTGGGTGTAGGGAAAACGAACACAGATGCACACAGATGCACACAGATAAAGCAGCGTTGCATATTTGCGGGAGGATTTTTCTCTGCCAATGAAAAAACTTAATTCTTGGCGTTCTTGGCGTCTTGGTGAGTCCACTTGCCGTCTTGGCGGTCTCCGTCACGATGGCAAGGTGGCGAACCCGGAGGGTGGTTTATTCTCCATCCCCATCTTATGCAACGCCTTATTTCCTTTACAACTTCAAATGGCTTTTGAAAAACCACTCATTGCCCGATCGCGCAGATAGCGATCAAAGACAGCAGCGAGATTACGGATGAGTAAGCGTCCAGTAGGTGTAACTTCTATCTGATTGGGAGAAAGTCTAATCAAACCATCAGCTTCCAACAATCGCAGTTGCAAGTGTTCGTTAGCAAAATACTCTACAAAATCATAATCAAAGTTCAGATGGTATTTTTCCGCAATTTCATTGAGTGAGAGTCGAAATTGACACATTAACTCCATAATCACTGTGCGGCGAATGATATCATCGCGATCAAGTTTGACTCCTTTTTCAATTGGTAGTTTGTCTGTGTCGATCGCTCGATAGTAACTTTTCAAATGTTTATGGTTTTGCAGATATACATCATGCAGCATAGTAATGGAAGTCATGCCAAACCCAAATAAATCTGACTCCGGTTTGGTGGTATACCCTTGAAAGTTGCGATGCAGTTGCCCATTTTGTTGAGCGATCGCCAATTCATCATTTGGTTTGGCAAAATGATCCATGCCAATGAAGACATAGCCATTTGTGCTTAATTCTTCAATCGTCATTTGCAAAATATTGAGTTTTTCGGAAGCTGGTGGTAATGCTTCCTGGGGAATTCGCCGTTGCACTGGTTTTAACCACGGCACATAAGCAAAGTTAAAAACGGCTATGCGATCGGGATGCAGTTGAATGGTTTTGTGGACGGTATTTCTAAAAGTCTCTAGGTTTTGATATGGCAATCCATAAATCAGATCAACGTTAATACTGGTAAACCCAGCATCGCGCATCCAGTCCATCACCTGAAACAGCATGGCTTCTGGTTGAATCCGGTTGACTGCCTCCTGTACCTGGGGATTAAAATCTTGAATACCAAAACTAATCCGGTTGAACCCCAAGTCCTTCAAGAAAAATAGGTAGTCTCTATCGAGCGATCGCGGATTGACTTCAATAGAAATTTCTGCTTGATCATCAAATTTAAAATGATCACTCAGAGTATTCCACAGAGTCTCAACTTGACTGAGGGATAAATAGTTAGGAGTACCACCGCCCCAGTGTAATTGCCCAACGGTGCGATCGCTATCAATGAAAGCTGCTACTTGGCGGATATTGCGAGTCAAGTAGTCTAGATAACGTTCTGCCACTGCTTTTTGTTGCGTAATCACGGTATTGCAGCCACAGAAATAGCAGGCGCTTTCACAAAAGGGAATATGACAATACAGTGATAATGGCGTTTTTTTGTAATTGCCGATCGCGATCGCAGCTAGAAAATCTACTTCTGCAAAATCTTTTGTTAACTCTGTAGCTGGTGGATAGCTGGTATAGCGTGGTAAAGGCTGATCGTATTTTCTCAGCAAATCAGCATCAAATTTAACAGTTTGTGGCAAAACTTTCATGTGTGAATTTATACTTTGTGATTTGAGATTTTGAATTGTGTCAGGGGAAAGACAAGGTGCATCTGTGTTTATCTGTGGTCGATTTATAGAACATGATCTCGGTCACAGCTTGAATTCACATCAGGCGTTATTTTTGCCCAAAAGACGCATTTGCCCAATCCTGAGGCTGAAGGAAAATTTCGGTCAGCTGTGCTTCGAGAGTTCCTGGTTCTGGCGCGTAGCAATATTCCCAACGTGCTAAAGGTGGTAAAGACATGAGAATCGATTCCGTCCGCCCCTGAGTTTGTAAACCGAAAACCGTTCCCCGGTCATATACCAAGTTAAATTCGACATAACGACCCCGGCGGTAGAGTTGAAACTGACGTTGGCGATCGCCATACTTTATTCTTTGTCGCCGTTCTACTATCGGTAAATAAGCTGGTAGAAATGCCTGACCGCAGGATTGGACAAAGGCAAAGATATCTTCCCAATGACGAGCTACTGTTCCGACTTGCTGACTATAGAATGCAGCTGGAGTATCTGTTTGAGAACCAACGTAAAGCTTGCCACTCGCATCTTGATAATCAAAGAAGATACCACCAATACCCCGTTGTTCTTGGCGATGGCGCAAGTAAAAGTATTCATCACACCAGCGTTTGAAGACTGGATAGTACTCTGGATGGTAGGTATCGCAGGCACGTTTTAGTGTTTGATGAAAGTGAATAGCATCGTCTGCAAAGCCGTAGTACGGTGTTAAATCAGCCCCGCCACCAAACCACCAGATTGGCCCTGCTTCAAAGTAGCGGTAGTTGAGGTGTACTGTTGGTACGTAGGGATTGCGAGGATGGAGTACCATCGAAGTCCCTGTAGCAAAAAACTCATGCCCGACTGCTTCTGGACGTTGCGCCAGGATCGACGGAGGTAGGGTATTTCCCCAAACTTCAGAAAAGTTGACACCGCCTTGCTCAAACACTCGTCCTTCGCGGATGACACGAGTACGTCCTTCACCACCTTCTGCTCGTTCCCAGTAGTCTTCCTGAAAACGAGCTTCTCCATCAAGTTGCTCTAGCGCCAAGCAAATCTGATCCTGTAAGTTCTGCATAAATTGTTTGACGCGCTGGCGTGAATCCGCAGGAAGTATATTACTAGGAGGTGTGAGTAATTGTGTTTGCTGCTCTGAATGACAACTCATGCTGGATACCTCTTAATGCTCTGAGTAAGAGTAACTACAATTAATAACTTTATGGTTATTAAGCTTTTAAGTATAAAAAATTTTCAAAACTTAATAAAGGCTGATTTTGGCTGACCCCTACATTGCAGCAGTTGTAGCTGTTAAGTGTGAACTTTGCTAAAGAAATGTAGAAATTTTAAGTATGGGGTCTAGCCAAAGAATTACAAGTATTATAACTTGATAGCTATAGAAAAAATTAGTTGATTAGCAGCGTAATTATGGTTAATACCCTACCTCAGCAACCCAAAGCCGGAATTAAACAGCCAAGTCAAGAAACTATACTCACTCCCCGCTTTTACACTACAGACTTTGAAACCGCCGCCAGCCTGGATTTGTCGGCTCAGGAAACCGAGTTAAAAGCGATGCTGGAAGAAATGCGAGCAGACTACAATCGCCACCATTTCGTCCGCGATGAGACATTTGAGCAGTCGTGGGAACATATTGACGGAGAATCACGCCGTGCTTTTATTGAATATCTGGAACGTTCGTGCATTTCAGAGTTTTCTGGGTTTTTGCTGTTCAAAGAACTATCCCGGAGGCTGAAAGGGCGCAATCCACTTTTAGCAGAAATCTTTCACTTGATGGCTCGTGATGAAGCTCGTCACGCTGGATTTCTCAACAAAGCCATGGGCGACTTTAAACTCTCACTCGATCTTGCCCATGTGACTAAAACCCGCACCTATACGTTTTTCCCGATAGAGTGGGTAATTTATACCGTCTACCTATCAGAAAAAATTGGCTACTGGCGTTACATTATTATCTATCGCCATTTAGAAAAACACCCAGAAAATCAGTTTTACCCGATTTTCCGCTACTTTGAGAGTTGGTGTCAGGACGAAAATCGTCATGGGGATATATTCAAAGCATTGTTGCGATCGCAACCCCAACTTTGGAAAACCTGGAAAGCCAGACTGTGGAGCCGCTTTTTCCTGTTATCGGTATTTACTACCCATACATTGACGGTTCATGAACGGG
Organism: Fischerella muscicola PCC 7414; assembly: GCF_000317205.1. Taxonomy (GTDB): domain Bacteria; phylum Cyanobacteriota; class Cyanobacteriia; order Cyanobacteriales; family Nostocaceae; genus Fischerella; species Fischerella muscicola. Next base: position 8,742 of record NZ_AJLK01000176.1, on the reverse strand, counting down.
CTAATTTTTATCGCTCACTCGGACTCGACCCAACGGAATTTGATCGCCAAGTTGTATACGAAACTAACGAAACTGCTGGTCGTGCTTTTCCTGTGAAGCTCAATACCGAACATCCCCAGTTTTTCCCACGTCTGCAACGCTGCTCAGATTACAACATGAAATTGGTGGAAATTGACCGCAGTTCTCAGCCGAAAGTTGTGAAGTTTGTCCGTAAATTACCCTGGATTGCAGCAATTGTTTGGAATTTGTTGCTGCTTTACCTGATTAAACCAATTGATGCTGAAGCATTACGGGGAATCGTTAGTTAAATTGCAAGTGCGATCGCTCATTGAAATTTGTGGAAATTGTGAGCGATCGACCTTTAATTTAAGGGCTGACTGAAAAATTTTATAACTACCCCATATTAGTAGTTTGTCAACTGATGATCACTATTGCAAATGCAAAAGCGGCTTTAGGCATTTTAGAATATTAGGTAAACCAAGTTGCTAGTTATGCGATCGCCCATTTTCAATCGTGAACTGTTCCGTCGGGCATAATTGCTCCCTCTAGCTCAACATCGGTGAGAATTGCTCCTGTTAAGTCTGCTCCTTGCAGATTAGTCTTTCGCAGAATAGCACTGGTGAGATCGGCGTAACTTAAGTCTGCTCCTTGCAAACTAGCTTCAGTTAGATCCGTTGCCAAATCCCCCCATTGCATTGTTCGACCAAGATTGGCGCGACACAATTTTGCCCCATCCAAGTTGGCGTGATGCAGTGAAGCCGCTCTCAAGTCAGCGTAACTTAAGTCTGCTCCAGTTAAAACTGCATATCCCAAGTCTGTACGCTGGTTGGAACTGGGACGGAAGTCTGCTTGAATTAGCAGAGAACCAGAGAGTTTCACAGCATTCAAATTAGCACCACATAAACTAGCTTTAATTAAGTTGGCTTCATCTAAGCGAGTCTGAATTAGCTTTGCACCCGTCAAATCAGCTTCACGCAGAATCGCCCGATACAAGTCTGCTTCACTCAAATCTATTCCCCAGAGAATGGCTTCACTCAGGTTCACTTCCCGCAGACAGGCTTGGCTGAAGTTGGTTTTACCCAAGCGTGTCTGACGTAAATCAGCATAGCTAAAATCTGCGCCTTTAAGGTTGGCATTGGTCAGTTCTGCTTCTTGCAGATTGACTCGCTGAAAGTTTCGTTCTCCAGCAGCATAAAGTTTGAGAATTTGATCTACATCCATAATCATTTATTATGTACGATGTTGTATTTACAACCGGAGCATGTTTGCTTCCGGAGTCTGGGTAAATGCTATCAGTTCGGCAACGGACATGATGCGCTCAGTGTATCTAAAACTAGCTCCAGAAAAATTAGACCATGTTCTACGTCCCGATGCGTAGCTTTAGCAAGTGCTTCAAGAAGATGTCATTAAAAAATATTTCCTTGATTAACTAAATAGGTTTCGAGTAATTTTAGCATCGTAGTAATACCTGTGGCTTTGTAGTAATCCTAAAATTTTCTTGACAACTCTATAACTTTACGGTTATATAAAAAATAAGACAAGTTATACCAATTGGCACAATAATTACGACAGTGTGGATAGCTCAAAAGCTTATCGGCGAGATATTTCACAATCAAAAAATGTATTACTTGTCGATTTAGATTCTAAAATTCCACTCGCACTCATAAAACAATGACAACGCTTCTAAAACAGCGCAGTAGCGCCAGTTTATGGGAAAGATTCTGTAATTGGATCACCAATACCGAAAATCGACTGTATATAGGTTGGTTTGGAGTGCTACTGATTCCCACAGCTTTGACTGCTGCGATCGCCTTTACCCTTGCGTTTATTGCCGCACCTCCCGTAGATATAGATGGTATCCGCGAAGCTGTATCTGGTTCACTTCTCTATGGCAATAACATCATTACTGCAACTGTAGTTCCAACATCCAATGCTATTGGCTTGCATTTTTATCCAATTTGGGAAGCAGCTTCCCTCGATGAATGGCTTTACAATGGTGGCCCTTACCAACTGATTATTTTCCACTTTTTGATTGCCATCTATGCTTACATGGGTCGGCAATGGGAACTAAGTTATCGTTTAGGAATGCGTCCTTGGATTCCTGTTGCTTTTTCTGCTCCTGTTGCAGCAGCCACAGCTGTGTTGTTGATCTATCCGATTGGACAAGGCAGTTTTTCAGATGGAATGATGCTTGGTATTTCCGGGACTTTCAACTTCATGATCGTGTTTTCACCAGAACACAATGTCCTCATGCATCCGTTTCATATGCTCGGTGTAGCTGGCGTATTTGGAGGGTCGTTGTTTTCTGCAATGCACGGCTCTTTGGTAACTTCCACACTGGTACGTGCAACCACAGAAATAGAATCGGCCAATGTTGGGTACAAGTTTGGTCAAGAAGAAGAAACCTACAACATCGTAGCAGCACACGGTTACTTTGGGCGGTTAATCTTCCAATATGCCAGCTTTAATAATTCCCGTTCCTTGCATTTCTTCCTTGCTGCTTGGCCAGTGATTGGTATTTGGTTTGCCGCTCTTGGGATCAGCACCATGTCGTTTAACTTGAATGGATTCAACTTCAACAACTCCATTCTTGATAGCCAAGGACACACGATTAACACCTGGGCTGATCTCCTTAATAGAGCAAACCTGGGGATTGAGGTCATGCATGAGCGCAATGCTCACAATTTCCCTCTAGATTTGGCGTCTAGTGAGCCTCAAGCGATCGCACTTACTGCTCCTGCGATCACCAGTTAATCCTCGCTTTAACAACCGCTTGATTTTGCACCCTCATTTTGGGGGTGCTTTTCTATTGAAGAAATTCAAAAAACTGTTGTTTTACCCCGTAGAGCTTTCAGAGTTTCAGCCTGTCGTAGTACACGCTCACTAATGCGATCGCACGCTAACTCACAAAGCTCAAAAATCATTGGATCGGCAATATCGTAATAAGCACTAGTGCCTTTAGGCTGACGAGATAAAACCCCTGCCTGAGTTAATACTTTCAGATGCTTAGACAGATTTGCCTGACCTAAGCCAGTAGCCTCGGCAATTTCCATCACATTCATTGGGCCTGACCTGAGACAGGTCAAAATCTGTAACCGACTTGCCTCTGATAACACCTTAAAATAATCAGCAACCGCCACGAGAACAGCTGGATCAGGCTTGGGTGGCTTAGTTTTTGGCATGGGGAATTCAGTCGTCAGTAGTAAAATTATTTAATAACTAATTGGTATTATAACCATTAAAAATCCTTGTTCAATACAGCAGTTCTCAATTGGGCGTTGCATCAAAACAATAATTGTTATAAATCTTTAGAAAATTAGAGCGATCGCATTTCCGCTCAAGTGTGCATATAACTTAATTTTTACTGATGAAATTAGCATCAGAATTCTAGCAAATAGGAGGGAAATTTTATTAGAAACTCTACCCCAAAATTGTGCTGCCTTCTTCACAAACCAATCTGTAGATGGAGGTATAAATATGGAATATTATTTAACTGGTGAAAGCTGAGAAAAAAGCAGGAATCTCTGACCAAGAGCAAATTTCAACTTTTAACAGAGAGCAACGCTAAACTTGTAGAATATTGTCTAAATGTTACATGCTTTATTTAACATGCCTTATCTGACATCAGCTAGTGCCATTCGTTCTCAAATTGCTGAATTAACTCAAAGTTCAACTTTGTGGATAGATACAGAAGTGGCTGATTATAAAAGTAAGAATCCCAGATTGTCGCTGATTCAGGTACTAGACGATCCTACAGATATGAGTGGCGATCGCATTTATATTTTAGATGTATTAGAGTCGCCGGATATTGTAGCTGATTTCATTGCTCAAATTATGCTGAATCCTACAATTGAAAAGGTCTTTCACAATGCCAGCTACGATTTGAAGTTTTTAGGTAATAAAAAAGCCAAAAATGTTACTTGTACTTTAGAAATGGCAAAACAAATTCCTTATTATATCCTGCCATTACCTAACTATCAACTTAAAACTCTTGCTAGCAAACTATGCAAATTCTTATATGTTGACAAACAAGAACAAACTAGCGACTGGGGACAACGCCCTCTAACTGAAGAGCAAATAGAATATGCTTACCTAGACTGTATTTATCTGGCTCAGGTACATTCCCGGCTGATAGAATTAAATCAAAACATTAACCCTGACCCTAAAACAGAAGACTTAATGGAACTAGCAAAAAAATACCAAGAAGTTGAACAAAATTGGAAAATAGTTAAATCAGAGTATGAACACTTACAAGAGCGAATTAAAAAAGCTATGCAATCTCAAAATTTATCTGAAACTCTTGATTTTAAATTAAGTAGTTATGAGCGTACGACAGTAAAAGTTGCATTAACAGAGTTAGCTAAATTAATACAAACTAAAGGCATAGAACTAGATTTACCTATTACATTGACCCAGAAAATACAAAAAGATTTGGGAGAAAATCTGGAACAATTATCGATAGAGTTAGAGAAAACTCAAGCTTGGCGCTTAACTACTAAAACTGAAGAAGTTAGCGATAAAGATGAGTAAATTGTGTAATATTGTAATTTTCTTTAATTTATAGTGTTTGTAGCAACTAATGACAAAGCACGCAAAGTCTATAAATAAAGGATATTAGGTGATATTTTGATACATAATTTAGTATTGCTTGATGAATGACATGTTTTTTAGTTTTTATAGTTAAATATAAACAATAATGGAAAATTATAGAGCAAATCCGCACAAAATTTAGGAACATCTACCTATTTACAATTACTTATGAAAGTGTGGTTAGAGGAGCAAAAATTGACAAGAGTAACAGTTAGAATAGCGACGCTTACTGCTTTTGTTGCTATTGCAACTGTTTCTTGTGCTAGGAGTAATGAGATATTAGTAACAGAAATTGGTGTCAGTCCTCCCAAGAGTCCAACATCTAAACCATCAAAAGCAGGAGACTTTTACACTCAAGGTCAGTATAGGCATATCAAAGGCGATCCTCAAGGTGCGATCGCAGCTTATACAGAAGCAATCAAGCTAAATCCCCAGTATGCCCAAGCTTACAATGGTAGGGGACTTGTTCATTTTGATTTAGGAGATAAACAAAAAGCGATCGCAGATTACAGCCAAGCTATTCGGCTGTTTCTCAACTATGCCGAAGCCTACAACAACCGAGGTAATGCCCGTGCTTCTACAGGAGATGTCAACGGGGCAATTTCAGACTACAACGAAGCCATTCGTATTGCTCCCAACTATGCAGAAGCCTACAATAACAGAGGCAACGCTTACGCCGCCTTGGGCAAAAGAAACGAAGCGATCGCAGATTATGATCAAGCTATTCGCCTTAATCCTAAGTATGCTGTTGCTTACAATAACCGAGGTAATGCCCGTTCAGTTCAAGGCGATAAACAAAGAGCAATTAATGATTTTGATCAAGCTATTCGCCTCAATCCCAATTTTGCCGCAGCTTACAACAATCGTGGTAATACCCGCGCCGCTATAGGAGATAAACAAGGAGCAATTTCTGACTTACAACAAGCTGCCAAGATTTTTCAAAAACAAAAGAATACAGAACTGTATCAGCAAGTGATGCAAAATATCAACGATCTTCAGCGTTAGACCAATTCTGTAGAATAATTATTTCCTAAGCGTTTAACAAGTCATTATTATGAACCAAAATAAACGTCAAGCTTACTGGCGTGCCAACACGGCTTTAATTAGAAATCTTCTCCTGGTTTGGGCATTAGTATCTGTTGGTTGCAGTATTCTGCTGGTGCAGCCATTAAACAATTTGCGTTTAGGTGGTTTACCCGTCGGCTTTTGGATGGCACAGCAAGGCTCTATTTTTATCTTTGTGGTGCTAATCTTTGTCTACGCTGTGCAAATGGATAAACTTGATCGCCAATACGGTATCAAAAGGAGAGGTAAATAATGTCAGTTGAAGCTTGGACTACTTCACTTGTCATCCTTTCTTTTATTGTATATCTCTACATCGGTTGGCGCACTCGCGTTCAAGATAGCAAAGGCTTTTTCGTCGCCGATCACGGGGTTCCCTCCCTGGCTAATGGTGCGGCGACAGCGGCTGATTGGATGTCAGCCGCTTCGTTTATTTCGATGGCGGGGTTAATCTCTTTTTTAGGTTACGACGGTTCAATTTACCTCATGGGTTGGACTGGCGGTTATGTCTTGTTGGCTTTGCTGCTAGCCCCATATCTGCGAAAGTTTGGTAAATATACAGTTCCCGATTTTGTGGGCGATCGCTATTACTCTAACGTAGCCCGTGTCGTTGCTGTTATCGCTGCGATCTTCGTCTCCATGACTTACGTCGCCGGACAAATGCGCGGTGTTGGGATTGTGTTTAGCCGTTTTCTGCAAGTAGACATCAGCACCGGCGTTGTGATTGGGATGATCATTGTCGGCTTTTTTTCGGTGCTGGGAGGTATGAAAGGCATCACCTGGACTCAGGTAGCCCAATACTGTGTATTAATCATTGCTTACTTAATTCCGGCTGTTGCCATCTCTCTACTGCTGACTAAAAACCCTATCCCCCAATTAGCGTTTGTTTTTAGTGATATTGTCCCGAAACTGAACCAAATCCAAGTTGACCTTGGTTTCCAAGAATACACGAAACCCTTCGTAAATAAGTCAATGTTGGATGTTTTATTTACTACTGTCGCTTTGATGGTGGGAACTGCGGGACTACCTCATGTCATAGTACGTTTTTATACTGTACCAGATGTGCGTTCAGCACGTTATTCTGCGGGTTGGGCATTGTTAATGATTGCCTTGCTGTATACAACAGCACCAGCTTTGTCAACCTTTGCCCGTTACAATCTGATTGATTCTTTACACAATAAAACGATTGAGCAAATCCACCAGTTTGACTGGGCGAAAAAGTGGGAAAATACCAAGTTGTTAACCTTTGAAGACAAGAACAGCGATGGGCGAATTGAGTTGACACCAGATAAAAAAACCAGTGAGATTACCATCGACCCAGATATCATTGTCTTGTCCACCCCAGAAGTGGCAAAATTAGCACCTTGGGTGATTGCCTTGGTTGCAGTTGGTGGTTTGGCAGCGGCTTTGTCTACAGCATCGGGATTACTGTTGGTAATTTCCAGTGCAGTAGCCCATGATATCTACTACCGGATGATCAATCCAGGAGCCTCCGAATCCCGACGGGTGATGGTAGGTAGAGTCATGGTTGGCTTTGCGATCGCGATCGCTGGTTATTTTGGTGTGAATCCGCCTGGTTTTGTGGCTCAGGTAGTAGCGTTTGCCTTCGGTTTAGCTGCCGCTAGCTTTTTCCCGATCATTATTTTGGGAGTATTCGACAAGCGGACAAACCGAGAAGGAGCGATCGCCGGTATGGTAGTCGGCTTGTGCTTCACTATCTTTTATATAGTCGGGGTGAAATTCTACGGAATGCAACCTTGGTTCTTTGGAGTCTCTGCCGAAGGAATTGGCACTCTTGGCATGTTAATCAACTTTGTTGTCACCTGGAGCGTTTCTCGACTCACACCACCTCCACCATTGGAAGTCCAAGAGATGGTAGAGGTACTACGAACCCCTGGTGATGAACCACCAGCAATTGAGGAACTGGACGAAGATCATCTGGATTAATTCAGTTATCAGCGATCAGTTATCAATTGGTAACTGTTGACTACTAGCGGGAAGAAATAAAACGCGATCGCCTGTGTTTGCATTCATGATCAGGCGATCGCTTAATTTATATTTAGGAATTTTATCTGGGCTGTTGAACGGGTTGTTGAATGGGCTGTTGAACGGGTTGTTGAACTGGCTGTTGAACTGGCTGTTGAACTGGTTGAGTAGTTTGTAAAGGATTGAATAAAGAGTTAACCACATTCTGGGGTAACTTAACTAATGGGTCAGCTAAAAAACCAAGACTAGAGCTAAAGGAAGATACTAATTGATTTATTTGCCCAGCAGATAAATTTTTAGCTGCTTGCTGAATACCAACACCAATTCTATCCAAAGCAAAGGCAGCAACCAAGCGCACAGCTTGATTTGGATCTGTCAAACTGGTAAGTAAGGCAGGAGCTGCACCTTTAGCTTGATCTCCAAGACAACCAAGAGTAGCACCAGCAAAAAAGCGAACCAGTTCGTCTTTATCTTGCAAACCTCCAATCAGTGCAGGTACAACAGATGTTGGATTTGACACAAAACATCTACCTGCATTTGATTGGGGTTTGGGCTGAGCATTCAGTTGAGCCTGTGGTTGAGCCTGTGGTTGGGCATTTGGTTGAGCTAGTTGTTGCACCTGCTGTTGTAGTTGGGGATTTTGATTTTGCAATGCCTGAATAATACCGGGAACCGCAGCAGCAGCATCTGAGCGTATTTGTGGATTATTGCCCTGTAACCCTTGAATTAAAACGGGTATTGCAGAAGTTGCATCAAAGCCTGCTGGTGCTTGTTTACCTTGTAACACCTGAATTAGGACTGGTACAGCCGCAGCACCAAGATTAGCACTAGGTTGAGAATTACCGTTGAGGGGTACAGTGACTCTAATATCTTGTCCATTCACCTGCTGCGCCCAACTAGCGGTGGTGATAAATAACGGTGAAGACAAGCACAATAAGCCAACTGTTGCTTGGGAGATCATCGCATTCCAACGAACTCGAATCGGGAATTTTGAATGAAAAGATTTAATCATGGGTGTAGGTAAGTAGGTTCATTTGCAAGATGAATACACCAGTGATGAGCGCGATTACGAAAATCACCCAAGATATAAGCAAAAATCTTTAA
>NZ_AJLK01000175.1 GCF_000317205.1 Fischerella muscicola PCC 7414 | reverse complement strand
TCTGCCTTCTTCAATCTCTGTTCTTCCTATCTCCCACAATAACTTTACACAGTTTTACAAAATAATTGCGTAAAAGAATCTCCCAGAAGTGTAGCAATATAAAGAAGCAACTATAAATAATGCTATAAAAATGAGACTAGGATTATCAGGTCAAGTATTGACAGGGGTTGTAGGGTTCTGTGGTATCGCTATATTGACTTTGACAGCATCTGTAGCACCCGCTAATGCTAAACAGATAATCAGCCCTAGAATAGAGCAACTTACAACCACCAAAGCTGATGACTTCTACAATCAGGGAGTCAATAAGTATAACCAAGGAGATTTAGAAGGCGCGATCGCAGCTTTTTCCGCAGCCATTGGACTTGATCCTAATGATGCGATCGCTTATGTTAACCGCGGCTATACCCGCTATGATTTAGGAGACAAACAAGGAGCGATCAAGGACTTTACCACAGCAATTCGCCTCAACCCTCGTGATCCTGTTGCCTACGTTAATCGCGGATATAGCCGTTATGACTTGGGAGATAGCCAAGGCGCCATACAGGACTATAACAGAGCTATTAATCTTGATCCTAGTTATGCTCTTGCCTACTACAACCGAGGTCTTGCCCGCAATGATTTGGGAGATAAAAAGGGAGCAGTGGAAGATTATACCACAGCAATTCGTCTTAACCCAAATGATGCCCTTGCCTATGTCGGTCGAGGCAATGTCCGGGATGAACAAGGAGATCACCAAGGAGCAATAGAAGACTATAACCAAGCACTGCGTCTCAATCCCAATGAAGCTTTTGCTTACTACAACCGGGGTGTGACTCGTTACAACCAGGCAGACTCCTTTGGGGCAATAGATGATTTTGAAAAGGCCGCAGATCTATTTTTACGACAAGGAAATACTACACAGTATCAACATGTTTTAGAACTGATTACTAAAATTGAGCAGCAGACAGGTGAAAGTTTGGTTTCAATCTGATATGTTAATTATCATTTTGAAACGCAGAGGTTCGCAAAGGAAACGCACCAGGTAGCAGAGTTTTTTCGCTACGAATTTGTGAACTCTATAACTCCCTTATACCAAGTCCGGCTAATTGCTTATGATATAAAGCTGGGGCATTGGGCATTGGGTATAGTCATATCCCAATTACCTATTACCTATTACCGACCCCAACGAATAATATAAGTATTTAACCGGACATGATATTATTTTTCTATTGCAAAACTGACTTTTTTAGTGTAATACTCCCTTGTTGCGTATACACTAATAATACTGTCACCAATTATAAAAAATATGCCTTCTTGCTCGTCTTTAGAAAACAGCAAATTCGGATATTTTTTAGTAAGTTCTGGCGCAGTCATAACCTTTGCATTCATTCCATCTGGCAACACTCCGGTAGAACCAATATATAATACTAAGGGACTAATTTTGTCACGGTAGATTTCTGAGGTAAATTCCTCTAACTTAGCATTGGTTGTAAAGAGGGCTGCTATCAGATCATCTTTGTTGACACTTTTGCGATCGCGCTGCTGTTGCAAAATTTGTGACAAGTTCTCAGCACCAATTTTGCTAAGAATGCTAGCAACAATACCATTGTTATCTAGTCCCAGAAAATCATCAAAAATCGGTTTCATGAACTCATCTACGGGAGTAATTTTTATCCGAGATGATAATTGCTTGTGTCTGCAAGCGATATTTTCATGAAAAACCATATCAAAGCTAGGCTTGGAGATAATTTCTCCTGTTGCTGTATGATAAACTTCATACATCCTATCAAGAAACTTGTTAGCAGAATGTAGTTTACCTAGATTGAGAATGTCGGTGCTACCAATATCAATTTTGTAGCTAACGCGTGAATCAAGATTACGTTGAGCTAGAGCTTTTTTAATGTTAGTGTATTCGTTAGTTGTGGGAAAGTTGAGGTTAAGACGTTTAGAAATATAATGCTTTTTCAACTCTTCCAACTGTTCTGGTAAAAAGATATCTGACTCTTTTTTCAAAAGTGCAGAAATAATACTGGCAAGTACTTTAGCTTCTGCAAGTTGATAAAATAAACCCTCAATACTACTGTAATGTTGCTCAATGGGTACAAGGGGCAGATGATCTAATCTGAGAGTATACTCACGGCGAAAATCATACTCTTCGTTTTCTAGTACACCTTTTTCTCGCAGCAAGTCAAAAGTTTTTTTGCTGCTAATCTTAACTTGTAGTGATTTGACATTGACTTCGCCTTCACTAACAATGGTGTAATTATTAAAGCTATTTAAGTCATTTACCAATAAACCCGCAACTTCAAAAATAGGAGTTTTATCTTCTGTCTTGATCAGTCTGACTTTGCGGGTAATCAGCATGTTGATATTGGCTGTGTTGTGGTTAAGTTCAAACGTACCCATACCAACATATTCACCATTGTCTATGTATTGTGTTGTTAGCCAAGGCTTAATAAGATTGCCATTTTCATCTCTGAAACCTGGAACTCTTTTGACACCTGTTCTTTGATAGTTTGCTTGTAGGTGCTTGAGGTTGATAATAATATGATTGCGATGCGCTTCCAAAATTTTCAGCAGTTCCAACAGAGAAATTCTATTGTTTTCTTCTACTTGCTGCATAATTTTATGTTTCCGCAAAACTCTTGGATAAAATAATGCAATTTCCACATCACACACTTAATTTTTATCCTGTATAGTACAATTGTATCATAATCCACTCATTTATGGGGTAGCCACACCTCCCATTTCTGTGGTTAAAATATTTTTTACCAACAGTTAAATTTTTAACTGACTACGCAAAGATTCATTGATATTATAAAAATCGCCCTAAAGCAACTGCTTTAGAACGATTATCTAGTACTCGACCACATAAGTTTTGAGGAGTTGCGAGGGGTTAGATCCCCGACTTTTTTAAAAAGTCGGGGATTCTGGCCAACCTATCAAAATCAATGTGGTGAAATACTAGAAATTTTATCTGTCCAAAAAAAGTTAGAAACTAAAGGTAGTTCTGAGTGCGCCAATGATCACATCGTCATTGTCACTGTTATGATCCGGTGCAGTTAGCCAAATCACACCTGGAGTAATGCTAATATTTTCGCTCACCTGATATTGGTAAAAAGCCTCAAAGTGATATGAGGTATCTTCGTCCTCATCGATTTCATTGATGCTAGAACTTGTAACTTTCGGTTCCATGCCGACAATGATACCCGCTAAGCTGCCTTGGCTACCGAGGTCAGGAAATCCTAGAGTTACTGCCCAGTTCCAAATATCCAGCTTACCACGGTCAATTGTTCCTCCTTCTGTTGATAAGTTCCGAGCATTAGTGTAACCAACCCAACCACCCAAAACAAAATTATCACTAAGTTTATAGGATGCTTGTAGACCGTAGGAGTTACTGGAAAATGGTACAGTCACCGGTTCTGGTTCTCCAGGAACATCAGGGGGAGGAGTCAGTTGAGACTCAAGGAAAGAGATAGGATTGGCACGTGTGCTACCAGCACCGAGTTCCTGATTATAAGCATTGATGTAGGTTAAGCCAACAGTCAGGCGATCGCTCGGTTGAAATGTTAGCTGTGCGAGTGCGCCGTAAGGCCCGTTAAATATACCATTATCAGCAGATGGGTCATTAGGTGAACTCCCCAAATACGCTAAGCTGAGTGCTAATGCTTCGCTAAAGTTTTGAGTAACACCCAAACCCGCACCATCCATTTGGTAATAAATAGGGTTACGTGTACCAAAAGTTGATAATGCACCAAATGCACCATCTCCATCAAACAGATTGACTGTATTTGTAACGTCGTCGGCTGCGCCTGCATTGGCAATAGCAATTACCTCAGTACTGTCAGTCAGCGAAAATCTGTACCAGAGTGCATCCAGGAAAGCATCAGTTGTGCCATCCTCACCAGCAAAAAACAGACTACCTTCTGATGTGCCAATATCTGGGTTAAGAATGTTATTTGCTTGAATCCTGGTAAATAGAGTATCTGACCCTGTGAAACTAGTGTTTAATTCTACACGCGCCCGCGCCCCAAGAGTTGTATTGTTATCTTTAGCATCCACACCATTAACATTATCTCCTCCCAGAACATCGGTAATTGCCATTACCACTTGTCCAGTTAATTTGGTGGTGGTAGAAAATTGATTTGCTTCCAATTCTGCGGTACGTGCTTCTAATGTATCTACACGACCCCGCAGAGTCGCCAAGTCTGCGGAAAATTCTTCTTGCAGTCTTTGTAATGTGGCTAAATCTTCTTTTGTTACCAACTCTGATGTGGCGGTAGCGATGATTTCGTTGACGCGATCTAAACATGCATTTAAACCTGCGGCAAATTCATAACGCGTCATCGGCCGATTACCGCGATAAGTACCGTTTGGATATCCAGCTATACAACCGTAGCGTTCTACTAGTGATTGTAAAGCTTGAAATGCCCAGTCTGTTGGTTGTACATCCGACAATTGAGAAACCGAAGTTACTTGAGATTGAGTATTGTTGTTCTCAACTTTTTGCTTGGGAGTGACTACCAACTGCGGTGGAGTGTTTTCGGAAGTATTGATTGTTTCTCCAGCTAATGCGGTAGCATCAACAAGTAGGATGGCGCCGAGAATTGCTGGACTAACCAGCAAAGATTTCCAAAGTTTTTGCATTTTTCCTCACACTAAACTAAAAAAGGCACAAGGGAAATAACTACCTCCCAGTCCTAATGCGCTAACTACAAACTCAACTGTATATTTTTGACAAATTACCACTCCGCTTGCTGACAGCAGATTTATTGAAAAGTATTCTCAAATAATTTATCATGTTGTTAGCAATTTTTTTAACAAAAAGTCTAGGAATCATAACTACATGGCTATTTGGGCAACAGATTGACCATAGGGACTGTTGGAAAAATCTATCGCTAAATTTACATTTCTAAACAAACATCTCATGAGAATGAAAATTATTTTTCTTTCTATTAGAGGTAGAATAAGACTCATTGTCAAGACCTAATCCCTGGGGAGGTAATCAGGCAGTGACTCACAGAGCAAGTAAAAAAAATAAATTTCCAAGCAGTATTGTATCTTTGATAACTTTACTTTTATTGAGTACTGCTTGTAATCAAGCAGATACAAAACGCTCAGTCAATGCAGAACAATCGCCCCAAGCACAGGAAGCAGCATCCACACCGACAGCAGAATCAAAAAAAATTAAAGTAGTGGCGTCCTTTTTACCGATGTATTGGTTTACTCAAGCAGTAGCAGGAGATGCAGCAGACGTAGCAATTTTAGTACCTCCAGGAACAGAAGTACATGAGTATCAAGCTACACCAGAAAATGTGAAAGCGATCGCTACAGCTAATCTATTAGTAAAAAACGGCTTGGGTTTAGAAGAATTTTTAGAACCAACAGTCAAAAATGCCCAAAATGCGAAGTTAACACAAATAGATGCCAGTAAAGGCATTCAAACTGTTGAAGAAATATCACCCGTTGTAGAAGCAGCAAATAAAGCAGAACACAACCATGAACATGGTGAAGGCAATCCCCATGTATGGTTAGATCCTGTTTTGGCAAAACAACAAGTTATTAATATCCGGGATGGTTTAATTGCGGCTGATCCTGCAAATAAAGCCACATACGAAGCAAATGCAGCAGCTTATATAAAACAATTAGAAGATTTACATAATCAATATCAGCAGACTTTACAAAAGAATCCTAACTGCACATTTATCACATTCCATGATGCCTATCCATACCTAGCGAAACGTTACAACCTCAAGCAAGTAGCAGTAGTAGAAATTCCTGAAGATCAACTGACACCAACTGATGTACAAAAAGCGGTTAATGCGGTGAAAAAGTATAATGTTAAAGCTTTGTTTGGTGAACCAGGAATAGATAACAAATTATTGAAAAGTCTTTCTCAAGACTTGAATTTAACTTTATATGAACTCGATTCTTTGGAAACAGGTTCAACAGACCCACAACATTATTTTCAGGCAATGAGAAATAATTTACAAACTTTAGAAACAGCTTGTCAATAGATGTAATTAGTTGATTGTTGTTTGTTTGTTGTTCGTTGACTTTTAAGTAATGACTATTGAAATTCCTGTCCTGAAAGTAGAAGAATTGAGTGTAAATAAGGGTAATTATTTAGCTATTCGGGACGTTTCCTTTGATTTGTTGCCCGGGACAAATACTGCTATAGTTGGCCCTAATGGTGCAGGTAAAAGTACTTTAGTACAAGCAGTTTTAGATTTAATTCCTCGCACTGCTGGCAATATAGAAATATTTGGTCGTCCAGTAACTAGACTAGGACACTTGTGCCATCAGTTGGGCTATGTGCCACAGCATTTTATTTTTGACCGCAGTTTTCCGATTTCTGTAAGTGAGTTGGTAGGCTTGGGATGGGTCAAAGAAGGGAAAAGGGAAAATTCACTTTTTCAAAGCCTATGGCAGGGAAATCAGGGAAAAGCAGCAGCTGTAACCTCGGCTTTACGACGAACAGATACTTATCATCTGCGAAACCAAGCAATTGGTACTCTCAGTGGTGGTCAGCTAAAGCGAGTATTGCTTGCTTATTGCTTGGTAATGCCTAGAAGATTATTAGTACTAGATGAAGCCTTTGCTGGGGTAGATGTACAAGGTGCGGCAGATTTTTATACCTTGCTAAATGAACTGAAGCAGGAAGAAGGTTGGACAGTTTTACAAGTTTCCCACGATATTGATATGGTCAGTCGTTATTGCGATCGCGTGATTTGTCTCAACCAAACTATCGTTTGCACCGGAGTACCAGAAATTGCACTTTCACCACAAAATCTGTTAGCAACCTACGGCCCAGGATTCAGCCGCTACCAACACCAACATTAAAAGGATGAAGTGTGAAGGATGAAGTATAAATTTTTATCCTTCTGCCTTCTGCCTTCTGCCTTCATCCTTCATCCTTCTCATCTAGGTGTTCAGCAACAGCTTGATAAAGATGCAAAACATGGTTATCGTGGAGGCGATAAAATACGCGACGACCTTGCTTACGATAATTAACTAAGCGCATGACTCGTAAATTTCGTAACTGATGAGATACAGCAGATTCACTCATGTCCAGTGTCGCTGCTAAATCACTAACACAATATTCTTTTTCAGCTAAAAGAGATAGAATTCGCAGACGATTAGCATCCCCTAAGAAACTAAAAAATTCTGCCATCCTTTGGGCTTTTTCGCTGCTAAGAAGTTGAATTGATAGGGGTTGCAACTCTTTTGTAAACATCTCGCTTTTCTGGCATTTAATTAAGTGAATGAAAATTAAACTTATATACTTAAGACATTCATGAATTTTGTATAAATTAATATTGCATGATTTTTTTAAATGATAATCATTTCAATTGGTTAGCTGTCACCACGGCTAGTGATTTATTAACTTTGTTACAGTTTCCCTTTATGCAGCGGGCTATGATTGGTGCTGTCTTAATGGGAATACTTGGTGGTTTGCTTGGCTGTTTTGTCACCCTGCGCCAGTTATCTTTTTTCAGCCATGCTGTCGGACATGCGGCATTAGTAGGCGTAGCATTAGGCGTATTGCTACAGTTAAATCCTACTTGGATGTTACTACCTTTCACATTGGTGTTTGGGGTAGTTGTGATTTACTTTATCGACAAAACAGATTTAGCTAGCGATAGCGTACTTAGTATAGTATTATCAGGAGCATTAGCGATCGGCATAATTTTAAGTAGCCTCATCCAAGGATATCGCGGCAACTTAATGGGAGTCTTGTTTGGCGATATTCTGGCGATCGATCTCACAGACCTGATTTTAACCATGTTGGTGCTTGTGGGTGGGAGCATATTTCTATTATCAACCCTGCGCCAGCAAATTTTGTTAACCCTTAATCTTGGTGTGGCAAAAGTCCAAGGGATTCCGGTACAAATTTATCGATATGGATTTGTGATTTTGCTGTCATTAGCTGTTGCTGTGGCGATTAAGGCTGTCGGCGTTTTACTGGTGAATGCATTTCTGGTGATTCCCGCCTCCACAGCCAAATTGATCAGCCATCACTTTAGCCGCTTTTTGCTGCTGTCAGTGATAGTTGGTTCTACCACCAGCATAGCTGGCATAATCGCATCAGGTCTTTTTAATCTTGCTTCTGGCCCGAGTATTGTACTTGTGCAATTCCTGGCGTTTGTGGCTGTTTTCGGCTGGGTCAAGTTTATGAGCAAAGGCGCATAGTTTTTTTGATTGACCTATTGCAATTTCATAAAAAGTTTGCTACATTGGTTAATCGTTGAAAACAAACGTTTCGCCGGGATAGCTCAGTTGGTAGAGCAGAGGACTGAAAATCCTCGTGTCACCGGTTCAAGTCCGGTTCCTGGCATCACACTAAACCCCTTGAAATCCTACGATTTCAAGGGGTTTCTAGTTTCTAAGTACTGGCTGAGGAAGAACAAATGTTCTAACTTTGAACTAAATTTTGGGCATTTTTGGATACCTTTAGATAAAAAATGGGTGTAAATTGGGTGTAAAAGAGATAGAGTAGAGGAGTAATTACACCTTATCAAGTTATGTTCTCCAAAACTCCTACAGGGCGGGCATCTAAGGGTTCTGTCTCTATCATTAACTCTAATGATCGGTTGCAGTTGCGGTTTAGATATAGAGGCAAGCGTTATTACATCTCTACTGGTTTAGCAGATACCCTAAATAACCGGAAATTAGCTGAACTTAAGGCATCTGAGATTGAGAAAGATATACTCTGTGAGCGATTGGACTTAACTCTACAGAAGTACCAACCTCAATCTGCTCTGACTACGATTACACCCATTACACCCATTAAGAAGCCTAAACCCGAATTAGACCAACTTTGGGATAGGTATAGCGAATTTAAGAAACCGCAAGTTAGTCCTAGTACCTACGCCAAAGATTTTGTCAAGCATCGAAATCACATTGCTAAGTTACCTACGCGATCGCTAGATGAAGCATCTGCTATTCGAGATTATCTTTTAGCCAACTTAACGCCAGATGCGGCAAAGCGTTGTTTAACTCAGTTCAAAGCTTGCTGCAATTGGGCAATGGAAGAGGGGCTAATTGACGCTAACCCTTTTGCTGCTATGAAAATCAAAGCACCCAAGGGTGCTACTGAAGAACAAGATATTAATCCCTTTAGTAAAGAAGAAAGAGATTTAATTATTCGTACTTTTGCTAGTGATCGTTACTACAACCATTACACCAACTATGTACGCTTTTTGTTTTTTACTGGATGCAGGCCATCTGAGGCAATTGCTTTGAAGTGGAAACACATTACAAATACTGCGGTTCAGTTTCGAGAATCTGTTGTGGTTTCTGAAGATGGGTTAGTTCTGAAGGAAGGACTAAAAACACAAAGAAAGCGTGATTTACCAATCAATAAAGAATTACAAGCGATCTTAAATGATATTAGGTCAGAACAACCTAATCCTGAAGCATTAATTTTTACCAGTCCAAAAGGAAAATTTATCGACCACCATAACTTTTCTAATCGTGCATGGAAAGCAATCTTAGCCAAATGCGGCATTCCGTACCGTAAGAGTTACCAGACACGACATACTTTTATCAGTTTGTGTGTTGAGTCACATATTAACAGCACAGCAATCGGTCGATGGACGGGAACCTCTGCCAAGATGATTGATAATCATTACGGTGCTACTAACTTTACCAACCTTAGACCTCCAAACCTTTCCTAAATTGACTTAAGAACATTACCCCATTAATAGAGTCTCACTAATTTCTCTGTTGCAGAAGTTCGCATTTAAAAAAGAAATCCCATCAATTTAGATGGGGTTAATCAATTAATTCTACTGAAATAACTGTATCCCTTATCAAACTAAACAGACAAACCAAAGACTCGCAATTCAAGCAAGTGTAATTAAAGAAGGTTATTTTAATAGGATTAGCGATGATAATCAAGCAAGCCTTTGAATGCTAAAAAGATAAACTTAGAACGATAAATGATGAGCCAATTCTGACATAAGTGTGCCAAATAGAGGCAGAAATAACCCTTAATTACCCAATCATTATTGTGCTGCCAGCTTCTTTTTGAGACGCAACTCAGCTTCTAATTGAGCAATGCGAAGTTCGGCTTTCTTTAATGAGGCTTCTAATTCGCTAATTGAAAGTCCTCCATTTTTTAGTTTCTCTGATTCCTCTTTGCGGCGCAGTCCTGCTTCAATGGTTTTCTTTCTCTAGCCACGATTCATATCTGGATTAACCGAATTTTATTAGTGGGATAGATTCAAGGGAACTGTCCAAATTAAAAACTCGAATGAACGCCTGCAACTCGTTTTTAGCTATACCGGAAAAGGAAGACAGTGATATAAATCCCTTCAGTCGGGATGAACGTGACAGAATTATCGAAGCATTCAAAAATAACCGCTACTACAAACACTATGCCCAATTCATTGAATTTCTTTTCATGACAGGCTGTATTAGGCGTAAATTCCTTACAAGATAGTAGAAATTGAGATTGCAGACCGAGCAGCAGCTATCTGCTGGATTGCCAATCATCAGTTAGGCGACGCAACATCACACCAAAAACTGCAAGTTATCTTAGAGGCAAGCGCTATATACATTTAAGGGGAAATCGTGAGGATAACTTGAAACAGAATTTACCGAACGGAAAAATTTCCTATCGGTAGAGGATGACCCCCAACAGGATTTACCAAACGGAAAAAATCCAATCAAGGTAGATGTGGCTAACAGATTGGCACTACAGTACAAAGTGAGCGATCGCACAATCAGGAATGACGCTCAATTTACTGAAGCACTTGATATTTTAGCTACTGCATTCGGAGAAGAAATAAAACACTTAATTCTGACTCGTAATACTAGATTGACCAAAAAAGACATCTTATCGTTAGCCAAGGTTGTGCAGGAAGAAGGGAAACAATTGGCACAAAAGCTACTGGATAAAAAACTGAATAAATGCGATATTGTTCAACAAATTAAGAGTAAGCAGCCCGTACCCAATCCACATTTTGTTGGTGAACTCTGCCAATAATTTGGCAAAGGTGATCCGGAATTAAAAAAGTTTTCCGGCTGCTGGTCCATAATTGTTGAGGTTAACACTTACAGTTGTGCTGTTCAAACTTACAGAATGGACTTTCCTGCTGTCAAACTTGAAAACTTAGAACCTGTATATACTCCGAATGAGACAACAGCTGCGAAAAATGGCGATCGCACTATTTTGAGCTTTGGCTATTTGATGAATATTTGTACCTATGTTTAACAGGTGCCAGTAACATTGCCGCGTAAAGTCCTCGCCTTGGTAATGGTGGGATATCGCAACGCCTCGGTTTTGATATCCCGACGCGGCATTTTAGACAGGGGCAAAACAGCTAACCTGGGCATGGCGAGAATGGTTGATTTGGTGATAGCGCACATCAGGATTAGACAGTGAGCAGCTAATCAGAGCAATGATTGCTGGTGGTGACGATCCAAAACCCCAGCACTTTCACAACCTTTCCAGTGGAAGCGATATTCGCTCTGCCGAGATAGAGAAAATCATCTCTGCGGTTTGATGCTCCCGACATTGAGGAAACCATGCCTATAATGTCACAGCAGCGATTATCCACTGAAATAAACAATCTTCAGCACTGTAATTTAAGCTTGGGTTATGCGTCTTTGCGAGTTTTGCAGCTGACAAGAAGAAATTAAAAAAAGTATAAAAGAACACTTTGTCTTGACAGTCTATGATGAGTAATAGTAATCATCTATAAAAAACGTACAGGATGCTCTGCCATGAACGGAGTGTTGCAATGATAATAACCCCAGAACAGGTAATTAACGCAATTACTGCGATCGCCAATCCTTTGATTAAGGACAAAATTCAGAGATAACGTTTACCACTCATCCCGTAACATCCTTTGAGCAACCACATTATCACCTTGCCAGCTTAAACGTCCTGCCAAATCCGAAAAATCGTAGGGTTTTATCTGAGGTGTATCTGGGATGCTTGGATTCAAGACAATAACTACATCAACAGTACCAGCTGGCAACTCTGTTGGAATATCAAGGTGTAAATTCCCTGACCCATCGATCACTGCTGCTAGTTTTAACACTTTCATATTCTGAGATTTTTATAATCTATCCTTTATTATAAGTGGCAATAAGTAAACACTTCCTATTTGTTGGGAGTATGGCGAGGAGAAGCGATCGCAATTGTAGTGGTTATTCAGTTTGCGATCGCCTATGGTAAATTTAAGGCGCGATCGCTCTCGTCAGCGTGAAGGTTGACCAGCAGGAAATAGTAAAGTACCAAAACCTCGCCGGATCAGTGATTCACTCCGACTGCTAGCCCAAATGCAAACCGCAGGCGAACGCAACGGCAAGGCAGATTTTCCAACAGATGACGACGAAAAGTAAACTACTTGCCAATACGCGCGGCGTTGCATACAGTGAGAATCTCCAGTAAAGGTAAAGATGAAGAACGTCAAGTTAGGCAAGCTTTGGGACACACTCCACTCTAGCTATTGGTTTTTGCCAACAATCATGGCAATTGGTGCAGTTGCTTTGGCGTTCGCGATGCTAACACTTGACCGGATGAGTATGTTAGCAATTGAGAAATGGTGGTGGATCTACACTGGTGGTCCTGATGGGGCGCGATCGCTACTTGAAGCTGTTGCGGGTTCGATGGTTAGCGTTACCGCTACAGCCTTTTCAATTACAATCGTGGCGCTTCAGCTGGCTGCTTCTAACTTCGGGCCTCGAATCCTGCGTAATTTTATGCAGGATACAGGTAATCAAATTGTACTTGGCACCTTCATTGGTACGTTCATCTACTGCTTGCTTGTACTTCGGACAATTCATGGAAAAGGAGATGGATACGAGCAGTTTGTGCCGCAAATCTCTGTTACGTTTGGTATCCTGCTGGCAATTGTTAGTATTGGTGTATTGATTTATTTTATACATCACGCCTCGACAATAATTCAAGCATCGCACGTTATCCAGAATGTCAGCGACGACTTAGACAAAGCCACCCGTCGGCTGTTCCCAGAAAAGATTGGACATGGTGAACCTGAACAGGAGCGGCGGGTTGCGGAAATTCCAATTTCTTTTGAGGAAGAAGCTTACCCTATTCGAGCTAACGGTACAGGTTATTTGCAAGCAATTGATAATGAAGAATTAATGCAGATTGCCCGTAAGCAGAATCTGCTGTTGCGTATCAAGTTTCGACCAGGAAAGTTTGTGATTAAGGGCAGTGATTTGGTGATGGTTTTTCCTGGAGAACGGGTGAATCAAAAACTTAGCAAACAAATCAACGATGCCTTTATTCTGGGTAAAGAACGTACTGAGCAGCAGGATGTGGAGTTTCCGATCAATCAGTTGGTAGAAATTGCTCTACGCGCTATCTCTCCTGCTGTGAACGATCCATTTACTGCAATACGCTGTATTGACAGACTGAGTGCTGGTCTGTCGGGTTTGGTGCAAAGGGATTTTCCCTCACCTTACCGCTATGACGATAACCACAAACTACGTATAATTGCGGAGCCATTTACGTTTGAGCAATTAGTTGACCGAGCTTTTAACCAGATTCGGCAGTATGCACAGTCTGATGCAGCAGTGACTATTCGTTTATTAGAAGCGATCGCCACAATTGCTACTTACACGACCAATCCAAAGCACAAGCTAGTTCTGAAGCGTCATGCTGAGATGATTTTGCGAGGTAGCCAAGAGGGGTTATCAGAAGAACAAGACCGCAAGGATGTAATTGAACGGTATTACAGCGTGATTAAAGCCTTAGAGCATTAATAGTTTGCATAGGAGAAAGACAATGATCGGTACAAATTGGCGAGGTTTTCGAGTGATTGCATGGGTGGGACAGGCTCTACTTGCAGTATTCGTAATAGTTGCAGCATTTCAAGGTAATTGGTTAAATGCCTTAGGTCTGGCATGTTTTTTGATTGTATCTTTGGTGTTTGTAATTAAAGATGACCGACTGCCAACATTATTCGATTTCCTGTTTGTCGTTGCGGCGTTGTTAAATGCTGCGGGTTGGGTCTGGGGTTTATTTTACAGCAGATTTCATCTGAGTGAGGTACAGAAGAACCCCACCTGCACTACGCGCACTCTCCCCGCAAGCGGTGAGGGTTAAGGTGGGGTGTACTCCATCTAGATGCAAAGGGCTGTATCTGCCAGGGCCGTATGACGAAATTGTTCATGCCTATACTACTTTTGCAATTACTTTGGCACTCACGGCACAATTAGTGCGAAAAAACATACTAAAATGACTAGTACAATCACAACTGATATAGTTACAGCAAAGCCTCGCTTAATGCGAAATCTTTGAAAAAGTAGACAAAATCATCAATCAGGAAATGTCAAAGTCTCATGTTCCTGGGGCTGTCATTTCTGTAGTCAAAGATGGGAAACTCTTTTTTGCTAAGGGTTATGGTTATGCCAACGTTGAGAAAAAGATACCAGTAGTTGCCGATAAAACTCTTTTTCGCCTAGCCTCTATTTCCAAGCTATTTACAGCAACAGCAGCAATGCAGTTGTACGAAAGAGGAAAGCTCGACTTGAATGCTGATGTTAATCAGTATCTTACGCACTTCCAACTAGAAAACCCTTACCCTGAAGCAGTTACGCCTGCCAGGATGATGACTCACACCGACGGTACTACTCAAAGATTGATTGGCATTGCAGCCCCCACAGCAGCCCAGATGAAGCCACTAGTAGATTACCTGCCTGATCATATGCCGCCCATTGTCTGGCGTCCGGGTAAACTATACAGCTATTCCAACCACAGCATTGTATTGTTGGGCTATTTGGTGGAAAAAATTTCCGGTATCCCCTTCATTGAATACATAGACAAATACATCTTCCAGCCATTGTCCATGCGTCGAAGTACCTTTCTTCAGCCGCCCCCGCCGCCTTTAGCTAATGATTTAGCTGTAGGCTATCAATATCAAAATGGCAACTTTAAACCAGTTCCATATTTGTATTTAAATATCGCACCTGCTGCGGCAATGAGTGCAACGGCTACAGATATGGCTCATTTTATGATTGCTCATCTCCAACTCGGTCGCTATCAAAACGAGCGGATTTTAGAGGCGGAAACTGCACGACTCATGCACGAGACACATTTTACCCAGCATCCGAAATTACCGGGTACTGGCTACGGTTTTCGTGAGCGTTTGGAAAACAATATTCGAGCGATCGGACACTTGGGCAATTTGCGCGGATATTCTAGCTCCCTGACTCTAATACCTGAACAAAATATAGGCATTTTTGTTGCCACTAACAGTTTTACTGGAGTGTATGGAAAAATCTTGAATCAGTTTTTTGACCACTATTTTCCCGTTACCAAAAAACCTGCACTTGTCAAACCGCTTACCCTTACCGATGCTCAACTTGAACGCTTCGCTGGCACTTACCGAGATTTGGAATATCCTCACCACACCTTAGCAAAGATAAGCGCGCCATTTAAACATATTAATATTAACAACTCACCGTTCGCGTAATAGAATTTGACTAAGAGGAAACAGCTTGTTCAACAGATAAGTGGCTCTTTGGAGCATTGCTGACAAAAGCTCTCCAACCAAAAGTTTTTTGAGCTTGGGCAATAGCAGTTTCATTGCGGATAACAGTCTGGATTTGATACCTAATTTTCTGTGTAATTTGTTTGGGGCGAGATGTGGGACGACCTCGACCAATGTATGTTTCTTCAACAGTTTCTTGGCACTCATAGTCGAAACTCAGTAACCCTTCAACTCGATATTGGCGCACAATTGCTGTAGCTTTTTGGAATAAAACCTGTAGGTTGTTGATTTGTCGTTTACCACGACCTTTTTGTGGAGTTAACGCCATCAACTTCTGCTGTGCGTTGTGAAGTCGCTTCTCTAATCCCTGAAACTGTTGTTTTGCAAGTGTTGGTGAGTGAACAATCAACACCCTTTCTTGCCAGCATAGTAATGGCAATCGTTCATCAACAACCTCGACATGACGACACACCTCATAGCCAGTGGCGATAGTTGTTTCAAGGACATCCAGTTTAGCCAAAAATTCTTCGTCTTTCTCTGCTCCTGTTGGGCGACCAATATGAGTTCCCCAAAGTGCAGCGCGTTACATTCCTGTTTTGATTGCTTGCGATCGCACCACTAAGCGCTCTTGTTCTGCCTTCTGCCGTAGTTCCTCTTCTATGCGCTCCTCAATTTTACTTAAGGAGCCATCTTTAATATCGATTTCAAATTGCTCAAAAACTTTGGGTTTCAAAGTACGCAAATCACGCATTACGGAGCTTATATGATCAAACTTGAAGTATTCGGTAAGCGTACCGATAGAATAATTAAATTCCTGGTAGCGGTACTTAAAGTACTTTTCAACACTTCCCCAATGCGACCACGTACCCAAAACTTGAATAGAAACGTTTTGGAAATGACCGCGCAACTCACGTAGCACTTCCTCTACACGTTCATTAATTGGTCTAGCGGTAACACCAATTTTATGTAACCTCTGCCCTAGAGCATTCACCTCTAAAAAATAAAGTGTTTGGGATAGCAAGCGCTTAATTTGAGCGCGATACAGTTGCAGGTCAATAATTCGTTCGCGTAACGCCCCTGAATTACTCCGGTATGCGTCACTAACTGCATCCTCAAATTTCATCAACTTAAATTTAAAACTACCTCTTTGGAAGATAGTAAACTTAGCCAGTGGCATTTTACCAATTGCTATTTCTCCTTGGTTTGTGAAGTCATATTTGCACAGCTGGCGCTTGTAAGGATTCCAATATATAACATCCTTTTTAGCTAAAGGTCTTAAATCATCGCGGCTAAAATCCTCTCCATCCCAAAATCGCTTTAGTATTTCCAACTCTGGAATCGTTAAGAAGACTCCAAACTTATCGTACAACGGCAGTGTCGGCGCATCGTCAGGAGTGCGCGAGCCAACTGCACGACAAGTTTCTCCCATATGGGCAAAGTGAGACTCCTTGATTCGCCCTTTCTTTGCAATCAGATCCCCGCCGCAGTAAGGACACTTGAGGTTAGTCTTCCCGCGAGGTACATCATCAATCTCAACAAGGTTGCCATCTGTATCTATACCGTATTTCAGCCACATCACAGACACCCTTTATTTGATACATTTGGTAAATGCAGTTTTGATATCACCTAACTTAAACAAAGAGATATTTTTACCGTATCAAAAAAAGATGGCTGCAAGATTAAGGTTTAAAAACATTTTTGGCTAGAAAGAACTCCAACATGATTGATGTTTTGCTCACAAAGAGCCATTACAATCAAGCTAGACTGTCGTCCATTTTAGTTACATCCTCACACATGACAGAACAAACTCATCGGAAAGCTTTATGCCTGGCACTGCGAGACCTTCGCGAGCAAAGCGGACTAACTCAAGAGCAATTGGCACAGAAGCTCGAAGTCACTCAAAGCTGGGTTTCTAAGCTTGAGAATGCACAGCACGATCACACCTTTGAGTCAATTATTGCGTACTTATATGCTCTAAATCCTGAATTTGAGTTTGAAATTTCGTTCCGAATTAACGGAGAAACAATCGCTACTGCTTCTACTGACCTATTAAAACTACTAGAGTGATTAAGCTCATCCCCGGAAGACAGCGCTCCTTAATTTGGTAGTGTTACAGAAGTGTTGATTTACTCCTCAAATTTCCACTCCAAACTCATATTTATTTATATACAGTCCGAGTACGACATCATGCATAATAACTGATTTTGAGAAACAAATAGTCTTCCTAGCTAAGCGTTTTATTCTTGTTCTTAAAGTTAAATGTTTCCTCTCAATTTTTTGCATTTTATACTTATTAATTTGATGTTGTTCTTTAGTTATATGCCTGGAGCAAGTCGGTAATTTATCTGTGTAAAACTTTTGTACTCCAAACGGCTTTAGTAATTCTTTAAGCTGGATAAAAACTTCGTCTTGACGATTTCCTAAGATATAAGCTAATACTTGACCAGAATTATGGTCTATTGCCTGCCACAGCCAACGTTTATTTGATTTATTGCCCACAAAGCTGTACATTTCATCAACTTCAGCTTTTTGGACATCTGATTTAGATACTTCGCTGTTTGGGACTCGATATATTTCTACTTCTACATATTCTGGGTTAAGCTGAGCTAGTAACTTTCGATTCACATTTTCTATTTTTCTTTGTTTTTTTTAGTTCGCTCAACACAGTCACTGGACTAATTTTCAAAGTACGAGCTGTATCTGTTATACCACTTCCATTCACTGCCATTGCGGTGATTTTCTCTTTTACTTCTTTACGACTACCGTAATAAGGATGAGCTTCCAGTGTAAAAGTCTTATAAGGACATTCTGGATTTTTGCATATATATCTTTGTTTGCCCGTACTAGTACGACCATTGCGACAAATATTGGCATTCTGACAGTGAGGACATCGAATTGGTATGAGAATCATTACTCAAGTAATTTTTTATTTCATGTGATACTTATTTCCCTATTATATAACTACTTTTCAACACGTCTGTAACACTACCTAATTCTTGCCTATCTCCCCCGAAAAAAATCCCTCTCTTCAATTCAGCTTTAGAATAGCAACCTTGTTATTCAACGTCAGCGGCAACCACAGCAAACCAGCTTTTGGTTGATAATAAAAGTCGGCTGGTCCGTTAATTTCGATTGGTAGCTTGAGTAAGTCTGCTTTCTTGGTGTTGGCATTATAGATGTAAATCGCTCCCGGCGTTGGCTTTTGAATTCCCACCCAATCTGAGTAGATTAATCGATTGTCTTTGAGAAGGCCAATTCCATCAAAGAAACCAGGCAGGACACTAATCTGCTCAAATTGTACAGTAGGTTTAGCCATAGTAAGTTTATAGATACCCCCCTTGCCATTAAAATTTTCTCCTAATCCGACAATATATATGCTCTTGGTTTGACTATCGTAGCTGATACCATTGGCTCCTGGAATATGACCTGATAGAGCTACAAATTGTTTACTGGGAAGAGAGATTTTATAGACAGTTCCGGTATCTGAAGCCGAGGCTAGTAGAGTGTTTTTATCTATTGTTGCCAAGTCATTTAGAAAGGATGTCTTGGCAGATAAGTCCAAAGAAAAGACTTGTTTACCGTTTTGGAGGTTGAAACCAACAATCCGATCTATATCAGCTACATAAAGAACGTTATTAACTACGGCTAAGCCTTTTGGAGCATTCAATGTTCCTTTCGGGTTGAAGAACTTGCGTTTGACAGTTCCATCTGCTGATAATTCAGTAATGAAGCCATCTCCATCTTTGGCAGTGGGTTCCATCTTTTCACCAATGTTGGAGACAAAAATTCTTCCTGTGGAATCAGCAGTAATACTTTCAGGATGTGAAAATCCCTCTATTAGGTTTGCTGCCTCAGCAGGGTTGACGATTAGCAAAGATAGGGAAAGGAGAA
This sequence comes from Fischerella muscicola PCC 7414, assembly GCF_000317205.1. Classification (GTDB taxonomy): domain Bacteria; phylum Cyanobacteriota; class Cyanobacteriia; order Cyanobacteriales; family Nostocaceae; genus Fischerella; species Fischerella muscicola. The sequence goes on along the minus strand of NZ_AJLK01000175.1, from coordinate 8,497 downwards.
TTCCCAGATAATAAACTAACTGAAAGAAATTCGGTTGCATTGTTATCGTTGCCTATTTTACTAACTTTCAAAAACTATATAAATATAAACTTTGCCAACAAAGGAACTATTTCGGAGTGGTAATATTTAGTAAACTTTTTGCCTCTCCACCGATCGCTCCCACTTCAACTCCATCAAATGTCGTATCACATGCAACAGATTTCCAAGTATCAAGTTCTTCTTTAACTGACTTGAGCTTAGCATCAATGGCGTTGACAGCATCTGCTCCCAGAACTAACCTCAAGGGTGGGTGGTTACTTGTAACGGCTTGCATAATGGCAAGAGCTGCTTTATCTGGATCGCCTGGTTGTTTGCCGTTCATATTGTGAATCCATTGCAGAAATTCACCACTAGTAGAGGCATAATCGTCGATGAGTGTATCAGGTGTAACTAGCGATCGCCCATTGAAGTCTGTGCGGAAAGCACCAGGTTCAATAATTGTTACTTTAATCCCCAGTGGAGCCACTTCTTGAGCTAGTGCTTCTGATATTCCTTCCAATGCAAACTTGGTGCCGCAATAAATTCCGGTTCCCACAAATGACACAAAACCAGCTACCGACGAGACATTGATGATATGACCATGGCGCTGTTTTCGCATTACCGGAAGTACTACCCGCATGACATCGAGCGCTCCAAAGACATTGGTCTCAAATTGCTGTCGGATCACCTCATCACTGAATTCTTCTATAGCTCCCAAAGCACCGTAGCCAGCGTTATTAACCAATACATCAATACGACCAAAGGCATCAAGGGCGGCATTAACCGCATTACGAACTTCCTGTGGTTTAGTAACATCCAGTTGAACAGGTTTCACTGTCTCTGGGTAGTGAGTGACAAGGTCACTGAGTTGCTCTGGTTTACGGGCTGTTGCCACAACGCGATCGCCATGCTTGAGTACTGTCTCGGTCAAAGACCGTCCGAATCCAGTTGAGCTACCAGTGATCAACCAAACTTTTTTCGTATTCTCAGCCATGATTAAATTTATATTTATTCTCAAATGAATTCCCTACTGCAACCGCTTTCGACCTTATCACACCGTCAAATTCCGTTCCTTAAACACTTCTTTGGCAGTATTTATGGCATTCTGAACAACAGGAAAGCCAGCGAAAGGCAACATATGAAGAATTGCCTCAATAATTTCCTGTGTGTTAGCACCGACGTTGAGCGCACCATTAATATGAACTTTAAGAGGATCTTGCACTGCTGTCGTACCTATTGCAGTTAGTGCGGCAACTGTGGCAAGTTGCCTTGTCCTCAAATCCAAGTTAGGGCGCGAGATGATATCCCCATAGGCAAACTCGACAATATAGCGTCCTAGTTGGGGAAGAATATCGTTGAAACTCCGCACAACTGCTTCACCAGATGCTTTGGTAACTCTCCCTAAAGTATCTAGTCCACGCTCATAACGAACTTGTGAAGTTTCTGTTGTGTACTTTGTAACAGCAAAATTACTTTCCACGTAATTTTGCTTTTGCTGATAGTACTCCTGAAACACTTCCTGAGCAATGTTAGTACTGGTGATCGCAGCAGACCAGCCGACATAGACACTCATCTGCATCAGCAATTCAACAATCTCCTGCTGAGTGCAACCGACATTGAGAGCAACTTTGATGTGAAACTTCAGCAAGGACTGCTGATTACCAATAGCAGTAAGAGCTGCGACTGATGCGATCGCTCGCGACTTGTGACTTAATCCAGGACGTGACCAGATATCACCATAAGCAAACTCAATAATGTAATGAGCCAGATCGGGAGCAATATCAGTGAACTGTTCAGCTATCTGCGTACTGTTTTCGCCGACAATCTCCTCTAGATTTTTTATGCCTCGCTGATAACGGCTTTCATCCTGTTCCGTTTGGGCAACGTCAATATTTGTAACAATGTTACGCTCCCTAAATACCTCACGAACAACATTAATACCATTTTGTGTAGCAGGGAAACTGCGGTAGATAATTACATGTAGGATTGTTTCTAAGACCTCTTGAGGGGTACAGCCGACGTTAAACATACCATTAATATGGTGTTTTAGCTGCGTTTGAGCGTTACCAAGGACAGTCAATGTGGCAACATTAGCGATCTCTCGGTACTTTAGATCTAAGCCAGGACGGGAAAAGATATCCCCATAAGATTGTTCTATATAAAAGCGTACTAGATCAGGAGAGAAGACTCGAAGGCTAATGAACGTACTGTCATCAGTCCCTGCACCAGCGATTTTGTTCAGTACCTCCAGACCACGTTTGTAACGATCCCGAGAATGTGGAAGATAGGCATTGCTCTGGTTTGCTCTAACACTGGTGGTAAAGGCAATAAAAGCTGATGGTAGGGCGGTAAATGTAGCTAACATTTCTATAAACTTTCGTCGCTTCCACGCTAGGCTTTTGCATGTCTGATTGGGTATTACCTTCTTATATAGTTTCATAAGTTTCTCTTGACTTGGATCGGGGTATTTTGAAAGCGGCGCTCAGGAATTTCTGTCAAAAATTTATCCATACAACGTTCTGCAAGAGCAGCAATAGTAAAGGAAGGATTTGTACATCCTGCTGAACCAGCAATCAGTGCACCATCAACAACATAAAGTCCTCTATAACCCAATACCCGTCCATAAAAATCACAAGCTTTCCCCAAAACTGCACCTCCTAATGGATGAGCAGTTAGCCCAGGAGTCACCATTGTTGTAGGTTGGCTACTTGAGGTAGTATTTGCCCGATCTAACAGGCTATAAGTAAATTCTGCTGCTTGCTTGACTTTTTGAACTTCCAAAAACTCAGAGGGCCAGAACAATCTAACTGAATCTGTAGCCGCTTCATAACTGAATTTTCCAACAGCTGGTGGGATACCCATACTGAGAGATGGCAAAGTTCCCTCAGGAGCGTTCCAAATGGGAGTAGTAACTAAAGCCGTTGGACTAATTGGATTATCATAGTGTTCAATAACAGCAACAGCTGGTCCTCCTTCACCTGGATTATTAGGAGGCATACCAGTACGATTACCAGAAGCATCTCCGTTATCTCCCCAAAAGAGACCAATATTAGAATTTAACCTGGGCAATGTACCTAACGCTTTGGATTTGACCAATAATGCCGAAGTTCCCATAGAACCAGCTGCCATAAATAAATAGCGACAAGCAAAAGATTTCCTTCGGATAACTTCGCCAGAGTCGTTGATTTGATTAGACAAAACACGGAAGCGATACCCAGAATTGGAGGGGGCTTCAGTAATCAATGTGACTATGTGTAATGGGAGAATTTTCACATATCCTGTTGCTTCTGCTCTCGGTAAGTAGTTCTGATCTAAGCTTTTTTTAGAGCCACTGTTGATGCCATACCATATTTCGCCAATGATAGTGGAAGCTACCTTAGTTCCATTAATTTCTTGGCGGACTATATCCCAGTCTAAAGCTATATCTAGTAAATGGTTTGGCAATCCCGCTCTACTTGCCTGCTCCATAAATACGCGTGGAGATTGATAGAAGCTACTAGCTAATATGTCTTCTGGAATCACTGATGGCTGGAGTATTGCTCGAACGCGAGGGTAGTAAATTTTATCCATTTCCTCGTAACTGATTGCACGAGGAAGAGATTGATAGAATAATTTGTGTGGGGGTTGATAAGTAACACCATTGTAAACTAGCGAACCACCCCCAACTCCAGCACCACATAGAACAGAAATTCCATATTCATCTTTTCGTTCTAGAACCCCCGTGTAGATATCTATAGGTACTGGTTCAAACATTATTGTTTTCGGACTGAGCCAGGTAGAACGGCCATCAGGTTTGCGGTAAGTAGCAAAAGTATCTTGGGCAGAAGTAATTGGCCATGCAAGACCTCGCTCCAGTACAATTGTCTCAATACCGGCTTCTCCTAAACGTAGGGCTGCAACTGCTCCACCAAAACCACTACCAATAACAATAGCGTCTACTAGTTCATCACTAGCATTTGCATATGTATAGTACGAATAGTATAGAGGAGCTGCTAAACCAATAGAAAACATAGTAGCTTGAAGCAAACTACGACAATTAAATTTGTAGTGAAGCATAATCCTTCTGACTTTCAATTAATTAATATTTTTTGACATATTAATTTCACTCTCACTCTATTTAAAGTTTAAAGTATTTAGTTGAGGCTATTTTCTTTTATTATTAACTATCCTGAAAATCAGACAAATTTGGGAGAAAGCAGAAGGCAAATTTTAATTTTCCCTATTTAAATCACAATCTAGTTTAGTGATTAATAAAATTCCTCAAATTAATAGATTGGGATTGTGTAAATGCCCTCTGCCTATCTAGCGCTCCGCGTCTAAATGGATTTGCTTTCTCAAATTTTTGACTTCTTAAACATGATTAAGAGATGGTAATAACAACTTTTCCAAAGTGACAACCCTGCTCTAAATATTCAAATGCTTTTTGGGTTTGTTCTATGGGGAAAATCTTGTCAATGACTGGATGAATTTTATTAGTTTCGATTCCCTGATTCATCGTCTCAAAATTTTCTTTTCCCCCTACTTCCATGCCTTTAATTGTAGCTTGTCGGTGTAATAGTGTTAATGTATTAACACAGGTATTAAAGCCATCTAACAAGCCTACTATCGAGATATGACCCCCCATGCGGAGTACGTTAAGTGATCGCTGCAAATTTTGACCACCTACTGTCTCAACAATGACATCAACTCCATTGTTGTAAGTAAATTCATTTACAATTGCTTCCCAATCAGGCGTTGTTTTGTAGTTAATCAATAGGTCAGCACCCAACTGTTGCGCCCGTTTGAGTTTTGCATCACTGCTGGAAGTGATAATCACCTGTGCGCCTCGCGCTTTTGCAAATTGCAGCGCAAAGATAGATACACCACCTGTTCCATGCAACAATACTGTTTCATCCGCTTGCAAATTACTGTATTGCAGTGCATTCCAAGCGGTTAGTCCGGCTATTGGTAAAGTTGATCCTTCAGTAGAAGAAAGATGCGTTGGGCTATGAACAAGCTGATTGGGGTGGAAGCATTTATATTCCGAGATTTGTCCTGGAATTTTACCCAAGCCTTGTCGAGTTGAATAGTCTGTTGTTTGGCGAGTAGGTTTGCCATTCAACCAATCAGGAATAAACGTAGTCACAACCTGATCACCAGGTTGAAATGCTGTAATCCCCTCACCTACCTGTTCCACAACACCTGCTCCATCACATACAGGAACATAAGGCAAAGATAGATTTGGATCTAGCAACCCTTTAACTACAAGTAAGTCCACATAGTTGAGGGAAACCGCTTCCATTTTGACTAGTATTTCCCCTCTGGTTGGGTTGGGTTTTGGTAGCTCCACAAGTTGCAAGTTTTCGATACCAAATCCATCACAAAGTTCAATTGCTTTCATCACGTTACCTCTATACTTTCATTTCAAGGATTCGAGCATAGATGATGAGGTAGAGTTTTCCATTACGTCATTAGCAGCATTTGCTGGCAGCATAAACCGACGAATCAAGAAGCGATCAGGAATTTCTTGTTCCTTTCCTGGCAAGAGGCGATGACGGATTCGTGCTTCAGTCACCCAAACCTCGCGACCTGCCAAAGTCAAGTTGACTGGTGATTCCATACCTGATGCAATAATTTCGATTGACTTGGGCTTAGTTCCTGAGGAAAGTGCATCAATGCGTAAAAGGCGACCATTACCGCTGGCGACAGCACCTTCTGTAACTATTAAGGAACCATCAGGTGCAAACTGCATTCCATCAGGGTTTTCCAACTTGCGCTCAAGGGGTATAGCTTCAACTTTTACACCACCTCGGGACTGAGGTATAACTTTGTATAAATTTCCACTGGAGAACAATCCTACAATGGTAACTCCATCGGATCTACGAGCAATTCCCGACAGCCCTAATTCATTGGAGGCGAACCTTTTATCCTCTGCCCAAATTTGTAATTTATCTGCTCCAGGTGCAAGATAGTAGATACGAGGACGCATACTATCTGTAAGATAAACACCTCCATTTGCATCCAGTGCCATATCATTTCCAAATCCACCATCGGGCATCAAAATGACGCGCAAAACTTTCCCTGTACGGGTATCAATTGCAAAAATCCGGTGTGGGCGGCGCGTCATTTTACCATTTGAATCACGAACTCCCAGAAAATCAGGAGAAGTTCCCCAGAGGATTCCTCGTTGCTCGTCTAGCCGCAGAGCTGTGGCAGCAAAAACTTCATCACTTCCAGGAAAGAAAGTTTTGAGTTCGCCTTTTGGGCTGATACGCAGTATCCGTCCACTTACAATCGAACCGATATACAACGTACCATCACTAGCACGTGTAATTCCATTTGGGTACTGGAAATTAGCAGGCAGATTGATAGGAGTTAATGTGCGTACCTCTGCTGCAACACATTGAACTGAGCTAACAGTAAAGACCACAAGTGCAGCTGTATGCAGAAATGTCTTAAAGATAAAATTAGACATACTGTTATACTGTATCGTTTGTTCTACTCAACTGCTAATTCTGAAAATTTCCCAACCAGCATTAACAAACTCTGGTGTCTTCAAGTTCAAGCCAGGTTTTATCTTCTTACACTACAGACCGAATTAATTGATTACTATTGTTGCTAAAAAATTCAAGTGAAATACCACGGTTGAAGTATTCGTTGATATCGACTATCTGACCATTCAGATCACTCCGAATTATATCGATCACAACCGCAGCTGGAATTTTGGGATCGCGAAGCATACCTTTGTTATAAAATCCTTGGAAAAGATTGTGCATAGCCTCACCTACAACCTCTACAGGAGCTGAGCGAGCTTCTGCTTGCATTGCTGTATCGATTGTCCCCGGACGAAAGGCGTTCATTTTGACACCAGTTCCTTCTAGTTCGGCTGCCAAATTCAGAGTCATCATCTCTAAAGCAGCTTTACTTGTAGCATAAGCATTTCCACTTGGTGTACCTGTACCCGTGGCAGCAACGCTTGATATGTTAACAATTCGTCCCCAACCTTGTTTAATCATGTTGGGTAGGACAACATGGATGCATCGGAAAGCACCGTTTAAATTGATTTTAATAGTGCGTTCCCAAGCTACTGGATCAATTTCCACAGTACGTCCGAGTGGCGCAATAATCGCTGCGTTGTTTACTAATATATCGACAGAACCTAGTTGCTCAGCAACTAAAAGGCAAGCTTTCTCAATTGCATCAGCCTCGGCCATATCACATTGAATCGGAAAAGCTTGACCTCCTAATTTTTGAATTTCATAGGTTACATCTAAAATTTCTGCTGATGTCCTGGCTATAACACCAACCCTTACACCTGTCTTCGCCAGTGCTAAGCAAACAGCTCGACCTAGCCCCCGTCCGCCCCCTGTGACAATTGCAGTTTTACCTTGGAATGATAATTTCGATGTCATTACCGTGTTTTTTGCTGTCAGTTAGTTAAATATCTTAACTAATGTATCCAAATTAATAATCATAGTTATGTGCATTTCAATGTTGCATGTGGTGCATTAATAGTTAATAAACATATATATACTTTTTAGGCAGCAATATAGAATGAGGCTGTAACAGTGCATGATCGAAGATCGTTTTGAATCTATTCGTAGCTTTGTAGTCGTTGCCCAAAGACTTAGCTTTGTTGAGGCTGCTGATACACTGCGCGTTGATCCATCTACTTTGAGCCGACGAATTCAACGTCTAGAAGAAACACTAGGTGTCCGGCTGTTCAACCGTAATACCCGTCGCGTTGTACTTACAGAAGCTGGTGCAATTTACTTTGAGCGTTGCTTAGACATTCTTGCAAGATTAGATGAGGCTGATGCAACAATATCTAGTCTGTCTGGGGAACCACGGGGATTGTTGCATGTCACATTACCTGTCACCTTTGGACAAAGGCATATTGCCCCAGTGCTACCAGAGTTTTTAACTCTTTACCCACAAATCAGCGTTGACATATCATTTAGTGATCGATTTGTCGATGTATTAGAAGAAAATGTTGATGTTGCTATCCGTATAGGCAAACTGAGAGATTCACAACTTATTGCACGCAGATTAGCTCCTAACCGCCGTGTTTTATGTGCTTCTCCAGATTATCTCAACCATTATGGATACCCAAAGAAGCCAAAAGATTTGGAAAAGCACAATTGTCTAATTTTTTCGTTGCTTGCTACGGGTGACACATGGCATTTATCGTGTGGAGATAAACAGGTAGTTGTTCCAATTCAAGGCAGGATCAGGTCTGATAATGCTGAAGCATTGTATCGAGCAGCTTTGAATGGCTGTGGTATAGCATTATTAGCTACCTTTATCGTGGGCGAAGACTTAAAATGCGGACGACTGTTGACTATCCTTGATGAATGGACTTCACCAGAGACTGATATTTTTGCTGTATTTGCACCAGGAAGATATATCCCTTCTAAAATACAGGCTTTTGTTGACTTTTTAGTCAAGCGGTTTCGTGGAGTTCCTTACTGGGATTAACGAAAGTATTCTCAACAAGATC
>NZ_AJLK01000174.1 GCF_000317205.1 Fischerella muscicola PCC 7414 | reverse complement strand
AAGCGATTTTTATCAGCGATCGCTTCCTTATTAATTAAAAACACTTATAAAAAGCGATCGCACATCATTCATAGCAATTTAAAAGTGAGTGAATTTTGTCGATGCGTCCATAAGTAGAAAGAAATTTATGTCCATTCATCTCATAATGCTTGCTAATGCCAAACAAATTGCTCATTTTACAAATGAACGTCGTTGGATTCTCCAGTTTCTTATTACTCCTTGCCAAAAATATTATCCTACTCTCCTAAATAGACCTGCGAAATTATGGGTTATTAATTGTTTTAATACTTTTTTAAGATATATCAATTGTTCAGTTTAGGATCTCAACCTTGACAATTTCTATTTTTATTCACTGTTTTTGTTATTTGAGAACAAGTATCCATCTTGAGAAGGATTTTTTTTTAAAACTTAATACTTTTCAAAAATCAGTTTTTTTAGAATCAGGGTATAATTTTTTACAAAATTTTTAATCTTCATCATGGGATTTTTGTTATCTTTTCGTAGAATTTGCACTAGTAATTACAATTTTTTTAAGTATAAAATTTAATTAATAATTTTAGCTAAATAATTTTAACCTAAATTTTAACCTGATAAGAAAAATAAATTAAGTATCATTGGAAACACAACATTAGGTATGTTCTTTTTTAAAGAATAAAGCTAATATCAATTTAGCTAACACGTTTTGATGTAGTTGCTAAATGCAGAAGCTTTAATTAGCAAGGATTTAGCTTGAAGCTGTCATTTATCTTATTAATTCTCAATCAGAGTTTACATAAGCAGCAATATCCGCATTTCTTACAAGCTCTGTGAGTGCGATTGTTAGAAGTTTTATCCAAAGAAACTTTTGGTCATTCTTGATGCTTAATAAATTTTGACAGAATATTGAATGGCTGATTTTGCTGTCAAAGTAGGTCATATAAATCCTTATGGAGTCTTGCTGAGAAATCCTGCCCACTATATTAATATTTCTGGTTAGCTTTTTGTTGATCTGTAGAAGCATTTATTTATATACCTGATCAAGATTCTGACAGCAATACAATCCTTGAGTAGAGATGTGAATAGTGATATGTTTGAACAAACACTAGATCTGGAAGTTTGCAATATTCAAAAAGCAGTAAATCTTCTCGGACTGAAACTTTCTGATACAGAATTGAATGAGTTAAAATCTGGCAAGAATATTTCTTTAGAAAGCAGAGGCTTAAGTGAAATTGGCTCCGTGTTCATTCTTGCAGAAGCTCTTTTAAGAACAAATCTAGTTACAGTTAAGAATGTAACTTTTTGCGATCTCCAAAAAGCTAAGGAAGAATTTTCGCAACATTCCGGTATTCCAATCTACTGTTGGGATTCTGAAACTGGTGATAAGTGCTGTCTTCTACTAACTTTAGTAGATGGTAAGCCTGTAATTAGGGTTTCATACTCTAACCAGGAAGCAAGTATCGCGATGGCTGTACCTCAAATAATACAGTCAGTTTGACACAATTTTGCTGTCAATACATAAGCATGTTTAGACAGCAATCCAAATCATAATCATTTGATATTTTCATAGGAGATATGTGTGATACCTATCAAATTGTCTGCTTTAGGAATCTACGTGCCTACTAAAGTCATGACAAACCACGATATAGCAAAAATCGTGGATACATCTGATGAGTGGATTAGAACCAGAACTGGGATCATTGAACGTCGGATTGCTGCTCCTGAAGAAAACACATCTACTTTAGCAACTGCTGCTGCAAGACAAGTCTTAAACAAGCATGGAATCGATCCATTGGCAATAGAAATGATTTTAGTGGCGACTATGATGCCAGATACTCCATTTCCATCAGTTGCTTGTAAAGTACAAAATAGTATAGGGGCAACTAATGCCTTTGCCTTTGATATCTCAGCAGCGTGTTCGGGATTTGTTTACGGTCTTGAAATAGCAGCACAATTCATCAAAACTGGTGCAGTTCGTAATGCCTTAGTTATAGGAGCAGAAGTTCTTTCCAGATGTATAGACTGGCAAGATCGTTCTACATGTGTTTTGTTTGGGGATGGCGCAGGAGCGGTTTTGCTTGAATCAGGACAGGAAAATTGTTTTTTGAGTTCTGTACTTCGTGCTGATGGTTCAGGTCAGGATCTATTATTTATGCCTGCTGGTGGAACTACACTGCCAGCATCAATTCAAACTGTCGAAAATAGGCAACACTTTTTGAAAATGAAAGGAAAAGAATTATTCCAAGCTGTAGTGCCTATAGTGTGTGATGCCATCATCGATACCTGCGAACAAGCAAAGATATCCATTGAAGACGTTCAGCTGATTGTTCCTCATCAGGCAAATTTTCATATTATTGAAGAAGTGGCTGTATTTCTGGGAATTCCATTTGAGCGTTTCATGTGTAACTTGCATAAATATGGGAATACATCTGCTGCTTCAATTCCACTAGCTTTATTTGATGCAGTTCAAGAAGGGAAAATTGTACCGGATGATTATGTAATGATGCTTGGGTTTGGAGCAGGACTGACTTGTGCAGCGAGTTTAATTCGCTGGGACAAATCCTTTGTTTGCTAAATAGTTGTTTACACATCAAAAATCGAATGTTTATGGAAGACAGGCTTTGTGCATCTTCTAGTGAGTCTTCTATCCAAATAAAGACTGGAATAGATATAGTCTGTATCAAAGATATACAAGAAATGATAGATGCACCAATAGGAGTCTGGCTTACAGAAAGAGAATGGAAGGATACTATAGCTCTTGCTCACGAAACTCATCGACTGCAACGACTAGCAGGTAAGTTTGCTTGCAAAGAAGCAATTTTAAAAGTTTTGGAAAGTAGTATTAGCGAGACTGAACTAGTAGATATAGAAGTTCTACACAATAGTTCTGGAAAACCAATTGTTTTTTTGCAAGGATCTGCTCTTTCGTATTGGATGAAAATGGCAGCCATTCATCTAGATGTGAGTATTAGTCATGAAAAAGATTTTGCAGTAGCGATCGCAGTAGCAATGTGCTGGAAGGATTGCAAAATTTAAGCATCATAAGAGGTATATCATATGCCAAAAATGGAAGCATTCGTATTTCAGAATCAGCGCGATCAAAATCTTGTTGGTGTTATGCATCACGGCCAAGGAGATCAACCAAGACCTTGCTTAATTACATGTCATGGTTTTGCTGGTACAAAAATTGGTGGAAGCCGAAGGTTTGTGGAATTTGCTCGTTATGCAACCAAATACAATCTCTCGGTATTTCGATTTGACTTTGCAGGTTCAGGTGATAGTGATGGTGATTTGGTAGACCTGACCTTGGATAGAGAATTAGAGGATTTACAAGCTGCGATCAATTTAGTTACGACAATAGATGGCGTTGACCCGAACAGAATCGGACTAGTTGGACATTGCTTGGGTGGAGTGAGTGTAATTCGAGAAAGCGCGAGAAACTCACAAATACATAAGACCGTAGCATGGGCCCCATTTACTGATTTATCAGGTGCTGTGTTGCGGCTGATTGGAGAAGATGCATTTTCTATACTGCAAGAGGGTGAAGAAGCAGAATTTATCTATCATGGCGAACTAATGCGATGTGGACCTGAAATTCTCAAGCAATCTTCCGAACTTGATATGCTCCAGGAAATTGCTCAACTCACCCAGCCTTTATTAATCATTCATGGTACTGAGGATGCCACTGTTCCATTACCAGAGATAGAAAAACTTGTAGAACAAGCACAAATGAATTTCCAGAATCCACCAAAGTTACAGATCATAGAAGGAGCGCATCATTCATTTCCATTTCATCAACAAGAACTGTTTGAGTTAACAGTCAATTGGTTTAACCACTAGAAATACCATATTTCAACATCAAGTTAATCGCTTAGTACTTCTCACGAGGATAGTAAAAGAGGAAGCTTATGATTGCAATCAATGATAAACATTCTAGTCAAGCCTCTTTTGAGGAATTCTGCAATGCAGTTGCCCAAAGACTTAACATCAACAAAGCTCAACTTCGTCCTGAATCTTCCTGGGTAGATGATGTCGGAATTTCTTCTGTAGATATCGTCAAAATTGTCATGTTAATACGTCAAAAATTTGGTGTGAAGATATCTACCACTCAAGCCGGAAAAATTAAAACTGTACAAGATGCTTACCAGTTTTTAGGAGCGGGAGTCAAGAATGATTAGTGCAGAGAACGTATATTTTCATAAGCTACATCAAATAACTTCTGGAAATAAGATTAGTTACTTTAGAATGGTAGCTTTTGATATGGATGGGACTTTACTAGATCCCCACCATCAACTTTCAGAACGTACAATTGCAGCTGTGAAAATGATTGCCAGAAAAGGCATAATTGTCTTATTGGCAACAGCTCGCATGGCCAGTGCTGTAAAAAATCATCTTGAAAAATTAGGAACGCCAGGTCTGATTGTTGCCCATAATGGAGCCTTAGTCAAAGATGTGAAAACAGGTGAAATTTATCATCACCAGACAATTCCAAAAGATGTAGTTGCAGCATTACTAAATTTGCTATCAGGACAGGAAACAATTATTCATTTTAATTGTGATGATCATATTTATCTGACAACTCCTAATCCTTATAGCGATCGCTATTCACAAGAATTGCAAGTTGCTCTGCAATATATCTCCTCATTAGAACAACTTGAAGAAACTCCCACAAGTATCTTAGTAATAGATACCAAAGATGTGCTAGAGCAATTATTAACGCAAGTATCTGCTCAATTACAAGGAAAAGTTGATTGCATATTAGTTCCTTGGCAAGGTAATATTTGGAGGATGCAGTTTTTACCTCCTAATACTTCCAAAGGCAAAGGAGTTTTGCAAGTCGCCAAACATTTGGGTATTGAACCAGAAGCAATTATCAGTTTTGGTGACAACTACAACGATATAGAAATGATTCAAAATGTGGGGCTAGGTATTGCAATGGGTAATGCAGTACCTGAACTTAAACAAGTGGCTGACTTTGTAACACTCTCTAACCGCGAAGATGGAGTAGCTTTGGCATTAGAAGCATTATTTGGGGTATGAAACAAATTAAGCAAGCTCGTTACGCACTAGTCTTCCCAGGACAAGGTTCTCAATATGTAGGAATGGGAAGAGAGATAGCTCAAGAGTTCCCATTAGCAGAGGAAATTTTCAAAGTTGCAGAACAGATTACCGATTTAACTATTCAAGACCTTTGCTTCTTTGGTTCTGAAGATGATTTGACGACAACCTCAATCACACAACCTTGCTTATTGACAACGAGCATAGCATTACACACTGTCTTTCAAATACATTTTCCTGTTAATCCAGATTTTATTTGTGGACACAGTGCTGGAGAATATGCTGCTTTGATTGCTGCTGGTGTACTCTCTTTCTCTGATGCTATGCGTTTGATTCAGCTTAGAAGCTCTTTGATGTCAAAGATGCAAAAGGGCGGTATGGTAGCTCTGAAAGGAGTAACCTTACAGGAAGTAGAAAGGTTGTGTGCAAAGGCTGTTCAATCAGATGGTGTATTAGTTCCTGCTAACTTAAATTCACCAGAGCAAATAGTGATTTCTGGAGATGATAATTCTGTAGAAGCAGCAATTCTATGTGCCTTTGAAAATAATATCAAGGCTATTCCTTTGCCTGTTTCAGGAGCATTTCATTCTCCTTTGATGCAAGAAGCTGCCCAAGAATTTGCTGATGAGATTCGTAATGTGCAATTTCGTAATGCAACTATACCTGTGATCTCGAATGTTACAGCCCAGCCAGTTATTAACGGTTATGAATGGGCAAACTTGTTGAAGCAACAAATGACTTCTGCTGTTCTGTGGGAGGCTTCAATACGTTACATTCATCAACAAGGAATTGAAATTTTTGTTGAGATCGGCCCGGGGCAAGTATTATCCAAGTTAATTAGCAAAATTGTTCCGTCTGCTTTGATTTTGAATGTTGAAGATATTAATTCATTGCAGACAACAGTTGACCAGATGAAAGAAGTTTTTGGAGCTAAATCGATTTGACGATCAAAAGCTGCTTTATTCACATTTCATAGGAGGATCTTTCAATGACTTCAAACAATATTGCTTTATCTCCAGACTTAACAATCCAAATTGAAAATATAGATTCACCCGGACTGTTTCCTCAAGAACAGGGATTAGTTCGTGTTGTTGTCACAAATGAAGGTGAGGGACAATTTGCAGGACCTTTAGATATTAATCTCTATGCATCTATAGACTCAGATTTAGATTCACCTTTAAATGAAGGGAATTTAGTCGGTGAAGATGAGTTACTAGGTAGTGTAGATTCTGTTTTAGTTAACTTATCGCCTGGAGAATCCCAAGAATTTACTATAGACTTCGCAGGATCTGAAGTTCGTAACCCCTCTGTTGTTGCACCTGGTTCTTACTATTTGATTGCTGGAGTTGAAGCAGCCAATTACGTTGCTGAAAGCAATACGGAAAATAATTTAGGCAGTACACATGTTTCTGTAAATAATAGCGATGTTGTCATCGATTGGAATGCAACCGCTTTAAATGCAGTACAAAATACTCGAAAGTTTGCTCCAATAGCAGCACGTGATTTGGCGATCGTTCATGCGGCAATATACGATGCAGTCAATGCTATAGATCGCAGCTACGATCCTTATCTTGTGAGCGTGGAGGAATCTGTCGCTGAGGGTGCTTCCCTTGAAGCAGCAGCAGCAGCAGCAGCATATACTGCCTTAGTTGATCTGTTCCCAACTCAAACAGCTGAATTCGACCTCCAGTTCAAAAGATCGCTGGCAGAAATCCCTGATGATGCTGCAAAACTCAAAGGTATTGAGTTAGGAACATACGTTGCTGAGGAAATATTAGAAATTCGCAGTACAGATGGTGCAGATATTTATTCAGGGGGTTTCTACGAGCCAGGAACCGAAGCTGGTGAATGGCGACCAACGCCTCCTAATTACTTACCAGCAGGATTTTCGGAGTGGGGTAAAGTTACTCCCTTTGTTATACCTTCAGTTGATGACTACTTGGGCGAGGGTTTCCCAGAGTTGACAAGCGAACAATATGCAGCAGAGATTAATGAAACCAAGGCTTTAGGTAGTGTTGATAGCACATTACGTACAGATGACCAAACAGAAATTGCCAAATTCTGGTCTTTTGATCGCATAGATAGCTTTGGAGTCACGGGTTTTTGGAACCAAATTGCAGAAGAGATTGCTATTCAGCAGGATAATACATTAGTGGAAAATGCCCGCTTATTTGCACTGCTCAACTTTGGACAAGCTGATTCAGGTATTGCCGTCTTAGCATCCAAGTACAATTTTGGTCTATGGCGGCCAGTGACTGCAATTCGGGAAGCTGATAATGATGGCAATCCAGATACTGTTGGCGATCCAGAATGGATGCCACTGTTAACAACTCCACCTAATCCTGAATATTTAGCAGGACATTCTATAGGTGCTGGTGCAGCTGTGGAAGTTTTAACTGACTTTTTTGGTGAGGATTTTAATTTCACCATTACTTCACCAGAAACACCAGGTATATCTCGGTCATACGGTAGCTTCTATGAGGCTGGTGTTGAAGATAGTTTAAGTCGCATCTACGGTGGAGTACATTACCCAACTAGTGCCAATGAATCTTTCACATTGGGATTAAATTTAGGTAATTACGTTGTCAACAATGCTTTAGTGTAGTCAAAATTAGTACATACTTCCGATATGTGAGGTATGTACTACAATTTTTCATTAATTTGTAGCGAATTCTATACGATAAAACTCTGCTACCTGGTGGGATGAATTCAGGTTTCTGGGGCATTTAAAAGCGCTACAATTTTACGCAAATATGTAGTAATAATTACAATTTACCTGAGTATTGAGCCGAATTTAACGATGTTGAAGATTAAATAATTCAGGTATTTAAATTGACAACCAATGTACAAACATCGCCGAATTTTCACACCTGCACTCAATGTCCCGTTGGTGATAACTGTTCTATCAGTTTGTGCTTTACTTGTACTGTCCCAACTTTACTTGGCAATTCCTTTAATTCCAGTTATTCGCGAATATTTTCATATATCTCCAATCGCAGCAACATGGATTGCAAGTACATTTGGTTTTGCATATGCTTTTGGTTTTTTGATATTTGGTCCTCTTTGTGACCGATTTGGTTGCAAAGTATTACTAGTTCCTGGACTAGCAATGCTAGCTTTGATAACTATTGCTGTGGGTGCAAGTCCCTCTTTTGATTTCCTGATTAAATTTCGGACTTTGCAAGGATTTCTGGCTGCAACATTTGCACCAATCGCTTTAGTTTATGTCAGTGAAGTTTTACCTGTATCAACTCGTGCTACTGGTATTGCTTGCGTGAGTACAGGATTTCTTTTAGCTGGTATCGTAGGGCAAGTGTATGCAAGTCTAGTAATTTTAACCTATGGCTGGCGTTGGATATTTTGGTTTTTAGCGATCGCTTACACTGTAGCTGCTTTTATTGTTGCTTATCGATTTCCTGATAGTGTAACCAAAAAGTCTGCTACCAGCGTTCTCAGTGTTTACAAAAATATGATATTCCTCTTGAAATCGCATCGACTTCTTGCTGCCTATACAGCAGCTTTCATGGTTCTCCTCAGCTTTGTATCAATGTACAGTGGATTGGAACCACATCTAGTTAGTCGATATGGAATTAGCCAAAACAATCTTTTGTTTATTCGGATGGCTGGTATTCCTGGAATGCTACTAGCTCCATTTACTAGTAGTTTTATCAAGCGATGGGGAAGCAAAAATGTAGTCCTGACAGGACTTGTGCTTGCATCTGTTGGTTTAGCTTTAGAAGCTATTTCTGGTCAACTATTCATTCTAGTACTTTCAAGTAGTATCTTTGTTACAGGTATATCTGCAATCATGCCATCCTTGATTGCCCTTGTAGGTTCTATTGCTACTGGAGCCAGTGGTTCTGCACTCGCTTTATACACATTTGTGCTTTTTATCGGTGCTAGTTTTGGCCCTTTAGTAACTAACCTTTTAAATCCTATTGGTTTTTCTGGTTTGTGTGCAATTCTAGCTCTCTTCTTATTGATCACAGCATTTATTATCAATATCAATATACAGGGAACTACACAAATTGGGTAAATGGTTAAGCCATGACGCATTTAACCTTACGGAGGTTTTATGAACCGTTTATTAGGAGCCTCAGAACAAACACTATCTTTACTAGCTCAGACTAAACCAATAAACGTTGTTCTTTGTGCAACTATTACAGGAGCAATCACTACTAAACAACTCAATGCAGCTTTGGCTTGGGTTCAACAGCGACATCCACTGCTGAAGGTAAAAGTTGTAGACGAAAACTCAGAGCATCCACGATTTGTATCAGAAGGAGTTGCTAGTATTCCACTGCAAGTCATTGAACGCCAAGGAGAAGGACATTGGTGTCTGGAGGTGCAAGAAGAACTTTCTCGTCCTTTTTCTAGGACTGATGATCCTCTAGTACGTGTGATTTGTCTGCAATCTCCTAGTATTTCTGAGCTTATTGTCAGCTTTGACCATTGTATTGGTGATGGCTTATCAGGAGTTTACTTATTAAGAGATATCTTGTACTATCTTAGTGAACTTGACATAAATTACCTGCCACAGCAGCGAGAATTACCTTCCTGTGAAGAGCTAATTCCTTTAAAAGACACTAGTGATCAATTCATTGGAACAAGATATCCTATCAATCAAGAGAATTCCACAATCTTTGAACAAAAATTATCTATTTCTCAAAACAGTATTTATGAAAAACAAAATTATCTAATTTACTGGTGTTTTTTACCAGAGGAAACTGCTAAATTAATCTCGTACTGTCGCAAAGAGGAAATTAGCGTTCATAGTATAATATGTGCATCATACCTCTTAGCAATTGCTAATGAAATGAAGTTGGCAGACGATGCAATTCTCAAATGTATGTCTCCGATTAACCTTAGAAATTACCTTGTACCACAAGTAGGTGAAGATTTTGGAACATACTATACTCGTGAAGTCACTTACCATCGAATTAGAGATACAAGTAATTTATGCAATGTAGCTAGAGATGTTAAACGTCAGCTCAAACAGGTAATGGCAAGTAACAAGATATTCAATCATCTGTTAGAAGTAAAAGCTTTTTTATCTACCAAGCCTGACGCATTGAAGTTACGAAAATATTTGAAAGGATTGATAGGTTCAGATCTAACTGTCACCAATTTAGGTCGCTTAGATTTTCCAGTGCAGTTTGGTTCACTGCACTTGCAGCAACTTTATATAACAGTAGCAGGAATTGCCCCAATTATTGTAGGAGCAGTCACATTGGGGGGTAAGATGTTTGTTACCTGTCGCAATTTAGAGACGATAGTACCGCAAGCTTACGCTCAAAGAATTAATCAGCAAGCAATCCAGCAACTCCGTGAAGCAGTCATTACATATCACAGCTAAACTTTTCTACTTTCTTTTCTTTTTTGGGACTTAGATACTAGAGAAAAAATGAAAAAGCGGAAACTTGGTAATCAAGGATTGATTGTTTCAGAACTGGGTTTAGGATGCATGGGGATGTCAGAATACTATGGTTCCCGTGATGAAAAAGAAGCAATTGCAACTATTCACCGTTCCCTAGACTTAGGTTTAAACTTTATAGACACAGCAGATGCTTATGGAATTGGTCATAATGAAGAACTAATCGCAAAAGTAATCCGAGAACATCGCCAGCAAGTGGTCTTAGCAACCAAATTCGGTATTCTGCGGGGAAAAGACGGTAGTATTGCTGAGATTAATGGTAGACCTGAATATGTGCGTTTTGCTTGTGAGGCTAGCCTGCGTCGTCTTGGTGTAGAAGAAATCGATTTGTATTATCAGCACCGCGTTGACCCCAATACACCTATAGAGGAAACCGTAGGTGCAATGGCACAGTTAGTGCAAGAGGGCAAAGTTCGCTTTCTCGGTCTTTCAGAAGCTGCTGCTCAAACGGTTCGACGCGCTCATGCTATTCATCCAATCACCGCATTGCAGAATGAGTATTCTTTGTGGTGTCGCGATGTTGAAGCTGAAATTTTACCTACCTGTCGGGAACTAGGAATTGGACTAGTCGCTTTTAGTCCACTAGGTCGCGGCTTTTTCACAAGTCAAATTAAAAATATTGATAACTTGGCAGAGGATGATTTACGGCGGCGTTTGCCACGTTTTCAAGATGAAAACTTTCAACAGAATCTTATATTTTTGAAGCGTATTGAGGCGATCGCTCAAGAAAAAGGTTGCCAACCTTCACAACTTGCCTTAGCTTGGCTGCTAGCACAAGGAGAGGATATTGTTCCAATACCCGGAACTAAGCGACGAACTCATTTAGAAGAAAATTTTGGTGCTTTAGAAATACAACTGACTGTAGATGACCTACAACGTATTGATCAGGTAGCACCGCAGGGTGTTGCAGCTGGTATGCGTTATCCAGAGGCTTTAATGCGTACAGTTAACCTCTGAATCAATTTTTCGGACTTACGCTTTGACATCTAAATTTGTAGTGCAAGTTCTACGACCTCATTTTGTAAAAATAAGGAGAATATTTAGTATGAGTATGGATATAGCATCATTAGCCAATAACCTTGGATTCTTGGCATTAGTTAGCTATATTGTCACATTGCTGCCTACGATTCTAAAAATCGTTTTTCCTCAAACAAAAGCAACTGGCCTACCTCAATTGCTGCTGAAACATCGGCGTCTGATTGGTATTCTTGCTTTTTTTTTGCCTTGGGACATGGATTCCTAATGGTAAAAAAAAGGAATTTTGATGCTTTTGATCCAAAGACATATTTAATTTATTTTCAGGGGACAATCACTTTGATAATTTTTACACTTCTGGCTATCACCTCTAACAACTGGAGTGTGAAGAAACTGAAGAAAAATTGGAAAAAATTGCATCAACTGACTTACCTAGCTACATTTCTTTTGACATGGCATATTTGGGATAAAATGTCAGGCCATTGGACATATTTAACACCTGTTGGAATTGTGGGTTCTACCACGATAATAATTTTACTGCTGATTAGACTTTGGATTGAGTACCAAGAGCAACCACAAAAAACAAAGGAAAAAATATCTCAAACAAAGTTACCGGCAAACACTATAAGATAGCATGATTAACCATTGCATAGATTCTGAAAATGGAGCGCCTCTGTATGGTGTTAAAGCCAAATTACTATACAGTTTCACTAGCCTTGGCAATAACGGCAATGGCAGCTAGTCTTGGAATCTACTCATCTAAATTGTTTTCAAAATCAGAAACAATCACGCTAGCCTCTAACTCTGATCTAACTACTCAATCTTTTAGTACCTTCAAAAGTCATTCAGTATGGGTTTATGCACTCGCCTTCTACCCAGATGGTAAGACTTTAGTTAGTGGTAGTTATGATGGCACGATCAAAATTTGGAACCTGCATAGTGGTAAATTACTTCGCACTTTCAAAGCACATACCGATGCAATTGAATCTCTTGCTATCAGTCCCGATGGTAATATACTTGCTAGTAGTAGCTGGGATAATCGGATTAAGTTATGGAATTTGCAAACAGGGACTCTGATTAGTACCCTTGCAGGGCATACAGATGATGTGAAAGCGATCGCCATTAGCCCGAATGGAAAACTACTTGCCAGTGGTAGTACCGACAAGACTATACGGCTGTGGGACTTAAACACTGGCAAACAACTCTCCGCCTTTGAGGATGAAGACTGGGTAAGGTCTGTGGCTTTTAGTCCTCAAGGTATTACCCTAGCTAGTGGCAATGAAAGTGGTAGCATCAAGATTTGGCAGTTACCCTCTCGCAAAGTGTTGCATGTACTAGCAGGGCATTCAGGAAGAGTGAGATCGCTTGCCTTTAGTTCTGACGGACAGACTTTAGCCAGTGGTAGTGCTGATAAAACTATCAAGCTATGGCACATTACCAATGGCAGAACATTATGCTCAGTTGTAGGGCATTCGGCAGAAGTATTATCAGTGGACTTTAGCTCAGACCAGCAAACTCTTGCCAGTAGTAGCTATGACAAAACAATCAAACTATGGCATGTACCCACTGGTGAATTGCTGAACAATTTGACAGAGCATTCTAAACCCGTTTGGTCAGTTGCTTTTAGTCCTCAAGGTAAGACCTTAGCTAGTGGTAGTGGAGACGAAACAATTAAACTTTGGCGTATACCGATTGCCAAACAACCTCTCAGTTCGACTTTATCCATTTGTAGCAATTCAGTAAACAGGTATTAAGTATGGTTAGTTTGATAGGTTCCGCAATTCAACAAGATGCTCTAACTGTTGAAGAACTAGACAAGATGAACGCTTACTGGCGTGCAACTAATTATCTTTCAGTCGGACAAATTTATCTTTTAGATAACCCACTACTCAAAGAGCCGTTGCGATTAGAGCATATTAAGCCCAGACTACTTGGTCATTGGGGTACTACTCCCGGTCTTAACTTCATCTATGTGCATTGCAACCGTATCATCAAGAAGTATGATCTGAACGTGATTTATATAGCTGGCCCTGGTCATGGTGGTCCTGCTTTGGTTGCCAACACCTATTTAGAAGGAACATACAGTGAATTTTACCCCAACGTTTCCCAAGATGCCGAAGGGATGAAGCGGTTGTTCAAACAATTCTCTTTTCCTGGTGGTATTCCCAGCCACGTTGCTCCTGAAATTCCTGGTTCCATTCATGAAGGTGGTGAACTTGGTTATTCTCTCGTTCACGCCTATGGTGCTGCTTTCGATAATCCTGATCTAATTGTTTGCTGCGTAATTGGTGACGGAGAAGCAGAAACAGGTCCGCTTGCTGCTAGTTGGCACAGCAACAAGTTCCTGAATCCTACACATGACGGAGCCGTTTTACCAATCTTGCACTTAAATGGGTACAAAATTGCTAATCCAACGATATTTGCCCGCATGAGTGATCAGGAACTAGAAAATTTATTTATTGGCTAAAAGCTTGGCAGATTATCAGCACCTCTACAACAAAGCTAAAGCCCATCCTGAACAATTCTGGGCAGAATTAGCAGAACAAGAATTAAACTGGTTTGCGAAGTGGGACAAAGTTTTAGATTGGCAACCACCGTTTGCCAAGTGGTTTGTGAACGGTAAAATAAATATTTCTTACAATTGTCTTGACAGACATTTAACTACTTGGCGCAAAAATAAAGCCGCGATCATTTGGGAAGGAGAACCAGGAGACTCACGCACCCTCACCTACGCCCAACTACATCGGGAAGTGTGTCAATTTGCCAATGTCCTCAAACAATTGGGAGTACAAAAAGGCGATCGCGTTGGTATTTATATGCCGATGATTCCCGAAGCTGCGATCGCGATGTTAGCCTGTGCGAGAATTGGCGCACCCCACAGTGTTGTCTTTGGTGGTTTTAGTGCGGAAGCTTTACGGGATAGATTAATTGACGCCCAAGCCAAATTAGTGATCACTGCTGATGGTGGTTGGCGTAAAGATGCGATTGTACCTCTTAAAGAGCGAGTAGACCAAGCCCTCGCTAATAATGCTGTGCCTACAGTGCAAAGTGTCCTAGTTGTCGAGCGTACCAGGCAAAAAATTCATATGGAACCAGGACGTGACAATTGGTGGCATGATTTGCAAAAGAGTGTATCAACAGACTGTCCGGCTGAACAAATGGACAGTGAAGATATGCTATTTATTCTTTAAACTTCTGGGAGTACTCGTAAACCCAAAGGTGTTGTGCATACACATAGTGGTTATAACTTATACACACATATCACCACTAAATGGATCTTTGACCTTCAAGAGAAAGATGTACACTGGTGTACTGCTGATATAGGTTGGATTACCGGACATAGCTATATTGTTTCTGGCCCCTTATCTAATGGCACAACAACAGTCATGTATGAAGGTGCACCCCGTTCCTCCAACCCTGGTTGTTTTTGGGACATTATAGAGAAATATGGAGTAACAATTTTTTATACTGCACCTACTGCCATTCGTACCTTTATCAAAATGGGTGAACATTTGCCCCAAACGCGAAACCTGTCTTCTTTGCGCTTGTTGGGAACTGTAGGTGAACCAATTAACCCAGAAGCTTGGATGTGGTATTACAAAGTGATCGGTGGCGATCGCTGTCCAATTGTCGATACTTGGTGGCAAACAGAAACTGGTGGAATAATGATTACACCACTACCTGGTGCTATCTCTACTAAACCTGGTTCAGCAACTCGTCCTTTCCCAGGAATTTTAGCTGATGTGGTGGATTTAGAAGGTAACTCAGTAAAAGACAACGAAGGTGCTTATTTAGTTATTCGCTATCCTTGGCCTGGCATGATGCGAACAATATATGGCGATCCAGAACGCTTTCGACGTAATTATTGGGAATATATTCCCCCGAAAGATGAACAGTATGTCTACTTTGCTGGTGATGGTGCAAGACGTGATGAAGAAGGGTACTTCTGGATCATGGGAAGAGTAGACGATGTCATTAATGTATCAGGTCATCGTCTCGGCACAATGGAAGTAGAATCAGCCCTAGTATCTCACCCAGCAGTGGTTAAAGCAGCCGTGGTCAGCAAACTAGATGAACTTAAAGGTGAAGATATTGTAGCTTTCATTACTTTAGAAAGTAAGTACATATCTAGTGAAGAACTGAGTCAAGAACTAAAACAGCATGTTGTCAAAGAGATAGGAGCGATCGCTCGTCCTGGGGAAATTCGCTTTACGGACACTTTGCCAAAAACGCGGTCGGGTAAAATCATGCGGCGGTTGCTGAAATCAATAGTGACTGGACAGGAAATATCTGGTGATACCTCAACCTTGGAAGATCGCAGCGTTTTAGAAAAGCTCCGAGAAACAAAAGTATCAAATCTTTAGCAAGAGTCACTCAAAGCTTGATCGCTTGAAGTCCATAATTACCAAAGAGGAAAAGTAAATGGTTTATGTACTTGCCATACTAACACCTAATCCTGACGAACCAGAAGCTCTAGAAAATTACAAAAGACAAGCTAAAATCATTCGCGATGAGTATGGAGCAGAACTGGTTTTACGTCTGAATGTCAAAGAACAATTGCTAGGCTCTTTTGAAGGAGAATCTATTCGGATATTAAAGTTTCCTTCTGCTGATCACGTACGCAAGTGGTTAACAGACCCTCGTTATTTGGAGACAGTACCATTGCGAGAGCGAGGTTATCGCCAAGTAACTATTACTCTTTTAGAAGAGTGACTCGGAAGGAAAACTCATTGGCATTGGTGTGGTCAAAAGTAGTTGGTTGAGTGCGATCGCTTAATCTGAAGTTCCCCCAGTAAATATACTTATATAGATTCAAAACCTTATTATCATAATGGTTTTAATTGTTGAATGAAATTTGTGTAGCCATGTACTGGATTGATGCCCCAAAGCGATCGCCAATTATATTGAATCAACAATGTTCTGCGTTATCAACAAAACGGCTATTGCTTAGACAAGTCATCGAAGCGAAAAAATTTGCCAAGGCTGGCAAATTTTTAAACGTTTAAACCCAGACATGGGTACATAACCCTCTTTTGTCACTCTAGGCAGAGGAAAAGTAGAAATCAGGGTGAGTCAGAAATATAAAAATTGGAGAGGTCAGCTTAGAAATAACCTAGCGTGGCAAAACTTACTAGAGAGGAGCAGAAATCCTGTTA
>NZ_AJLK01000173.1 GCF_000317205.1 Fischerella muscicola PCC 7414 | reverse complement strand
TAGATTACTAGTGTTTGGGAGAAAGTAGATTTTCATGTTAATAATTAGCAATATATTTTGAAAACTTCACTCATAGCTACCAAGAGGTGAAAATCTTATTTAGTTGTTTTTAGAGATAAAAAATTAGTAGTTTTTACCTCGATATTGCTTCTATCTCAGGTAATAAAATTTTTCGTAATTTAATATTTTTTAACTTTTATAGACTATTTTTACCATAAGAATTAACCAAGCCATTTCACCTATATCAAAAGAAATACTTTTTATATTAATCTTTTTATGGACGATATAAAATAAAAGCCCTCCAAATATAGGAAGGGCTTTTATTTATATTGTGTTGTTGAACACAAGACTATTTAACATCATCCTGCTACCTATAGAAGAGGAATTTTGATAAGTAACAGTGTTACTTGTGGAACAAAACAACTTAATAGAGGAGGAGCATTAGTATGAGAATACGCTACTTTGCTCTGATCGCGGGAATTTTCTTTTTACTTGTCGGAATACTGGGATTTATACCAGGTTTGCGTATACTTCCTCAAGATGCACCTCTCATCTCAGTTGATACTGGATATGGCTACTTATTCAGTCTTTTTCCGATCAATTACTTGCATAATTTTGTCCATCTAGTAGTTGGCTTGCTAGGTATAGCTGCCTTTTGGAGCTTAAAGTTTTCACGCTTGTATGCACAAGGGTTAGCTATTTTCTATGCATTACTAGCAGTAATAGGTGTAATTCCAGCAACAAATACAACATTTGGCTTTATTCCCATCTTTGGTAATAATGTTTGGCTTCATGGATTAACAGCACTGATTGCAGCTTACTTTGGCTACTGGATGCCGGTATCTCCAGAGGAAGCTAAGAACATCGATACCAGAACGGTTTAGCTTCAAAATAAGGCAGATGGCAGATGGCACAGGAGAAGGGTAAGAATTTTCATGACAAAGTTTGTGCCAAAACAGCAGTGTGGATGACTCCCTTGAAAGGCAGCTATGCTAATAGCAGATCGCAGAAGGACTCAAAGAAACTTTCCTAACTTTATTGTGAACATATTATTGCAAAAGCTCCGGAAGAGGCGGAAATGAGTATGTCGTTTTCAACTCTTTTAGAGCTGCTTTTGCCAAAATCTGATGAGCAGCAGTGGTTGGATGAATGCCATCCCAGAATAAAAACTTGTCTGGATTGCCACAAGTAGCAAGTTTGTTTAGACAAGCTTCGGTTACATTTATGAAGCCAAACTTAGTTGGATTAGCGATCGCTTCCTTATATAGCGAATGAACATCAAGCATAATCATTTGGCTGTCATGTCCTAGCTTTTGTTTGAGAATATCAAGGGACTTAACCAAGCTCAAATTATGCGCGATCGTTGCAGAACTGAGAATACTAGAATAAGGGCTATTGCGTGTGGCTGGAATATTCCCTAAATCTGGTAAGTTAGCAACCAAGATTTTTTTTGCTCCAACTTTTGCAAGAGATTGGATTGCCTGAGATATATTGCTGATTGATACTGAAGGATTGCTCATGCTATGAAGATAATCATTAGCACCAGCCCATAGAATATAGAGTGCATTTCTATCAACCTGCTGATGAATTTTGATAAAGCCATCAACTTGTGTTAATAAATCTGGAATTCTATTAATATTGCCACTTCCTGTGGTTGCGCCGCCATAGGCAAAGTTAGTATTTTGCTTGGGGGTTAATGCTAGCCCAGAAGCAAGATATTCCACCCAAACTAAACCATTAGAAAAACGCCCTTGAAAGTAGGGAGGGCTAGAAGGATGGAATCCTTCAGTCGCATTAAATACGTTACCAATATCGGAAAGACTGTCACCAAAGACATAAAGTTCATTGATGCTAGTATGGCAATTTGTGATTGAAGTTGTCGGTGCAACCATAATTAAGGATAAGAAAGCAAGCACTACTAAAATCTGTTTTTTCACGCTTCCATTCACTTTTAATGAGAGCCAGACTGCTTTTTAAGCAAAAGCCCTTTTCTGTTTTGATCAAGGAGGTTAATACTGGTTGATCAAAGTTAGAAATTATAAATCATTTCTTTACAAGGATTTGATACTTGTTTAGGCTTTCAAGCTATTAGATTGTTTGGTTCTGAGGATTAAAGCCTTTCTAGTGAATGCTTTTCTAATGTAACAATATATTTCTGGAAGTGAAGCAGGGTTATCCGTACTTTGAATAGCGATCGCACTATTTTATTTTCAAAATATAAACAGACTTTTACAATAATTCTGTCAAAAGGTAGAAGCCAAAAATTTATTTTCTTTAATTTTGTAGAGGTCGAGCATCGACACACACAGATGAATTGGTAATTGGTAATGACTGCTTGCTGATTAATAGGCTTTAATTGCATGATTGATCATCTCTTCTGTCTCCTTCCCTGTATTAACTTTGATAAAGCGTCGGTACATCTTTGGTAAGGCTGACACATAGGGTATAGCATTTACCAAGGTTGGGTGATGTGAAAGCCTTACTTTTAAAGGTGAATAGATTCTACAGTACATCACCCGGTAATTGGTAATTGGTGATAAAGGGGGCTTTACGCATCACACCTGGTAAGAAAGAGGAGACAAAGAGGGGAGAGTCAAAGTATTTTCCCTAAACCTCCATGACTCCTTTTAGCAAATATATGAAATTACTTGAAATTTTCTTAATTAGAAACTAGTCCTCCATCACCTTTTTCTGGAATCACCGCATAAGCATCAATTTCAAACAACATACCGTCCAGTGCAAGTCTAGGAACAGGAATGAGGGTGTTTGCTGGTGGTTTATCCCCCCACAAATTGCTAATTTCCCTTCCTAAGGGTATCAATTTATCTTGGTTGTAATCCACTATAAGAATAGTAGTTTTTGCTACATCTGTTGGTTTCGCACCAACCGCTTCTAAGGCAAAGCGGAGGTTCTCAAAAGCTCTCACTAACTGTGGTTCAAAGTCACTAGAGACAAGATTCCCTTGTAAATCTGAACCAAATTGACCAGAAATATAGACGGTTTTTGTCCTTGGTGGTGTCACAGCTATATGACTATAGCCATTTCGGGTTGCATCATACAAAGTTGGTGGGTTCACCAATGTTACATCTTTGTTCTGTTGAGCTTTGACTTCCTTTTGTGTTCCTACCACAATGGCAGTACCTAGCCCACTACCCCCAAGCCACAAAAGTGCATTTCGTCGTGAGAATTTTGTTACTAGTGAATTCACTGCATTGGTTATACGTTGAGTCATTTAATCTCCTTAAATATGAGTTCTCCATTTTTGCTCATATCTAGTTCTATTATGTGTTTAATTGGAGTAAAAAAGCACCAGTAAAGATGTCTGCTTGAGTACGGTTACCTAATTGTTACTGGTTAAAAATACTTATAATTTAGAAGACTTTCGCTATCAGCCTGCAATTTGAATCGTAGACTGGTTATTAATTTGATTCCTCCAACACCCCTACACCCAATTTCTTAGATACCTTAAACCTGGTCTAGCCATGCTAAAATATCAGCTTTACTGTCTGCCAATCCCTTATAAATGAGAGATTCCGGTGTCATTGACTCAATTGCAGCAGATAGTTTGCACCGCAACTGTGGATCTTTTTTGATCACACTACAATCCCGAAAGTAGGTGCGAATAGTAAATAGCGCCGCCTCATACTTTGGTAATCCCCAAATCACTTGACGCTCTATTCGCAGATATAAGCGAGGATGTTCTCGATTAAAATTTCTACCTAGCCATTGTTTGATTGGCACATTTGGCGGTGGTTCGGGGTGATGGTTCAGGTGTGTGTCAGTACTTAAACCCCAAGCAAAACGTACCATCGGTTCTCGCATAATCATTGTGTTGACAATGGCGCTAGCGCGGCGATTAATTTTTTCCATACCTGCTACAGGTAAATGGACTGTGGCAAAGTCTTTGCCAATTTTCTCTTCTGCTGACCAATGGTTGGGATAGCACAGATGAATTGCACTTACCCAATTGTTACCATTTTT
The DNA here is from genome assembly GCF_000317205.1 of Fischerella muscicola PCC 7414. Lineage (GTDB taxonomy): Bacteria > Cyanobacteriota > Cyanobacteriia > Cyanobacteriales > Nostocaceae > Fischerella > Fischerella muscicola. The sequence goes on along the minus strand of NZ_AJLK01000173.1, from coordinate 27,684 downwards.
CGTACGGGAGATTACAGTGATATCTTCTTGTATTTGCGCTGCTAAAGCATCAAGGGTAGAAGCGTAAAGTGGAAATACTTGGCTAGGTTGTACTTTTTGTAACTCATAGCTGGAATCTAGATAGAGAGTTTCTCCTGTAAGCTGGTTGTAAAATTTGATATCGGCGTTGCTTTGGTGTTCGATGTGGAAGTATTGCGGGTATTCTTGAGTGAGGCGGTTGATAATTAATTGAGCGATCGCACTAGCTACGGCATGAGAATAATTACTAGTTTGATAGTACTTGCTCAATCTTTCGGCACGCCCGGCAAGCTTTACGTTGCGATAGTAAGCAAAGTTTTCATCTATTTGAAATACTTGTTGGTCAACTTGACCATTACCGAGATCATCAGCTAAAGGAATTAAACCAGGTTTGACCTCATAGCGTCCATTACTCGGCAAAAAGTAGTAAACTGCACCATTAGATCCTTCAACAGTCTTAGCTTCCAGCAATAATTGAAGCATAGGCTCATACTGTTTCACTATAAGTCTGGTATTATATTTATTTTTTAGAAGTCCTTGATAAAGGGGATAGATTTGGTTTCGTTAACTTGAGGAAATGACAACACTACTAAAGAGTGATCGCTCATTCAAGAATAGATTTTTGCTCTCGACAGCGGTTGTGCTAACAGGACTCACACTTAACAGTTGCAGTACTCTTGTAACAGATCAGTATGAAGCTACAGCCCTAACTACTTACACATGGCGAGTTAAATATGCATACGATCTCACCAATGAACCATCACCACGCTTTGAAACCTTTGCCACAACTTCTTTGCTAAATCGCAATGGCATCAAGCCCCCTGGAGCTGTCATCGGCCCTGATGACAGGGGTTTATGGTGGCCTACTCTACCACCACGACCTTCAGTATCAGAAGTAGAACAACGGCAAAAACCCCAAGAACAGGCAAGTACACCCGAATTATTGAAAGCTGTGGAGTACAGACTGACGTATACGCTAGGTTCTCAACAGAAGACTTTACCCACAAATTACGCAGTTTATCGCCAGGTAGTCAAAGCATACCCGTCAAAAGCTCCTCTGCGGCTAACTTTGGGAGTTGGAGATAATTCTGTAGAGAAAGCGGAAATAGCTAATTAGAAGTACATCGGATCTATGAAAAACAAACTCTGCATTGGCTTGTGGAAACCTTGCTAAGTCTAAACATTCACCGCGTCCCCGCATCCGATACATCAGCCTTCACCGAACCTCCTCGCTGCGGAAGCCTCTGGCTTTAGACATGGGGAGGAAGCAGCAGGCGAATTTATTCGCCGTGCGTATGTCACCGAAAAACTGCTAAACAAAAGAACAAACCAGTTCAATCTTTTAAGCCAACTAGCGCCGACTACGACGCTAGGATTTTTGCTTTTAGAGAGAAAGACTGGACTGTTAGCCTTACCTTGATGGAAGGCAGGGAGCATATCAAGTTGGATGTGGGTAACTACCAGAGAGGCAAACTCAAAGGTAAAAAGCCAACATCCGCGCAACTGTGCAAGCATCGGGATGGTTCCTACTATATTCATATCCAAATCAAAGATGAGGCTCCTAAACCACTCAAACCAACTAACGTTATCGGCGTGGATTTTGGGCGCAGGGATATCGCTGTAACCAGTAACGGGGACAAGTGGGACGGCAAACAAATAACAGAGGTTCGGGATAAGTACGCCAAGGTTAGGGCATCTCTCCAGCAAAAAGCCTCGAAAGGCACAAGGTCTACTCGCCGTAGGGCAAGGCAGATTTTGCAACGGTTGTCGGGGCGTGAGAGAAGATTTCAGCAATGGCTCAACCATCAAATCAGCTACCGCATCATTCAACAAGCCAAATCCATGAATGCGATTGTTGCTATTGAGAATTTGACCGGGATTAGGGAACGCACCAATCAGCAATACAGAAATAAGGTTGAACGTAGACGTTCTAATTCCTGGTCTTTCTATCAATTGCGTTCCTTCCTTGAATATAAAGGTATCAAGCAAGGAGTTGAAGTGATTGCAGTACCACCTGCCTACACCAGCCAAACGTGCCACCAATGCTTGCACATTGGCTTGAGGTCGGATAAGCGTTTCAAGTGTGGCAATTGTGGATGGCATGGTGACGCTGATTTGAATGGATCTAGGGTAATTCGTCTTTTGGGGCAGTCTGTAAACCTGCCTGGAGGTTCGGGTTATTTGTGCTGTTCTCTCAGTGCAGATCGCTCAGGGCTACTGAAAGCCCCCGGATTCTATCCGTGGGGAAGTTTACCCATCAATTTTGAGTTAACAGAGTAGTAGTATGTTTGCATTGCTTAGGTTTTTACTGATTATTGCTAAAAATATTCAATAAAATCTTCAAATATTGCAAAAAATACTTGCTTGTAAATCTCATTTACAAGCAAGTTTGTTGTTTGGACATTGCTTGCACACTGTCAGAGGAAAATCAGCCTATGGCTAACTTTTGCCACCTATATGTTCGTGAATTAAAGTTGCACCCTGCATCTTTTAAATTTAATAGTCTGTAAAATCAAATCCAGTTTATTGAGAAAATATTTTAATAATCAAGTTATTTTACAAAACGTAATAATTGCCTTTGTCTCTAGTATCTCATTTTTGACAAATGAGAGTTAATTGCATTAATTTTGATTTTAGTGTAAGCTCATTTTAAACTTGTTGAATAATATTCTCAACAAACTCAATAGGTGAAATATGGCAACTTCTACAAGTCCGCTGTCGGTGGAGCAAGACCTCGCCGACTCGCCTTGGTGGGCAGGAAACGCAAGGCTCACGAACTTATCAGGGAAATTATTAGGCGCTCACGTCGCTCATGCTGGTTTGATTGTTTTTTGGGCAGGAGTGATGACTTTATTTGAGCTAGCCCATTTTAATTCGGCACAACCAATGTACGAGCAAGGCTTGATTTTGCTACCTCACCTAGCTGCTCTTGGTTGGGGTGTAGGTGCAGAGGGTGCAGTTGTGGATACTTATCCCTATTTCGTCATTGGCGCTTTGCATTTAATTTCCTCAGCCTTTCTGGGTTTTGGAGGAATCTTTCACTCCCTGCGTGGCCCAGAAACTCTAGAGGGTAGGTTTCCTTTGTTTGGCTACGACTGGTCAGATACAGGCAAAATGACCACAATCCTTGGTATTCACTTGGTGTTACTGGGTTGTGGTGCATTTTTGTTAGTTGCTAAAGCAATGTACTTTGGTGGATTGTACGACCCAAACATTGAGAATGTCAGGGTAATTACAAATCCGACGCTGAATCCAGCTGTGATCTTTGGCTATCTGTTCGGTGCAATCGGTAAATTCTGGATCGCTGGCGTTGACAATCTAGAAGACGTAGTTGGTGGTCATATTTGGATTGGTGGGATGTTACTTTTTGGTGGACTTTTCCACATTGTGACTAAACCCTTTAGTTGGACGCATCCACTATTTGTTTGGTCTGGAGAAGCTTACCTCTGTTACAGTCTGGGCGCTTTGGCACTAATGGGCTTTATTGCCACTCTCTTCGTATCAGTGAACACGACTGTTTATCCTGAAGTTTTTTATGGCCCGGCACTTGTGGTGAGGCAGAATGTCGTGCCGTACTTTTCATCAGTTGATCCTGACCTTGTTAGCTCCCGAACTTGGTTAGCTAATGCTCACTTTTGGTTAGCTTTCTTCTTTCTCCAAGGCCATATCTGGCACGCCTTACGGGCGCGTGGGTTCGATTTTCGTAAAGGTCGGGTAAGTCAAGAGGCGGTGATTCCCCAACCGATTAGCTGAAGCAAATTAATGCAAAAAAATTGCAAAAAATTCTCGCAACTGTTTTAGAAAAATTGCAAAAAATTCTCAAGGATGATTAGAAATGACAGCAGTAATTGCAGATAGCCCATACAAGCAACAAATACCTGATGTTGGCTGGTGGGCTGGTAACTTTCGTCTTACCAATCTATCAGGTAAATTACTAGGCGCTCATATTGCTCACGCTGCACTGATTTTGTTATGGGCTGGCGGAATGACACTGTTTGAGTTGTCGCGCTTCAATCCGAATCTGCCAATGTATGAGCAAGGGTTAATCCTGCTGCCTCATCTAGCAACTCTGGGTTTTGGTGTCGGTGCTGGTGGACAAGTCATTAGCACCTATCCCTACTTCGTCATCAGTGTCTTGCATCTGATACCTTCAGTGATTCTGGCAGCCGGTGGTATTTACCACTCCCTACTAGGACCAGAGGTGTTAGAAGACAATCCTACATTAGCTGGCTTTTTTGGCTATGACTGGAAAGACAAAGATAAGATGACCACTATCTTGGGCATTCACCTAGTGATTTTAGGCTTGGGTGCTTGGCTTTTGGTTGCGAAGGCGATGTTTTGGGGTGGACTGTTTGATCCTTGGGTAGCTGGCGGTGGAGACGTGAGGGTAATCAATCATCCAACGCTCAATCCACTTCGGATTTTCGCCTATCTATTTGGAGTTTGGGGCCCAGAGGGAATGGCAGCTGTTGATAACTTGGAAGATGTCGTTGGCGGTCACATCTGGGTTGGTTTGATGTTAATTGGCGGTGGTATTTTCCACATCTTGACTAAGCCATTTACCTGGGCGCGCCGAGTTTTGATTTACTCAGGAGAAGCGTATCTTTCTTATAGCATTGGTGGTGTCGCATACATGGGCTTTTTGGCAGCATACTTTGCGTCAGTCAATAACACTGTCTATCCAGAAGTTTTCTATGGCCCAGTTAAAGCTATAGAAACTTCTGCTGGTATAGTTTCTGCGCGTGGTTGGTTGGTAACTTTCCATTTTGTCTTGGCAGTCATATTCCTCTTAGGTCACATTTGGCACGCACTGCGTGCCCGTGCAATTGCCGCCGGATTTGATTTCAAAAATGCTGACATGGTTCAAGCGCCCCAGGTAAACCCCCAAACAGCAAATCAAGCTACTGCGATCGCCTCCTCTGACTTGACGCTGAAGTTTTTGAAATATTTGCCAATCTACCGCCCTGGTGTCTCTCCTCTAGGACGGGGGTTGGAAATTGGCATGGCTCATGGTTACTGGTTAGTTGGGCCGTTTGTCACGTTAGCTTCATTCGGTTCATTGGGTAATTCTAATCTAGGAAACTTGGTTGGTTTAATAGCCACAGGTAGTTTGATTGTCATCCTGACAATTGGTTTTTCGATTTACGGCACTACCAGCTTTGAAAGACAACAACAAACCGTACCACCAGCAACGGTTATCACAATTCCCAGTGTGCCACAGACTGTCAATACTACCGAAGGATGGAGTCAATTTACTGAGGGCTTTCTGATTGGTGGAATTGGTGGAGCAATCTTCGCCTATCTGCTTTTGAGTAGTGTTGCTGTGTTTGCTGCGTTTGTATAGCGCGTTTTACGTCCCAGCCTTCCCTTTGGGAAGGCTGAATGGAAACAAGAATGAAGTGAAATAGGGCGCAAAATATGTCAAAAATTGGTCTATTTTTCGGTTCTACAACAGGTAAAACTGAGTTGGTAGCAGAGACAATTCAGAAAGAATTTGGTGGTGATGATGTAGTGACATTGCACAACATCATGGATGCAGAAGAGGATGATTTTGCCGATTATGAATATCTAATTATTGGCTGTTCTACCTGGAATATTGGTGAACTACAAAGCGACTGGGAGGGCTTTTTCTCCGAGTTAGATAATATTGATTTCAACGGTAAAAAGGTAGCCTATTTTGGCACTGGAGACCAGATTGGTTATGCCGATAACTTTCAAGATGCAATGGGCATTTTAGAAGAGAAAATTACCGAACTCGGCGGTACTACAGTTGGTTACTGGTCTACAGATGGCTATGATTTTAATGAATCTAAAGCTGTGAAAAACGGTAAGTTTGTAGGTTTGGCTCTTGATGAAGATAACCAATCTGACTTAACTGACGAACGTATTAAAGCTTGGGTAGCTCAACTTAAAAAAGAGTTTGGTGTGTAGTTCAAATAATCGCTCATAGTTAATAGCTAATTGCCTTTCTTGCTGTTAGCTATTAACAGTTTTAACTAGAATTTTAGAACTTTACTTTAATTAATAGTAGGATAAATTCATGTCTCCTGAGCCAGATGCTATTTGGTTGAATACAAGCCCTAGTTTGTTATGTTTTGCTCAACCACTTTTGTGTGAATTGTCACGTGATGTAACTATTGCTCGGTGGGAATATAGCCAGACTCAGGATGAAGCAAGTTCCTTAGATGTTGCGATACTGCTGCTAGATAATTATCTCCAATCCATTAATCAACCTGTGCATCTGATTGGCCACAGCACTGGAGGCTTATTAGGATTACTATATACGCGTCGATATCCAAAAAAAGTTAAGTCTTTAACTCTATTAGCTGTGGGTGCTGATGCTGCGCTTGACTGGCAAGCTCATTATTACGCTCATCTCCCTTACTTGAGTCGGCAAAAGATTCTCAATGCGATGGTATACAATCTATTTGGCTATCAAAATGAAAAAACCGTCAAGCGTCTAGAGAGGATTTTGGAGCAAGATAAGAATTGTTCGCTTTCACCTCACTCCTTGGTGAAACGGTTAAGTGTACCTCCTGCCCCAGTTCCTGTACCCTTTATGGTTTGTGGTAGTACCGACGACATGATCGTAGAACCCGAGGCTCTGCAAGGATGGCGACCTTTTTTGATGGAGGGCGTAGACGCGGAGCGGCTTCTCGCAAGAGATCGCTATTGGGAATGTCACAAAGGACGGCATTTTTTTCACTTCTTCCATCCAAATTTGGTAGCAGAACAGATTCTTGACTTTTGGCAATCTCTGCATCACTCGGATTTAGTTTTTTCTAGCCTCGTGAACTAATATCATGTTCGCTTGAACACTTAATATTCTCTGTTGGGGTCGGTAATGGGTAATTAAGATACTGATGATTTTCCTATGCCCAATGCCCAATGACCCCACCTGCTACAACTGTTGGAACCCCCAAGGGCGCAGTGGCTCCTTTATGCCAGCAAAGGAGTCTACTGCACTGGCTGCCCAATGCCCGAGCTTAATATCATAGAAATCGAGTTATGGCGCACTCAGGAAAGCGATCGCAGGGATACACAATCATAAACACAAAACTTTATTGGCACTCTTGAAGTGATCACAACATACGAGTGCCAATTTAAAAACTAATTTATCAACATTTACGTAACAGTCCGAACAGAATCAATCGACTTTTGATGTAGGGATACCTTCGCTTGATTGGGGAACACTGGGCAACTCTAGACAGTATCCAGCACCATATACTGTTTTGATGTAACGGGGGTGACGAGGGTCTGGTTCTAGCTTGGTTCGTAAGTGACGAATGTGGACTCGAATGGTTTCAATATCATCATCTGGATCGTACCCCCACACTTCCCTGAGAATTTCACTAGGGGAAACGGTTTGACCGTGTCGCTGGAGTAAGCAGTGAAGTAACTCGAACTCTAGATGAGTTAGTTTGACTGTTTGATTGAACCATATTGCCTCAAACCGTTCGGGAACCAGAGTCAAGGGCCCATAGTTGAGAATTTCACTATGTTTAGCGGCTTGGGGAATACGGTCAGTACGTCGCAATAAAGCGCGCACCCGCGCCAGCATTTCTTCAACTTCAAATGGTTTGGTTAGGTAGTCATCTGCACCTGCATTAAAGCCTTCTACTTTATCTTGAGTCTGCGAAAGCGCTGTTAACATCAATACGGGAATCTCGGCTGTACGTTCATCTCGGCGCAAGCGCTGACATACAGTGAACCCATCTACCCTGGGCAACATCAGATCGAGCATAATTAAGTCTGGTTGGAGTTGTAGAGCCAGCGCTTGACCCTTGATCCCATCTTCTGCTTGGCTGACGTCGTAGCCAGCCATCTCTAAGTTGACGGCAACTAACTCTGAAATTGCTGGGTCATCGTCTATGACTAGAATCCTCGGCATTATTAAAAAATTATTACTACTTATTAAGGATAAATAAGAACCTTTGGGAAATACAAAGATTGCTTCATTAGATTATAAAAAATATTTTAAATCTAACATAAAGATTAAAATTCAAAGATTTAAAAAATAAGTCCAAGCTATACTAAATCCTAGAGATAATGTGTTACTGGTCATACAATCCGCCAAAATTTTTGCGCAATGGTGTAGCAATGACCCTCTACACCGCGCTTTGGGCTGGGCGTAATTGGGAAAAAACTACGAAATATCCAGAACCTCCTTATCAAGAACATGTTTTTGTTGGTGGGCAAAGTGTAGCGATTTTTGGCTGGGTGGCTATTCCTGAAAACCCTTGCGGCACGATCGTAGGAACCTATGGTATTACAGGTGAGTTGGAGAATCAATGGTTTCTCAAACTGCTAGGACGTAAAGCCTACGCCCAAGGGTATGCAGTCGTATTATTTGATTGGCGTGGTCACGGCAGGACAGCCCAATTATCGCCGACATTGACCAGCGATGGTTTGTACGAAGGTGAAGATTTTATTCGTATCGCAGCGGCGGCTAAAGCAATGGGATGTCCAGGAAAATTTTGGTTCACGGGATATTCTTTAGGGGGACAGTTGGCGCTGTGGGCGGTGAGTTTAAGGTGGGGAGATTGGGAGGTGGGGAGGTGGGGAGAGAATTTCTCTCTATCACCCCATCACCCCATCACCCCATCATTTGAGGTTCTGGGTTTAGAGGACGAAGATATTGGTGGTGCGGCGGTAATTTGTCCAAGTCTGGATTCTAAGCGATCGCTTACCTATTTAGTCAAGCAGCCTTTTGGCCGATATATAGAAAAGGCGATCACACGTAATCTCAAAAAACTGGCGTGGCAAATTTATGAAGCTCATCCTAACAGTATTGACCCAGAAGCGATCGCACGAGTAAATAGTATCTGGAGCTTTGATGAAGAATTAGTTATTAAACGCTTGGGTTTTCCTTCGGTGGAAGCTTATTACGATGCCAGCAGCGCTTTGCAATTACTACCAAATCTGCAAAAACCGACTTTGATTATTTATGCCGAAGATGATCCTCTTTTTGATCCGGCGATCGTGCCAGATTTACAATCAGCTTGTGCTGCTAATCCAGTGATAGATTTGTTACTTACTCGTTACGGTGGTCATGTGGGTTACATCAGCAGCAAAGAATGTCAACGCCAAGCACAAGACCCTGATCCTTGGTGGGCATGGAATCGAATTTTAGAATGGCTGAGTGGTAGTGAAGGGCGAAGGGGCAGGGTGAAAGAATATAGGTATAAAAAATACTAACTCCACTCCGTAGCACAGGCTGCTTGCTGACTATTGATCAATGTCTTGCCAACTATGCAATGGGGCTATACTTTTGATGGCCTCTTCGATGACGATTGGAGGGGCTGCTGAGAGCAAAATACTAGGATAAACTGCCATACCCCACTCAGGATGGACTAGTACACGACACTTATTTTCTATAACTGGATAATTGAGTAAAGCTTTCACAACTGCTGTATCGTCATGAGGAACTATCCCCGGACGAGAAAGCAATGGATAACCTGTGCGGGGATCAATGAGGTCTGTCAAATAACCGCGATCGCGCAGATTAAAAGCCACATCAAAGCCAAACCTCATAAATTTTTCCCGTAACTTTTCTTTTTCCGCCTCAATTTCTGGCGTACTTACCATCATTGCGTAAGTAGATTGTTGTAAAACAATCACCACCCACAAAAAAAGTTGATGTTTCCAATCAGGTAATATCCGTTCACAATTGGCACAAATGTACTGACTCGGAGAATGAATTGAAATCTCAACCGCTTGTCCGCTTGTGCCAACCAAATTAATAGGATAGCCTGCAACAAAAGTGTTAAGCGTTGGATAGTTCACTTATCTTATTTTGTTTTTTTCAAGTTTTTTAATTTTTCCTTTGTATAGATGATAACTCTTAAAGCTTCAGAAAAATCATCAAATATATATAAAAGAATAGGTGAATTTGTAGCTATTATTAATTATTTATTATTTCTTAATCTTGTGGTTATATTTTCTTAACCTAAATAGTTGGTTGTTGGTTGTTAATCGTTGGTTGGGACGATACCAAACAACAAACAACAAACAAATTAATTCAGTTTTAAAGCATTGACTGGAACTTCATCCCAGGAATCAACTGTCCGTAATTGTGCTACCCAACCTGCGATTTTTTGCGTTTCAGTCAAGTTTTTTTTAAAAGACTCATGACACTCTTTAGCTTGGGACTCATTGCAGCAGGCTATACAGGCATAAACCAAGCCAGATGGATCGATTTGCTCATTTACCCAAATAGTCATGCTATATCCCCTCGAAAAGTCACATCAAAAGAATTGTAGTGTGTTCTCTAACGATTGGGTAATGGGTAAGTTAAGATACTGATGATTTTCCCATGCCCAACAACCACTAACCACTAACCACTAACAACCAACCACCAACTATTAAAATACATCAGCAGGATCAGCAGAATTTAACTTTCGCATTGTGGTAAATGCAGAAATCAAGCACATTGTCACTGTTAAAACAAATACAGTGATACCCCGCTCGATAGTCATAAAAATGGGCAGCATGGTAGCAGTAGCTGCTAGCTGATAAAGTCCCAAGGAAACAATAAATCCTGGGATGTAACCTAATACTGCTAGGAGTAAAGCTTCTTGAATCAGCACTACTATTAAATAGCGATCGCTATACCCTATGGCCTTGAGCATAGCGTATTGTGGTAAGTGATCGGCAATGTCAGCATAAATAATCTGATAAACAATCACAATTCCAACAATAAAAGAGACAATCACGCCCAAACCAAAAACAAAACCTATCGGGGTTGTTTTTGCCCAATAAGCTTTTTCTGCCTGTGCAAAACTCTCATTAGTGAGAATCATCACATCATCAGGTAAATCATCTACTAAACTTTGGGCAACTTGTTGTGGATATACATCTGCTTGTAACTTAATTAGACCAATCTGAATTTGCTGTGGATGGTGATTGGGGAATAAGTGCAGAAAAGTTGAGTCGCTGGTAATCACATTTCCATATGCGCCAAATGATGCACCCAAGGTAAACAAACCCGCAACCCGGACGTTAACATCATTTAATTCAGTTTCTACGATTGTTCGCTGTTGCAATAAAGTGGTGATGGGCCCAAATTCTGGTAAGGAACCTTGGTCAAACAACACTGTATTCAGTTTTTGCAACTGACTGCGGTTTTGCTCAACTTCAGGAAATTTAAATGCAATGGTTCTCGGGTCTGTACCAAACACCAAAATACTTAGTAAACGGTGTGTTTGGGGATTTCTCCATTTTCCATAACCCATATAAAGCGGACTTACCGACTCCACCCCTTTAAATCCTAACGCCTGATACAATCGCTCCCGAGAAAAATTTTTTAGTGAATACACACTTTTAAAATGGGAACTCACCATCACCAAATCTGTATCTAAGCTTCTTTGTGGTGCTGTGGAACTATCAAATAGTGAAGCCTCAAACCCCATCTGAGTACAGATCATTATGTTTGCAAAGGCAATACCCACTACCGCTACCGCCAAACGAGTCTTCTGTTTAATTAGCTGTCGCCATGCGAGGAGGATTGTACGAAAATATTTGCGAAGCATTTACCAGAGTCCTTGGGCAAGTCCTGCTAATATATCTCCGGTAAAAGCAATTCAAAACCGGAGAAAAGAGGATGATCTTCGCAAAGGATGCGGGGATGGGGAAGGGAGACAGGGGAGATAGGGAGGAGTAATGGTTCTCCTTAGTTGAGCAAAATTAAGAAACTCTAAAATTGCTATGAAACGGAGGTGGAAGCACTTGCGCTTTCTTTTACAACTTCAGTTTCTTGGCCACGAACAGAAGAAAGATGTACAACATGGACTGAACAAGGAGCGTGGTGCAGGACGTAATTACTAACGCTGCCGAGTAATAGTTCCGCTAGACCAGAGTGACCTCGACGTCCGATGACAATAAGATCAGCACCCCAACTCGCAGCTAAGTCACAAATGACTCGACTAGGAGTGCCAGGGATTTGTCTAAATTCAGCGTTCACATCGGCTGTGTTTGCTTGAGCGCAGAATGATTGCAACATCTCTATACCTTGATTTTTCCACCTGTCCCACTCCTGTTGGTGAGACTGTGAGACTTGCTCCCACATTCCGGGATAGTAGTCAAAAGTGGACACTGGTATATAAGGACTGCCTTCTTCCTCACTGGATAAAACATGTAGCAGCAATAAATTCGCTCCAGTCATCTTCGCCAAAGCAAACCCTTGTTCAAAAACCTGTTTGCCTATCTCAGAGCAATCCAATGCAACTAGAATTTTTTTAAACATATAAACCTCTAATACTTAAGCTAGGTAAGTTTTTCAAAATTTTTTTGTCCTACACTTAGGTATAGAGAAATAATTTGAGAAACTTGTGAAGAATTTGAATGAGGGGAAGAGGGAGTGGCTAGGGATATCAAATTTAAACAAGAGAACACTTTCGATACAATGCCTTATAAAGTAACTCTTGATACTCTTTATCATCCACTCTATAAGCCCCAAATCTTTCTAAATGGGGGTTCATCATTTGGGCATCAAATAAGACAAATTGCCTTTCTCGCAACCTTTCTACTAACTTCACCAGTGCCACTTTAGAACCATCGGGAATGCGATAAAACATCGATTCCCCAATAAAAGCACCACCAACAACAATCCCTAAAATTCCTCCAGCAAGTTCATCATCCTGCCAAGTTTCAAAACTGTACGCCCAACCTGTTTCGTAAAGCTGCCAGTAGATATCTTTTAATTCTGAAGAAATCCAGGTTACTTCTCGGTTAGCGCAACCTTCGACGACAGCCGCAAAATCACGGTTAACCGCCACAGTAAACCGCTGTTGATTCAAGACACGCCGTAGTGACTTGGGGTAGCGAAATCGATCATCCAAAGGAATGAGAGTACGATCGCGACTTCCATACCAACCCAAGGAATTATCCTCATCAGCCATGAGAAAATAACCTTGGGCATAGCCTTGAATGATACTGGGGATATCATATTGCATAAATAATACAAAAATAACAAACACGAGAGGAACACTCTATAGATGCTATCAATCATCCTCTGCGTTCCTCTTCGATTCCTTAGCGTCACTCTGCGTTTAAAATAAAGAAGATGACTGAACCTATCCCACCTATTACCCTGCCACCATCCCAAAATCCGGAGCTTGAAGGCGAATGGTTAAAGCAACGCTTGCAGGGGTGGCTAGATGCAGAATTTATCCCAGAAGCAGTTAACCAAAGCATTGCCGAACGTGCAGCACAAATTTTTGTTCGGCAACGGATGGAAGGAGAAAATGACCTTGGTTCTCTGGTAATTGCTATTGTCACAGAGATGCAGGCATTTGATTTTTCCAAAAGTTTTTATGGAGAGTTTGCGATCGCCAACGCTGTTAGCGATCTACTCTTAGAAAGTCTGGGAATTGATAAGTGTTGTGGACAATAATACTTTGTTTATTGTTGGTGGTTCGTTGTTGTTTGGTTTGTTACTGGTTTCCCAACAACTAACAACTAACAACAACCAACTAACTACCAACTAGACTTAACCACGCCAGGTAAAAGGCCCTCGTGCGCCCATTCCCGCAAAACGTTCCGAGATAGTCCAAAGTCGCGGTAAACACCTCTGGGACGACCAGTAGCCCAGCAACGGTTACGGCGGCGGCTGGGTGCGCTGTTGCGGGGTAGCTGTTGAATTTGTCTGTGAATCTCCAGCTTATCCATCGGATCTTCTGTAGTTCTGAACTCTTCTAACAAAGCTTCCCGCTTGGCAGCATACTTTGCCACTAACTTAGCGCGTTTTTTCTCGCGCTCAATCATGCTCTTTTTTGCCATTGAGTCTGTTACTAATTTGAATTGAAAGACAGCATTTTCCATTCTATCTGATGGAATTAGTTAATGGTTAGTTGTTAGCAACAGTGGATAAAAATGTCCGACAGGGCCTTGCCCTTTACCAATATTTAGGGCGTAGGATAGAGCATTCGTAACATACTCTTTTGCCTGCTGCACTGCGGTGAATAAGTCATCACCACGCGCTAAATTAGCTGCGATCGCTGCTGATAAAGTACAACCAGTACCGTGAGTATTTTTTGTATCTACCTGTTTGGTACTAAGAGTCGCGAGTTTTTGCCCATCAAACCAAACATCGACTCCCCGTCCGCTTCCCGACATCCCACCACCTTTGACTAGCACTACTTTGGCTTTGAATTTATCGTGAATAATTTGGGCGCACTTGCGCATATCATCTAGAGTGTTAATTTCTAAACCGCTCAAAATCTGGGCTTCGTAGCGATTGGGTGTAGCGATCGCAGCTAGGGGTATGAGTGTATGGCAAAGTGTATTCACAGCTTGATCGTCAATTAATTGTGCCCCCGTCCTTGATACCATTACAGGATCAACAACTAAATTTTGAATTTGTAAAGCTTCTACTTGCTGGGCGACAGCTGCGATAATTTCTTTGTTGAGCAACATTCCTGTCTTTGCTGCTTGCACGCCGATATCTTCACATACAGCTTGCATTTGAGCAATCACCGCCTCTGGTGGCATAGCATCAACTCTGGTAACACCTAAAGTATTTTGAGCTGTAACACAAGTGATCGCACTCGTGCCGTGGATACAGTGAAAAGCAAAGGTACGTAAATCCGCTTGCATTCCTGCACCACCACCACTATCTGAACCAGCAATAGTTAAAGCAACAGGTATGCGAGATGTTATTTCGGCGTTCATATAAATGATGTGAATTTGATGAGTCCTGTTTTGACCTCTCCCCTAACCCCTCTCCTACAAGGAGAGGGGAGGAACAACGCGATTAAATCTCCCGTGTTTCTAACTGGGGGAGATGTCAATTGTCACTGATAAGTGATCACTGTTAAATCACTGCGATCGCTATTTTCCCTATAGCACGTTCACTTTCGCTATAAGTATGAGCAGCGGCTAAATCTTGCAGGGAATACGTACGATCAATCACAGTCCGAAGTTTACCTGCTTCAATTAATTCTTTCAGATAAACCAAATCTCGAGCATTTGCTGATGCCAGCACTAATTTGGCTTTTTTACCAGGAATAATTGTTGTCACAATTCCCGGCAGAATGTTTTCTGGGGTAGGCAATGTAGTAACGTAAATTCCACTAGGCTTTAGTACTTTTTTGCACTCAGAAAAAGACCGCTTCCCAACTGTATCAAAGATAATATCGTACTGCACTGGTTCTTGAGTAAAATCTTGCTGCGTGTAATCAATTACGCGATCTGATCCTAAAGATTTTACAAATTCCAAATTTTTAGTGCTGCAAACACCAGTCACTTCTGCACCTAGTATCTTGGCAATTTGTACCGCAAAAATACC
The DNA here is from genome assembly GCF_000317205.1 of Fischerella muscicola PCC 7414. GTDB lineage: Bacteria > Cyanobacteriota > Cyanobacteriia > Cyanobacteriales > Nostocaceae > Fischerella > Fischerella muscicola. The sequence goes on along the minus strand of NZ_AJLK01000173.1, from coordinate 12,380 downwards.
AACACCACCAGAAGCACCATTGATTAACACAGCTTGTCCTGATTTAATGTTGCCTTTGTCTCGCAGTCCCTGCAAAGCAGTCAATCCGGCGATGGGTATGGAAGCTGCTTCTATGTAGCTCATATTTGTAGGTTTGATAGCAGCACAACTTTCTGGAACTGCTGCAAATTCTGCGTAAGCTCCTCCATTGGGTGGTCTAAGAGTACCATAGATGGAATCACCAATAGTGAAGCGTGTAACATTAGCACCAACTTCTACGACTTCACCCGCCAAATCAAGCCCAAGAACCATGGGGAATTTATTGCCTGTGACAATTCTCAACATACCCTTGCGGATTTTCCAATCAACAGGGTTAATACAACTAGCGTGAACTTTTACAAGTAATTCGTCGGGTTTAATTTTTGGTGGTGCGACATCTTCGTATTGCAACACCTCAGCAGAACCATACCGATGAATGACAACTGCTTTCATGGTCTCCCTTCCGGTATGCTAATTTTGCATTCACTATAGTTAATTATTTTTCAGCAAAACAACTTCCTTTAGAAAGGGAATGATATATATGTCTGTCTGAGGACTTATCATATCTGTGAAGACCGGTAATGGGTAATGGGTAATCGGTAATGGGAAAAAACAATTACCAATTACCAACCATGTTTAAACAGTTTTGAATGCATTCGTGCATCTGTTGATTAACTTGGTTCAAGCTAAGTTGTTGTATTGCCATAACTTTCACCTCTGCAATTGCTTTGGTTTGAGGTTTTATATCAAATCCATTTGATGAGTAATCGTATCTGCATTGAATTAGCCGGACTTGATATTATTGCCTCTAGCCTCACCTTAATAGTTTGTATAGACGCGATTACGAACATCGCCAAGACAGGTGCTGATTGGCGATCGCATTCCAACAAGCCGATTCATCACCAACATCATTTCATCCATAGAGAACATCAAGACATTTGTGACCAACGTCTTGACGTTGTTTATGAACACGACGACATTCGCTACAAACGTGAAAGCGATCGCAAATTGACAGATGTCATATCAACTAACTTTTTTGTATGGCTTTACGTAACCAGGGTGGAGGATTACCTTTGAGAGTTTGCACTAATTTATTCAGAATACTGATAATTTCTTCTTCGTCTGACTGTGGCTTTACTGGCATAATACCTCTTTTAATTAACTTAGCAGCAGGAATACCACCAATTGATGCCACATAGACAATCGTACAGTCAGCTAATGCCTCAATTTTTGATGCTGTTTTATCTTCACTCTCAGCATCTTTATCTTTATTAGAACTACCAGCAAACTTGAGAGTTTCTATAAATTTATAACCAGCATCTGAGATTTCATATATATCTGCTTCTTGTGCCCATCCAAAGTGAGCATTAACATGAACTCTATCACTGGTTGCGAAGGCTATTTTCATTCTAATGATCCTCTCCTGAAGTTAGGAGTTGTGAATTATTAAGTGAGTCAAGAGTTCAAAATTTACGCTCAATATCACTATTGACTCTTAAAATTTACTGCATAAATCAGGTAATATAACCTACTTTTATCGAGTTATTTGCAGCGTCTTCTTTATCTACACAAGGGTTATACATCTTTGACACTATCTTTTTGTTTATAAGAAAGTGCGCTTGTAACCCATACTTTTTAATTCCCCTAACGTCAGCATAGCATATCGCAAACTATCTAGCGATTTTAAATGTTAAAATTACCTGATTTATTTATCGAGATTGATGTTTTTTGTTGGATAAAGTCAGGTAAATAAAATAGATTAAATGGAGGAAAATTGCTGTATTTATATTTACAATTAATCTGAAGAAAGGGAATTTTCAGTCAATAATTGCGTAGTTATTTGTGTGGTTTCGGGTTGATTAATTTTAATGTGTTCAAAAAAGTGAGACATCCAAGGCATGGCAATGAGAATTACTCCTAAGACTACTAAAAATACAGATATGCCAATAATTTGCTCGCGAGGAATTTCCAGTACACCACGTAAAATTACCTCTCGTAAAGCAGAAACGATTGTAATTTCCACTGCTGCGACTACAGAGATGCGCTGTTGTTGTAGGTAATCAATTAACAGGCGAAACAACTCTACCAGAATCAAAATAAACAGAATATCAGATGTGACTTGCCGTAAATCTAATGGATGCAAAAGAGAGAAAAACATATCTCCCAATCGGATCAGCATCACACAAAATAAACCAAGACAAAGAGAGATGACAATAAAGTCTTGAAAAATCTCTAAGTTAGCTACAATTTTATCTCGCTGGAACCAAGAATTTAACCCTGTAATCAGGCGTTTGGGCATGGCATCTCCGGACTGTTGAGAGTCGTCCAGTTCTATGATAAGCAATTCAAATTTCTTCTCAACCGTAACTTTGCGCTTGTTGGTTGTAACATTCAACCATTATTTTTTATTTTCTCTAACAGCAGTCCAAAGTGCGATCGCAACTATAGCAATCCTATCTGCAAAAGTGAGAATAGCAAAGTCCAGATATCTGACAACTCTTGCAAAGTCGGGGATCTTGCCTCTCACGAATGATACAAGTAGGCTAACGTATCATGGGGTGATTTTGGGTGCGTTAGCCTAAAGCCGTAACGCACCCTACTAGCGTGTCTAGGCTAAAATGTTGCAATAAATCTCTTCTTCTATCTAGTGTGTTCTCTGTACCTGTGCGGTTTATTAATGCACTATTTTAAGGCACTCGGACCACTACTAAATTCTTACCTTCTGCCCTCTGCCCTTTGCCCTCTGCCTTGCCCAAAGGGCTAATAAAATTTCCACGCAGAGCATGGCAACAATAATACTCTGCGTGGAAACAAGATAGCTTATTTTACTTCGCCTGCTGTTTATTGCCTTCTGTTTCTTGTGGTGCTGCTTCTGCTTGATTAACCAACAATGCTACGGGGAACTGTTGCAAAATTTCCCGCAGCCAGAGAGTATCCTCGCCTTGTACTTTCTGTCCGGTGATGACGTCATACCAAACCTCAGAAGAACCAGGAGGAGGGATAATGCGGGTTTCGTGCCAAACTTGTTCACCTAAGGGATACTCGCCTTCTTTAACTAGGGAGGTGAGAAAACGAGGAGCGATCGCAATTATTCTCTTGTCTGGTAATTCTCTGGCAAATGTCACAACATGGCTTTTTAAACTACCTGCGACTGACAATTTGACATAGGTTCCCTTTTGGAATACATCTAAGTGTTCTCGCCTAGCTTGCAAAAGTTTATAAGTCAGGAATAGCTTAACTCGTCCATCTTCTGGGGTTTGCAGCAATTGTGCAATCAAACCTGATATGTCTTGTGCTGCTTTGGTTTTGATGTCTTGCAGATATTCTTGCCGGATTTCAAAATCCACTGGACGGCGGTTATCCGGATCTACCATACTCAAATCCCAAAGTTCCGATCCTTGATAAAAATCTGGCAAACCCGGTACAGTAGCTTTTACTAATGTTTGGGAAAGAGAATTTAAAATGCCGTAGTGTTGGATTTTGCGCTGGAATGGACGGAAGGCGTCAAGAAATGGGTTATTCTCAGGATCTTTCAAGACGCGATCGGCAAAGTTGGTGAAGGCATTTTCATAAGCTGTATCTGGTTTAATCCATTCTGTGTGGACTTTGGCCTCACGAATTGCCTTAATAATATATTGCTGCATCCGTTCTACAAAGCCAGGATATTCTTCGTCTTTGAACGGAAAAGCCCCAATTAGTGATTGGTAGAAAAAGTATTCATCGTTAGGAGTTGGTACATCCTGTCCATTTACAGTTTCCTTGTGGGGAGCATTGATTTCCCGCCACTCTTTGAGATGATTTTCCCACTCTTGGGGAATTTCTGACAAAACATTAATACGGGCGCGCATGTCTTCACCACGTTTGGTATCGTGGGTAGAAGTAGCATTCATGGCGTGGGGCCATTGAGAAGAACGCTGTTGATTAAACAGATGGAAATCTTCTAGAGAAATACCAAAATGTGTGGGATGGGAACCGACTTCATTTAAGGAGATCAGGCGATTGTAGACATATAAAACTGTATCTTCTACACCTTTGGCCATCAATGGCCCGGTAAATTGTTGTAACCGCATCAAGAAATGCAACCATTGTTCCTGATCTTCTTGGGAGAGGTGTTCATCAATGTCAAGGATGAGAAACTTTTCAATAAAGCTTAATTCGTTGAGGAAGTTGGGAATATTCTTTTTAGCTTGCGTCATTACTTGCTGAATATATTCCCGATCTGCTTTGCTAGCCCCGGCGCTACTAATATAGGTGCGATAAACAGGAAACAACGCCAAAATTTCTACCAAAGCAGCTTTTAAGCCATACATAGTAAAGTCGCTAGCATAGCGATAGCGACCAGAAATTTGCTTCAGTAAATGAGCTAAATTATCAATATCTCCTGCTAAGTGTCTACTAATAATTAATCTTTTGTTTTGGTCAATTAATTCCTCACAAGAAACTTTTCTGCCCAAAAAGCGCTGATAAATAGTATCAAATTCGGCTGCTGTTGATTGTTGGCAGAGAATGCCATTTACTTGATTGAGAAAGTCATAACCTGTTGTGCCTTGAATCGGCCAGTTAATTGGCAATTCTTCATGAGGTTCAAGGATTTTTTCCACAACTAGGTAAACTTCCGGAGCATGTTCACGTAGTCGATTGAGATATTGGGCTGGATCATAAAGTCCATCAATATGGTCAATTCTTAATCCACTGATTGTTCCCTCTTGAACTAATTTCAAAATACAGGAATGAGTAGTTTCAAAAACTTGTTCATCTTCAATTTTAATCGAAATCAGGTCATTAACTGTAAAAAAACGTCTGTAATTGAGTTCTTCATTACCTACTTTCCAGTAAGCAAGGCGGAAAAATTGTTCGTTGAGTAGGCTTTCTAAATGATTAAAACTTTCGGGTTTTCCGTGTTCACCATTGAAGATACGAATATTTTCTTCAATAAATTCCTTGACTTCGGGACTATCATTCCAGAGTTCCCATAACATGCGTTTGATAATTACAATTTGGTCGTAGCGTTCTCTACCTTCCTCTCCTGAGGGTATGTATTTCAACATATAGAGAACACTCAAAAGTTTCATGAAATCGGGATGGTCTCTGCCTAATTTATCCCGTATACGTCCCAAATCGTAGGTAAAAACTTGAGAGTAAGATTCGATGCGGATGGGAAATTTGAGTGAGTAGTAATTAATAGTTAAACCATTTTCTTCGTACTGGAGTTGTAATTCACCACTTTCTAAGCAATCGCCACAAAACTTACCTAAAAAAGGCGCAAGTACCTTACCCTGATTTTCTGGATAATGATGATGCCAATCAATATCAAAAAAGTCACGATATTGAGAGTCAGAACCATTTTCGAGAACATCTACCAGCATGTGGTTTTGACTATCAAAAGCCATATGATTAGGAACAATATCTTGCACCCAGCCGATATTAAGATGCTTGAGTTCTGCAATTAATTCTGCAAATTTTTCTTTTCCACCCAACTCTGGATTAATTTCATTCGGGTTGACAGTATCGTAACCGTGAGTGCTGCCTTTTCTCGCTGTCAAAATTGGGGAGGCGTATAAATTTGAAATTCCTAACTCTGCTAGGTAAGAAGCGATCGCTTTAGCTTGGTCAAAACCAAAACTAGGGGTGAATTGTATCCGGTATGTTGCTATAGGTATTTGCATGATTCCTAAATGGTTCTTTGTTGGTGGTTGTTTGTTGATTGCTATTAAAGGCGCAAATATTTGCGCCCCTACAGGGTTTAGTGGTTTTTACGACACCAAACAACGAACAACAAACAACAAACAACACATGACTATTGACAGTAAACAACTACACTCTCAGGATGAAGTGCAAATGCTGACTGGGATTCGCTGTTTAGTATTTCGGGTAATAGGGAATGATCACCACCCCAAGCGGGGTCAGCCGAGTCGAGTTGTTTTTTCCAGGTTCCACTAAGTATATTTGCTTTAATCTTAACAACTTCTGAGCTAAAGTTCAGCCAGCATAACACTTGCTTATTGTCACACCACCGCCGCAGCTGTAAAACCTTCTCTGGTTCTATTACCGATGCTTCTAAGTTGTTGCGATCTAAGTTAGCAAGTGCAGGAATTGTCCGGCGCATTTCGAGTAACTTTTGGTAAAACAACCATAACATCCGGTTTTTGCCCTCATGACGCTTTTCCCAATTGAGGCGCGATCGCTCCATTGTCTCTACTGCTTGCGGATCTGGTGCTTCTTGACCATAAATTTCAAAAAAAGCAGCAAATTCCGCTTTTCTGCCTTCCCTTACCCCCTTAATGAGGTCAGGGTCGCTATGACTCACAAAGTAGAGAAAAGGAGCAGTCTCGCCGTATTCTTCACCCATAAACAACAAGGGAACATAGGGAGATAACAGCACAGCTGCCGCTGTTAATTTTAACCCCTCAAAGGAGATGAGGGAGGTAAGGCGATCGCCCATCATCCTGTTACCTACCTGATCGTGATTTTGAGAACACACTACAAATTGTTGAGACAGACAATCACTGGCATCGTTTCCGTGGTAACGATGGCGATGGGGTGAGTAATCCCAGGCGTAGACAAAGCTGTGGCGATAGGCTTTGGCAAGCTGTTCTAGTTGACCAAAATCTTGGTAATATCCTTGATTTTCTCCTGTCAGTACAGTATGTAAAGCATGGTGAAAATCATCACTCCACTGGGCGTCAATACCATAACCACCCACCTGAGGAGGACGGATAATGCGGGGATCGTTCAAATCACTTTCGGCAATCAGGTAGCGTTTATATCCTTGTTGTGAAAGTTGGGCGACTGCTTCGGCAATCTCTGCCAAAATATGCTTAGCCCCAAAATCATAGATCGCGTGGACTGCATCAAGACGCAAAGCGTCGATATGGAAAGTTTCTAACCAGTAAAGGGCATTCTGGACAAAGTAATTGCGTACTCCATCACTGTAAGGGCCGTCAAAATTAATTGCACTACCCCAAGGTGTTTTGTAATGGTCAGTAAAATAAGTACCGAATCCCCAAATATAATTTCCTTCTGGGCCCAGATGGTTGTATACAACATCTAAAATTACAGCCATACCTTGCTGATGGCAGGCGTCAACCAATTTCTTCAAACCATCAACGCCACCATAGGAATTTTGCACCGCGTAGGGAAAAGTACCGTCGTAACCCCAGTTGCGATCACCAGGAAATTGGGCAACAGGCATGATTTCAATTGCATTCACACCTAACTCCAGCAATTCGGGAACCCGAGGAATTATGGCCTCAAATGTCCCTTCTGGAGTAAAAATGGCTACATGCAATTCGTAGATGACCATTTGCTCTAAGGGAATTCCTCGCCACTCGCTGTCATTCCAAGTAAAGCTGTTGTGGTCAACCACTTGTGAAGGACCGTGAACCCCTTCTGGTTGAGAACGAGAAGCGGGATCGGCTGTGTCTTTTTGACCATCCAACTGGTAAAAATAGAGACTGCCAGGCTCAACGTTATTCACAGTTCCGTGCCAATAACCCCATTCATCCTTTTGCAGGGGGATAATTTTTTCTGCTGGGGCAACAAGGTGAACAGCAACCTCGCCAACTAAGGGCGCCCAGAGAGTAAAATTGCAAGTGCGATCGCCTAAATATTGAGAACCGATATACATGTTAGTTGTTGATGGTTGGTGGTTGATGGTTGGTAGTTGATGGTTGGTAGTTGATGGTTGGTAGTTGATGGTTGGTAGTTGATGGTTGGTAGTTGATCGTTAGTGGTTGGTGGGTGATCGTTGATTGTTCCAAACAACAAACAACAAACAACAACCAACAACCAACAAACAACAAACTAATCCTCATCATCACGAGAAATTCTGCCCATACGTTGCAACACGACGAGCGATCGCGCTTCTACTTGTACAGGTTTATCTTCTATATAACGTTTACCGCGTTGCACAAAACGGGGTTTGGTAGTATCGATAATAGTTAGCCATTCCCAATCTTGTAGTCTGTGGGGAATTTGAAATTCCACCATTTCGTAGTGGGCGTTGAAGAATAATAAAAAGCTTTCATCGATGATGCGTTCACCCCTTGGCCCTGGTGTGGCTATTTCTTCGCCATTGAGGAAAATACCGATCGCTTTGGTAAAACCATCGTTCCATTGTTGATCTGTCATTTCGCCACCGTCGGGGTTAAACCACAAGATGTCATGCACCCCAGAACCGTGAATAGCACGCCCTTGGAACCATTTACGTCTGCGGAACACAGGATGTCTGCGACGTAAGTCAATTAATTGGCGGGTGAAATCTAACAGTGCTTCGTTTTCTTCTTGTAAGTCCCAGTCAAGCCAGGAAATTTCGTTATCTTGACAGTAGGGGTTGTTGTTACCACGTTGCGATCGCCCCATTTCGTCACCCATTACTAACATGGGTACGCCTTGGGAAAGAAACAGGGTTGCTAAAAAGTTCCGGATTTGCTTTCTCCGCAATCGTAACACTTCTAGGTTATCTGTTTCACCTTCTGCCCCGCAATTCCACGAACGGTTGTGACTTTCTCCGTCTCGGTTATCTTCGCCATTAGCTTCGTTATGCTTTTCGTTGTAACTCACCAAGTCATAAAGAGTAAAACCATCGTGAGCGGTGATAAAGTTGATGCTGGCACTAGGATTGCGACCGTTAAACTGATACAAATCAGAACTGCCTGTAAACCGATAAGCAAATTCTGCCATGCGGCTGTCTACCCCACGCCAAAAGTCCCGCACTGTATCGCGATACCTACCATTCCACTCCGACCACAACAGCGGAAATTCACCTACTTGGTAGCCTCCTTCACCCACATCCCAAGGTTCGGCAATTAATTTCACATCTGCTATAACTGGGTCTTGGTGAATAATATCAAAGAAAGCTGCCAGACGATCAACTGCGTATAATTCCCTAGCTAACGCTGATGCCAAGTCAAAACGGAAACCATCAACATGGCATTCCAACACCCAATAACGCAGACTATCCATAATTAATTTCAGCACTTGGGGATGGCGGACGTTGAGAGAATTCCCGCAACCAGTAAAGTCCATGTAGTAACGGCAATTGCCATCAACTAGGCGGTAGTAAGCAGCATTATCAATACCACGCAGAGATAAAGTAGGTCCCATGTGGTTCCCTTCACCTGTGTGATTGTAAACTACATCCAAAATCACCTCTATCCCAGCATTATGCAATGCCTTTACCATCTGCTTAAACTCTCTCAGCTGCTGCCCCAGAGAACCACTCGCACTATAACCAGAGTAAGGAGCTAGGTAGGAAAGAGAATCGTATCCCCAGTAATTTTTTAAACCTTTGTCTACTAAATGTCCGGGATATGCGAGAAAATGATGGATCGGCATTAATTCCACTGCCGTCACACCCAAAGATTGCAAATGAGAAATTGCTGCTGGATGGGCGAGTCCGGCGTAGGTTCCGCGTAGCCTGGGGGGAATTTCTGAGTGTAGCTTTGTAAATCCCTTGACATGAGTTTCATAAATAATCGTTTCATGCCAAGGAGTCCGCAGTAGATCGTCTCCTTCCCAATCAAAAGACTCATCCACAACGACGGATTTGGGAACTAAATGAGCGTCATCAAGGTCAGAAAATCCTAAGTCTTGATTTGGATCACTCCAACGATAACCAAAAATTTCTTCACCAAAACGCACATCGCCATCAATCGCCTTAGCGTAGGGATCAATTAGTAGTTTGTGGGGATTAAAGCGATGTCCTTCTTCCGGAGCAAAAGGGCCGTGTACTCTAAAACCGTATCTTTGACCAGGGCCAATACCAGGGACATAACCATGCCAAGTGAAGTTAGTGACTTCTTTAAGTTCTAGTCGAGTTTCTCGCCCTTTTTGATCGAACAGACACAATTCCACTCCTGTAGCATGTTCAGAAAAAAGAGCAAAGTTTGTACCCTTACCATCCCAGGTTGCTCCCAGAGGATATGGTCTACCAGGCCAGAGTGAGAAGTACATACGGTCAAGCTCCTGTTACAGATTTATCAGGTAGGCTAATTGAACTAGTGCGCGTTACAAAAGATTGCCAAGCACAACACGCCCTAGCTTCTGACAGTATTTCAAATCCTATGCTAAATAAAAAGTTTTGTAACTCAACCTGTTGACGGAATTTTTACTCACTCACTCCAGAATGACATCCCCATAAATGGTGAATTTTGTCAAATTTTTCTGTGATCGCGTAGACAATTTTGTTACATTTCTAAGCAGAGGCAAGCGATCGCTCGATTTCCCAATTTCAAAATACTCATGCCCATCTTTTCAAGATTTCTTGACATAGTGCCTAAGTTTATTAAGTAAAGTTCAAATTCTTAACAGTTAGCACTCACCAATTACAGTTAGTTTAGCGGCTCCAAAAAGTGCCATCATTCCACTTTAGGCAATTTGACTGAACCAGTTCACCTCTGAGCGTTCTGTGATCAGGAAAATTCACCTGGATTTTTGGAGGATTTTCTGAAATTACCTCACCTTCTCCATTCGGGCGACGGGAAGCATCAGATAAAAAGACAGTTACCTTATCCCCGTCAATCTTGATATGAGTTCCGTTCTGATTCCACTCTCCTGCAAAACTTTTAGAACTTAATCCCCAGTCTAATTTCCACGGATAAGAAGCAGGACAACCAGCTATGGCGGTTTTATGAGATTGCCCAATGGAAAATCCTGCTAACCCAATTAGCATAATTACACCACTTGCAAGTAGTTTTTTGTTAACGTTACCGATTTTTGCAAACCATGATTCAGGTTTTGATTCATGTAAATTAGTGACAGTTGGTATTGGATGATTATGTTGATCCTGAGTAAAATTACAATTGCAATTGAGTTTTTCTATAATATTTTTTAAGATGGATATACGATGGCTATATACTGATTTATTCAAGATAGGAAATAATTTCTGGCAACAAAGCTTACATAAATTTTCTTGATAGCCAAATCGGTTTAAACAGTCAATTAGCTCTGTACAAAATGTATCATCCGAAGAATCTTTGATAAATGAGACTTCCTGGGGATTGATGCCAAGGTCTCTACATAGTTGTTTTCTTGACTCTTGGGTCTCAATCATTAGTAACATCAGTTTTGTTAATTGTTTTATATCATCTTCATCCAAAAGGAATTGAGTTGTCATACTTGTTAATCCTAATACTACTTGCAATAGAGTTTTGATTTAATACTTTCCAAATCAATTGCGTACTTCCCTCTTTTAAATACAACTTCAAGTTCCTTGCAGATTTTCCTAAGAGCTTGTTTATCATCGGTAATATGCAAATAATTAATTAGCTCTAAGGCAAAGTCAGCATCAGTCGATTGTCTTAAAAATGTAAGTTGATTGGGTTCAATTCCAATTTTTATACACAGTGCTTTTCGTGCTTCAGCACGTCCACTACGTGTCAGGAGTTCTGTCAGTATTTCTCTATCAGAGTCGCTGAGTTCCTGAGATTCCTCAGATGTATGTTCATTTACTTGCTTTTCAAGCAACCTATTAACAACCGTCTCCTCAATATTTGGCTTTTTCTTGAGAGTTGGGGTGAGTTGTTCTGGAATACCTGCTAACCGAATTGCAGCGCAACCAAATTTGTAGGCAAATTCCACGCTTTTCCCAGATCCTAAAGCATCATAAAAACCCACAGCAAATTCAATTGCTGCTTTATCTGCGATCGCTTTTTTCATGCCAATCACATAGTTAACGTGTTGAGCGATCGCCGCAGCTTGCACTTGGGAATAACAGCCGTTGAGAACAACACACTCAACTTCCTCTGCAAACAGTGCAAATAGTCCCGCTAAGGCTTCTCCATCAACTAGCTTTGTCGCACCTGTTTCATCTTCAAATACCAAACCCTCGTCCCCCGTCCCATGCCCAGAAAAATGAACAATAGAAGGATTACTCTCTAGCATTGCCCTCTGGATGTCCCTTGGTCGTAGTGCCAATTTTGACTCTAGAACGAACTGATCGCGTTTTTTTGCCCGTTCTAATCCTTCTGCAATATTTCGTACCTCCTGATCTAAACGCAGTCGTGAAGTGCTTAGAGGATTTGCTGTCAAAATTAAGATAGTTTGCATTCTTTACTAAACTCCAGTGATATAATTCGACAAAGTTTCTTACTCAACTGGTTTTATCAGTAGCCAGACCATCCAATTTAGAGAAGTACCTATAGCTTATTTATCTCCCCAGTTTGGGGAACTTGGTTGCTTTGGTAATTATGTAAATAATTCTTACCAAACCTACAAATATAAAAATGGCGATTCCGCAAAAAGACTATTTAATAAAGTTAATAAAGTAGTTTGTCCTAGCAATGCGATCGCGACAAAATTTCGTGCCATAAAGAACATCACTACCACGATGTTGTCTAGAAAAGAGACAAGCGAAGTTAGGT
>NZ_AJLK01000172.1 GCF_000317205.1 Fischerella muscicola PCC 7414 | reverse complement strand
AGTTTGAAAATAGGCAATAGGGGGAAGCGGAATTTTCATCGCAAGATTGTGTACCAACGTTCATGCATGGCTGTGAAACTTTTTTCATCGAGACTGCGTTTCAAAAATTTACCCAAAATTTTACTCAGTTAATAGTTAGTAGTTGGTTGTTGACCACTAACTACTAACCATTAATCACTAATAGCGAACACGAGAAATACGTTGATCTACACCAACCTAATTACTTCGAGTTTTGCAACAAATCCAAAATTCGCTGTAAAGGAATTTCGATCCAATCCGGACGGTTTCTGAGTTCGTAGTCTAACTCCAAAATGACTTTCTCTAACAAGAAAGCATCTAGGAGGACTTGTAACTCTCTGGGATGCTTGGGTATGAAAGCTGCGTGATCTGAGGTGATCAGATAGGATTTTAAAAAGGCGACGCTAGACCAACAGAAGAAAAACTGCTGCCAATGTTGTGCCAGTGGTAGCTCATCAGGACGCAAGATACCGCTTTCTTCTTCGTTACGCAGACCCACACGACTGGCATAGTAAAAAGATTCTAGCATCGAGGCAACATCTCGTAGAGGCGATCGCTTCATTCGACGTTCACTCAAGGGGCGTTCTGAGTTACCCTCAAAATCAATGATGATAAAATCCTTACCCGTGTACAACACTTCCTCTAAGGAATAGTTGCCATGACACCGAATCCGCATGGCAGTAATTTTGTGATTCAATATTTCCTGAAAGCGTCCCAAAATCAGCTCGCGTTGGTTGATCACCAATTTTGCTAAAGGTTGGACATCATTGGGCAATTGCTGCAAATGTTTATTTAATAGCAGTATTGTTTGTCCTGCCTGATTCCGCATATATTGGTAGATTGAGCGCTGGTAGAAAGAAGAAAATAGCTCTGGTGCAAAGTCTACATTTTCCGAGTCTGATGCTAGTGCTATGTGTAATTCCGCAGTCCGTTGTCCCAGCAATTCAGCCGCCAAGAGGTAATTACCCATGAATTCTTGAGCCATTTCCGGGACTGGAATATATAGCGCTGCTTGCAACAAGGAGGGGGGTAGCTCAATATCAGTGATGTCTGCGTATTTTGGCAGAACTAGTTCAAAAAAGTCACGCAAGCTGTCTATGGTATAAGACCAAGCATCGCAAACCTCAGGGATATATTTTCGTAAGATCCCCAATGTCATTGGTGCAGAACCTTTACAGTGATACTCTAATGCACCAGCAACAGGGGCTAGGTGGTCTAGTTGGGGTATACCTTTTTTAACTGAAGTTGCGGTGAGAAAGCGACCAATTTCGAGATCGGGGTTAATACCCGCCTCGACTTTGCGGAAGATTTTACAAATCAGGCGATCGCCATAGATAATGCCCGTGTTAGTATGTTCGCCTTTGAGTAAATGGGGTTCCAAGGAAACATTGCTGCTTTGGTCGCTAACGGAAGTCAGAATTTCCGAAAAATGTTCTGTAGATGTTGCTACCAATTTACCCTGCATACCTTCGTAGGTATGATGATGAGCGATCGCATCCAAGGGGATATGCAAAAAGTCTTTTTGCCCTAAAGCATCAAATAAGACTCCGGTTTCTTGTTTACCCTGGACATATATTTGGGCTACGATCTGTTCGATGTGAGAGCTGAAACGTTCGCTACCAACGCCATCTGTCTCGTAAGCAAGGGTGAGAACATAAGTTTGGGGATCGCCTTCTGTGTAGTCTACCCGCAGTAAAACAATATACGCCTGGGTGCCATCGTGACTCACAGGAATTGCTTCTGTAACATGGGTAGCTTGGATAATGCGTGTTTTGCCATCGAACCAAGCACAACTACACAGATAATCTGGCAGTATACTTTCAAGTGCTGTTCTCGCCTCACCTTTGGCAAAAACATTCTGCCACTTGCCACTGACTATAAGTTTAGGTATTTGGTTGGGATTGCGGATGGGACAGGTAAAGCTGGGTTGCATTTGCAGGGTAAACCAGTAGAATGCATGGGGCCCCAAGCTGAGGAAGTAAGGAGATTCAGTGATTACCGGAAAGGCGTTGCGACCAAAAATTTCTACCGGAACCATGCCATTGAATGCAGACAGATCCAATTCCACAGTCTGCACAAACCGCGAGAGATTAGCCACCACGAGAATGTGTTCATCGTTGTAGTTGCGAGTAAAAGCTAGGACTTTGCGGTTTTCTGGATACAAAAATTCAAACGTACCCCGACCAAAAGCCTGATAGCGTCCTCTGGTGGCAATTAGTCGTTTAGTCCACCACCACAGAGAATTTGGGTTTGCCCGTTGTGCTTCTACGTTAACTGCTTCGTAGTGGTATTCTGGGTCTACAATCAAGGGAGCATAAAGCCTTTGGGGATTGGCACTACTAAAACCGCCGTTTCTGTCAGGACTCCACTGCATCGGCGTACGCACACCATTGCGATCGCCCAAATAAATATTGTCCCCCATACCAATCTCATCACCGTAATACAATACGGGTGTTCCTGGTAAAGACATTAACAAAGCATTCATCAACTCAATCCGGCGACGGTTATTACCCATCAACGGCGCTAGACGGCGACGAATACCCAAGTTGATCCGGGCTTGGGGGTCTTGGGCGTAGACTTTGTACATATAATCCCGGTCTTCATCACTAACCATTTCCAGAGTCAGTTCATCGTGGTTACGTAAAAATAGCGCCCACTGACAGTTATCGGGAATTGGTGGCGTCTGCTGCAAAATGTCAATAATTGGGAAGCTATCTTCCATGTGCAGCGCCATATACAACCGTGGCATCAGGGGAAAGTGAAAGTCCATGTGGCACTCATCCCCTTGCCCGTAATACTCTACCGCATCTTCGGGCCACTGATTTGCTTCTGCCAGTAACATCCGGTTGGGAAACTTGGCGTCTACATGTCGCCGTAATTTCTTTAAAAACTCGTGGGTTTCTGGTAAATTCTCACAGTTAGTTCCTTCGCGTTCATAAAGATAAGGCACTGCATCTAAACGCAGTCCATCGACCCCCATCTCTAACCAAAAATCCACCACATTAAACAGTGCTTGCTGTAACTCTGGGTTTTCAAAGTTTAAATCTGGTTGGTGAGAATAAAAGCGATGCCAATAATACGCCTTTGCTACTGGGTCCCATGTCCAGTTAGAGGTTTCAAAATCCTTGAAGATGATCCGCGTGTCCTGGTACTTTTCAGGAGTGTCACTCCAAACGTAAAAATTTCTCTCGGAACTGCCCGCAGGCGATCGCCTTGCCCGTTGAAACCAAGGGTGTTGATCGGAGGTGTGATTGATAATTAACTCAATAATGACGCGAATACCGCGCTCATGGGCAGCTGTTAAAAAAGCCTTAAAGTCTTCTAGATTACCGTAGATGGGATTGACACTAGTGTAATCTGAAATATCGTAGCCATCATCGCGCAACGGCGAGGGGAAAAAGGGCAGCACCCAAACTGCTGTGACTCCCAAATCTTGCAGATAATCTAACTTCTGCGTTAACCCACAAAAATCGCCAATGCCGTCGCTATCACTGTCGGCAAAAGCACGTACAGGCACTTCATAGATTACAGCATCTTTAAACCAAAGCGGATCGTCCTTCAAAATCGGATTTTGCATAGTTTATACAACCTATTGGCAATAAGTTATTGTACAAGGGGGACTCGCAGCTTTGTTTGAATTTTTAGACCTTTTTGTATTACCTGATACCGAAAAACTGAGGATTTTGTGATGAGCTTTCAAAGAGCAAGCGGAATTTTGTTACATCCTACTTCTCTACCCAGTCGATTTGGCATTGGTGATTTAGGTCATTCGGCTTACGAGTTTGTGGATTTCTTGCAGAGAAGTGGCCAAAGACTGTGGCAAATATTGCCTTTGGGACCCACAGGCTATGAGCATTCACCCTATACAATGAATTTTAGTGCTTTTGCTGGAAATCCACTCTTGATCAGTCTAGAGCAGTTGGTACAAGAGAATTTACTATCTCAAGAGGAATTGACGCTGCCACCAGAAAGTGCAGATGACAACCCTAATAGAGTTAATTTCGATGCAGTCATTCCTCACAAAATGAGTATTCTCCGTCTTGCTTATGAACGCTTTCAGCATTCCTTAAGCGATAAATCGAACCCTGAGTACGAACAATTTTGTCAGATGCAATCGGCTTGGCTCGACGATTACGTCTTGTTCATGGCACTACTAGAAGCAAACGATGGCAAACCTTGGAGCCAATGGAAAAGTGCGATCGCTCGCCGCGAACCTAGTGCCTTGCAAGCCGCAGCCCAAGAATTTCATGACAGTATACTATACCATAAATTTCTACAATTTAAAATTTTTCAGCAGTGGTCACACCTGCGTGCCTACGCCAACGGCAAAAACATCCAAATAGTCGGGGATATCTCGATTTACGTTTGTCACAACAGTTCTGACGTGTGGGCAAATCCTGAGATTTTTCAACTCGACTCCCAAACCCTAGAACCTGCTTATATTGCGGGTGTGCCACCAGATTACTTTAGCGCAACTGGGCAATTGTGGGGTAATCCTGTATACGACTGGGAGAAATTGCAACGCACCAACTTTGCCTGGTGGATCGAACGCTTCCGAGCCACATTACAATACGTAGATATTGTCAGGATTGATCATTTCCGGGGTTTTGAAGCTTACTGGCGCGTACCCGCCGGGGAAGAAACAGCTATTAATGGCGAGTGGGTGAAAGCACCAGGAGTCGAATTTTTTGAAACTCTGGGAACAACCTTAGGTAGTTTACCCGTAATGGCAGAAGATTTAGGTATTATTACACCAGAAGTAGAAGAATTGCGCGATCGCTTTGATTTTCCGGGAATGCGAATCTTGCAATTTGCTTTTGGTGGTGGTTCAGACAATGCTTACCTACCCCACCATTACGTGAAAAATTGCGTCGTCTATCCAGGAACCCACGATAACGAAACTACAATAGGTTGGTGGCAAGAGGGAGCTAAACCCGAAGAAAAGCAAATGGTTGCGAAATATCTGGGTTACGATTCGCCAGAAGAAATATTGGAAATCAACTGGGAATTCATTCGCACAGCATTAGCATCTGTTGCTGATTTAGCAATTCTTCCCCTCCAAGATATTTTGGGTTTAGATAACAGCGCTAGGATGAACGATCCGAGTGTGAACGCAGGTAACTGGCGTTGGCGTTACACCAGTTCAGATTTATTGACATCAGAATTAAGTCAACGATTGTTAGAGATGACACAACTCTACAGCCGTTGAGTTTTGATGGTGTGCTTTCCTGTTTGGATAGCAAGAGAAATTGGTAGGGTGCGTTATGGACGTTAGTCCTAACGCACCAAAAATCTGCTTTCCTCTTTATCGGTGTGCATCTGTGTTCATCTGTGTTCGTTTTTCTCCCCACACCTAATTGCAAACCGCTATAAAACCACAGAGGCACAGAGAACACAGAGGAAAAAGAGTTGGAGAGGTATTTTGCGTAAGTCCTGATAAAGATGAGTCTACTAAAAGTAGACTTAAGCTATGAGCCAGCTATTTATTTGAGGGCGGGATATTGGGCATAAGGATATTTAGCATTCCTATATCATTCGTGAACCACAAGATCCCCGACTTTTTGAAAAAGTCGGGGATCTGACCTCATTTAAGATTGCTATAACTTGATGCGATCGCAATGTAAGTCGATACAATCGCAATGTGACTTGATACATTCGTAATGCGACCCGATACATTCGCAATGTAACTCGATACATTCGTAATGCGACCCAATGCATTCGTAATGTAACTCGATACATTCGTAATGCGACCCGATACATTCGCAATGTAACTCGATACAATCGCAATGTGAGCCGATACAATCGCAATGTGAGCCGATTTGTTGCTAAATTTGTCAGCCTTCTATCTATGCTGGGTATAAGTATTAGCGGTGGAGTAGCAACTGTCGTGTCTTTTGTTGCTGCTATTGGTGGCCCAATCACATTAGGAATTGGACTATTTGCTGCTATTGTCTCCCTTGGCTGGTCACTATTCGGAGAATCTTGGGAACGTCGTTTGGCAAAGAAGATTGTTAGCCACTTTGAAGACCAACAAGTGCTAGATAAATTTCTACAAGGCATTGACGAGTACTGGCAAGATACTACTAAAAAATTTGAACAAGGTGCTAATGGGATTGAAGGGAAGTTTCAAGAGTATATTCAGCACCTTCGAGAAATTTGTTCAAATGACGAATCCTCGAAAGATCGAATCAAGAATCTTCTGTTTTTACTTAGAGAAATAAAGGATTTTTTCGCTGGAATTCCTTGGGGAGAACCTACAGACTAAGGTAGTAAATCTTAAGTAGGGTGCGTTATGGCTTCAGCCTAACGCACCATGTGATCTGGTGGTGCGTTAGGCGCTTATAGAATTTTTGCGTGAAAAACTAGATCAAAATGCGCGCCTAACACACCGTACTAGCGTGTCAAGGCTAAAAGCAATAAATGTCTCTTCTATCTGGTGTGTTCTCTCTTGCCTCATACGGTTTATTAATGCACTATTTTAGCTGTACCACGCCACTACTGTAATTTTATTTTTTAGGCTATCCCTTGCAGTATTACGTGGTATGTTACTGTGTCAGAGTTATTTGCTTCTGAAGAATAACTCTAAACCCCAAAATTATAACTAGGTAATGCAGCTCTCTCTTTTTACCGATCCCATACATTCTGCTCTTGCACCAACCAATCTTACAAGCTCACGTCATCCTATTCACAGATGGGCAAATTTTATCGCTGGATATTGCATATCTTTATGGAATACATATTCCCACAGGTCAACTTACTCTATCTCTGCTGGAATAAATAGGTTTTGAGAAAACACAAATAAAGTTACTAAGAACTAGAGGAAGCCGTTGGATTTTATCGAAACGTGAAGGTGCAGGTACACCAATTGGAGAGTATTGGATCTATGGAAGAAGACCTTGAGTTCTCTGAGAGTAGCAAGACTGAGATTACAGAATCTAATACTCTTTACAAAGTAGCTTTTGCTGCTATGCAAGAATATATTGAAGTTTATCTTAGTCTTAGCAAGCAGTCTGATGGCTTTTCAAATATTCAGAATCTTGATTTAATTTCTCGTGATAACCGAAACATAAGTTATCGAAGAGACGATGGCAGACTTGTTGTGAAGTTTTTAGACGCTCATATTGTAAATTGCAGCGTTCAATTTGATGGGCAAAACCCTGTCCGTTATATTTAATATGTACCATTTGCCTGTTATTTACATTTAGGTAAGTTATTGTGGACATCACAGCTACTTTAAACGAGATTACAGCCCTTAGCGTTGAAGATCGGATTCGTCTTGTGCAAGCGATTTGGGATAGTATTGCCGCAGAGCAAGCTTATCCTGATCTGACGGAAGTGCAAAAGCAGGAACTTGATCGTCGAATTACTGACTATGAGGCTAATCCCAATGATGTCCTGACATGGGAAGATATTAAGGCTTCGATCAAGAGTCAACAATGAATTATGTATTGGTGTTTCGTCCAGAGGTTCGCGAAGAACTCAATGAGGCATATACTTGGTACGACAACCAGCAGCCAGGACTTGGCGACGAGTTTTTAGACTGTGTGGATGAAATGCTAAATCGAATTTGCCAGATGCCAGAGTCGTACGCAGTTGTCTATCGTGATGTACGACGAGCTGTAGTACGACGCTTTCCGTATGCTGTGTACTACCGTATTGTATCGAGTCGGGTGATTGTAACAGCAATTTTTCACGCCCCGAGAGATCCAAAAGCATGGCAAACGCGAACCTAACACGAACAATGTTTATAGACTACGAGTACCATTCTAAATCTAGAGCAGCTTAACATTACCCCTCAATTGCCCAACAGATACCGCATCTGAATCCGAATGTGAGTATTTGCACCTTCCACAACGATCGCTGCTTCTGCAAATTCAGGTGAACCTATACGAATTTTGGGGTTACGGGAAAACCCAAAACCTTCGGTAGGAATGCCTAAAAAATTACAATTGAGTTTACCGTCACAATTGGCGTCATGAATCACAGCAACCGCATACTTGCCTGCTGGCAAATTCTGAAACGTGACAGTAGGTGCAGTGTCTGTAATCTTGATAGATGCAGATTGCAAAGCGCGATCGCCACTAGTGGGAAAGCCCTCACTATTAGAGAATAGATTCAGGCAGATTTGACCACGCTGATTTTTTAACCCATCGATAGTAATCGTCAGCTTGCAGTTACCAGATTCTCTCATCATTTCACGAGCATTCCAGCATAAATGTTTATAACTGAAAACTGGCATTCAAATCAATGGATTAAGCGATCGCAATTTGATCTGTCCTTGTGAGTTTCATTCAAACTCAGCCTTTGCAATTGTGGCGCGAAAGAATTCTAAATAACGTTCTGTACCAAACCACCAACCCGCGTTCATCTGGGATGGAATTGTGAAGCCACCAAACTTTTGTTCTGCTTGAAATTCTACGCCAAATGGAATATAATGCCAACTACTATCCTCTGTCTTATCTCCCCAACGTGGCAGAGAAAGCTTTAAAATTTTGCCATCGGCGTCTACAACCAGCGTGAGTGTCACAGGTTCATCATTAATCACAAAACTTACTTGCACAGTCCTCTCATCAATAGCCTGCCAAATAACACCTTGTTGAGGTAGCAAGGCAGAAGGTAGCCAGACAAACTCGCCTGCAAGCCTGCCAATACTGGAACGAGCAATATCGTGAGTATGAGCATTTACTAGAGGAACTAGTCCCCAAAGAGAAAACCGCATTCTACCCGTTCCATTAATGTAGTAATCAGCACCCACAAATTGAGACAAACCACGTCCAATTGTAGCTTTCCAAACAAAACCCTTGAGCAGTGAAATTCTCTGTTTGGCTTGCATGGGAACCCAAGGTTTATCTTCTCCCAACCTAAAACTACCACTCATTTCCAGAGTTACCGAAGACGCCAAAGGGGTTCCTGGTGCGATCGCATGTAAAAAGTAGCGCTGCACAGGGTTGGGTAAACCAGCAACCATGTCTTCTGTAAAAACATTTTCTGTGGGTAAATCTGCAAGTTCTTGCCAGATTTTACTGACTTCACTGTCATTTTTAATTCTTATAACTACTAATATTAAGAATGCGACCGCTAGTAATACAGCAATACTCAATAAAATTTTTGTCAACATATGAATTTAACTCCAGCTGGAATTAATTTCCAAGTTATGAGCAAAAAATGAGAAACTTTTGAGGAAGTGAACTGTCAGGCTTTTTGAATGATGGAATATGAGTTCCATCAAACGCGATCGCACTCGTCAGCAACTCTCGGTAAAAATGAGAAAAAATCGTAAGTTCCCTCAGACTCGGTACTCCCAACTTATTCAGACAACTCTGATTGTATTGATATTGTCGATCAGTTTCCTGTTAACATCTGTACAAGCACAATCATCTGTAAAATATGCACCAGTTGCAGTAGATGGTCGGTTGGTATTTCGAGTCAGCAGTAACGAACAATCGAAAGCTCAAGAACGAGCTAATTTCATTAGTTCTCAATTGCAAGCAGTTGTGAAATCCCAAGAAGCGCCTGATATAGAGATTCAACAACGCAACGATTCTCCCATTATTTTAGTTAACGGTCGATATTTGTTGACTGTCACCCAGAACGATGCAGTTTCTGCTGCTAGTCCGGAAGAACAAGCTAGAATCTGGGCACAAGAAATTGAAGATGCGATCCAAAAAGCGCAAAGTGAGAGAGGCGCAGAATTTATTCGCAATACATCAATACTGAGTATTGTGATCGTGTTGATGGCTGTCGGCGTAAATCGGTTGTTGGGAATTTTATGGCAACTCACCCAGCGCCGAGTTTCGCAAATGCTAGTTTCGGCTAACTCCTCAAGTGACAACCAAGTCCAAAATACATCTAGACTCCTACTCAAAGGAAGTTTACTGTTGTCGCGAATTCTACTGTGGGTTGGAGTCTCCCTTTATATTACTAATCTATTTCCCCTCACCCGGCAGTGGAGTTATAACATTGCCATCAGCATAGTTACTAGCCTCACCTCTCCCATCTTTTCTCTGGGACAAAAAGCCTATTCACTCACAGACATCTTTATCTTAATTGTCTTGCTTTTGGGGCTAATTATCTTTGCAGGCGCAACAACAAATTTATTACGCTCCCGCATTTTACATCGGACACGCATCAGTAGAGGAGCGCAAGAAGCGATCGCAATTATTTGCAAATATGCCTTTATTAGTTTCGGTACAATAGTTTTGCTACAAATTTGGGGACTAGACCTCAGTTCTCTAACAATAGTAGCCAGTGCCTTGGGCGTGGGAATTGGCTTTGGTTTCCAAGACATTGCTAAAAACTTTGGTAGTGGAATTGTACTATTATTTGAACGTCCCATCCAAGTTGGTGACTTCATCGAAGTAGGCGAATACATGGGGACAGTAGAATATATCGGGGCGCGTAGTGTAGTAATTCGCACCCTAGACCGCATTTCCATTATCGTCCCCAACTCCCGCTTCTTAGAGACAGAAGTCATTAACTGGAGTCATCGCAACCCCGTTTCTCGCATTCATCTACCAGTAGGTGTTGCCTACGGTTCAGATGTAAACTTAGTAAAAACAGCACTCATTGAAGCTGCCGTTGCTCATCCTGAAGTTTTAAAACTACCCCAACCCCAAGTATTCTTCAAAGGATTTGGTGAAAGCGCCATAGACTTTGAACTCCTAGTATGGATTGACAAACCCCACCAACAAACACCGATCAAAAGCGACATCTATTTTCTCATCGAAGCCACTTTGCGAAAACACAACATTGAAGTTCCCTTCCCCCAAAGAGACTTAAATATGCGTACTGGCGACTTACCCATCAAACTTTCACCAGAAATAGAACAAGCATTATTGCGCTTAACTCAAGAAATTAATAGAAATGGGAAATCGGTGAAGTAGGGGATCAAGGAGGTGGGGAGATGGGGAGATGGGGAGATGGGGAACTCACCGGCCCCCACTCCCCCAAGGGAGTGGGGATTAGGGGCAGTGGGGAGATGGGGAGATGGGGAGATGCGCTGTTTGAAGCGTCTGGGAGTGTGAGGAGTAAAGACTATTAACTACTAACCACTGTACAGACGTGCCATGGCACGTCTGGTACAACCACCAACCACCAACCACCAACCACTAACCACTTTAAATCTTTGTGTCCTTCGCGTCTTCGCGGTTCGTTAACTAGATATTCTGTGAGTGGGAAGAGACTGACTGACTCAAATTTATGACACCAAAAAAGAAGACATTCCGCTTCTTAGCACTGGTTCTGATGACTGCTTTACTATGCATCAGTATTTCACCAGTTTTAGCAAAACTTCCAACTCCCAATCCTTCTACTTCCCCCACCATCTCTTCTGCTTTACAACAAGGAAAAACACTCTACGACAGTGGACAGTTTGCACAAGCAGTACAAATATTGCAGCAAGCAGCCCAAAATTATCGGCAGCAGGGTGATACAAAAAGACTGGCTGCTACTTTGAGTAACCTTTCTCTTGCTTACCAACAACTTGGTGCATGGAATCAAGCCAAGCAAGCAATTACAGAAAGCTTAAATCTTCTCAAAAGCATAGACGATCGCATAATTTTAGCTCAAACTCTCGATATTCAAGGACGTCTGCAACTTGCAATGGGACAACCAGAAGATGCCTTGCAAACTTGGCAGCAAGCGGGAGATATTTATAGTAAAGCAAATGATCAAAATGGTGTAGTGCGATCGCAAATCAATCAAGCCCAAGCATTAATCTCGAGCGGATTTTATCGTCGGGCAGAAGCAACACTATTACAAGTAAACCAGACATTGCGATCGCAAAGTGACTCCCTAGAAAAAGCAGTGATGTTGCGATCGCTAGGTGATGTCCTACAACTAGTAGGCAAATTACAACAATCTCACATAGTCCTCGAAGAAAGTTTGGCAGTAGCCAAACGCTTAAAATCACCTAATTATATTGCCGCGAGTCTTTTTAGTTTAGGTAACAACGCCCGCGATCGCCAACAGACACAACAAGCAATTAACTTTTATCAACAAACAGTTAAAGAAACTTCCTCGCCTCTGTTAAAGGTTCAAGCCCAGCTTAATCTTCTCAGTCTGCTCATTGAGGAGCAAAAACCAACAGCTGCTTTAACATTAGTACCACAAATTCAATCCCAACTCGACCAACTTCCCCCCAGTCGCGCCAGCGTTTACGCCCAGATCAATTTTGCTCAGAATCTCGTCAAATTGGGAGACGAGAAAGAAAATTCACCCCATCATCTTCTTTCCCCTGCCCAAATCCTTGCCCAAGCCGTACAACAAGCGCGCAGTTTAAACGATCAACGCTCCTTAGCTTATGCTTTGGGAACTCTAGGTAGTCTGTATGAACATACCAGACAATGGTCAGAAGCACAAAAGTTGACAGAGCAAGCATTACTTTTAGCACAGAGTAGTAATGCACCCGATATTGCTTATAAATGGCAATGGCAGTTAGGCAGATTACTCAAAGTACAAGGGGATATTCCAAGAGCGATCGCAGCTTATGATTTGGCAGTCCAAACCCTCGAATCGATTCGTAACGACTTGGTAGCAGTTAACCGAGAAGTACAATTTAGCTTTCGCGACAGCGTCGAACCAGTGTATCGAGAATCAGTACAATTACTGTTAGATACTCAACAAATACAACCAGAAGAAAAAACTTTAGAAAAAGCACGCCAAAGGATTGAAGCCCTGCAAATTGCCGAATTAGATAACTTCTTCCGTGAAGCATGTCTTCAAGGACAGCGTATACTATTAGACAAAGTCGTAGATAAAGAAAATCCGACGGCTGCCATTCTATACCCAATTATTCTTCCTGACGAACTACAGGTAATTGTCAAAATTCCTAAACAACCCCTACGACACTACAGCACCCAGATTTCCCAAACAGAAGTAGAGCAAATAGTTAGCCAACTGCGACAAAATCTTGTTAATCCGGCAGCAATCAAAGCCACGCGCACCCAGTCACAGCAAGTTTACAACTGGCTAATCAAACCAATTGAATCACAATTATCAGCTAGTGGGGTAAACACTTTAGTATTTGTACTAGATGGAGCATTGCGTAATTTACCAATGTCTTCTCTATATAATGGTCAACAATATTTAGTAGAAAAATACGCAACTGCCCTGAGTGTCGGTTTGCAACTCCTTGATCCCAAACCACTACAGCGACAGCAGCTGCAAGCCCTAACTGCCGGGTTAACTCAACCACCACAAGCATACTCCGACTTCGCACCCCTACCCGCGATCAGGACAGAAATTGAGTTAATTAGTGAAGCAGGCATATCAACAACCAACCTATTAGATCGACAATTTACAAGTAAAGAACTAAAGAAAAAAGTAAACACTACACCTTTTAACGTAGTGCATTTAGCAACTCACGGTCAGTTTAGTTCCCGTGCTGATCAGACATTTATTTTAGCTGCCGATGGCCCAATTAACGTGACTCAATTTGACAGTATCCTTCGCAATCGGGATAATATTAGACCCGAAGCATTACAACTACTAGTGTTAAGTGCATGTCAGACAGCAGTAGGAGACAAACGTGCAGCTCTTGGTTTAGCAGGAGCTGCTGTACGTGCAGGCGCACGCAGTACGATCGCTTCTCTGTGGCAGATTGATGACGAATCCACTGCTCAATTTGTTGGTGCTTTTTACCGAGAACTCAAAGAAGCCAAAATTACCAAAGCCGAAGCTTTGCGTCGCGCCCAGCTACAATTGCTCAAACATCCCAACTACAATGCTCCTGGCTTTTGGTCAGCTTACGTATTGATTGGAAATTGGTTGTAAGTAGGAGGCAGAAGTACAAATCCGTGTCTACGGTGTAGGCTACGCCCTTACACCCCCACACCCATTTATGTTGCTTCTTCAGTTCACATTAGACGTAAATTAGTTACTAGTTAATAACTACAAACTACTAATCACCAATTACTTAAAAATAAAATTATTTTTTTGCGTAATTTTTGTTATTAAGCGCGACCTATATACAGCAGCATTAAACCTTGGGGAATGATCCATGTCACACCAAACCTATAAATTTGATGATATTGCTTTAACACTGCCCATCACTCAAGCGGCCCGCACTACTGCCCAGCAGTTTGCTCATCAACTACCATATCCGCAGATTGCGGAACGAGTCCGTTTAAATACCCTGTGTGTATTAGCAGTTAATGATTATTTACAAATGATGGGTCTTCCTACTGATTTGAAAGCAAGCGACAGTTGGAATCCGATTATGCGTTTGTGTGCTGATGTAGCTGATTTGGAGTTGCCAGGAATTGGGCGTTTGGAATGTCGCCCTGTACTATTGGATCAACAAATTGGTTATGTTCCGCCTGAAACTTGGGAAGAACGAGTAGGTTACGTGTTTGTGCAAGTAGACGAATCTCTGCAAGAGGCAAAATTACTAGGATTTCTCCCTAGTGTCGCCACCGAAGAGATACCTTTAACTCAACTGCAACCGTTGGAAGATTTAATTGAACACCTAGCACCTACTTTTACATTACCAGTTCCAGAATTGGTAAATTTGAGCCAATGGTTTACAGGTATATTTGAAGCAGGATGGCAAACCATAGAATCCTTGTGGAATCAACCAGAAATAGCTCCAGCTTTTGCGTTCAGAAGTGGCAACTTGCTCGAAGATGAAACTAATAATCAGCAAGAAACAGTGGTGAGACGAGGAAAATTAATTGACTTAGGAATCCAGATTGCCAACCAATTCGTTATGTTGGTTGTAGAAATTAGCCCCCAAGCAGATCAACAAACCAGCGTTCTCGTACAACTGTATCCTGCTAACAATCAAAATTACCTCACCCCAGGAGTGCAACTCACTGTTTTAAACAAATCAGGAGCAGTATTTTTAGAAGCCCAAGCTAGAAGTGCAGATAATTATATTCAATTAAAGTTCAGAGGAGAACCCAAAGAAGAATTTACCGTTCAAGTAGCACTCTATGATGCCTGTGTAAAAGAACATTTTGTCATTTAGTCAATGGTTAAGGATCAATGGTCAAGTGTCAACGGTCAAAAGTTCTTAATCGTTCTCCACTCCTCATACTCCACCCACTCCCCCATCTCCCCATCTTTTTCAACTATGGGTAAGTTAGTAGTTCTAAAATTTGCTGACGGTAGCTTTGAGCAAGGATTTGCCGTTACCCTACAAATTGGTGAAGAAGGTAAGTTACCTGATTCCGAAATTGCAGGTAGATTACCACCAGCAACAGAATTATTACACAAATATGAAGAGTGGCAGTCTAGCTATTCGAGGTTAGACAACCGTTATCGCTTATCTGCTGACAAGGTACAAGTAACAAATGTATCGATAGTCAAAGAGTGTGATCAAACTGCATATATATTGCGATCGCATCTTAATTCCTGGCTACTAGCTGCGGAGTTTCGTCCTGTCCGTGAAAAATGGCTAGAAAGATTATTGCCTACGGATATAGTACGAGTCATTTTACAAACAGAAAATCGCGAATTGCAGCGTTTGCCCTGGCATCTTTGGGACGTGCTGGAACGCTACCCCAAGGCGGAAATTGCCATCGCACCTCCAAGATACGAGCGCATTGCTGCCAAGAAAACCCATAATAAAAAAGTAAATATTTTAGCAATTATTGGTAATAGTCAAGGGATTGATACTCAGACAGATCAAGCTTTACTCCAAGCATTACCCACAGCGGAAGTCAGCTTTTTAGTTGAACCACAGCGTAAGGAATTAAATGATTGTCTTTGGCAAAAAAACTGGGATATTCTGTTTTTCGCTGGACACAGTTCTAGTCAAGGAAATAATCGCATCGGCAAGATTTATTTAAATAAAACTGATAGTCTCACAATTGACGAATTAAAATACGCCTTAAAAAAAGCAGTGGAACGAGGCTTGCAGTTGGCAATTTTCAACTCCTGTGATGGCTTAGGACTAGCAGAAAAACTAGCCAATCTGCACATTCCTCAGATGATCGTGATGCGCGAACCTGTACCAGATTTAGTCGCACAGGAATTTTTGAAGTATTTTCTGGATGGGTTTGCTAATGGTGAACCTTTATACTTAGCAGTGCGAGAGGCACGGGAAAGATTGCAAGGCTTAGAAGATAGATTTCCTTGTGCTACTTGGCTACCAGTAATTTTTCAGAATTTGGCAGAAATACCTCCCACTTGGCAAGAGTTCACAGGTTGGGTTGCTCCACACAACCCTGTCAAACGAAGTTATAGTTCTTCTAATTTATTACGTATAATTATTTATTTTTTCATTAATAGTGTCTTTATTACTGCAATTCCTACTGGCTTGAAATTTTTAGAAGTCTTACAAAATTGGGATTTACAAGCCTTTGATTTGATGATGCGATCGCGTTCAGTTCTCATCAATGAAGATCCTGATCCACGTCTATTATTAGTAACCGTTGGAGATGCTGATATTGCAGCGCAACGTCGCAGAGGCGAATCTTTGAAAGGGACATCTGTGTCTGATCAAACTCTGAACAAAGTTTTGGAGAAACTTCAGCAGCATCAACCGCGAGCGATCGGTCTAGATATTTACCGTGATTTTCCAGCGGAGTCAGCAAATTTACAGAATCGTTTCCAGCAAACAGACAACTTAGTAGGAGTCTGCAAAGGTAGCGATGCAACAATCAATACTAGTGGTATCGAACCACCTCCAGAAATTCCCCAATCCCGCTTAGGTTTTAGTGACTTTGTTCATGATGCTGATGGGGTGGTACGTCGGCATTTGCTATTTATGAACCAAGAACCAACCTCACCTTGTCCTGCTTCCTATTCTCTTAGCTTACAGCTAGCACTGCGCTATTTAGAGGCCCAAGGAATTAAACCAAAATTTACTCCCACAGGTGATTTCCAAATTGGTGATGTTAATTTATCACTCTTAAAACCACGAACAGGCGGTTATCAAGGTATTGATACTAACGGTGGTCAAATTTTACTCAACTACCGTTCCTCAAAGCGAATTGCTGAACAAGTGTCATTGACACAACTTTTATCTGCTCCAATTAACCCCAACGCGATCAAAAACAAAATAGTCTTGATTGGTGTCACTGCTAAAGGTGATTTTCCAGATTATTGGGCTACACCCTATAGTACTGAATTAGACAAACAAATGTCAGGAGTATTAGTACAAGCTCACATGGTTAGCCAAATTCTCAGTGCAGTTTTAGACGGTCGTCCACTCCTGCGGTCATGGAATCCCTTTGCTGAAGTCATGTGGATTTGGGTTTGGTCAGTAGCAGGAGGATTACTAGCTTGGCAAATGCGACACTCTTGGACACGCTTGCTAATTTTTGTTGTAGTTGGCTGCGGGATTCTTTATATTTTCTGCTTTGGTTTATTCATTCAAGGGTATTGGGTTCCTTTTGTTCCATCAGCTTTAGCACTTATAGCAACAGCAGGTATGACAGCAATTAGTAAAGAGTAATTTGTTGTCGGTTGTTGGTTAGTAGTTAGTGGTTAGTAGTTGGTTGTTGGTTGTTAGGAATCAGCACCAGCCGCAGTGATTAATAGAATCTGATAACTGTTAACTGATAACTAAATTACGCTTTCTTCTATAAAAAACACTAAAATTACGGAGATTTTATGAAGTTAAATTTAAATCAAATTATTTTAGTATTTACCCTTAGTAGCACCAGCTTACTGAATAGTTTCTCCTTGGTTGTAGCGCAGTCAATACCAACTCAACCTTCACAACCAACCTCACCCCAGCCTCCTAAAAGCGGAACTATAAAGGTTGATTTGCCCAATTTGCCGCCTGGTCCTGCTCCTGGAGGTCGCCGTTTCGGTGGAGCCAGAAGAGGTAGTTGTCCCGATGTTAAACCACCCTTAACTGCTTTAGTACCTCTGACTGAGCAGCCAGCATCGGTAACAAATGTTTGGGGCTTAACCACAGAAGCGCACCCTCAGCTATGGTTTTATCTACCATACACCAAGAGTTCTGGCTATCCAGCTGAGTTTGTCCTACTGGATGATCAAACCAAAGATTCAGTTTATAACAGTGCGATCGCTCTACCAGCAAAAGCAGGTATTATCAAAGTTCCCGTACCCGAAAACACTCCGTCATTGCAAGTAGGTAAACAGTACCGTTGGTTCTTGAATATTTACTGTGATCCCCAAAAGCAATCAACCCCAATTTATGTAGAAGGAGTAATTGTCCGCCTAAACCCCAATCAAAGCTTAGTTAAGCAGTTACAAAAAGCACAGCCATTACAACAGGTTGCGATTTATGCTGAGAATGGCTTTTGGTACGATGCCCTCACTACACTAGGACAATTGCGCCAGACAAATCCTCAAAATCGTACATTGCAAACACATTGGAGAGATTTATTAGCTGGGGTTGGCTTGGGTGAGTTGGCGGTTCAACCATTGGTTCAACCATGAATTTTCTTGGTTGTTGAAGTTATATCTCGTCCACCATTCCCACTATTCAATTGATATGAGTCTTTTTTGTCTAGTTCATGGTGCCTTCCAAGGCGCTTGGTGTTGGGATTTGCTAATTCCCTACTTAGAAGCACAGGGTCACAAAACTGTAGCAATGGATTTACCAATTGAAAATGCATCTGCTACTTTGTCCCAATTTGCGGATGTAGTAATTCAAGCGCTGCCCAAAACTGATGATGATATTGTCCTAGTCGGTCACTCAATGGCTGGTACAATAATTCCCCTAGTTGCAGAAGCAGTAAAAGTGCGTCAACTAGTGTTTGTGGGTGGACTGATTCCCTATCCTGGAATTAGTACACTCGACCAATTTTCTCATCATCTTGATGCTGATACGCTCAAATCATTAAATTACCAGCCAAAAGACCCAAGTAAACTCCAACAGTTCCACAATGAGCCTGGTATGTTTGAACCAGCTTCCGTAGGGAAAGATTTTTCAGACGCAGCAGTATTAATGGATTTGTTCTATCATGACTGTCAACCGAATGTAGCACAGTGGGCAATTTCAAAAAGTCGTTCGCAACAATCCATGGCATATATTTTTGAAACGAATCCTCTCAAAGCTTTGCCAAAGGTTGAGCGTAAATATATTGTTTGTACCAATGACCGAATCATATCTCCTACATGGTCACGTTACGCTACACGCAAGCGCTTAGGAGTCGATGCCATTGAACTAGCTTCTGGACATTGCCCCCATCTGTCTTATCCTGACCTTCTTGCTAAAGCATTAACTAGCAGTTAATTTTTTGAATAGCAACCGTGGAGTAATAGAACAAGATGGCGAAAATAGTAATTTTGGGTGCTGGGGTCATGGGAACTGCTGTTAGTGTCCCCTTGACAGATAACGGACATATCGTACATCTGGTCGGTACACATTTAGACAATGACATTATTACTAAGCTTCAAGCTGGTTATCCCCATCCACGCTTAGGCATCCGTGTTGCTGAAAGCGTTAAAGCTTATACCCATGATCAATTGGGTGAAGTAATAACAGGTGCGGATTTATTGGTCATCGGTGTTAACTCTCACGGTATCAACTGGGTAGCGGAAGCCCTTAGCAATTTGTTGTCACCGAAAATTCCTATTTTGATGGTAACAAAGGGATTGGCGGGTGATGGCGAAAAGTTATCTATATTACCTGATGTTCTTAGGGCTGGGTTGCCTATTGAGTATCGGGATCAAGTACAAATTGCTGCTATTGGCGGCCCTTCTATTGCTCAAGAACTAGCTGCCCGTCGTCATACTTGTGTAGTATTTACAAATCAAAATCAAGCCTTACTAGACTGGCTGGTTGGGTTAGCACGTACACCTTACTATCACGTTTGGACTAATACCGACATGATTGGCACAGAAGTGTGTGTCGCCATGAAGAATGTCTATGCTCTCGCTGTCGGATTGGTGATTGGACTCCTAGAAAAAGCAGGCAAAGCAGAGAATAGCGCGGAAATGCACAACCTCGCTGCGGCTATCTTTGCCCAAGGCATGTTAGAAACAGCTTATTTAGTAGAAAAGATGGGAGGAAAACTCCACAACGTCTACACCCTTCCTGGTGCTGGTGATTTGTACGTTACCTGTCAGGGCGGACGCAATAGCCGCATGGGTCGTCTTTTAGGTTTAGGTATGCCCTACAGTCAAGCAAAAGCCCAGTATATGCCCAACGATACCATAGAAGGTGCTTCCTTAGCTTTAGCGATCGCCCCAACAGTAGAAAACATGATACAGCAAGGCAATTTAGACGCTAAAGCCCTACCTTTACTGCTGACGATGATTGATATTGTCTACCATGACGCCCCTGTAGACATTCCCTGGGACAAATTCTTTGTTTATTGACAAAAACTTAATTTAATGCTGTCTGCATCAACAAACACCCACAGCCACCATAAATACACACGAATAATCTATCAGTGTCCATCGGTGTTCGATACCTAAAAAACATAATTCTTGTCGCTGCTGACATCAAGTTTCAAATAAATATCCCCACGTCTGTATTTATAGACGCGGGGAAACTAAAAATTATTAAGTTAAAAACTCAACCAACCTAAAGAATTGGTGTAAACTGGGGCTTTTCAGGCACAAGAGTGTACTCAGCCACAATCTGACGGAACTCTTCGCCGTCGATAGTTTCTTTCTCAATCAGCAAGTCCACCAAACGATCCATAAGAGTGCGATTTTCACGCATAATCCGCTTGGCATTCTCATAACACTCTTCCACAATCGTGCGGACTTGTGCATCAATCCGGGCTGCGATCGCTTCTGAGTATTCAGAACGAGTCATCCAGTCCCGACCCAAGAATACTTCACCCGTCTGGCTTTCTAAGGAAAGAGGGCCTAAGTCAGACATCCCGAAGCGAGTTACCATTTGCCGGGCCATGTTGCTCACCTGTTGCAGGTCGTTTCCAGCACCAGTAGTGATTTCATCTCTACCAAAAATCACATCTTCAGCAGCACGACCACCTAAAGCACCTGTAATTCTGGCTTTGATTTGAGAACGAGTAATCAAACCCATCTCTTCAGAGGGAGTAAACCAAGTTAAACCCTGTGCTTGTCCCCGTGGAACCAAAGTAACTTTTTGTACTGGGTCATGGTCTTTGAGGACAGTTCCCACCAAGGCATGGCCAATTTCATGATAAGCAATTAAACGCTTGCTCTTGCTATCTACCAGGGGTGTACCTTCCATCCCAGCAACTACCCGATCCACAGCATCATCAATTTCTGTCAGGGTGATGCCTTCTTTACGGCGTCTAGCGGTGAGAATGGCAGCTTCGTTGAGTAAATTGGCTAAATCGGCACCGGTGAACCCAGGAGTACGACGAGCGATCGCATCTAAAGACACACTTGGGTCTAATTTCTTATTGCGGGCGTGAACTTTTAAAATCTCCAAACGCCCTTTAATATCTGGTGCATCGACAGTTACTTGTCTGTCAAAACGTCCGGGACGCAACAATGCTGCGTCTAATACGTCGGGACGGTTGGTGGCAGCA
Organism: Fischerella muscicola PCC 7414; assembly: GCF_000317205.1. Classification (GTDB taxonomy): domain Bacteria; phylum Cyanobacteriota; class Cyanobacteriia; order Cyanobacteriales; family Nostocaceae; genus Fischerella; species Fischerella muscicola. The sequence goes on along the minus strand of NZ_AJLK01000172.1, from coordinate 15,162 downwards.
ATAATAATGATGCCAGTGTTACCTTCAAAACCGTCCATCTCTGTCAGTAGTTGGTTGAGGGTTTGTTCCCGTTCGTCGTTACCACCGCCAATACCAGCACCCCGTTGTCTACCAACGGCATCAATTTCATCGATAAAGATGATACAGGGGGCGTTATCTTTGGCTTTTTTGAACAAGTCACGGACGCGGGATGCACCCACACCTACGAACATTTCTACAAATTCTGAACCAGAGATACTGAAGAAGGGAACCCCCGCTTCTCCAGCAATAGCTTTTGCTAATAGAGTCTTACCAGTACCAGGAGGCCCTACTAACAGGACTCCCTTAGGAATACGGGCGCCAACAGCAGTAAATTTTTCTGGCTGTTTGAGGAAGGTAACAACTTCTTGGAGTTCTTCTTTGGCTTCTTCAATTCCAGCAACATCATCAAATTTAACTCCAGTCTTAGCCTCCATTTGAAAACGAGCTCTAGATTTACCAAAGCTCATGGCTTGACCGGGGCCACCAGGTAAGTTGCTGGAGCGACGGAACAAAAAGAACAATCCAGTAATCAACAAGATTGGAAAAATTAGATTTCCTATAAGTCCCCAGATAGCACCGTCATTTCGCATCGGGTGGGCATCAAAACTCACTCCCTTATCTTTGAGCTTGGTAATTAGCTCAGGAGCATTGATTGGCAAATCTACCCGCACTCGCTGGACACGATTGTCGAGATCCGGATCTACAGCTTCCACAATTGCTGTTCTGCCGCCTTCATAGAAATCTACGTTTGTGACGCGATTAGCATCTAAATATTCCAGAAAGCGACCATAGGTCATACGTGTACTGGCTGTATTTCTACCCATATCCGCAGGAGCGCCAGCAAATGCACCCTGCCAGAAGAAAAAGCCAATTACCAGAGCTGGCAATGTCCAGAGAACTAGGACTCTCCAGGAGAATTTCATCTTGTTTTGCCTCTAGATGCCGATATACAACTAATCAGCGATGTCATTCCATCACGATATCGCTGGGAAACGGATATTTATAAATCCATTTTGTTTTATCTGAATATTTTGACGCAGTTAGCCATGCAGCTAAGAGAGCTACATGGCAAAGCCATGGCGCCAAAAATAATCTTAATTAAATTTAACTTAATTCTAATACAAAGCACTAAAAAAGAAAGTGGGAGTGGGATAATTACCACCAACCACTAACCACTAACAATTTTCATTTTGCTTCTGTAACTTTGAGAGTATAAGGAAAATACTCTTCTTTATTGTAGGAACCAACCCAAATTTGATAAGTTCCGGGTAGCCACTCGCCAACAATACCAGGATTTTTACCATCAAAATCGTCATTGCACCAAGTGCCACCAGGGCCAGTGATTATCAAGGTTGTGTCCTCAGGGCTGTCTACTTGCAGTTTTAGGTAGTCAAATTTCTTTCCTAACTCCAGATGATGGTCTGGTTTTTGATCAACAAATCCTGTACATGCGCCTGTGGAAGTTTCGCTTTTACCAACAACTTGATTTCCTGGTAATGAACCCCCACTCATCCCACGAACCTCAAAAGGATCTGGAAGAAACTTGGGATTGATGCTGACATCGCCAAAGATGGGTGGTGGTGTTGGTGTTTCGTCTGCAACTGCTACCGTCTTAATTATTGATGCGATCAGGATGCTGGCGATCGTCAACGACAATTTTATTCCCAGATTTATTACTTTTCTTGGCATTTTAATTTAGATGATTGTCTAAAATTTTCTCAGTGTTATTAGTGACACTTATTTTACATACCAAGTTCCTAAATTGAGGGAAATTGCTCAGATATCAAAAATATAGACGACAAATAATATCTTTGTGTTCTGTTTTGTCATAAAAAGTTTTTTTACTAAATAGTGGTAGGGGCGCACAGTCGCGCCCCTACTACATATGTTCCCTAATCAGGAAATATTATTCACCCCCCTCAGGACTTTATTAGGTTAGTCAAGAATCAATCCTATTCAGCATTTGGGACTATAAATTCCGAATTTGGAATTCATAATTTTTTATTTTGCTGTTGCTTGAACTAAGCGCGGCTGATCTAACCCAATCTCATGCAGTAGCAACCACGATTGAATCAAATCAGGACCATGCATGTCTCCAGTCAAAGCTGCTCGCAAACTACGCATGATCAAACCTTTTTTGACGTTCTGCTGTTTGACTACTTGCTTGATAATATCTTGGGCGCTGGCTTCGTTGAATTCCTGTTGATTCTGTAGTGCAGCAATCACCCCCTCTATCGCACTAGCAACACCTTCTTGTTTGAGTTGCACAGTAGCTTCCTCACTATATTCCACTGCATCGGTGAAAAACAGTTTGCTCATAGCTACAGCATCCACAAGCCGAGTCAAACTAGGTTGAATTAAAACTACTAGTTTTTCTAACCAAGAACGTTCTTCCCGTCCTCTAGTCAGTTTATACCCAGCTTCTTCCCAATAAGGAATCAATAAATCGGTCAGTTTGTCTACAGGCATTACGTGGATATACTGACTGTTGATCCAATCTAACTTTGCCCAATCAAACTTTGCACCTGCTTTATTCACACGTTCAAAGCTAAACTGTTGGGCTGCTTCTGACAAAGTAAAAATTTCTTTGGTCGAGTCAGGAGGCGACCAACCCAACAATGTCATGTAGTTGACCAAAGCTTCAGCAGTGAAGCCCATTTGTTTAAAGTCAGAAATAGAGGTGACGCCATCTCGTTTAGAAAGCTTGCGTCCTTCCTGATTTAAGATTAAGGGTGTATGGGCAAACTCTGGTACTTTTGCGCCAAAGGCTTCATAAAGTAGAATTTGCTTGGCAGTGTTGGCGATGTGGTCTTCTCCCCTAATGACATGGGTAATTTGCATATCTATGTCATCTACCACCACAGCAAAGTTATACAAAGGCTGACCAATACCATCGGCTGCGGCGCGAGCAATGACCATGTCACCACCCAAATCATTACCCCGCCACACCATTTTGTCTCTTACCAAGTCATTCCAAACAATTTCTCGGTCATCATCAATTTTGAAACGAATTACAAAGCTACGCCCTTCGGCTTTATATGCAGCTTCTTGTTCTGGTGTCAAATTTCGATGACGATTGTCATAACGAGGAGCCTCACCTCTAGCTTTTTGGGCTTCTCGTAATGCTTCTAGTTCTTCAGCAGTGGTGTAGCAGCGATAGGCTAGTCCTTGATCTAAGAGACTTTGTACCGCTTGTTTATAAATCTCTAGACGTTGGGTTTGGAAGAAAGGCCCTTCATCCCAGTTTAATCCTAGCCAGCGCAGACCCTGGAGAATATTTTCTGTATATTCGGGACGTGATCGCTCTTGATCTGTGTCTTCAATCCGCAATATGAACTTTCCGTCGTGGTGACGGGCAAACAACCAGTTAAATACAGCCGTTCTTGCTGTACCAATATGTAAGTTTCCAGTTGGACTGGGGGCAATACGTACTCTAACAGTCACAGCAAATTCGCTAATTATTGATTATGGCAAAGCATGATCATTGTAGGTTATTCCAGGAGGCAGGAGGCTTAGTTGCCAGAAGGCAGTGCTGATGAAAAAATTTCACGAGCTTTGCCATCAAAAACCTCACCCCGTCAAGAGAGGACACCCCTCTGGTGAACTCACGGAGAGGGGAGGAGGTGAGGTTACTTTCAAAGCAGAAGGAAATTAACTCCTCTGAATGAACGTGGATGTAGGGGAGGAAAAAGTGTTTCTTTATATTCATCGCAGGTGGGGCGCTGCCAGTGGGGCGCTTTCAGCCGTCATCTAATGTAACAGTGCATAACTTCTGTTTACTTTTGTTACGCTAGTTGTAGCTATAATACTTGATAAGCATATTCAAGTTTAGCTTTATGGCTAGCATCTTGCTTTAACGGGACTGACGGGGCTCGAACCCGCAACTTCCGCCGTGACAGGGCGGTGCTCTAACCAATTGAACTACAGTCCCTTGATTTGCAACTTTTTAATTATGCCCAATACATTGGAAATTGTCAAGCTTTTTTTTGGAAAAGTCAAACAATTTTGGGTTTTGAATTGATTCCTATAGATAAATCTAGGGGCATGTACCATTGAGGAATCATCGGTCAATTTTAAGGTTGAAGGATGAAAAAATGGATTTGGTTGCTGCTGGCAGTAGTGGTGGCATTTGCGGCGATAGGTAGTAGCGGGTTATGGCAACAACATCAGCAATCAGCTGTGATCGAAACTGTGAACGTAGAAAATTCAGATCCAGCGCAGCAAGATGTTGAAAAGCTCAAAGCATCCCCGCCTTTGGTGATCTCCGTGTCTTCTCCCCTCCAAGTGTCAGGACAAAAGCTATTTGCCCATATTCAAAACTTAAATTTTAAACGCTACACCAATACAGAGCGATCGCGTACCCGCACTTATATAATTTCCCAACTGAAAAAATTTGGCTGGAAACCCCAACTACAAAACTTCTCCGAAGGCGTTAACATCTTTGCTGAACGCCAAGGAACTGATAAAACAGCAGGAGCAATTTTAGTAGGCGCACATTACGACACCGTTGCTATCTCCCCTGGTGCTGATGACAATGCTAGTGGTGTTGCTGTGGCGTTGGAAATTGCTCGGTTACTGGGTTCTCGTCCCACACCCCGGACATTACAACTAGCATTTTTTGACAAAGAAGAAGCAGGATTACTAGGGAGTCAAGCCTTTACAGCCAAAGTAGCAAACCTACAAAACTTACACGGTGCAATCATTATGGATATGGTTGGTTACGCTTGCTACACTGCTGGTTGCCAGCAATATCCTGCCAATTTACCAATAACCCCACCCAGCGACAAAGGAGATTTTCTGGCAGTAGTGGGCGATACAGAACATTTACCAATGCTGAAGGCTTTTGAAAACTCACATTTGCTCTCGCGTTCCTCCCTGGCAAAGGTGAGCAAAAATCTACCACCTATATTTACATTGCCAGTTCCTCTCAAAGGCTTGCTCACCCCAGATACCCTACGTAGCGATCATGCGCCTTTCTGGTTGCAAGGGGTGGGTGCTGTACTAGTAACAGATACAGCTAATCTCCGTACTCCCCACTATCATCAAGCTAGCGATACTCCCTTGAATATTGAACGCTCCTTTTTCACAGCAGCTGCACAAGTTGTTGTGAATGCTACTAATCTTTTGTTAGCCAACAATAGTGATTTGGATACTCCTGTTAACGTGTCAGCCTTGAAATGAATTTTTCTTGGTGTCTTTGTGGTGAAAAAGACAATCTTTATTAATCTCACTACTACTCAACCACATTGATTTTGATATGTTGGGAAATCCCCGACTTTTTTAAAAAGTCGGGGATCTGACCCCTCGCAACTCCTCAGAACTTATGTGGTTGAGTACTACTATGGAAATAGTATCAAGCAACACAGATATCGTATTTAGGTAATAACTCGTGAATAATATAAAAATGATGTGCCTTTAAGGCATCGTGAAATAGTTTCCAATCGCTAGCTAAAAAGGTGGTGTGGTAGGAAAATATTTCGTTGTCTCGGTCTATATGTTCTTCTGTACCAAGGGCTAGATATTTCCAAGAGTTTTTGCCTTTAGGGATATAAGTAACATATTCTTTACCAAAACTAAATTTACCTTCGGCGATCGCTTGCAACCATTGTTGGTGTCTAACACTACCTTTGTTATAAGTAATATTTTGGAGCATGGAAGCTATTGTATCTCGGTCAGATTTAGGCAATCCTGGTACATCTGCATCTGGATTGCCTACTATATAGCGCTGCATAGCTTTACACATCCACTCAGCCGCCTCCAAAAAATCTTTCGGATTATCCCTAGTGATTTTCTCACCCCGTCCATTGGTGTAACCCCAACGTAAGTAGGGTTTGTCTGGGTGACTCAGAACTGCCCCATGTCCCAGAGGTAAAGCTTCACTGACAAAGTAATTTTTGAGACGATCCATCAGACTGCGATCAGGATTGCCATATTCATCAACCAACTTTTTAGCTTCATTAACTCGATGATTTACACCAGCAAATCCCTGGTGCGCCCACGTATCTACATATACATGCATAGTGACCCCAAGGCGATGCAGTCCATAGATAGAATCACGGTGACGAATGCATTCATTCACCATATCCTGAGCTACGTAGCTGTTAGGACGACAGATAAGCTTGTCAATAAAGCTACTCGTCAGATATTCTCCTACTTTTTTGCCACCATTTCCGGGTAGAAAATGAAAGGGAATCCAAACCCGATGATTTGCCAGTTCTTGGAAGTTGCGGTAGTTAAGCATTTTGTGGGCGGAACTGATGCGCCTATACAGCGCACCGTTATCAAAGCGGATGATCCCTGCATTTGTGGCATCATCTACGTATTGAGCGCAGTATGCAATGATACTAGCAGCTTTATGTTCAAATCCGGCTAGTCGTGCGACTACGTAGGTGACACCATGATGAAAGTCAATTTGCATAACAGTTAGTTGTTGATTGTTAGTTGTTGATTGTTGGTTCCAAACAACCAACAAAAAACTAAATACTACTAACCATTAACTACTAACTCTTGTTTCGTTAAATTTAAATTTCAGTTAAGCTTCTAAGAGGTTATTTATAAAGTAAAAATAAAATCACTCGCCGCTTTTTGCTTATCCTACTTAAGATTTACTTTATAAATAGTCTCTAATAGAGTTATAACCTCAAGAAAATTCATTTATAAACGGTGATATTGCCTTCACAAATTCAGCCGTAGATTCGTATGGTAAAACATTGCGCCCAAAAATTTTTATCCCACGACTTTGGGGTAAAGCTGTAAGGTAATCAGACAACCATGCATCTGGTTCGAGTTTTTTACCTTCTTTGGCAATACTCGATATATGTTCACCCAAAACTACTAATGTGGGTTGATTAATGGTAGCGATCGCATGACTATAGTCCTGTAACCAGAACCCAGCTAAAAATGAAAAAACAGCATAGCGACTAGCAGTATTTTGCGCGCCTGCACGCAATGTATTCAGCCATTCTGAATCAACGTCTTCTTTGAGATCAAAAAGTTGTTTAGTTGAAAAATCACGCAAAAATTTTTCTCTCCGGGCGTACCGATAAAATATATTACCTAAGGGCGAATCTAACAGATTCCAAATTAATTTTGGTTGCCATTTTGGTAATTCTTTTGTGATCAAAGGCCAAGCTGGAGGAGATGCTAATACTAGCCCTGCGACTAAATTTGGTTCTTTTTTGACTAATTCAATGGCAACTGCGAATAAAGCACCCTGGACTATCACAATCACAGGTTTTTGTACAACTGTTTTTAAAAAGAATTGTAATTGTTCTGCCCAATCACTGGGGGTGTAAGCTATATGAGGCTGATCACTTTCACCACAACCGAGTAAATCAGGGTTATAAATTAAATTTTGGTATTGTTGTTGATACCATTCATTACAAAAACGTTGCCAAAATTGCCGCGATAAACCTACGCCAATAGGATGAATTAATAGCAGGGGTATACCAGTAGGCGTGGCATTGGTTGGTTGATGAACTGCGTAAGCACAACGGTACTTTTGCCAAGTGTAAAACTGGGTGGAAGATGCTGTTTGATTTTGAGTAATCATGAGATAGGATTTCTGAGATTATCAACAAAAAATCATCTGGGGATGAATGAATTCGTATCCAGCTTCTTTTATTTTTTTATTTGATATCTTGGCATTGTATGGACGCTTGCTACTTAAGGAAGAATCCCAGGTAACTTTGGGCAGATTATGTATTTCACATACACGATCAGATACTTCTCTAGTTGTCAATTCATCGTTATCAACTAGATTATAAATTCCTTGCAAACGATGACGACGGGCAAACTCTATAGCAGCAACAATATCATCAACATGAATCCAATTTGCTGGTTCTTCACCATTTCCAGGACTAGTTGTACCAGCAATTCGGCTGTATATTTTTACTAGTTCTCGATTAGGACCATAGATTCCCCCCAAACGTAAAATACACACACGGAGATTATCACTAGATCCTGAAAGTAATTCTTGCTCAGTAGCGTAGAGAATTTCACTACCAGGAGTTGTTGGTGCAACTTGTGTTTCTTCATCTACTAATGCACCATTTTGTTCGCCGTATACAGAACAACTACTGGTATATATTAGTTGTTGAACACTGGGAGTTTGCTTTAAAGCTGAAATTAAATTACGAGCAGTTTGTAAATAGCTTTCTTCATAAGTATTAGGTCCTTTTGCACCAACACTCAGAAGTACAACATCTTGATTTTTTAAAACTGATTTTAGCTTCTCAAAGTCATTGCCTTGTAAGACTATCACTCGTTGGGCGATAGTTTCTAGTTCTGCAACTCGTTCAGGAGTGGTTGTGGTTGCAGTGACAATAAAATTACATTCTTGCTGCCAATATTGAGCAACTCTCAAACCTACATAACCACAACCAATGATTGTTATATTCATGGAGTTTTTCTTAGTTGTTTGTTGTTAGTTGTTTGTTGTTTGTTGGTTATTCCAATCAACCACCAACAACCAACCATCAACCATTATCAGTCATGAACATTGCCATCGGGCATGATAGCACCACTTAGGTTAGCACCAATCAGTTTTACGAGTAAGCGATCGCCAGAACGAACACGTGCGCCTGTCAAGTCAGCACCACGCAAATCAGCACCACTCAAGTCAGCACCAATTAAGTTAGTATTCCGGAGATTAGCTTCTCGCAAATCTGCCAAAAGTAAGTTAGCCCTAAACAAGTTGGCTTCAGATAAATCCGCACCTCTGAGGACGACTTTATGCATAAAAGCATCACTGAGATTTGCACCACTCAAGTTGGCGTAACTCAAGTTTCTGCCAGATAAGTCTTTATTACTTAAATTGGCATGGCTAAAATCTTTGCCACTCAAGTCTGGGTTTTGCTTGGGTGGTTCATAGTTTGGTGATTGAGGGTTTGCTGATTGAGGATTTGCTGATTGAGGATTTGCTGAACGAGAGTTTGCTGATTGAGAGTTTGCTGATTGAGGATTTGCTGAGCGAGGGTTTGCTGATTGAGGGTTTACTGATTGAGGGTTTGCTGATTGATAGGTAGTTTTTGTTTGTGGCTTTTTTGGTGGGGGTGGTGGGGAATGATGCTGATAAGGCTGATACGAGTGATAGGAGTGATGGGAGTGATGGGAATGATGGGGAATTTGATGCTTGGTTTTGAGAGAGCGCAATTTTTCTCTAGCCTCGTTAATTTCTTGTAACTTTTTTTGCGCCTTTTCTCTTAGACGCTGATTTTCTAGGGGGATGCGATCGGGATGCCAAATAAAAGCCAAGTCTTTGTAAGCCTGGTTCACCTCCTCTAGGCTTGCTCCAGGCTCTAACTCTAACACCCGATAATACCGCTCCAGCTCTCTCATAAGACTTTTGGTAATAATCAACTTAATTATGAGTGATGCAACCAACTATCAGCTAAATTCTTTGTCTAGTGTTTCTGCTATTGGGAATATTTCAGCTGAAATTCGCAGTTTTTCTGTTGCTTTGGCGACAGTTAGAGCAATGTCATACTGCTCTGCTCTGATAGGATTGTCTAAGAAATTGTAACAATTGCTTTAGCTAGTCAACTTGATTATCAATTTTTTGTAATGCCTGTATTACCAAAAATCAAGCCAGATTTACCTGCGTCACACGCTCAATAGTTTGATTTTAACAGTAAGCTTACTTATTTTTAGGTTTAAGTCCAGTACTTTAAAATACAATTTTTCCTACTATTAATTTTTTGCTAGTAGCTGTGATCCTTGGATAGATAGTACCAGTAGAGAAAGATCAGCGACAGTTGTTACGCGGTTTGTGTGAGCAGGCGCTGGGCTTTGAGAACCACTTTCTAGCAAAATACAAAGAGTATGTGCTTACCCAGCTACCCCAAGAAAAACCTTTTGCACAGCTTTACTATGTCAAACAACTGGGACAATTAATTTATCCTGACCAAGCGATCGCAGCTGCTTTAAAAATGCTTCAAAATAGTAGCAATGCTGAGATACGCTTTGCTGTAGCTGAGACATTACAATACTATAATTTAGCGATCAATTAAACGTTGTCGCATAGCTCGCAAATATGCCCTCACTGGAATCTGATAAATCTCAATCAAAAGCCACACAATAATTGCGAAATGTGACAAAAAAGTTAATATCGTCCAGATATATGGAACCCAAGATAAAGGGGCATATGGATGTGGCGGAAAAATATAAGCTACTGTTCCAATTAAAGCAGTAGGCAGAAATATAAAAGCAATTGCTGCTACCACATAACTCCAACCAAATTCTACTCCTTCTAAATGAGCTTCTGTCCAGTTAAAGCCATTCCAACGCCAAATTAAAGGAGGTTGTCTAGAAGGTAGAACTAATTGTTGCTGTTCTAAATTAACAGTGAAAATCTGATGGCAAAAATCACAAGACATTGCCTCCATCAATGGCATATTACTAATCTTGCCAACATGACAAACTGGACAGGGATAAACTCCTTTATAGTCAAATGATGTGGCTAAAATGTTGGATTTGGAGCTAGGCATAATACAATCACTAGAATTCAGCCGAGAATTAATCAAAATAGTTAGTTGGTAGTTGTTAGTTGTTGATTGTTTGTTATTTGGTTCTACTAGCTACTGTACGCAGGAAAAGCTGTGTGTTTCTACCTACTACTAACCACTATCTACTGTACGGGCGAAGCTATGGGCTGGGTATCTTTTAGTTCAAAACTAAATATCTTCGTACAAATGCTTCGCTCCTACTTGCTATTGAATTATGTCAGTACACTAACATAGGCATCTTAAATTTCTGAGAGCGATATGTCTAATAACAAGCTGCTTAGTATCTACGCAAGCACACAACTACTTTTGAACCTCAACATTGTAATGAGTCTATCGTTTATTTTAGATTGTGGGGCCATCTACTGGATTCTCTAGATTTTACGTAGGTAAAAAAACAAATATTTTATACTTTTCTATTGCCGTTCTCAATATTTTCATTTCTTATCCTTCTTGCTATTTCCGGAAAAGGTATTGACGATACTCAAACCGTCTGTTATCGTTCTTGGATATAGGTCTAAATTAAATTTTTCAAATAAAGCACCTCGCACATGTTTAGCAGCAATTCCTACTATTATTACTGGTTTAGGGTGGTTCACCGGGAGTGAATTTAGTTTCCTAATGGAAACCGCCCGGTGAACCGCAGAGCAAACTCTGCGGTTTTTGTTTTTTAAGGAGAATGCCATCGTCATGATTTACTTCGGTAGCTGGTTTTACTTTTACTTTTGGCCCAGAACAAGTTCCGGGTAAAGTGTCATGCCGATGAAACGCCAGCACCCGGAACTTCACCAAGGTTCCGGGTTTTGTTTTTTCTTGGTTGTTTGGAATGACTACTGTACATGCCCAAAGCTTTGTACCCCTACCAATCAACCACCAACCATTAACTACTAACCATTACTCTATTTTTCAGGAGAGCCGGAAGATGATCAATGCCAAATTAGCCGCTAAACCCCATTCTCACCATCAAACCACTGTGAAAATTTCTCAAACAGTTGCTTTTGGTGGTAAAGAAGTAGTAATTATTGGGGGACCTTGCACAGTTGAAAACACCGAACAAATGGAGACTGTTGCCCAAAAGCTATCTCCTGCATCTGTAAATGCTTTGCGTGGTGGTGTTTATAAACCTCGTACCTCTCCCTATGCTTTTCAGGGAATGGGCGAGGAGGGATTGAAGATTTTGGCACAAGTGCGATCGCGTTATAATCTGCCAATTGTAACTGAAGTCATGACAATCTCTCAAATCGAAGTAGTTGCTGCACACGCTGATATGCTGCAAGTAGGTAGTCGCAATATGCAAAACTTCGATTTACTCAAAGCTTTAGGACAAGCTGGTAAACCCATTCTCCTCAAACGTGGTTTAGCAGCGACAATTGAAGAATTTGTTATGGCAGCCGAATATATTTTAAGCCACGGCAACCCAGATGTAGTGTTGTGTGAGCGGGGTATCCGTAGTTTTGATAACTATACCCGCAACGTGTTGGATTTAGGAGCAGTAGCAGCACTCAAGCAAATCACCCACTTACCCGTGATTGTAGATCCTTCCCATGCAGTTGGTAAGCGAGAGTTAGTAGCACCTGTTGCGAGGGCTGCTGTTGCCTGTGGTGCAGATGGTTTAATTATTGAATGTCACCCAGAACCGGAAAAATCCGTTTCTGACGCCCGTCAAGCCTTGTCTTTAGAAGATATGGTGGATTTAGTTGATAGTTTAAAGCCAGTAGCAGCAGCAGTTGGACGCAGTATTTTAGAAGAAGTAGGGGTAGGTTTAGAACCTACCCCTCTTTGTTGGTCTGCGGCTTAAAATTGGGGAATGTTGCTAGCTGGGTAGCTGAAGAATTTTACTTACTACTTGGCCAGATAAGTTCTGACTCTTTGCGAGGGGCGAGATCCCCGACTTTTTTAAAAAATCTGGGATCTCGCAGCCTATCACAATCAATGTAATTGAGTACTACTCAGCAGATGCTGTGAATCCCAATTTCCAAGATGATGGCGATAGATGGATTGACACCAACTCAGATGCACAAAGCAATTTCCAATCCAAAATCTAAAATGGTATAACTTGACCTATTTATTCTCTAGGCTTTATCATTCTCTGTAGTATGTGTTAATTGTTTAAAACTATGTTTTTCAAGCAGCTACCTCTACAACTAATTTCTAGCCTCCTAGTAGGGCTAGGGCTGCTACTGCGCCTAGCGCGCAAATAGATTTCACATATTCTCAAATCAAGCTTCCAGAAAGTTAAACTCAGCGTTTAACTTTTCAAAACAGATAAACGTTAGTTGATTAATCAGCTAATAATTAATCACTATTTAAATAGCATTAAAGGTTGCAGTTTGTACAAGCACGGTAGTCTCACTACCATGCACTTCTTTGTCTATAGTGCAAAAGCTGCCTAATGGTTACGAGTTTGTCTACCTAAAACTATTTGAAATTTTCACTTGGAGATTCTTATGCAACTACATCTAACAATTGAGGCATTACTACGACTATCTGTGGGTTCTCAGGTTTGGACAAAGTGGCAACCTGATAACCCTATTTTTTCTGCGATAGCTTTTGCCACAACGCCTCACAACAATGATCAACAACAAAGGAAAAAACGAACGTGTTAAAGAATCCTGCAACAAAATATCGCCCATTTGCACCAATTAGTTTAAGCGATCGCACCTGGCCAAATAAAACAATTACTCATCCCCCAATTTGGTTAAGTACTGATTTAAGAGATGGGAATCAGGCGTTGATTGAACCGATGAATATTCAGCGCAAGTTACGTCTGTTTCAGCTTTTGGTAAGCATTGGTTGCAAAGAAATAGAAGTCGCTTTTCCTTCCGCTTCACAAACTGAGTTTGATTTTGTTCGATATTTGATAGAACAGGAATTAATTCCTGATGATGTTACTATTCAAGTTTTAACACCAGCTAGAGAAGAATTAATTTGTCGCACCTTTGCAGCTTTAAAGGGAGCAAAACGAGCGATCGTGCATTTGTATAATGCCACTTCTCCTGTATTTCGTCGCGTTGTTTTTGGTTTAGATCGTCTGGGAACAATTAATTTGGCTGTTTCAGCAGCAAAACTATTTACAAAGTTGGCAGCAGAACAACTAGATATAAACTGGCAATTTCAATATTCACCCGAAATCTTTACAGCTACAGAATTAGACTTTGCTCAAGAAATCTGCAATGCTGTTTTAGATATCTGGCAACCCACACCACAGCACAAAGCTATTATCAATCTACCTGCAAGTGTCGAAGTCACCACACCCAATATATTTGCCGATCAAGTAGAGTGGATGCACCGCAATTTAACTCCCAGAGATGGCGTGATTCTCAGTGTCCATCCCCATAATGATCGTGGTTGTGCAGTAGCAGCAGCAGAACTAGCCCAAATGGCAGGTGCAGAAAGAGTTGAAGGCTGTTTGTTTGGCAATGGCGAACGCACTGGCAATGTGGATGTAGTCACCCTGGCAATGAATCTCTACACTCAAGGCATCCATCCTGGGTTAGATTTTTCTCATATCAACGAAGTTGCGAGAATCATTGAAGATTGCACGCAATTACCCATTCATCCCCGTCATCCCTACGTCGGTGATTTAGTATTTACCGCTTTTTCCGGTTCCCATCAAGACGCCATTAAAAAAGGCTTTGCTGTCCAAAAACCTGACGCAGTGTGGGAAGTTCCATATCTACCCCTCGATCCAGCAGATGTGGGACGCACTTATGAATCTGTAGTGCGGGTGAACAGCCAGTCAGGGAAAGGTGGGATCGCCTTTTTGTTGGAACGGGATTATGATTTAGTGTTGCCTCGCTGCTTGCAGATAGAGTTTAGTCAAGCTGTACAAAAGGCAATGGATGCTTCTGGGAAGGAAATGTCTTCTGCTGAGATTTGGCAGCTATTTGAGCAAGAGTATTTGCAAGCTTGCACGCCACTGAAGTATATGACTCATTACTTATCTGAAACTGATGATTATAGTGGAGTGCAAAATATTTCAGTCAGATTGCAACTGCATGAGAAAACGATCACACTTCACGGTCGAGGCAATGGGCCTATTGACGCTTTTGTCAATGCTTTAGGTTTGGGTGTGCAAATTCATCATTACGAAGAGCGATCGCGCAATCGTGGTAGTAACGCAGATGCGATCGCCTATGTTGAAATTGCAGGTGATTTTATTCCAGGTTCATTGCACGGTGTAGGTATTCATTCTAATATCGTCACTGCTTCGATATTGGCAATATTAAGTGCAGTTAATCGGGCATTGCTGGGTGTAAATACACAAATGCAAGCAGAGATACTAAAGTTGTATTTGTAGGTAATTGAAGGCGATCGCTCTTTTGTTTTTCTAGGCTAAAAGAGCGATCGCTTCATTTTTGGAAATGTCATTGCCTTATGGATCTTGCTGGAGGTCTATTATAAAACGCACCCTTTCTGAGAAAGCATGATTAAAATTAACGTGAGTTCGATAAATATTATCCAGACTAAGCAATTAACTAGCCTGCAAGTAAACAGCGCCCTAATAGTCAAAGTCTACTTTAAGTAGACTGAATCAATAAGCCCTTCAACCCACTTGGAGTGGGTTTTAGCCCCACGCTCCAAATTTATTTGAGGGCGGGATTTTGGGCTAAATTCCCTGTTAGATAGCACACTTGAA
>NZ_AJLK01000171.1 GCF_000317205.1 Fischerella muscicola PCC 7414 | reverse complement strand
CCCATCCCCGTTGAGGGGAAGTGTTATGGAAAGAGTTCACCTCTGGAACGCTTACATAGACAGGGTTCTAGACCCCCTAATCGACACACTCCTGAAAAATGGAAAAAAATTTTCAGAAAGTGGACAATTTTGCAGCTTGAAAAGCTTGCTGCATAAGGCATCGACACACTTCAACGAAGTTATGAGGTTTTCAAGGTTCGGGCGGAGTGTGTCGATTAAGCTCAATACGTTGATTACAATACACTACTCTTCAGTAATTATCAATACGACAATACAAAATTAAACACTTACAGTCACAGTTTTCTTGCTATTGTCCCTTAAGTGCGATCGCTCCGAAGATACAAAGTCCTCCTTGTCCCCGTTATCCCTCTTAGCAATTTTTAATTTTTAATTTTTAATTGTTTTGTCCCCGTTGTCCTCTACGTGATCATTAATTTTTGATTTATCTTTGACTACAACGTTGACTCGAACGCCGACACCTTCTTTAACTAAGACGCGGACTTTAACAATGAGATTGCCGACTTTGACTAAAACCTCTACCTTAACCGGCATGAGTTTTTCTTCTTAAGGATTTAAAACATCCTTTTAAAGTTGGCATAGATGAATGAGGCTATCAGTCCAATCTAATACAGTTGGCAAGTTTGAAATTGTGATGAGCAACGCATTTTTTAGGGAATGGGTGCGTTATTTCACCTTACGCCTCCGAGGAAGAACGGAACAAAACGCGTCCCGGAATTACCTCATCGTTAATTTTGGCACACACCCGTAGGCAGGCGGAAACTTCTCCTGGTACACCACCAATATTTAGTTGTAAATCGTCTTTTGACCAAGTGTAGATATCGGCGTAGGTTCCCCACAATGGGCGTATTTGCACTTGATAACCTGCATCACGCGCTTTTTCCACCACGCTATCAAGAGTGCGCCTTGCTTCTTGTTGGAGTTTCCCCCACCAAGAAAAGCGATCGCACGGTGGCAAATATACTAAAGAATGAATCGCCTCATCTAAATCTAGTCTGGCACGGAGGGCGATCGCTGGATCTGCATCGGTAGTGGTGAGGACACGCTGAAATCGGTCGAGAAGTGCCGTAACATACTTAGACTTTTCCGACTCTGAATTTAAAGACCTGACGCCAAAACGGTCTACGCTTTTTAAAGCATGGTGTAAACACGTATCTATATCGATAAAATTTAGACAAACAGATACAATTCCCGCCAACACATCTAATTCCCCGCCTCTTTTTTCTACTTGCAACCGGGGATCAAAACCAACCTGATCTGACAGACACAATCCAGTTGCATAAACACTCCCCTGCAAACCAGAGTAAATATGTTCATTGCGGCTAAAACCAATTTGTTGCACAGCCAGCTTATCTTCCAAAGCGCCTAATTGACTCGCCTCCGCCAAAATACACTCGCGCCAAGTATGGGCAAGTTTTTCCGGAACCCGTAGCAGCAAGCGTTGAATTTCATTCCACAAATCAACGTCATTGTTGCTGTGAAACTTGTACGCACCAATAAATTGCAACAATTCTTGATCAGCCAACAAAGCATCAGCAATATGTTTCAGTTTCTGTTCCCCTGATAATTCCAAGTGAATTGGTTCAAATACCTCTTCCCAGGTGGGGGGAGGGGGGGAGGTGGGGAGGTGGGAAGATGGGGAGGTGGGGGGAGTGGGAGGAGTGGGGGGAGTGTGAGGGGTGTGAGGAGTAGGGGGGGTAATAACTTCTGATTTTTGTGGTTGTAGAAGTTGATCTAATTCGCGCAAAACTTCCTGACAAGTACTACTACCCGGATCTGTTGTTGCTTGCTTAAGTGCTTCCTGTAATTGAGTCCGCAGTCCATGTAAACCTAACCGCAGTACCCAAGCTAATTGTGAATCCTCTATTTCCAATAACTTGCTGAGGTGCTGCATGTTCTCTCCATTATTTCTGCAAAACTAACGCAAAATCCCTCTCTTCTTTCTTCCCTCTGCGTTCTCTGCGCCTCTGCGGTTAAATAAAAAATGAAAAAACCGCAGAGACACAGAGGACACAGAGTTTCTCAATGCAATCCGCAAAATGGATCGCGTTCTGTCTCGACGTTGTTTGATTGGGCTTGGAGGGAATCTCGATAAACACATCCCTCTATTTTTAGACATTCGGGATTTGTTGATGTCCAGTATGGTACTTCAAAGGCGTGGATGCGGAGGATACCTTGTTTGTTGAGGGAGACGTAATATTTACAAGGGTATTCGGATTGAACTTCTGGTTGAGGAAGTTCGCCGATTAGTTCCCATTTGTTGGATTCTGGGTTACGAAATTGGAAGTAAAATGTGTGTTTGCCACTGGCGGGGAAGGGTGGTAATTCTGCGATTAAGCCTAGTCCTTGGATTTGGGTGTCGCCTTCGTTGTAACGGAAGATTTGTAAGTCTTGGTTTTGATTGCTGGAAAATAGTACTGTGTGAGCATCGGTTTTGAAGACGTTGGCTGATTCGGCGACGTTGACAGCGATGTCACAGACGACTTCGCCTTGATCAGAAATTACTGTTTGTGTACTGATCGCTTGGGCTGCATCAAGGCAAGGTATATTAATGGGGATGAGATAATGGGGTTTGCCTCGTGATAATAATAAATCTATGTCTAGTTTTTGGTTGATTTCAAATTGAACTTGAATGTGGTTTTTGAAGTCTTCTTCGTTCATGCCCAATTTTTTCATCAGGATGTCGCCGTTGTAGCTACCCCAAAGTTGGAGTTTCATGTTCTCGAAGTCTTGACGCCTGATGTTGTTGGTTAATTGCATCCCCATCCAGCGACTGCGATATTTGGCGATCGCATCTGTGGCTTGGAGTTGATATAATTCTTGTCCGGCGTGAAAGATAGGATCGGGACTACCGCCGATGACTTCGCGGACGAAGGAACAAGGAAGGAAGTAAAACAGGTTTTTGACATCTATATATAGTTGGTTGGCGCCTTTTTTGAGTAAGTCTTTGGCTTGTTGGGGAGAGAAGCTGAGTTGGCGGAGTTTTTCGGCGAAGCAAGCGCCGGCGGATGTGGCGAGTTTGGTGTATTCTGGTTCAAAGGTGACGCGTTCTTCGTTCCAAAGGAAGTAGTCGGATTTGCTGAAGACTCGGTAGAGTTCGCGTTCGACGATTTCTAGGTTGCAGGTTTTACCGGAGAGGATTAGCCAATCGACTGTTTCCGGGGATTTACCAGGGTTGACGGATTGGTTTTTAAAGGCGTTTTCGATTAATCCTTGGGCGATACCGACGGCTTCACGAACTACGGGTGCGACGGCTGTTTCAAATTGTTCGACGGTGAGGGTGACGCTGAGGCGATCGCTCGTGCTGGTAGGCAAGGTAATATCGTTGTGTAGTAGGAGTTCGGAGATTTTTTGCCCATCCAGGATGAATACTGGTGTATCGGGTGTTTGGCGCTTTTGTCCGAGGGTGAGTTTGGCTGCTTCGGCGTGTTCCCAAAGAGTGTAGAATGTTTGGGCGCGGGATGGGGCGTTTTTCCACCGCGTAGGTAGGACTTTTTCAGCGTCGTTTAAAGCTTCTTTGTAGGCTTCGCCTTCGCGGACTTCGTTATCGACACATGCTAAGAGGGAACCTGGTTGAAATTTCCCGTTTTGCAGGAAGCGATCGCTTAGTTCTTCTGGTTGGACTTTTAAGATATCTCTGGGTAAGGTTTCGTCGACAATGGCAGTCAGTAAACAGTCGGCGATCGCTGCTTTTAACAATAAGAATAGTCGCAGGGTTATGAGTTCGCCACCTAGTTGCAGATGTCCAGAGGAACCAAGTAACTTCGGTGTAAGTTTATAGTAGCGTCCGCCGTCACCCCGATCTTCTCCTGGTTCAAAGGGGTTGATTTCTTCCAGGGAAAGACGAATTAAGGCTAAGTCGGTGGTTCCACCGCCAATATCCAACACCATGACATTTTGCCACCACTTGTCCCCATCCCGGCGACAGCGAGTTTTGAAAGATTCAATTCCTAAATTTAAATCGCCGCCAAATTCTCGCCACAGGAAAAATATCGCTACCGAAACAGCTTCGTCATAAGCCATTTGCACGTCTTCGATATCTAGCTGTTTTACCAACTGTTCAATTTCCCGGCGGACAAAAGGCGAAGCGATGGTGGGGTAAGTGACGACGGTGCGATAAAATTTACCTTGGGAACACTTGCCGGAACGCTGCCGATATTTTTCTGTTAACTCGATTAATTGAGCATAAGCCGCTTGCAACAGCTTGTTAACAGGAATGGAAGCTTCTTTGCCATTGAGACTAATTTGAAAAGAACGTTCTTGTCCAAAATAACGTTTTGGTGAATGCAAAAACCTGCTATCAATTCCCTCGCCTTGTCTAATGGCATCTAGACGATGTTGTTTCGCTTGTTCACCCAAACTAACTTTGACTTTTAGTGGATCGTTGGTTGGTAAAAACGGTTCCAAGTCAACAACTTCCAACTCGCTAGCAATTTCACTCAAACGTCGGTCTTTATCTAACTCTACTGGTATCAAACTTTGCCATTCCAGAGGAGGAACCCGAAAAACTTCGTGATAAATTTGATTTAAACGTTTACTAGCAGCCCGCCGAAACCAAGGTAAACGCTTGCTGAGGGCAATTTCAATTTGGCGAATTGCTTCTAAAAATTGTTCTCCATTTAAATTACGTAAATTTACCGTACCATCACCCTGCAAATTTTTACTAACTTCGCTCAAGAATCTTTGCCATTCCTGCGTCCACGCATCTTGAGTTACACCCGCCACCTGATCCACCGGACGTTGAGTTAACCATGTCGATAGGCGATCGCGTAACCTCACCTCTTGTTCGCTAGGTAAACTATGGGGTGTCACAATCACCTTCGGATCGTACAGCGTGACTGTGGAATTAGACGTGCCAAAATCGATCGCAAACCAACCGGGATAGGTAATTTCTGGTTGTTGATCGACTTGCTTGACTGGTTCAACATCCAACTTTAACTCTTCATCTGGTAAAGTTTGCAGTGTTGTGTTTTTGAATGAGTTGATGACTGAATCTGTAAAAGACATGAGTGGATTTTTCAGTGAATATTCTTTGATTGGATAAGTCCAGATATGGCACTCAGCGCTTATGTGTTTACTAATAGACAAAAGAGGATCACCCGTCGCCCCGGATTCAAAATACTCGATCGTGACTTGTAAATTACAATTGACACCTGTTGGTAATGGTTCATTCCAGCGACAATCACTTTGCCTTAATCGCTGGGGGGTAGTAAGCTGTAAAAGCTTATTAGTACCAAAGTTTACACTTTTATAAGCAGATTGCATCGCTGCTGCTAAGTCTTCTGGGACACCAGTAACAAATATATTAATGCGGAAAATATGAGGAAAATGAGGATTAGGAACTGGTCTAATTTCAATTGCTGGTAATAGTAATAAAGATGAATCGTTGGGATGGGTACGTAGTTGGTAACGATTAAATAGTTCTATTTTGATTGGCATTTTCTCAAATATAAAATTTTGTTTCATTTTTCCTCTGCGTTCTCTGCGTCTCTGCGGTTGATAAATTATTTATTTAACCGCAGAGACGCAGAGTACACAGAGAGGAGAGGTGAGAGTTTGATCGACTTAATCCCTAATCATCGCTACTTGGGAAAGGGTTTCTAACCAAGGGGGAATGGATGTAGATTTATCTTTGTCTGTGTCGGCGATATATCGAAGTAGAGGTTCGTGTTTGGTTTTTAATAGTTCTTGTAGACTATCTACGATTTCTTTTAAGGCTCTAGAAAAGGAAAATTTTACTTGTTTGGTTAGTTGACTGACGTATTGCACTAGGTGTAAGCCAGCGCTGGCGGTGATTTCGTCTCGTAGTCGTAAAACGGCGATTTGATGATTAAATGGTCTGGGGGGAGTAGGATATTTTTTATCGGGACTCCAGTCGAGGATTTGTCCGTTGGGATGTTTTTCGTCTTGGCGCGCTAGGGGAAATAAGGCGTCGGCGTTGATGGCATGATTATTAGTTGCTAATCCACTGTGTTCAATGATGAGCTTTTGCCATTTGTTAGCTGGATCAACGGCGCGCAAAAGGTTACGAAATAGGCGGAGTTGATTTTTGCCAAAGTTGTTTTGAATGTACTGTTCGATGTCTGGTGACAGTACAGAATTGACTGTGGTGCGTTCGTCGGCGACTTCGGAAGATAATTTTTTGAAGAAGTCGGTTACTGCTTCTGTGGTGCGATCGTGAGCAAAGGTTTGCATTTCCTGAATAGTTTGGACAAAGGCGGAGTGGAAATCATCGCTTTTGGTGGGGATGGTGTCTTCTACTTCTTCGTCACCAAAAAAGCTGTCGGCTTTGGTGAGGGAAATTGTTCCGTTTTTGGTGCGATCAAATAGTAATGTCCATTCGCTCCATTCAAAGAAGATTTTATTAGTTAATTCGTCTTTGACGACATCACTCACGGCGACTCCGTCGCGGTTTTTTAAGATTGGTTGTTTTTCTAGTTCTTCTTGGAATTGTCGGTAAATTGTTACTAAGTTTTCTATGCCTTGGCGCAGTTGAATAAATTTTGGATTTTCTTCGACGGGGATATAGGCGGGAACTTGTTCGAGGAGGGTTTTCAGGTTATCTTGTTCTTTTTGCAAGGCTTTGACGGTTCTTTGAGTATCTTCGACAAGTTGTTTTAAGCCGTGTTGCGCTACGTGTTCTTTCAGTAGCGATCGCAATCTACTAATACCGCCGTCTTCTGCAAAGTCACTCAGTTGTTTTTGCAGGGTGCTGGATGGCGGTAGCATTCTACTTAGTTGCTGCCATTTTTCCCGCAATTCGACTTCTGGAAGTTTGTTGGGAATGTCTAATTCTGGTAAAAACTCGGGGGAGGAAACTTGGATGAGGGAAGAAAGTTCGGCAAGTTTGGCTAAACCGTGGAGTTGGGATAGTAGAACTATATTTTTTTTCTCTGTGGTTAAGTTGCTGGCAGTGGCAATAGTAAGTTGGAGGATGCCCAGGCTTTCTAATATATTTGCTTCTGAAAGTAATGGTTCGTCTACAAGTTCATCAAGGACACGTTCGTCACTCTGGGTGAGGGGAAGTTGATTGAAGCGTCCAACACCAACAATTATTCTATCTCTTAAGTCTTGTCCTTTGTCGCGTTCCAACATTGTACGAATTTTGGAAGCGATCGCACCACCAGGATATCTACCGTTGAGTAGCAGCAGGATTGTTTGCACATCTGTTAGTTCGCGCAGTGACAAAAAGGTATCCCGTACGCCAGAATCGGCTGAACCCAACCCAGGAAAGTCTAACAAGACAAATTCATTTGTTCCCTGGAGTGCAGATAAATCCCAAACTTCTTTGGATACTTCGACGGTGACATCAATGCGGCGAATCAAAGCAAAGCTTTTCTGTAAATCTACGGCTGATGGTTGAGTAAAATTTGCCCAAGGTTGGGGAGGTGCAGGCAGTTGATCAAAGCTGAGTTCTAAGATATTCATCGGTGGATCAGCCAGTCTCAACCCTTTTTTGGCGGTGGAATGATCAATCTCGTAGCTTTTACCGCCAATATATTTACCGTAGGCGTTGTAGGTACGCATGTACACTACTAACTCGCGCAGTAGCGATCGCAGTTCTAAACTTTGCGTCTGATTCCAAGCTTGTTCACACCATTTCAAAATTCCGTTGCTATCCACAATTGTGGTGGGGTGCAAGTTTTTGAGACTCGTCAGCAATTCCAGAGATATTTCTGATGCTTTGGCGCGGACTTCAACTTCCTGTAGCATAAACCGCAGACACTCTTTCACACCCTCGTCTGAGAGATACTGAACGGTGTACTTACCAATTTGTGTAGTTTGTAAGTCTGGTTGTTGACGCAGGTGAATTGCGGTGACGTTACCAGTAGTGGGGGTTTCACTGACAGGTAAAGCATCAGCGTAGCCAATGAGACTTCCGATTAATAAAGTTTTACCACTACTGAATTCACCCATGACGCCGATTTTCACAGGTGAAGAGGCAATTTCTACTACCCTTTGTGCAGATGCTTTTAACCGTTGAATGTTTTCATGGATACTATTAGGAAACCAGCTTTCCTGGGGAGGTGGATTTTGTGATACTAACTCCAGGCTTTGTAGAACAGATTCCCCATATTCTTTGTAGTGGCTTAGTTGTGCGATCGCCATGTCACTTTTCATACTAACTCCCACGCTGTTATCAGTTATCAGTTATCAGTTATTAGTTAGTTACTACGTAGGACAGCCGTGAATTTTGGATTTACAGCAATAGCCATAGTTATAACTTGGTTTTTAATCAAAAAAGTTTAGCAATTTGTTTGTTCTGATTGTTTCCAAATTGCAAAACTTAGTAGAAGTTTGCATAAATTTGTATTGAATCAAGGTAGTTTCAATAAAAAACCTCACCCCGTCCGATAGGACAGGGTGAGGTAAGTGTTGTGAGATTTTCCTATGAATGTCTTAAAAATGCTTGATGTTTTAGTACAGTTTTGCGTAAAGTCGTAATGTTTTTGAACGCAGAGGAACGCAGAGTTAGCGCAGAGGATCGCAGAGTCTAAGCAGCAGGCGAGTTTTCGTCCCCGTTGAGGGGAAGTGTTATGGAAAGAGTTCACCTCTGGAACGCTTACAGGGAGAGGTTTCTAGACCCCCCAATCGACGCATCTCTGAATTAGGAGAAAAAAACTTCAAAAAAACATCAATTTTGCAGCTTGGAAAGCCTGCTGCATAAGGTATCGACACACTTCAACGAAGTTATACGGTTTTCAAGGTTCGGGCGAGATGCGTCGATGAGTTTCAACACACTCAAATCAGAGTATGATCTGTCAGTTCTACTTGTCAAGTTTTTGACACAATAAACAACTTTGTGTTCTAATACCATTTCACAAAATTATTGATACAAATTCTCTCCCTTGTCCTCCTTGTCCTTCTTGTCTCCCTTGTCCTCCTTGTTTATTAACGCAAGTCCATCCATAGAGAACATCAAGACATTTGTGACCAACGTCTTGACGTTGTTTATTGACATCATTCCATCCATAGAGAACATTAAGGCATTTGTGACCAACGTCTTGATGTTGTTTATGAACACGACAACATTCACTACAAACGTGAAAGCGATCGCAAATAGTAGAGACGCGCTGTTTGATCGTAAAAGCGATCGCATCCCCAAAAGCACAGCCACCCGCCTCAAAGCTTCTCCAGAAGAAACCTCTACTGAGAATGCCAAAACTGCTTGAAAAGGTAACTTAATTTTTGCCGAGATGTTCTTGAGATGAGGTGATGGGGAAACTGTATTAAGAAACCTCCCCACCTCCCCATCTCCCCACCTCCCCATCTCCCCACTGCCCCTAATCCCCACTCCCTTGGGGGAGTGGGGGCCGGTGAGTTCCCCATCTCCCCACTCCCCATCACCCCATCTCCCTATCTATTTCTCCTCAGATTCCTTCAGTTGCTCAATCATAAAGCTGATCTGGGCTGACACCGATCGCTTCTGCTTATTGCAGTACTCTTTAAACCACTCAAAAAGTGATTCTGGGATTGTGACACTAGTCCGGCTCATTTTTTCAGTCAAAGCACTACTTCCTCAAGCTACATATTTAGTATCGACAAAGATACACTAATTATATCACAAATATTGAAAAGTATTTAAAAATATATTGCAAATAAGACTGAGTCATATTAATATAAAAAGAAGAGAGGCGTTCCCACCTCCAAGTAGATAACGCCTCTCTGACCAAACCTATTAGTAAGGTCTAACTAAATTAGTAAGGTCTAATTAAATATGATGCCACAACCTATTTTTTGTCAAACACCCACCAAAGGTTTATTAAATTTAGCTTACGCTCGTCAAATTCGATTTCGCAATCTTCATATTAATATGGCTTGGCAATTGACCTGTTTCATTACTTGGAGTAATGGTGAAAAAGAAACTTTTATTAACAAAGATGCTCAAGCTATAAACCAAACAATAGAGAAAATCACACAAACTAAAGATTAAGCCAGCTTTACGGGGGTTTCCCCCGTTTCTAACATTCTCAATCTCAATTTTTAATCGCCACCCAACCGCCAACCCACAGACCTGTATAAAATCGCATCACATTGTTAAAACCAGCTTGCTGCAATAATTCCAATTCTCTAGTTTCGGTAATCAGATGCACACCATCATTGATTCTTTCTAGGATTTGTGCCATCTTCTGGGGCGGTATCCCCATTTCTTCCCAATATTTTTTCACGAAAGAAACAGTCTGCTCAAATTCACGAGTGTTTGTTTCACCAAACACATCCACCAAAATCAAAACAGCAGATGATTGCAAACGTTGGGCAATACTTTGGAGAAAAGCTAACTTACCTCCGTCATCTGGGATAAAATGCATCACCAAAATAGAAGTTGCCGCATCATATAAAGTCGTGGTGGGTAAATCGTGGGTGTATCCCTGAAATAATTTGACTTGTTCAGATAAGTTATGCTGCTGTATTTTCTCTTGGGCAACAGCCAACATATTAGCAGATGGATCTACACCTAACATTTGCCACTCTCGATTACCCTTAGCAAATTTCACTAACTCCATCCCCGTACCAGCACCCACAATCAAGAGATTTGCTTTTTCTGGCAGATGCGATCGCAAACAAGCTAACACCATTGTATGCATTGCTTCATAACCAGGCAGTGCCATACGTGCCATGCTGTCATATTCGCCAGCAGCAACTGTTGGGTTAGTATCAAAATCTATGGTCTGATTCATTGCTAATCGTAGTAAAGTTCAGAGAAATTCTGGTGTCTTAGTGGCCAGATCCCCGACTTTTTTAAAAAGTCGGGGATCTAACGCCTCGCAACTTGTTTGATAAATTCAGATTTTGCTTGGTGTCTTAATATCTTTGTGATTAATTTAAACTAGCAAAACACAAAGACACCAAGTGATACTGTGTTATACACTCGCCAATGTCACCTCACGCACCTTGGCGATCCAATGACTGAGATTATCTGTGTTCAGACGATAACTTAAAGGATGGGCAATCAACCGCGCCGTACTTTCATACAGCACTGCTATTTCCATCAAACCATTTTCGCGTAATGTCCTGCCTGTGGAGACTATATCCACGATCGCTTCCGACATGCCTGTGATTGGCCCTAGTTCCACAGAACCATACAACGGCACAATTTCTACAGGTAAATCCAAACTATGAAAATATTCTCGCGCACAGTTGACATACTTGGATGCAACTCTACCATGAGCTGGTAAATCTAAAGGCGATCGGTAAGGACTGGATTGTTTGACTGCTACTGACATCCGGCAATACCCAAACCGCAAATCAACTAACTGTGCTACTTGCGGCTTTTTCTCGCGCAGTACATCGTAACCAACAATACCCAGTTGTGCCTGACCATATTCTACGTAAACTGGCACATCTTGCCCTCTGACTAGTAGTCCTTTTGCTTTGCCATTAGTATCAGTAATTTGTAATTGTCGGTTACTAGAGTCTAAAAACGCACTAAAGTCCAGCCCTACAGTTTGTAGCAGTTGGATGCTATGTTTGAGAAGTTCCCCTTTGGGCAGTGCAACAGTAAGCATAAATAGCGTTAGCGGTCAGCATGATAATAATACAGGAAAGCTGATCACTAAAGATTGATGGCAGCTCATGCGAATTTTAGTAGTTGATGACGAAATTGAATTGACTGATCCCTTGAGTCGGATATTAAGTCGTGAAGGATACAGTGTCGATGCTGCTTATGACGGCACAAGTGGCAGTCAATTGGCGCAAACAAGCAATTACGACTTACTGATTTTAGATTGGATGCTACCTGGAAAGACAGGATTGGAGATATGCCAAGAATTACGCAGGCGAGGCATTACCACTCCTGTATTATTTCTTACTGCTAAAGACACTCTTGATGACCGAGTTGAAGGTTTAGATGCTGGTGCAGATGACTATTTAGTTAAGCCTTTTGAACTGCGAGAGTTACTAGCAAGAGTCCGTGCTTTGTTACGACGATCTGCTTCCCAGATACCGGGTACACCCACAGTTCGCTTGACAGTGGCTGATCTAGAACTTGACCCAGAAAATCAAGTCGCCTATCGTCAAGGACGGATCATAGAATTATCACAAAAAGAAAGTCAGTTGCTGCAATATTTTATGGAAAATACAGGCAAGCTACTGACCCACACCCAAATTATGCAATACTTGTGGCAAGATAATGAGCAACCAAGTAGTAATGTCATTGCTGCGTTAGTACGTCTGTTGCGGCGCAAGATTGAGTTAACTGGTGAAACTCAATTAATTCATAGTGTTTATGGTAAAGGATATCGCTTTGGGATATCTAATGAGCAGTAATACAGTTATCTGTTAGCTAGAGACGCGAGGAACATCGCGTCTGTACAGTGATCATTGATCAAAACTCAACTATTTTTGAAATGTGACAAAATTCCCGAATGCCCCAATTGTTTTAAAGTTATATCCAGGTACTTTGGTAGTGTAGATAGTGAACTACCTACACTGTACTCGAAGAGTCAGTGTAGGCTTCCTGTCCAACAGAAAGCGCAGTAGTGGATTTCTTTCGTCCTCCCTTACTCCGGCTTACATCTGGGCAACAGGCTTTATCCCCCGTTCCAGAGGTCAAAATTCGTAGTCCCTCATCTCTGAGGTTAATAGCTGCGTTCATATCCCGATCATGCTTTGTATGACAGTTTTCGCAAGTCCAGAATCTTACATCTAGCGGTAAACTACCAACTTGATTTAGACACACATGACAGGTTTTTGAACTAGGAAAGAATCTATCAACTTCGCAGATTACCTTCCCTGACATCTCTGCCTTGTATTTCAGCATGGTGCAAAACATTCCCCACCCTACTTGATGGATAGATTTAGCCAAACAATGATTTTGCATCATACCTTTAACGTTGAGATTTTCAACCACAATAACTTGGTTTTCGTTGACTATCCTACGAGATAGCTTGTGTAGAAAATCTTCACGGCAGTTAGTTGTTTTTCTGTGGACTCTAGCAACTTTCTTCCTAGATTTAATACGGTTGTTAGAACCTTTCTGCTTTCTAGATAATTGCTGCTGTTTGAGCTTTAAATTCTTCTCATACTTGTTCAGTATTCTAGGATTATCAAACTTTGAGCCATCGCTGGTAACAGCGAAGTGAGTTAGCCCCAAATCAATACCTATTACTTTACCATCTGTGCTTGATTCTGGCTTGTTTTTGCCATCGTCAAATAGAATAGCTGCAAAGTACTGATTAGAACAATTTTTAGATATTGTTACAGTCTTGACTTTCCCCTCGATTGGTCTATGAATAATCGCTGTGACATCTCCTATTTTTGGGAGAGTTACATAACTATCAGCAACCTTGACGTTTTGAGGATATTGTATTGACTGCTTACCATGCTTGGATTTGAATCTAGGATATGAGCTTCTTTTTTCAAAAAAATTATTAAAAGCTACTCCCAGATTTAAGCAGACTTGCTGCAAACATTGCGAATAGGTTGATGTCAGCCATTCATACTCTTTCTTCAACTGTGGGATTATCTTTTTTACTGCGTATCCAGATAACCCCTTACCAGTCTCTTTGTATGTTTGGTTCATCAAATTCAAGCAATAATTCCATAGCCAACGACAACAGCCAAAAGCTTGTGCTAGAGACTGCTGTTGTTGGGCATTTGGATATAATCTGACTTTGACAACCTTTAATATATTAGAGTAAACGACGCTCGCTATAAAAGAGTATAGCATAAGATTTGTTCGTTTCCTCCATGTTCTGCTTCCTGTTCTTCCTGCGGAAGAATTTAGTCACAGAACTGTCGTCAACTCACGCACAATTAATCTCAACACTTCCGCTTCGCGCGCTCGTGTGAGGCTTCTTGCTGTTCAAGCTAAAAACTACAAAGTTCTGACGCTCGGTTGATGTGGCGATAAAATCTTTAATGTTATTTTTTTGAAAATTTACCCCTGTTGCTAATCCCGATTTACAGGTATTGGCTGTAAGTTTGCTTATAGCCTCCCACAACTGTCCTTGTGGCAACTGTGGCCCTTGGCAAATAGCGTTTTGTATTTCGCTGGTAAGTCGTTCTGCGGCATAATTAACGTAAGTATTATTATCAGGATTAGTAAAAGACATCACACCTACAACACTGGCAATAGCTATTAGTGTGAATGTGCTTTTTCCTATACCTAAACGATTATGCAATGATGCCTTCATAAGTTTTTCATCAAACAATGCAACTGACTGCTTGATGGTAAATACAGCAGCAAAAACCCCGATTTCCGAAACCTCAGGTAAAAAGCTGCTACAAGTCAACACAGTAGCGTGTTATGCAATCACTTCAGTGTTTTGGTTGTGAATCACTTGATTAGACTTTTGCTGAAAAATATGAAATTGCATACTCTGCATACAGTAAACACTACATACGATTTCCCACCAACGTTCTATTTGCTCATAATTAGTGATCCGGAAATCTGACCATCCTATGTAGTTTTTACTGTGTTTACAGCCATACTCCAACCAAGTTATTAATCCATAGGGATTATCAATTGCTGAAGTAATAGATTTTGGGAAATTACTCATTAAGAACAAAGTAAAATTCTCAGCAGATTGTTCCCTATTATTGGAAATTTGCCAATACCTTAATTCTCGACGACTCCCAAAGATAATTTCACGAATGTAGCTTTGTTCAGTTTTCCCGTTACTGAAAATTTGATGAAATTTTTTCCAACTGCTGTACCTCATCTTCTGGCTAGGTGCTAACCAAAAACCAACGTTACTTCTAATTGCAACAACGAAATTAATTCGATATTGATTCAAAACGTTAATTAAGGTATCACACTCTCCATAGACAGTATCTGCTAATACCAAGTCAAAGGTGAACCCTCCTTCTTGTAGTTCTTGAATTATCTCAACAATTAATTGAGGCTTAGTTTTAAAAGTATCCCCCGGTTTTAATCTTTTGAGCGGTCTGAAAACTTTAAATATGAGAGGGAAAATTAAACCATCTAAGAAAGCATAGGCATTAACTGAAACAATGCCGTTTTCAACTGTGCCTAAGTTGCCAATGTACTGTTTGTCTACATAATCTGTTGTTTTCCCTTTTTTTTATCTCCAGTATCATCAATAATTAAAGTAAAACTCCTTCCCTGCAAAACCTGACGAATAATAGATAATCTTTGATTTCTCAGTTCGTTGACTTGCCAAGGAGATTCGGTTACAAAATGAAGTAAAGCTTGATTATTTAAGCCTAAATATTTAGCGATCGCAGGTAAACTTTTGCGATCCATATCAGAAATCAAGCCTAAATGCAACCACTTGAAAAATTCAAAACTTCTTACCTCTGGAAAAAGATGTTTGTAGGTTGCACAATAGTTATCCACAAAATTGAGAGTAGTAACTGCTTCCCTGGGTGGCGCCATATTTTGACTCCAGAAAAAATATGGATACTTATAAATGACATAGTTTGAGTAGCGTCACATAATATAACTCAAAGTTTACTTAAACTTTTATGAAGCTTTATTGAAGTAATTTTTATTACTTGCTCTATTTTTCATAGATTTTTACATAAATTTATTTTTTCTAAGCAAATATGATTTTGGCTAAAAAAAGATTGTTTGTAAATTAAGACACTGAGTAATTTACCGTCATTATACTGATTACATTTTTATCTATTGATTCATTTATAAATGGGTCAAAACCTATTAATCATAAAATTAAATCTAAAAAATAAACATAACTGTAAGTCTCTTCTTAACATAATTATATAATTGTGATGTTAATAATCAAGCTATTAAAAATCAAATAACAGCATGTATAAAAAAGTATAGCTAATGGACAGTAACAAAAAATACTTTTTTTTGATTAACTAGTTAGAAATAACTGTGTCAATACACACATGAAAAGTTGTTTTCCTATACCTTTCTACTCTTAATATCTTTACACCTATTGTTAATTGAGTAATTTAATTGACATAACTGACATACAGTCAAAGGCAGTTAAAAGCGATCGCTCCCATGAATTCTGCAAATAACAAGCGATTTCGAGACTAAATTTCTCATCATTGTGATCACCGAAAGCGCTAGAGTTAGGTGAAGAGTACTGAAAACCGTAGCCATAAACATGGAAACAAAACAACTAGGCAACACAGGTGTTTATGTAAGTACCATCGGTTTAGGGGCGATGCCGATGTCGTTAAGCAACCGTCCCCCAGAGTCGCAGTCAATCAATGTTATTCAGCGTGCTTTGGAGTTGGGAATCACTTTCATTGATACTGCTGATTCTTACTGTCAAGACGAAACAGACAAGCACCACAATGAGCGACTAATTCACAAAGCTTTGCAAAGTTACAATGGTGATACCAGTAATGTGATTGTGGCAACTAAGGGTGGCTTAATGCGTCCTAATGGTAGTTGGACACGTAATGGCAACCCTAATCATCTGCGAGAAACGATTCGCATTAGCTTTGAAGCTTTAGGTGGCAATAAACCCATTGATCTATGGCAATACCACTCACCTGATCCCGACTACACCATTGAAGAGTCTCTCGCACCAGCGAAAGAAGCAGTCAGAGCTGGAATAATTAGATTTGTGGGAGTTTCTAACTTTTCTGTAGAACAAATCAAAAGGGCGCGGGATGTGGTTGAAATCGTCTCGGTGCAAAATCAATACAATCCTTGGCAGCGTCAGCCAGAATTTGACGGGGTACTAGAGTATTGTGAGACTGAAGGTTTAACTTTTTTACCTTGGAGTCCTTTCGGTGGTAGTCGTCGCCACGAAAAATTACAACATATCCCGTCGATCGCTCAATTAGCAAAAACAAAAGGCGTATCAGTGTACTCTATTGTACTAGCATGGTTACTAGCAAAATCGCCTTGTATCTTGCCCATTCCAGGTGCGAGTAAAATTTCTAGCATTGAAGATTCCGTACGTGCTGTGGATCTGAAATTATCTGCTCAGGAAGTACAAATAATAGATCGAGAAACAGCGTCATAATCAGGTAAAATAACAAGTCTGCAATCAAACAGGATGCTTGCTGACTGGAGACGCGCTTATGGCTCGGATGTATTACGACGCAGATGCAAATTTAGACCTTTTAGCCGGAAAAACCATCGCTATTATCGGTTATGGTTCCCAAGGTCATGCTCACGCCCTTAACCTTAAGGATAGTGGCATGAATGTGATTGTCGGATTATATCCGGGTAGCAAGTCAGCGGCAAAAGCCGAAGCAGCTGGGTTAACTGTCAAAAGTGTGGCAGATGCGGCCAAAGCTGCTGACTTGTTGATGATTTTATTACCTGATGAAGTACAAAGAACTGTTTACAAAAACGAAATTGAACCGAATTTAGAACCAGGTAACGTCTTAGCTTTTGCCCACGGGTTTAATATTCACTTTGGTCAAGTTGTGCCACCTGCTGAGGTAGACGTGATCATGGTAGCACCCAAAGGGCCAGGACATTTGGTCAGACGGACTTACGAACAAGGACAAGGAGTACCTTGTCTGTTTGCTGTCTATCAAAATGCTTCTGGACAAGCACGCGATCGCGCCATGGCATATGCCAAGGGTATTGGTGGTACACGCGCTGGGATTTTGGAAACCACCTTCCGCGAAGAAACTGAAACAGACTTGTTCGGTGAACAAGCAGTATTGTGTGGTGGCTTGAGTGCCTTAATTAAAGCCGGATTTGAAACTTTGGTAGAAGCCGGTTACCAACCAGAACTAGCTTATTTTGAATGTCTCCACGAAGTCAAATTGATTGTTGACTTAATTGTGGAAGGCGGGCTAGCAAAAATGCGTGATAGTATTTCCAATACCGCAGAATATGGTGACTACACCCGTGGCCCTCGGATTGTCAACGAACAAACCAAGGCAGAAATGCAAAAAATTCTGCAAGAAATTCAAACTGGGCAGTTTGCACGGGAATTTGTTTTGGAAAACCAAGCAGGTAAACCTGGGTTTACTGCGATGCGTCGTAAAGAAGCCGAACATCCAGTTGAGGAAATTGGTAAAGATTTACGCGCGATGTTTAGTTGGTTGAAGAAAGATTAATTATAGAAGGCAGAGGGCAGAAGGCAGAGGGCAGAAGGGGTTCCCCACAAATTCGCTCTCCGAATCGCGAATTTGTGGGGGCCCCGCAGAAGGCAGAAGGCAGAAGGCAGAAGGCAGAAGGCAGAAGGCAGAGGGCAGAAGGCAGAAGGCAGAAGGCAGAGGGCAGAAGGCAGAGGGCAGAAGGCAGAGGGCAGAAGGCA
>NZ_AJLK01000170.1 GCF_000317205.1 Fischerella muscicola PCC 7414 | reverse complement strand
GCAGAAGGCAGAAGGCAGAAGGCAGAGGGCAGAAGGCAGAGGGCAGAAGGTTGGAAGTATCTATATCATGAACATTGGTACACAACTACACATGAAAATTCTTACCCCTTGTGCCATCTGCCATGCCACGTGCTACTCTGCGGGAAGCCGTCCTGCGGGCGTCTACAAGTCGGCGAAGCCGCCCAACGCAGTGGCTCCTCCGCATAGCTGCCTTATTTTCAAGACAGACGGTCATGTGATAAATCACACAACGAGGGAATGAAAACTGTCTTTCCTTCTGCCTTCTGCCCTCTGCATTATTTTCAAAACAGACGTTACTAAGCTAAAGATGTTTAACTGTGGAGAGAAAGGCGATCGCACAAACTCCAGTTATCATCTTTTTTAGTACGCGCCCTGATAGGAGTATTGTTGATGGCTGGGCCTATTATCCCGCCCGAACAACATCGCAAACTGGTGATGCGCTGGTTACTTAAAGAAGAACGCAGCGATAAAGGAGATCATTCCCAGCATCCTTGGTGGCAGGTAATGTGCCTGACGGGGGTAGATTATTTCTCAACGCTTGGGTATCAGCCTGGAATCGCTGCTATCGCTGCGGGGGCGTTATCTCCTCTAGCTACCTTGATTCTAGTTTTGCTGACGCTGTCCCGGTATTCATGTAGGGGGGTAGTTATCAGTTATCAAATTAAACTGGTTACTGTTAACTGTTAACTGATTCACGCCCTATCCCCGATCTTGCAACTGACACAGTAATAAGCCAAACAACTGGTTTTCGTCAGTCCATACTTTTTGCGGTACTAAATTCTTGGCTTTTAGTTCTTGCTGGATGCTGTTGAGGCTGAATTTACGGGAAATCTCGGTGCGGATAGTTTCACCTGGTTCAAAATGAACATTGAGTTTGAGAGTGTGTAATTCGACGGTTTGCGATCGCTTACTTTTGAGATGCATCTCAATTTGATGTTCAACTTCGTTATAAAATGCCCAGTGTTCAAATTGGGTGGTATCAAAATTACCCTGAAAACGCCAGTTGAGATGCTCTAACATATTCAAGTTAAATGCCGCTGTAACTCCTTGATTGTCGTTATAAGCGGCTTCCAGAATATGTTTTGGTTTTTGTAAGTCTACCCCCAATAAAAAATACTCTCCCACTTGCAAAGCAGCTTTGACTTGGGATAAAAACACATCACACTCTTGTGGATTCAAATTACCCAAAGTGCTACCAATAAAACAAATCATCCGACTGGGTAACTGGCTAGGCTCAATTTGAGAAAGTGCTAATTCGTAGGTTCCTGCCAGTGCGTAAACTTGTAGTGAGGGATAGTCTGCTAGTAGCGACAGCGCGCCACTTTCGAGCATACCAGCACTGACATCAATTGGTAGATAATGCAGAGGTAGTCCTTGTTGTTGGTAAGCATCTAGTAAAATCCTGGTTTTAGTAGAACTGCCACTACCCAGTTCAACTATTTCACAAGCGCCTGTGATTGCCGCAATTTCACTAGCACAGCTTTGCAAAATTTTTGTCTCAGTGCGTGTCAGGTAATACTCTGGTAACTCACAAATTTGCTCAAATAAATCGGAACCACGATCATCATAGAAATAACGCGGTGGTAGGGTTTTTGGTGTTTGAGTTAATCCCTTAACCACATCAGTTCCAGTACTAGAAGCAACAATCAAAATTGGTTCTAGCAAACGCTGTATTTGTAAGCGTTGTTCAATAGTTCTTTGAAAGTTACCCTTACTGCTGTCAGGTTTAGATATTGACATTCACCCTCCGTGTTTTTGCCGTGATAGGTTGCGATGCCGTATTGCAATAGCTTTAGCGATCGCTTTCCCCAAATGGCCTCTATTTATGTTAGCCAGTGAAACAAAAAGCCGCAGTGGATACAAGATGCTGATCCACTGGGATTTTCCCATGAAACAGGCTAATTTGCTCCAGAGGGAGTTTTGTTTCGTGCGTCAGATCCCCAACTTTTTTAAAAAGTCGGGGATCTATACCAGGTGAATTGCCGTTATGATCGCATCAACATCTTCAGGCGATTCCCGCTGCTGTTCCTGCATAGTACGTTGCTACTGAACCCATAACAGTAGTGGTTAGACAACGATCGCCCCATTTGCAACCAGATAAAGAAGCGATAGTTAGCATAATGCAGTTAAAAATTAGGGTAAAACAACAGAGGTTTCTTTACCATTGTTGTTTGCACTATTCAAAGGTGTAGCTGTACTCTCAGAAGGGGATTGGGTGTTTTTTGAACGGCGTGATGATTTCTGGCGTGGCTTACCTCCCGCCTGGACATATTGCAAGCTGTCTTTGCCATAACGAGTTGCCACACTCATTAACATCTTTTCAGAATAGCCGCTTAATTCTTCTTCAATGAGAGAGAGGCGACCTGCCATTTCATCCAGGGTAGAGAGTAAAGTGTTGTAAGTTAATAGCTGGTCTTGCAAGGTTTGGATACGGCTGTCATAATCTGTCAAATTCAAACCGTTGCCAAAATCTAGCGTCGGGCTAATCGATCGCATTCCGGCAATTCGACGGAGAGCTTTTTCGAGAGTAGGTGAACTGCGTTTTAGTCGTGCCATCAGATGCGCTCCTCAAAGAATTTATTGGATTACTTACTGTATGTACTGTAGCCAATGCAACAATAAACCTCTTTGAGAAATAATTCGGAAAAATAAAATGAAATTATTAATATCAATCTGATGATTTTTAGTTGTTTACACTGAAAGTATATTAAGAATAATTAAAAATAATACTTTCAAAAGCAAAACATACCTCGAAGTCATGTTGAAGTACTTGGAAGTCGTGTTGAAGTACTTGAAAGTCGTTTTGAGGTACTTGAAAGTCGTGTTGAGGTACTTAGAAACGATGTTGGAGTAATTCAAAGTCGTGTTGAGGTACTTTGAAATCGTGTTGAGGTACTTGGAAACGATGTTGAAGTAATTCAAAGTCGTGTTGAGGTACTTTGAAATCGTCTTGGAGTATTAGATGATGGGTTTCCCTAGCTTAACCCGACCAACGGCAAAGGCGATACCTTCGGTCAGCTTCACTAACACACTGAAAAGTATCATAAATAAAATTCAACTCTAAGTTCTTGCTAAATGTGCGATCGCCCTGAATCCTGCTTCTGCGGTAACTGATATCATTTCACAAAATTATTGCTACAAATCCTCCCCTTATCCTCCCAATACGGTTCGGATAAGACAAATCGATTGACATCTAAACCCTGTACCAGACGTGCCATGGCACGTCTCTACATTCCCAAATCATGACGAAAAATTCTTAATCGAACCGTATTGCTTCTCCTCCTTGTCTCCCTAGCTGCCAAATGCATCAAACTTATAGTGAAATGGTATGAGAACTCCCGATGCAATTCATATTGCAAAAGAACCCCACCCTAACCCTAAGTGAGATCAGGGAGGGAATTAAATCTTCCCCCCGTGAACGGGGGGATTGAGGGGGGTTTTCAGAATTCATGCAAGAGGTCTATTGTCTCTTTGTTGAGATTAAGCTGTATTAGGTGAGAAACTAGGGACAACATAAATCAAGGGAATTTTCACTTTTTGCACAGCGAAACCCCGCCAAAACTTGTTGTACACCAGGATGATACCAATTGCGAAAACTAGAACGCAGCGCCCAAGGACGGGTTGCCCAGCTACCACCTTTTAAAACGCAATGTTGACGGTCAAAATAAACCTGCGAGTACCCAATATAAGGGTAATACTGAAAGCCTTTATAACCATCAAACCAGGTAGCTGTCCATTCCCAGACATTGCCTAAAGTATCATACAAACCATAAGGGCTTTGTCCAGCAGGATAGGCATTTACTGGTGTTGTTTTGCCCATTTTTTGATCATGATTGCAATGTTCTGGTGTTGGTTGTGCATCTCCCCAAGCATAAGCGCGACGCTGATTAGTTCTAGCATCCCAGCTAGCTGCTTTTTCCCATTCGGCTTCTGTGGGTAAGCGCTTGCCAACAAACCGCGCGTAGGCTTCTGCTTCGTAATAACTAACACCACACACTGGGTGATTATCCCAGGTTAAATCTTCATGCCAGTACAAAGGTTGGGTTATTTTTGCTGTTTGCAACCATTCCCAGCCCTCCTTTGACCACCATTGGGGATTTTCATAACCTCCTGCTGCCATAAATGCCCGATATTGTCCACAAGTGACAGGGAAACGGTCAATATAGTATGTGTCTAGATATACTCGATGAGCAGGGCGTTCGTTATCCAAGGCATCTGGTGAATCATTACCCATCTCGAATT
Organism: Fischerella muscicola PCC 7414; assembly: GCF_000317205.1. Classification (GTDB taxonomy): domain Bacteria; phylum Cyanobacteriota; class Cyanobacteriia; order Cyanobacteriales; family Nostocaceae; genus Fischerella; species Fischerella muscicola. The sequence continues at coordinate 53,515 of NZ_AJLK01000170.1, read as the reverse complement.
CGCCAGCGGGAATTTGGATCATCTCTTCGGGGTGATGGGGGGATGGGGAGGTGGGGTGATGGGGAACTCGGGGCCCCCACTCCCCTAAGGGAGTGGGGATTAGGGGCAGTGGGGTGATGGGGTGATGGGGGGATGGGAAGAACTTAGAATTATATTTTCCACATTTCCCTATTTCCTTATCTTTCAGCTTGCACATTTCCAATATAAAACAAATAATCTCGCTGTGTTGGCTTTCGTGTTGAAGTAAAAAGCGCCACAGAGGTGCTTCTGTTTCTAAATCTGTTACTTCTAAGTAATCGAAGACTTTTTCTCTCACTGTATTTAGGTAGTAACAAATTTCCTCTAAGTTGGGTAATTTGACGCGATCGCACTTTGGCAAGCCATCAGCAGCAAACAGCCGGCGATATTGAGGGAACATACAGGGTAAACCTGCACTGCGCTCAAGTAACCACAAAGATTCTGTGTAAGCAATATGACCCAAATGCCAACCCACAGGACTAAAATCAGGATGAGCTTGATGGCAAAAGGTAACTTCGTCCATACCCTCAAACAAAGTGAGAGTTTTGGCACGACACTGAGTAAAAGCCTGAAAAATTGTCTGTTTGAAACTAGATTTGCTCAATTCTGATATCACACTCTTCTCCCACACTGATAATGCTATTTTCTGGACAAGGTGTCCAATTACCTCCAAATAGTGGTTCTGAGGCTAAGATGACGGCATTGGGGAAAGTTGGATCATTAGCTGTCCAGTAAAGCGAGGGAGCAGGTGATTTTGTGCTAAAGCGAGAAGCAACAAGACTATTTCCATTACTGATAACTAGGTTGGCTGAGGCGTGGGTTTGATGAGTTAGCGCGATCTCTGTAAGTTTGAGCAAAGTTATATGTAGAGCCTGCTCGAGAGTTTTGCCTGGGTTTTTCTGCCATAGAGATAGCAGCAAAGCAAAGATATGCTCGGAATCAGTAGTTCCACTCACCCATTTATAAATTTCATCATTTAGCTGCTGGCTAATTGGTACATACAGTGTTTGCCGGAAATTTTCAATCCGACCATTGTGAATGCATAATAGACGTTGATACTGAAAAGGCTGACAGTTACTTAAATCGAGTGCTTGCCCTGCTGTAGCACTGCGAACATAGGAAAGAATACACCCTGACTCCACATAACGGCTGAGACTAGGTAGGTTAATATCATTCCAAATCGGCAGCGTATTTTTGTAGGTAAAAGGTTCGGTATCCCTTTGCACATGATACCAACCCACACCGAAGCCATCGGCGTTAACCACTCCAGATAGCATTTCGCGGGGTTGATAGCTCTGGACTATCAGCGAGTGTTCTGGTTCATACAACAGAGGTTCTAGAGAAACTGGTGAACCAAGGTAGGCTAATAAACGACACATTTTTTAGGAATGGACTCCCGATAACTGTAGAAATTAAGCTTTTTGCCTGAGAATTACCTGAAAATTATATAAATTTCTCATGATGTGGCGATCGCTCCATTTACCTATACCATCAGAGTATTTCTCTTTTTCTCAGTAAAAATTCGGTAAAGAAAGTGACTGTAATCATATTGACAATCTGAAAAACTGTATAAAATAACCAAATTTACATTAATTTTACCAATTACAAAAATATCCCATGTCTCAAAGAAAACTTCTAGGCTTCGAGTACAACAGAAGCCGACTATTGAGGTTTTTCTACCTCAACTTACCTTTAGCAACCATCATCTTGCTGGTTTGGATGAAAGCTGCAATGGCGCAAACTCCCAGCATCAAGCAAGAATTAAGTTCCCTCTGGCTATTAATTGCAGGTGCTTTAGTCTTCTTTATGAATGCTGGCTTTGCATTGTTAGAAACTGGCTTCTGTAGACACAACAACGCCACTAATGTCTTAGCAAAAAACCTCGTTGTTTTTTGTGCAGCAACATTAGCTTATTGGCTGTTTGGTTTTGGATTTATGTATGGCGTTAGTATATACAACTATGTAAATTTTTATATCTTATTTCAAGACTTCTCTATATTTTGCAGGTCTGAGATAACTAACCACTAACTAGAAATAAATAAATATATGACTAATTCAATAATGGTTATTTTCCCTTATCGGTATCACCAAACATGGGTTTTTGATGATGAGCATGTTGGACTATTTCAAGAACCCTTCGTTAGCGGTGTACCTGAGATGATTGATATGCTCGTGAAAGATATTCCCAATGTTGACGAAGGCTTTAAACTTTTGTTTTCTGCTGAGCCTTTTCCTGGCTATCAAGCAGAATTAGTTTGGTTGCAACAAGAGTATGGTGGTAACTGGTATCGCTGGAATGAAACTAATATGGAAGGATGGCTTTGTCCAGCATTGTTTAAATATTTTAGTGAACCACCAGAAAAAATATACTGTAATGCGGAAAGTATTTATAGTAATAAAGCTCTTGCATGAACTATTATTAAAATTACGAATGACGAACTAGAAAGGATTTTTTTATCCTTCATAATTCATCATTCATAATTCATCATTTTCTAGTACTTCAAATTCCAAGCAGCAAAAGCTAAAGCACACCAACCAGCGATAAAAGCTGCTCCCCCTAAGGGTGTAATTGCTCCTAAATATTTAACACCAGTTAAACTCAGAGCATATAAGCTGCCGGAGAAAATTGCAATCCCAATAATAAACAACCACCCACTAGCTACTAAACTAGGTGGGGGAGATTTGATGTGAAGTAATAATATTGCTACAGCCAACAATGCCAAAGCATGATACATTTGGTAGCGGGCGCCTGTTTCAAAAATTAAAAGCGATCGCTCACTAAGTCTTTCTCGAAGAGCATGAGAAGCAAAAGCTCCCGCAGCAACAGATAAACCACCTAAAATTGCTGCTAAGCTCAAAAATATTTGCGTCATAGAGTTTCCCAATCAATTCTTTAAAGGTCAAAATGATAGGAAATTCCCCCCTCTTCACTTATCTTATAATTAGCATTAAATACTTTGGCTTGTTCATCAAGATATTGCCTAGCGACTGGTGCTGGCAGATGAGATTGCATCGCAAAACCTAAAAGAGTTATACGTCCGTTATTTTCTTGAATCATCCGGTAAAAAGTGGATTGCAGATGTTCGCTAATCTGCTGTTCCAGCGCCTTTTTATCTTGCCGACTTTGACGATATAAACCTATTGCTAACCATCCTCCCAAAGCAAGGGTCGGAATGCCAAAAATAAGACCTTGCTTGGTGGTAAGATCAAGGGCATTATACGCTTCTGTTGAACGAAAATCTGGCGCCTCTTCGTCTATTCCTGGAGAAATATATTGAACCATCTTATGTTTTTCAATTGCTGCTGAGACTGATAAAGTCAAAAACATCAATCCCAGAGTTAGCAGCCAACCCGCAGCCAATTTTTCACCAGTCTTCATAGTTGTTAGTGGTTAGTTGTTGTAGAGACGTGCCATGGCACGTCTGTACATTGGTTAGTGGTTAGTTGTTATAGAGACGTGCCATGGCACGTCTGTACATCGGTTAGTGGTTAGTTGTTAGTGGTTAGTTGTTAGTGCTTGGTTTTTCCAAGCAACAAACAACAACCAACAACCAACAAATATACGGAAATTGTACCGCTATTTTCTTCGACCAGACGATAAAAGGTAGATTGCAGGCGATCGCTTAACAGCTTCTGGTGTTGTTTACGCATACTCCACACCAGCCATCCTCCATATGCTGTGGCTGGTAAGCCGAAAGCTAAACCGCTAATAATACCGTCTACCGATTCTTGCTGTTCCTGCGGAGTTTACTTTTGGTTGTAGGTAAGTATCTCAACAGCAGTGACAATAAAGCAGAAAAAACCAAATGTCAACAACACCCCAGCAGATACTTTTTTTAATAAATTTCATAACACGACAAGATGTAATATCTTGTCGCGATCTTAGCCTTACTTCCGCTTAGCTTCCAGTAAGCGGGAGAAATAAAAACGAGTACGTGTCATTGACTGGCGTTGCACAACAAAACCATTTTTCTCTAGGATCTTGACTACATCAGCCTCCCGGTGTAAATAAGCACGAGTCGCTTTACTTGGCCCCGGAAAGAAACTCCCAATTTTCTTTAGGATAGTCAAAGCACAGGTTTTAGGAGCAAAACTGAGAATTATTCGCGACTGTGCTAAAGAACAAAGGTGAGAAATCATCGCATCCGCTTTTTCTTGGGGATAGTGGATGAGAACATCCAAACAAATCACCGTATGGTAACTACCACTGAGAGTTTCCAAATCTTGAACAGCAAAAGTCAGATTTTCTGGATTTTTTAGGGTTAGAGAAGCTCTTTGTTTCCCTTCTTCTACCATTTTTTCAGAAATATCGCTGGCATAAACTTTTGCGCCTGCTTCTGCTAAGGGAATGCTGAGACTACCCACACCACACCCAGCATCGCAGATAGACAGCCCTGCTAAATTGTCATCTGCTTTTAGCCAGTCGAGTACTTTATCTACAGTTTGCTGATGCCCATTGCGGATATCTAGCTGGACTTTGTTGACTTCGCCATCGCCATATATACGTCTCCAACGGTCAAAACCGGTGGAATTGAAATATTCTTTAACAATTGTTTTATCGTCGGCTGCGTTCATGAAATTCAATTATCGAAGAGTATCCAATGCGTGACATCCTCCCGACGCTGACCGCTAGGCGGTACAGCGCGGGCTTCCAACTTCACAGTTAGACATTCCTGCCCCACGCCACTTATCTAGGTCATAGACCCCCGACAGACCGACTTGACAGGCTGTTTCCGTTCCCCAGAGTCCCTGGGCTACTACACTCAGCAAGCGGCGAGACTCCATGTATCCCGACGCTGATGCTTTGCTGCCCAGCGCGGGACTTATGTTCTCGCGCTCTTAGTAGTTAAAAGTATCATGCCTGTCCACTTGGAGGAGAGTGTGGGATTTTTTTGTACTTCAGCATCTCAATAATGAATCTGCAATTATTAACTCTAAATAAACACGGGTATGGGGGTTTAAGGGTGTGGGAGTGTAGGGGAGGAAAAAGTGTTTATTTTGTTTATTTTATTTGTAGCGGGTGGCACACCGCCCGTAGAGTGTTCTAAAGAAACACTTTGCATAAAAATACTGGGTACTGCTGTACTGCCTTTTGGTTGAGGAACTGTATTTTTAGTCTAAACCCGGTAAAAATTATTGGTTTTTACAACAAAATTGATTTTTATCTAGTATTAATGCTTAAATATTAGTGATTTATTATACAAATATATTTAATATAATAGCTATTTTAATTGCTCCGGAATAAATTCCTTTAAGACTTAGTGAATATTTTTTTAGTTTATTGATTAAGTTTTTTATCGAGGTTATTTGTAGATGAGCAAATGTTTTATCAATAGATTAGTTTTATGGTAAGAATAAAATTTTTCACGCATTTTATTGCGGCATCGAGCCTCGTATCTACTTTCTTATCTATGACATCGGTAGCTCATGCCTCTAGCTTAATTCCTAAAGAAGAAGGAGAAATTCAGTTAACAAACTTAGCATGTTTAAGCAATCAAAATCCTAAATGTATAGATACAGCTTTAGGTTCAAACGGCTACAAAGTTACTAGTTTAGAATTTGACAAACAATTTTCTGTGAGTCGTTTATTTGTTGATCAAAGAAACACTACCAACGATTACTCAAAGTTTGGTATTCAGTTTCTGGCAGACGATGAAGGCACTAATCCATCTATGGGAGAGTATTGGTTACGTCCAGTAGCATATACTGCACCTGTAGTTAAGAAAGACATTAAAACCTCTACTTCCACACAGAAAAATCTGAATGCACCCGAGGGTGCTACTGTAGGAACCAAGACTAATACAACAGCACCAAAACAAACTACTACTACGCGCTCTGATGGCACACAAGTAATTACGGAAGAAATAATCGAAACAACCATAACTACTAGGCAAATTATGGTTGATCAAAAGACAACTCAAACTGTTTATAACGAAAAAACAAAAAAATACGAGACAAAAACAGTTACTGTTAAAGTGCCTAAGTTAGTACAAGATGTTACTACTAAAACTACTACTCAAACAACTACAATTACACCAGGAAAGCCTGTTGAAAATGGAAGATTAGAAGTCGGTAGATTCAAATTTGAATTTAATAATCCTTTGGCTGGTATAAAACTCAACTTTTTTGATGTCGAAGATTTTAATTACACTGGCATATTGAGCTATACCAATTCTCAAGGTCAAAATATTTATGTTTCAGAAATGTTAACTGGACTCCTTGATAAAAAAGGGAAGATTATAGATGGAACTATCCAATCTTTAACTTTAAAGGATGTAAAATCTTTTGTGGTGCAACTGGGTAATCCTGGTAAAAAATATGGCTATCAAAGTATTTTCAGTTCAACTGGCGATGGTGTGCGCTTTCAGCTAGAAACTGTGCCAGAACCCAGCACTTTAGCTGGTTTGGGAACTTTAGCTATTCTGGGAATTTTAGGTAGTAGCCAGTTGAAGCGAAAAACTAGCTGTTGATATAGACTTCTTGCATGAATCCTAAAAACCCCCTCAATCTCCCCGTTTACGGGGAGAAGACAGGAAAAAACTTTTAATATTGGAGGGTTGAGTGGGGTAAAAAATATTTGTGCAAGAGGTCTAATATAAGAAAAATCGTTAGTACTCCAACTACTAATTACCCGTTACCAACCTCTGCCAAGTTAATTCTCTACTAGATTCATCCAAGTGCCAGCGTAATAATTGGCTAGCAGAAGCACCAACTATACTTTCTGATAAACCGATCGCTTTTCTAGGTGCATCTGTAGCAAGTGCGATCGCCACCTCTACATCACATATTCCCCACTTCACCAAGTTTTGCACTCCCACCAATAAAGGCAAAGTCGTCCCTGATAAAGTACCATCCGGTAGTCGTGCTGTACCAGCTTTAACTTCTATGTGTCGATTATCCCAAGGATAGATACCATCAGGTAGCCCCAAAGGTGACAAAGCATCGCTAACTAGAAAAAGTCCTTTTTCATAACGACTAGCACGCAGCAATATATCTAGCATTGTTGGTGAAACATGTTGTCCATCAGCAATAAAACCACACATCACCTCCGGATGAGTAATTGCTGCCCCTAATAATCCTGGTTCACGATGGTGTAGTGGCAGCATGGCATTGAAAGCATGAGTCACCATCGTTGCACCCACCTCAAAAGCTTGTTGTGCCTGTGCTGCTGTTGCTTGCGAATGTCCTAAACTGACAGTGATACCTAAAGAACGCAAGTAAGGAATTACTTCACCTGTTGCATCTAACTCTGGGGCAAGAGTAACAACTTTGACAATATCAGCATAATCCCCTAACACCCGCTTGACTTCATCTATTGTTAAAGGCAATAAGTACTCAGCGGGGTGGGCGCCGCGTTTGTGAAAATTTAAAAATGGCCCCTCAAGATGAACTCCCAGAATTCGTGATCGCCAGAGATGTAAATTCTCGCCATTTGCCATAAACTTAGTAATCACAGCAAGCGATCGCTGAATATTTTCTACCCCAGTTGTCACCAAAGTAGGTAAAAAAGCATCTACTCCCACATTCCACAAAAATTCGCAGATTTTTGGCAATATATGAGCATTTTCCGTTTGCAATTCTGGAAATGCTAACCCCAATGCACCGTTAATCTGCAAATCAACACCACCCAGCGAAATCCAATCACCTTTGACATCTAACACTTGTAAGTCTGCTGGTGGAACTCTTTTAAAGACTGTATAAATTGGTAAGATACGTTCAATCATACCTTGGCGATTCACAAGCAGCATTTGCAAATCTTTATAACCAGGTACTCGTGCGTTAATAATGTCTATAGGAAAGGGATCGGGAGTCGGGGATTGGGGATGGAGCATTAGAATTTGCAATTATTTCTGAGTTAGATTTTAGGGTGAATCACAAATTACGTAGCTAAATGAGATGATAATCTCTACCAAAGTAACCAGAAACTACAAGTTAGAGAAGAAAAAAGTCAAAATAAAAATCTTTAACTTTTACCCAATCCCCAATCCCTATTACTATCTATGACTCAACCTCTTGTCGGTATTATTATGGGCAGCGATTCCGATTTACCTACCATGCAAGGTGCGATCGCTGTTTGTGAAGATTTTGGTGTTGCTGTTGAAGTTGCGATCGTCAGCGCTCATCGTACACCAGAACGAATGGTGGAATATGCCAAGTCTGCCCACGAACGGGGTATTAAGGTTATTATTGCTGGTGCGGGTGGTGCTGCCCATCTCCCTGGCATGGTTGCATCTCTAACTCCCCTACCTGTGATTGGTGTTCCTGTACCTAGCCGTCATTTACAAGGTGTTGATTCTTTGTATTCTATTGTACAAATGCCTGCGGGTATTCCGGTTGCCACAGTAGCGATCGGCAATGCAACAAATGCTGGACTATTAGCTATACAAATTATTGCCACACAACAGATAGATTTACTGAAAAAAATACAAAATTACCGCCAAAATCTATGTGAATCGGTAATGGCAAAGCAAGCTAAATTAGACCAAATGGGCTATGAACAGTATTTGAAACAAATGTAGAGGCTTGTAATATCTTAGTTTCATTTTATACGTTTCAATACTAAAATTAAAAATTTTTTCTACAACTTTATGTATTGAATAATACTAAATGTGTTTTTTATTTCAACACTTAAAGTGTTGAAAATAACATAAACCTACATAAAAATCACTTTCAAATGTAAGCACAACTTTAAATATTTTTAATATTTTTTCAAATTTCTCGCTTAGCTTTAAAAAACATTGATACAGCTAAAGAATGCCAACCTAAGGCTGAAATCGAGATATGTATTGATAGAAAAATCAAGAAAAACTGTATTTAATGTTACAGAAATCCAGAAGTATAAGTTTAAAAATATACAATCTAACAAAAGAAATCTTTCGTAGATTTACAAAAACACTTCATAACCTCAGTCCCATGAAACCTGTGGAAACATTTGTCTGTGGTGTCTGTTAATTGCAAAAACAACAAATTTGTTGGGATTAGCAAATTTTTCTTCAATCAAGGTGTCAGTTGTAAACGTAGATAAAGTTCATAGTGCGTTTTCCTAGCAGAGTATGTGTAATGGTTGAGAAAAGTTTGACAAAATTAATAATTGCCACTGTTGCTTTTTTGCTCAATTTACCTTATAAGGTAAGGCAAAATTTAAAAAAAGCTTGAATTCGGGTTAGCTATTTTTTACGGTAGTTTGAGTGAATTCAAAAAAAATTTTTTACTTGCTACCGTATTTTTAGTGGAATTTTTCGCCAAAATTATGCTTACATAGGCAAAAATTATTTTCTTTGAAAGTAAAAAATTAAAGAGTCAGTGAAGGGTACTTGACTGTTGATGAAAGTACATAATAATAATTTCTTAAGAATGTATGTAGTATCACCAAAGTTAATGCTTACTTCTTGAATTCAACTTGGGTTATTGGATTCTCAAATTTACAAATAACACCTTACTAAAAATTGAGAATCAGCGAGTTTTAATAGCAAACTTGTGTAATAGATAATATCAATAACCACTTGCTTAGCTTTGGGAGAGCGCTCTTTCTGCTTAACGTATTTTCTCTGTTAAGGACGGTTTAGAGCATGATGTTAAAGAACAAAAAAAAATCGAAAGCAAAACATAGGCGACAGTCTAGAAACTGGAATGCCTACAAAACACAATCAAACTCAATTGTCAATCAAATTTTTTGGGTGATTCAGCGCTTGTCTCCCAGTTGGCAAGCTTGTATTCCCATAGCTTGTTTAATTGTGCTGAGTTGGGGTTATGTAGCTGTTGCTCAAACTCCTGCTCCTGCTGGTCCAACCACAGCTGACTTAAAGGTTGCACTTGACACTTTGTGGGTTGCGATCGCTGCTTTTTTAGTGTTTTTCATGAACGCTGGTTTCTGTATGTTAGAAACCGGCTTGTGCCGTCAGAAAAACGCTGTGAATGTTCTTGCCAAAAATCTCATTGTATTTGCTTTGGCTACCGTTGCTTTTTGGGCGATCGGTTTTGGCTTGATGTTTGGCAATGGCAATGACTTTATTGGCTTAAGTGGATTTTTCTTGCAAGGGGCTGATAACAGTCCCGCAACTGGAGATGCTTATAAAGGAGTTTTTAGCGCTCTCAACTGGACTGGCGTTCCCCTAGCTGCCAAATTTTTATTCCAGCTAGTATTTGCCGGAACAGCAGCAACGATCGTATCCGGTGCTGTTGCTGAACGTATTAAATTCGTTGACTTCCTCATTTTCAGCCTCTTACTTGTGGGTATTTCCTACGCCATAACCGGACACTGGATTTGGGGCGGTGGCTGGCTTTACAAAGCTGGTTTCTTTGATTTTGCTGGTTCTACGGTAGTTCACTCCGTAGGTGGTTGGGCAGCTTTGATGGGAGCCGCATTACTTGGGCCTCGCCTTGGTAAATATCAGGATGGACAGACTGTTGCCATTCCCGCTCACAATATGAGCATAGCCACCTTAGGCTGTTTAATTTTGTGGTTGGGCTGGTTTGGATTTAACCCTGGTTCCGTAATGGCTGCTGATGCCAACGCCATCACCCACATCGCCCTGACTACTAACATGGCAGGTGCTGTTGGTGGTATCGCTGCCACAGTGACAGCTTGGCTATATTTGGGTAAGCCAGACCTATCCATGATTATCAATGGTATTTTGGCTGGCTTGGTGGCGGTCACTGCACCTTGTGCTTATATCACTATTGGCAGTTCTTTCATTATTGGTTTAATTGCCGGAGTCATAGTTGTTTTCGCAGTCACCTTCTTTGACAAAATCAAAATAGATGACCCCGTGGGAGCGATCTCAGTACACCTAGTCTGCGGTATTTGGGGAACTCTAGCAGTTGGTCTATTTGCTGTTGGCCCCGGTGTAGCAGACTTTCCTTGGTACACAGAAGGTCTTGGCCCAGCCAGGGGTTTATTTGCAGGTGGCGGCTTAGGGCAGTTCTTCACTCAGTTAATTGGTGTTCTGTCTGTAGGTGGTATGACTGTTCTCCTCAGCACCATATTCTTCTTGGTACTCAAAGCTACTTTAGGCATCAGAGTATCTCGTGAAGAAGAAATAGAAGGTCTGGATATCGGTGAACACGGCATGGAAGCCTACAGTGGGTTCCTGAAAGAAGCAGATGCTGGTAGATTCACTGAGCCTAGCAGCCCCAGAGGAATCTCACACTCTGGAGATTTACCTACAAGCCTGTAATTGTTGATTTATTTAGTTTTGGATAATTAATGCCAACCCCTAGTAGCTTTGCTTTTGAAAAAGGGGTTGGTTTTTTGATTGCAGAAGTGGGTAGTTATACCGTTTTACAATCAGTATTTGATCTGAGGGGGTGACAAGGGGGATGTAACTTAGGCTTGGCTTGCCTTTCACTTTAATCACTGCTGAAAAGATGAGAATTAATTGAGCGCGATCGCGCTTTGTGAAAATAGGAGTTTTGAGTGCTGATGAATAAGAAAAATCTTGCTGTTGCTTTTTATCTTTGAGGGCGTCCGTCACCTGAAAGGCTTGCCCTGCCACAAGTTGACTGCGGTTGTCACCCCCTCAGGTATTTGATATATAGCATTCCTCAATCATTCGTGACAGACAAGATCCTCGACTTCTCTAAGAAGTCGGGGATCTGGGCTTTACGACTCTCACAAATCAGATAGGATTGCTATATGACTGATTTAATTTTGCCAAAAGCGATAAAAAGCGTTCTAGACGGACATAGTAAGCCAGATTCTGTCTTTGCTGCGTTACTTCCGGTACTTGGGGAAGTTTTGCAATGCGATCGCTGTTTTCTTTATCTGAGAAATCCTCAAACTAAGCTGGGTAAAATCGCCCATTGGTGGCGGCGTAATCAACAAATACCAGAGATTACAGACACCGACTGGAGATCAGAACCGGAGTCGTTACCAAAAGAAGACCCCTTATTCGCAGCCGCTTTACGAACCGATCCTTCTGTTTATGTCGAAGATGTGGAAACCGCCAGCCCAGAGGTTGTTAATAAAGAATTTGAGCATCAAAATTTTGGACATCGGGCGTTAATTCATGCTCACTTATGTCAAGACGGTCAACTGTGGGGTATTTTACAACCAGAAATTTTTGGTCAAAAGCGAATTTGGTCAGCATTTGACCGCGCCATTATTACTCAACTGGAAACTAAATTGACACCCTTGGCAGTTGCCTATATTCAAGCAGCCAATCCATCTAAATTTATTTGATGTAAACGAGTAATCTATCTACGATCACAGTCCTAAACTCTCACGTCAAAAACAATAGCTGTGACTTATCTTGATAAATCACAGCTTCATGTCTCGAAAATCAAATCAGGCGATAGCCACTATTGATTTTAATTCAAATATCTTTTCAATTACATCTTCTACTACCTTATCAGGTGTAGAAGCACCAGAAGTTACACCGATAACAATTTCTCCATCAGGCAACCAGTTGTTTGTAATTTCCAAATTGCCATTTAATAATCGATGTTCGATGCGATTTTCAAATAGAATTCTATCAACACTATCAATATGGTAAGAAGCAATTCCACGCTCAAAAGCTATTTGTTGTAATTGGGTAGTGTTTGATGAATTAAACCCACCAATTACAATCATTAAATCTAGCTTTTGTTCTACCAATTCTAACATGGCATCTTGCCGTTCTTGAGTAGCATCACAGATAGTATTAAAGCTTTGGAAATGGTCATTTAAATTGGCTGGCCCATACTTTTGCATCATAGTATGTTCAAACAGCTTGCCAATTTGCTCAGTTTCACTTTTGAGCATTGTAGTTTGGTTGGCAATGCCAATCATTTCTAAATCTTTGTCGGGGTCAAATCCTAGTGAGCAAGCTTTACTGAATTTAGCAAGAAATTCTTCTCGATTTCCACCATGCAAAATGTAGTTAGCTACGTATTCTGCCTCTTTTAAATTCAAAACAATGAGATATTTTCCTGCAAAAGAACTAGTGGCGATTGTTTCTTCATGCTTATATTTACCATGAATAATTGAGGTATATTCACGCTTTTTATGCTTCTCAACTGTATTCCAAACCTTTGATACCCAAGGACAAGTGGTATCAACGATTTTGCAGCCTTTGTCATTAAGTATCTGCATTTCTTGAACGCTGGCGCCAAAAGCGGGTAAGATCACAACATCACCAGTTTCCACAACCGAAAAGTCTTTTTTCCCTGCTGTGACTGGGATGAATTCTACTTTCATTTCCCGCATCCGTTGGTTAACAGAAGGATTATGAATAATTTCATTAGTAATCCAAATGCGTTCTGTGGGGAAGTGCTTACGAGTTTCATAGGCCATAGCCACAGCACGTTCTACACCCCAACAAAAACCAAAAGCTTCGGCGAGTCGAATTGTTACATCACCTCGGGTGAGGGTGTAATTATTATTCCGTATTTGCTGAATTAGCTGACTTTGATATTCTGACTGCAATTGGGTGGCAACTTCTTCTTGATGACCAAACCCTTTACGATGATAATTTTCAGAATGTTGAAGTGAACGTTTAAAAGCTTTAGTATCCATTGTTTTTTCAACAAAAATCACTCTTTCACATTTTCTCGCGCCGAGGCACTGTTGTGGTGGGGAGATGGGGAGATTGGGAGGTGGGGAGAATATAGAATTAAGTTCCCCCCATCACCCCATCCCCCTATCACCCCATCTTCTTCTAGCGCCCACCTTCTAGTTCCATCTGGCTATATAATTGCAAGGCAGAACTCCAAACTAAATAACCCTGAGAATTGAGATGTAAGCCGTCGGTGCTTAATTCGGGACGAAGATTACCCTGGTTGTTGACAAATAGGGGATGTAAGTTTAAATATTTGACGCCTTCTGTTCTCGCGATAGTTTGCAGTTGCTGATTCAACTGACGAATGCGACTATTGGAAATAGCTAGTAATTTTTCTCGCCCTTCCCAATTTGCTTGTTCTCCTCCGTGTGGCAATATAGACTGAATAACTATTTGTGTCTGGGGATGCACCTGACGCAGGTAACGCATGATTCGCCGATGGTTTTCTAAAATTATCTCATCGTCCTTGCCCTGGATTAGGTCATTAATACCGATCATCACAAAAATTGTTTCTGGTTGAGTGTGGTCAAACAGTTTTAATCTTTTTAATAACCCAGTGCTATTTTCTCCGGAAATACCTTGGTTTAACCAGTTCCTAGTTTCGGGTAATAGTTCAGGAGGAAACCACAAACTTAAGGAATCTCCAGCAATTACAGTGAGATGATCTGGACGTTTTTCAGCAGCGACTTTCGCTTCTTGTTGGAGAATATCTACCCATTGTTGATAATTGAGTTGATGACGATTACCCAACTCTGGCGTGGGTTGTGATGAAGCATTCGCATTAGCGTGATTTGGCAATATATTCGCGAAAAAAGCAGTCACCCCCCGCTGTCGCCAGATTAGCAGGATGACCGCTAGCAAAAGTATGCCGTTGGTAATCAGCGAGATAATTGCCCAGGTAGGAGAAGTTTTTGCAGAAGTGGACACGATTGTGGGGAGTATACCAAATCTTGTAGTACCAGATTTTATACTGTTGGCGTCCACAAAATGTTACTGATACCAATTCAATTAATGATTGCAACACATCCTTTGGATAAAGACGCGATGAATCGCGTCTCTACAAGATGGCCTATCTGTCGCATTCTTTTGGCGAATTGGTATGAGTTGAAATAGGGGTTGGGGATTGGGGAATAAGGGATAAGAAGGGCAAGGGAGAACTATATAAATGCCCATTTCAAGTATTGTTAATACCCCATCATGACTACTTATCACTAACGGAAATGCGATCGCCAAATTCTTCGTTATAACCTTCTTCACCGTGTTCGCTGATATCCATACCTTGCATTTCTGCTACTTCTTTCACACGTAGACCAACTGTGGCATCAATCAGCTTGAGAATGACGAAGGTTCCCACACCCGCAACAACATAGGCAATAGCAATTGCTGCTAGTTCAACTAGTAATTCTCTGGGATTACCGTAAAGTAAGCCATTTTTCCCGGCGGAGTTTACTGCGGTGGTAGCAAAAACTGCTGTCAAAATTGCACCTACCGTTCCACCCACGCCATGTACAGGATAAGTATCTAGGGCGTCATCAATTTGTATTTTGTGCTTAAAGCTAACAGCATAAAAGCAAACAAAAGTCGTGATACTGCCAATTAAAATTGCTGCTAGTGGTGTGACAAAGCCTGCGGCGGGAGTAATACCTACTAAACCAGCAACTGCTCCTGTAGCTGCACCAACTGCGGTTGGTTTACCACGTAGAACTTTTTCTAAAATCAACCAAGTTAATGCTGCTGCTGCTGCCGAAGTATTAGTGTTAACAAAAGCTATTGTAGCTAAGCTACCTGAAGCAAGAGCGCTACCAGCATTAAAGCCAAACCAACCAAACCATAACAACCCAGCACCTAACAAAATGAAGGGAACGTTGTGAGGAGGGCTAAGACGATCAGGATAGGTTTTGCGAGGGCCAAGAACGATCGCAGCCACTAGGGCAGAAACCCCAGAACTAATATGAACAACTGTACCACCTGCAAAGTCGAGGGCGCCCAAGCCGCCTGCTAAGCCAATGAACCCACCTTTCCCCCATACCATATGAGCCAGAGGAGAGTAAACAAAAGTAGACCACAGCAGTACAAATAAACTATAAGCAGTGAAGCTCATTCGTTCAGCGATCGCCCCAGAGATCAACGCTGGGGTGATGATGGCAAACATGGCTTGGTAAATCATGAATGCTAGATGTGGAATTGTTGGTGCATAAGACAGGATCTCTGGAGGATTCGACCCTTTGAGATAATCTGTAAGTTCTGTGCCAACACCATTCAAACCCAGCCACTGTAAACCACCAATAAAGGGATTTCCAGGCGCAAAGGCAAGGCTATAGCCCCACAAAATCCAAGTTACTCCCACAACTCCCATAAGTACGAAGCTCATCATCAACGTATTGAGAACGTTGCGAGAACGTACGAATCCACCATAAAAAAAGGCAAGTCCAGGAGTCATTAGCAATACTAAAGCTGCTGATATCAGCATAAATGCTGTATCCGCAGCAGTTTGAGCATTAGAAATTGCTGCATTAACATCAACGGGTGCAGCCAAAGCATTGCCTATGAGAGGTCCTGCTAGAAGCACTAGGGCGATCGCCCCAATCATCACAACTTTCTTCAACACTTGTTTTTTGTCCCTTTTCGCCAACATTTCAAGACTATTACGTACATTCATTTGAGTAACTTTTAATACGATTTTCTGTATTAAAATTGACCCAAATTTAGTAAGTTTTGAGACATTCCTCAAAATATACTTCTTTTAGTAGTTGGCAAAAAATAAATTTTTATGCATCTATGTATGTTTTGCATAGTTTTCATATAAGACAAAAAAGTGAGAAATAAAGAGATTAGAAGAGTAATTAAGTATTATTATCTCAATTAAAAAATATGTAGATTTTACATAAAATAGTTTTATAAAGTCTAACCAGTAAGTAAGACTAGAAGATTGAGAGTAATTTTTTTGAATAAACTTTAAGTAGCTTTGACGAAATGCGTACTACTCGACCACATAAGTTCTGACTCTTTGCGAGTGGCTAGATCCCCGACTTTTTTAAAAAGTCGGGGATCTGGCAGCCTATCAAAATCAATATGGTTGAGTAGTACATCACAACGCCTGAAATTGGGCATTGGGCACGGGGCATTAGAAAAATTATCAATATCTTAATTACCTTAATTACCTTTTGCCTGTTAAGAGTTCCCTATTCCCTATTTCATTCCCCTGCCTATCCTTGAGCAACAAGTGGTAAGCGTACGGTGAAAACAGACCCTACTCCCTGTTCGCTCTTGACAAAAATTTCACCACCCATCATTAAACAAAAGTGACGGCTAATTGCCAACCCAAGTCCTGTACCGCCATACTTTTTCGTTGTTGAGGCGTCTCCTTGGGTAAAGGGTTGGAATAACTGCTGTTGTTGCTGTAAAGACATGCCAATACCTGTGTCCGTCACAGTGAAAATAATGATTTCCCTGGGTTCTTCGTCCAGTGAGTAAACTTTTTCTCTTTTGACATTTAATGTCACTTTACCGTTGGTAGTAAACTTAGCGGCATTGCTCAGCAAGTTGTAAAGTACCTGCCTGAGCTTAGTCTGATCGGTGTGCATTATGCCCAATTCTTGCTCATAATCCACTTCTAAGACATTACCATTTTTTTCTACTAGCGGTTTTACCGTCAGCACAACACTATTAATTAATGTCATCAGGTCAAATGTCTCTGGGTAAAAAGTCATTTTCCCTGCTTCAATTTTCGATAAGTCGAGGATATCGTTGATCAATAACAAAAGATGCCTACCAGCAGAGTTAATTGATTCCAAATCACTGATAAACTCTCCTCCTAAGCTGGTATCAGCAGCATCATCTTGGAGTAGTTGACTCAAACCAATAATGGCATTCAATGGTGTACGTAATTCGTGACTAATATTCGCTAAAAATTGACTTTTGGCTTTGTTGGCTCCTTCTGCTAATTCTTTGGCTTGTTCCAGTTCTTTGGTATGTTTTGATACTTGTTCTATCAAACGATTCAGTGATTTTGCTAATAAACCTATTTCATCTTCGGTGGTGACAGGTGCGCGCAAGTCAAAATTCGATTTCCGTGCTACTTGTTCGGCAACTTGAGTGACGGTGATGACTGGTTCAGCGATCGCTCGAGAAGTGCGCCAAGCCACAACAGCAGCAACTCCCACCGACAAGAGCATACTGGCCATGACTATTAATCTTTCAATTCCTTTGGACTGGCTAACATCATTTTTCATCTTCTCCTCTACTTGCTCGGCGCTTTGCAGGAGATCATTCAAATATTTATATAGTTGATCTAGGCGCGAGGCTGTATCACTACGCAAAACCGCTAGTAATTGGTTCTGGACTATGGATGCTTGCTGTGGTGATATTTGCTGATTATTAATTGGTTCTAAGATAGACTCAATATCCTGAACATAGGAGTCTAAATTAGTCGCGTAATTTTGTAATAAAGTCTGTAAAGAAGCTTCACTGGTTGCTAAGTTCTTGGGCTTGCTTTCCAGAAAAGCCATAATTTGATTTTCTATTTTTTTAGTTTTTTCGATATTTTCCAGAAATTTGTCTCTTCTGTAGGCTAGCTTTTCTGGATCTTCCACGACAGCAGGCAAATTTGTACTTTGGATTTGTGCATCTGCGATCGCATCTTTGTAATTAACCAGCATTTGTGTCTGGTAATGGGCGTGATCTAATTCCCTGATTTGTTGTCCTCGATAAAAGTTAGCGACAAACAACCCAGCAAGTGAACCAAAAAACCCAATGCCAATTGCCAGAAAGTAACCATAACCTATTTTTTGATGGATGCGCCAAGAACTAGCCTTGAGTTTCCCTCGCGAGGGAAATTCGATAGTCGGCAGTTCGTCGGTTGAGGGGTCGTTGGCTGACACTTTTGTTGTTTCTGAACTGTTGTCAAAAGCGGTTGGTTTGTGAGTTTGCATCCCTCAAATCTTCTTATCCTCCCGCCAAAGTTATCACATCAATCATAGGCATAAAATCACTGAATCAGTGACTCTCACCTAATCTTACTCTTCCTTTATAACAAGAACAAATATTCGCTCACTATTATAGTTAGCATTACTTCCATGTAGGGATCGGGGATAAGGGATAGGTGATCGGGGAACAGAGAAAGGAAAGAATTTTGGATTTCAACTTAAAATCCAAAATCTAAAATCTAAAATTTATTGTCCTCCTTGTCCTCCCTGTCCCCCTTATCCCCGATCCCTTTTTTCTTGAAATTAAGATTTAGGAGCTAAAGTTTATACTTTTGACTCCTAACTCTGGGCTGAAATGAATTAAGCGATCGCAGCAGTTGAAGCTTCTTTGCTGAGTGCTTGTTTCAACAACTCCGCCTTATCAGTACGTTCCCAGGGCAGGTCTAAATCTGTCCGACCGAAGTGACCGTAAGCCGCGACGTCCTGATAAAAACGTCCGCCTCGTTCGCTTGGTAGATTACGTAAGTTAAAGGTATGGATAATTCCAGCTGGGCGTAGTTCAAAATGATCTGTGATTAACTGGAGTAAGGTTTGATCATCAACTTTGCCCGTACCAAAGGTATCCACCATAATGCTCACTGGTCGCGCTACACCAATAGCATAGCTAAGCTGAACTTCACATTTTTCTGCCAAACCTGCGGCAACAATATTTTTTGCAGCATAGCGACAAGCATAGGCGGCACTGCGGTCTACCTTAGTGGGGTCTTTACCAGAAAAGGCACCACCACCATGTCGGGAGTAGCCACCGTAGGTATCGACAATGATTTTACGTCCAGTTAGACCGGAGTCTCCTTGCGGCCCACCGATCACAAATTTACCAGTGGGGTTGACTAAAAAGCGGGTATTTTCATCTGGCTGAACTTCCAAGTCGCCAAATACAGGTTCAACCACTGCTGACCAAAGGTCTTTTTTGATTTTGGCTTGCACTTCTGCCTCATCGGTGATATCACCGATGGTAGGTGTATGCTGTGTAGAAATCAGGATGGTATCAATGCCTACAGGACGTCCATCTTCGTAAGCAACAGTTACTTGAGTTTTGCCATCAGGGCGCAGGTAGGCTAATTGGCCTGTCTTGCGGACTGCTGCCAATCGACGGGCGATACGGTGAGCCAGGCTGATAGGTAAAGGCATCAGTTCTGGTGTTTCGTTACAAGCGAAACCGAACATAATACCTTGGTCGCCAGCACCAACTTTATCGAATTGTTCCTCGCTATCCTGACGTGCTTCATGGGCAGTGTTCACACCCTGGGCAATATCGGGCGATTGCTCGTCTAAAGCTACCAGCACAGAACAACTGTTAGAGCAGAAGCCATTGACTGCATCTGTATAGCCAATTTCCGCTATTTTTTTGCGGGCAATATTGACATAATTGACACTTGCTTTACTCGTGATTTCACCAGTAATTAATACCAAGCCAGTATTAACAACAACTTCCGCAGCAACACGACTAGTGGGATCTTGTGTGAGCAATGTATCTAGAATTGCATCCGAAATCTGATCGCAGATTTTATCTGGATGACCTTCGGTTACTGACTCGGAGGTAAATAGATAGCGTTTAGACAAATTAAATTCCTCCTAAACAATGGGAGTTAACTGACCAAATGTTGCCATTTAATCTAGCTACTTTAATCTGCAATCATAACAATATTTTTACAATCAGCAGATAAAGCAGTTGCTAATTTCATAAAATCCACTCTTTACTGCTGTATTCTTTAAAATTGAAGAAGGCAGAAGGCAGGAGGCTCAGTTGGCAGAAGGTAATAAGAGGGTGATTGGGCCCCCTCTTATTGAAGACTATTAAATCATAGATTTTTAGTGGGGGTCTTAAACCAAATTTGGGCTGCGGCTTAAGGCATACCTTAAAACTTTTTTCTTCCCTTATCACCTCTGCCCTCTGCCTTCTGCCTTGCCCGAAGGGCAGATAAATATACTGACGAGGAAAAGGTAATACTTAGTTCCAATACCCAATGTCAAATACAATTAATCATAAAAAAAAAGGGACACTAAGAGTGTCCCTTAGATATTTAGACACAAACACTGTTGCCTTAAACTTGAACCGCCATTTTGGCTTCCTTTGCTGTCAAACGCTCGTAAGTAGCGCGCATTTTTAATCCTGTTAGCACTTGGAATAAACCTGTACCATTGTTAGAACCTGGATACTCCCTGTGCTGGAGTAATAGATGAGTCATCTCGCCTTGATACTTGGTGGATGTGTTGCTGAGATGAGTTTCGATGTAAATAACTTCTTCAAGGTTATCGAATTGACCATCTACCTCTAGGACAGAGACATAGCGACCATAGTATACATCTGAACCATAGTACAGTTGCATACCGGGATAGGAACAAGATAGCTTGCGCCCACAGGGAGTCCAGTGGATTGTGGAGCCTTCATCGAACAGATAAACTGGTTCAAAGCCTTCTTTACCTTCGCGTTGCAGCATCCGTACCCGCAGAACTTTACGCTCTTTGTCCTCTTTGATGAGGTTGGTAGGTAATACCTGAAGAACTACATCAGCAAATTCTCTTTGTGGTTCAATGTAGTTCTGAAAATCAGGTTTACGAGAATTGATTTGAGCCAAAACATCTTCGTAGCGGTGACCGCGTTCAGCCATATCTCGCTGAATCTTCCAAGCAATTTTGACTTCATCACTAATATCAAAATAGACGCTGAAGTCAATTAACGATCGCACACGTTCATCATATAAAGGATGTAGCCCCTCAATCACTACAATATGATTTGGTTCTACCAGTTCGGGTGGATCGATGTTGCCGGTTTCGTGGTTGTAAATCGGCTTCATAATAGATTGACCTTCTTTGAGCGCTTTGATTTGCTCGTACATCAGGTCAAAATTGTTGGCTCTAGGGTCAAGTGCGGTTATGCCTGTTTCTTTACGTTGCTTACGATCCAGACAATGATAGTCATCCAAACAGATGACTGTCATCAACTCCTCACCGAATAAATCCGTCAGACGACGCAAAAACGTAGATTTACCACACCCAGAGTCTCCGGCTACTCCGATTAATACCACACGTTCTGGTTTATTACTCATAAATCTCCTCTAAATGCTAAAGATGAGTCAATCAATAATTTTTCACACCTACAGACATGAAGCCAGGAGCTTACCCCTTTGGTTTATCCTGCGTTCTTGCTACTCAGCAGCACCAATAGACATATAACGGGTAAGCTAAACAGTCATAATTGTTACCCGTTTTTGTTGTCTAAGTTGTCGCTGGTAAGTATTTAATCCTAGTGATATATTGGATTCTAACAGAAGGGGTTATTCTATACAAGGCTTGCTATCAGCAAGAAAATGCGTTTTTGGAATCATGGTTGTGAATGTTTAGAATCACAAAAATCCCCTCAAAACCAGCTGTGCAGCTACTGAAGTTAAGTCACAAGCCCAAAAATGTGGGTTTTGAATTTTTTATTCCCATAGCAGCAAAGCAGTTGCCCTTAAGATTAGTGATACTTGTAGTGTGTCACAATAACTTTGAATAGTTTGTACCAGCACTAAAGTGCTGATTTTAACGCTGTAGCCGCTACCGTTAGGGCAGCACCCACTACACACATCACAAAACTAATATGACAAACTAGTAGACTGTTAGTCTGGAATCATTAGGTGTTTGAGATCACAAATACCCAATCACCAAAAACTGTCAACAATCATTAGTTCAAGTTTCACAACTCTTCCGGGAGTATTATGGCAATTGAGGGTTACAGCTTATGACTCTATTAATTCAAGTCTATAGGGTATAATTTAATTTTTAAAGTACTTTTTAAGCTTTTCTGAATTTTTATTAGGCAAGAAGCAAAAATTGATAAGATTAAAAACTATTTTATGTTATCTATCCTCAGAAAGAAGTAAGAAAACAGAATAGTAAGGCAGTTAACACTACATTGATTATATAAGTACAAAAGAGCGAACAAGTAGCTTGGTCATGTATTTGTAGAGGTTGACAGATGTTTCACATCAAGTAAAACTTAATTTATAATCTGTATCGGAATACTTTACATATTCTTCTATGATTGTACTTGTTGTGTTATTCAGCATAACAAAGGTATCTTTGTGGATATGAAATATTCCAAAAACTCTAAGCGATGAAGCTTTGCAGTCAGGTAACAATCAAATTATGCAAAACCATGAAGCTGGAAAGCCTGCGATATAGGACTGACAGCTTTCTGCCAAACCACTAACTGCATAGCAGCCTTCATATGACTAGAGGCTTCACACACAAGTGAAACAAACTGGAAACATATCTTCCCTAAACTGGCATTTTGAAGTCAAACACCTAAAGCAGGGTGTACTTTGGGTTACAGAGAGCTATCTATGTTGTAGCGATGCCATATCACGAAAAAAAAATTAAATTGACTCATTATTAACATTCTCCAAAGAACTTATCCTCTACCTTAGAAGGTGAACAGGTGTGACTTTTGCCATGCTTTAGTGTCTTTGGTGAGTGTACGTAAAAAGGCATTGGCTAATGCCGCTTTTCCAAGTATCAGTTTTTTGTCACCAAAAATTTGGTAAAAAGAGCTGAATATGTGGTGAAAGGGTTTTTTGAGAAAAGGTTAAGTAAATATCGGAGTGTTAGAACGAATGTACTATAGAGGTGCTGTTGAAGGAGCTGCCAACACAGAATCAGGTAGCCGTGTTTTTGTTTACGAGGTGGTTGGTCTGCGTCAGAGTGAAGAAACTGATCAGACGAACTATCAAATTCGTAACAGTGGCAGTGTGTTCATCAGAGTGCCTTACAGCCGCATGAATCAGGAAATGCGACGTATTACTCGCCTGGGCGGCAGAATTGTTAGCATACAACCAGTCAGTGTTTTACAGCAAACTAATGGTAAAGCCACATCTGCTAAATCTGCTCACGAAGAAAATGGTAATGCCACACCTGTAAATGCTGAACCACCAGTCCAGCAACAGCCCCAGAAGAATGAGACTAAAGGCAAGACCATGACTCAAGCGAAAGCTAAAAAAGATGCCCACGCTGACGTTCCTGTCAACATTTACCGCCCTAATGCTCCTTACATTGGTAAATGCATTTCCAATGAAGCATTAGTAGGAGAAAACGGTATCGGTATTGTTCAGCATCTCAAGTTCGACCTCTCTGGCGGAAATTTGCGTTACATAGAAGGTCAAAGTATCGGTATTATTCCGCCGGGACTGGACAAGAATGGCAAACCAGAAAAATTGAGACTGTACTCTATCGCTTCGACTCGTCACGGCGATGATGTAGATGACAAGACTGTATCACTGTGCGTCCGTCAGTTAGAGTACAAGCATCCAGAAACTGGCGAAACAGTCTACGGTGTCTGCTCGACTTACCTGTGTAACCTCAAGCCTGGAGATGAAGTTAAAATCACAGGCCCAGTGGGTAAGGAAATGTTACTACCCCCAGATGAAGACGCCAACGTGATCATGATGGCAACAGGAACAGGTATTGCCCCCATGCGTGCTTATCTGTGGCGGATGTTCAAGGATGCCGAAAGAGCTGTTAACCCAGAATACCAGTTCAAAGGTTTCTCATGGCTGATTTTTGGTGTTCCCACAACTCCAAATATTCTTTACAAAGAAGAATTGGAAGAAATCCAAGCGAAGTATCCTGATAACTTCCGCTTGACTTATGCCATTAGCCGTGAGCAGAAAAACCCCCAAGGCGGCAGAATGTACATTCAAGACCGCGTTGCTGAACACGCAGATGAACTGTGGAGTTTGATTAAGAACGAGAAAACCCACACCTACATTTGCGGTTTGCGTGGTATGGAAGATGGCATTGATGCAGCACTTTCAGCAGCAGCAGCGAAAGAGGGTATCAACTGGAGCGACTATCAGAAAGAACTCAAGAAAGCTGGGCGCTGGCACGTTGAAACATATTAATTTGGTTGTTAGTTAGTAGTTGGTAGTTGCTTGGAACAAACAACAACCAACAACCAACAACCAACTATCAACATAAAGATCTAGTAGGGTGGGCAATGCCCACCCTACAATTGTTGTTGGTGAAATTTGGTATAAGATTCGTGGGCGTAAAGCTGGGAATACTGGGTTTAGGTACAGTAGGCACGGGTACAGTGCAACTTTTACAAGATAATGCAGGGCGTCACCCGTTGTTGCGAGATGTAGAAATATATCGGGTAGGGGTACGATCGCTTGACAAACCCCGGATCGTAGAATTGGCGGATGCTGTCTTAACTACAGATTTAGCAGCAATAGTCAACGACCCGCAGGTAGATATAGTAGTTGAGGTCATTGGTGGACTCGAACCAGCGCGATCGCTAATTCTCAAAGCCATTGAAAATGGCAAACATGTCGTCACTGCTAATAAAGCGGTAATTTCCCGGTTTGGGGATGAAATCTTTACTGCTGCCAATAAAGCTGGTGTTTATGTCATGCTAGAGGCTGCTGTTGGTGGTGGGATCCCGGTGATTCAACCCCTTAAGCAATCTTTAAGTGTCAACCGCATTCATACCGTAACAGGCATTGTTAACGGTACAACTAACTATATCCTGACGCGGATGCAAGCTGAAGGCATTAGCTTCGATGATGTCTTAGCCGACGCCCAAAAGTTGGGTTATGCAGAAGCCGATCCTACAGCTGATGTCGATGGGTTAGACGCCGCAGACAAAATAGCTATTCTGGCCTCATTAGCCTTTGGTGGACGCATTAAACTACAAGATGTCTATTGTGAGGGTATTCGGCAAGTCAGCAAGACAGACATTGCCTATGCCGAGAAATTGGGATTCGTCATTAAACTACTAGCAATAGCTAAAACAGTTAATCCTTCCGCCATCACCCCTACCCTACGGGAAGCCGCTTATGCGTCTACACCCGATCATCCAATTTCCGTCAGAGTTCACCCGACTCTAGTTCCGAAAGCACACCCCTTAGCCAGCATCAACGGTGTTTATAATGCCATTCTTGTAGAAGGAGAACCGATTGGACAGGTGATGTTTTTTGGCCCAGGTGCTGGTGCTGGTGCAACTGCTAGTGCTGTATCGTCTGACATCTTAAATTTGGTAGCAGCACTACAAGCCAGTACAGCTACACCTAACGCCTTATTATCTTGTAGGCATCAAGACTACTGTCAAATTACGCCACTAGAGGAACTTGTTACCAGATTCTATACCCGTTTTCTGACTAAAGACCAACCAGGGGTAATTGGTAAATTGGGAACCTGCTTTGGTAAATACAGTGTAAGCTTAGAGTCAGTTGTACAAACAGGCTTTCAGGGAGAATTAGCAGAGATTGTTGTTGTTACTCACGATGTCCGAGAAGGAGATTTCCGCCAAGCTTTGGCAGAAATTCGTACCTTAGAAGCGATAGACAGCATTCCCAGCTTGTTACGAGTGTTATGAGAAACTTTGTTAATGGTTGTACCAGACGTGCCATGGCACGTCTGGTACAGTGGTTAGTGGTTAGTGGTTAGTAGGTAATGGGTAATAGGAGAAAGACCAATCAACAACCACCAATCAACAACCAACAACCACCAATCAACAACCACCAATCAACAACCAACAACCAACAACCAACAACCACCAATCAACAACCAACAATTTAGGATAATCACTGATGACAAACACGCCTCCCGATCCTAAGTCATCTCAAACAAATGCCCTCGGCTTTGATGAATTTATTGGCATTCTTGTTGCTTTTGTCACTATCGGGGCAATTTTGTTTTGGTCATTTTCCCGTAAGGAGTCTGGCTGGAATTTCAACAGCTTGTTGTTACCTTCCCCTACTCCGACTACTTCCCCCACACCTTTAGCTATACCAACTCCTCCAGATGTAGGAAGTCGTCAAACACCATCTGCATCTGCCGAAGAGAATTTAAGTAGAGTCACACCATCTCCCACTGTCAACCCGAATAATTTGCCGCAAGAACAAGCACCTTTTCCACCCTTTACTACTAACAGAACCCTACCACTAATTATTCCTGAGCAAAAATCAACAATTCCCCCACCAATTGCATTTAATGATGTACCGAGTGACTTTTGGGCGCGTCGTTTTATTGATGTGCTTTCCTCTCGGAATATAATTAAGGGCTATGAAGATTACACCTTTAGACCAAATCAGCCTGTCACCCGCGCTGAATTTGCTGCGATTGTAGAACAAGCATTTGGAAAAGAACTTAGCAAGACCAAGAATACAATCTCTTTTAAGGATGTGCCACCTCGGTTTTGGGCAAACTCAGCCATTGACCAAGCCATTAGTACAGGGTTCTTAAAAGGCTACCCTAACAAAGTTTTTAGACCACAGCAAAAGATTCCGCGAGTCCAGGTATTAGTTGCCCTGACTAGTGGAATGAATTTAAATGTTCCTGCTTCTCAAACTCAAATTTTAAGCTTTTACAGGGATGCTAAAGAAATTCCTAACTACGCTATTGGCAAAATAGCAGCTGCCACAGCTAATGGTCTTGTGGTTAATTATCCTAATCCCAAAGCGCTTAATCCCAATAAAGAAGCTACCCGTGCAGAGGTAGCGGCTATGGTTTATCAAGCTTTGGTGCGAACAGGAAGGTTAGACGCAATTGAATCTGAATATATTGTCAAAGCGCCTAATTAGATGTGATGGCACAAGTGGTCAAGAGTTGCTAAGAATCTACTTGACCACTTGGGAGGAGGCGAGATCCAGCAGTAATTGATAGCGTACCAGCGTTGCGATCGCTCTAGGTACTGAATTACTCAGTTTTAGGCGTCTTTACCGACCACTTGTGATTTGAGAGTTGCAATTTCATTGGTTAACTCTTGCCTGGTAGAGGCTTTGAGTAAATAACGGTAAACAAACCATGCAGAGTAACCAATACCAATTAATTCAAAAGTCGGCGCCACTAAAGGAATATCATTTAAAGCATCTAGGATCGCCAAGACAACTTTAACAGCGACAATGGCTCCCACAATTAAACCAATCGTAACCAGGGGCTGTCTGTATTTATTAAAAAAGCTTCCCAGGTATTCAGGTAGTGTCGCTAAAAAGCTAGAAGCGATTTCTCCGTACTTCAACCATTGGTCTTGAGTTTGCACAGTGGGTTGGATTTTAGTAATGGTTCCTGTTTGGTTGTTCATATCTGGCACTATTGCCTCTGGAGACTTTGTTTCTACTACTTCCGGTTCTTGCATTTCCGCTCCCATGATTGTGACAGTTGAGTTACTTTAATCGGGACAATTACAACCAAAAGGCTGTTGAGTCGGCGATGCACTAACACATCACTTTACACATACAGGCATGTACCTTGAACCAAAGTTCAAGTTTTGCTCTTGCCTGTTTTGCCCATCTGGTGGACTGACATCAGACAGGTAAGCTGTTTATGATCGTACTCATTGGAGTACAAATCATGCACCAATAAGTTCATCCCTTATTTATACAAGCCTAAATGCCGATTTTACCTGATATTTAGGCAATCTTAAGCTGTTATTCTCAATGCTGAGAGTAGAATTGATATTAATACTTAATAAAAATTTTTATGTATTCATTTAGCCTAGACTTTTAAAAATATTTGTGGTATGCAATGGCTAAACCCACGTAAACAAATTAGCTAGTACTTTTTCAACCAAATTTTATAGATTAAAAAATAATTAAAAATTAATTTTGAGCAAAAATCCTCCCACCTCTAAATTTTTTCTTAGAAATGGGAGGATTAACTAATAAATCTGTTGGTTAACTTCTTCTCTGATTTCGCTTAGGGTTGAGGTGGGGTAAAAAATCTTTCTCACCTTATGCGTGGATATATGCCTATTTAGTCCCAATCTGGAATATCCGCACTATCACCACCAATACCTATCCCAGTGTTGTAGATCTCAGCATTGGTAATATTGAGGTTATTCATTGAGGCGCCATGCACATTGGAATCTAAAATTGTAGCACTGGTAAAGTTGACGCCGTTGAGATTGGCATTTTTGAAATTAACATTGGTCGCAAAAGCTGACTCTAAGTTCGCACCTGCCAAATTTGCCCCCGTAAGGTCAGCACCCTCAAGATTTGCTCCTTCCAGGTTAGCACCTTGGAGATTTGCGCCTCTGAGGTCAGCACCAATTAAGTGAGCGCCACTGAGGTCTGCTCCTGATAGATTACACCCTACACATTCCCCAGTTGATAACAGCTTTT
Organism: Fischerella muscicola PCC 7414; assembly: GCF_000317205.1. Lineage (GTDB taxonomy): Bacteria > Cyanobacteriota > Cyanobacteriia > Cyanobacteriales > Nostocaceae > Fischerella > Fischerella muscicola. The sequence goes on along the minus strand of NZ_AJLK01000170.1, from coordinate 24,871 downwards.
GTATTTGCTGCGGATTATTGGCACTAACTGCGCCAGTGAAGAACAGGGGAGTTACTAAAGTTAGAGCAGCCAAAATTTTGGTTTTCATATTTCCCCCTTTACAATTAACGTGTCTCCGTTCTTTTCCTCACAATCTAATTATCTCACTAAACAAGTTGTGAAAATATATTTGTTTCACAAACTGTTTGCGATCGCACTCTGATTTATGCAAGTGCAAAAATACTAGTGCCATAAGAAAGTAAAGTATTTTCAATCATAGTATATGTCTAACCAATGGCATCTGACAAACACCTATTGTCAGAGTCTGTACATACTTTCTTTTCTCACTGCTGGCAGAAGAACAAATTATATATCTGCTCTTTTATATGTTCCATTAGTCATAGATAAGGAATTACATATAAGTTATTTCAATTTATCAAAAATATTATTTTGGTCAAAACCGAATTTTTGCTGAAAGCAGGCAAAAATACTGCTACATCAAATATCATTCATCTTGGAACATATCTATACTTCAGTAGATATTTAATTGTAGTTACTCAGTATTATTACTGTTCGATTTATTTCCGATTTTGTCTTGAAATTTTAATAAAAAATCAATTAATACATTTCAATATTATATTTTCGCACTCAAGTCTATTCTGATTTATTAAATTATTTAGTATTTGGTTTATTTTAATAGTTATTGAATAATAAAATTTATATATTAAAATATCTTGCTTCTGTACAAAAACAATATTTTTGACTAGAAAAAATAATTATTTAATAATTTTTCAATAAACTTAAAATCATTAAAATTAGGGTTTCAAGCTGTTGTGATTGACTGCGAACAGCCGAAAGAGGAAAACCGCGTCTATTCTAGCTTTTCCAGGCGAAAATAAATATATCTAAAGGATTAAATATGCTGTCAAAATGGAAAATATGAATTATTTTAGATTAGGGATATTAGACACAATTAAGCTTACAAGATTGATAATTACTCGTGGAGATAAACTTACCGCAAACTGATTCTTTTTTCAACCTTTGACCCTCGCGACTAGTTGACGTATAGTCTTAATTTGACTAGAGACCAACAAGGCTTGATTTATGGTTCGAGAGCTTGAACGCAAACGCCAGAGTGCAAACTTTCCAGAAACAGCCCCAGCGGCCTACCCAGTGTTTTTTAGAACTTACAGCCGCCGTAAAGAGGCACAAACAAGGGAGACATGGGAGCAGGTATGCGATCGCACTTTAGGTGGTTTAATTAACTTGGGAAAACTGCAACCACAAGAGGCTGAGATCCTCGAACGGATGCAGCGTAACTTGAAAGCTTTACCCAGTGGGCGCTGGTTGTGGGTTGGTGGCACAGACTGGATAGCCAAGCCACAGAATTTTTCTGGTGCTTACAACTGCACTTCTACCAACCTCCAGAACTGGAGTGCTTTTGGCTTGATGATGGATTTGGCAATGATGGGCTGCGGTACTGGAGCAGTTTTAGAACCAAAATACATCAACCAATTGCCCCTTATTCGTAATCGCTTAAATGTAACTGTACAGGGAGAAATTGGTTTTACTCCCCGTCTAGAACGGCGTGAATTTACAGAAGTAAAAATAGATACTAATGCTCACCGCGTTACCATCTATGTAGGAGACAGCCGCCAAGGCTGGGTGCAATCATATCAGACTTTACTGGAACTCTCTACTGATGAAAGATTTACACAAGAAATACAAGTAATTGTTGATATCAGCGATGTACGCCAAGCTGGAGAAATTCTCAACGGCTTTGGAGGAGTTGCCAATCCCGTAAAATTGCCTGGATTGTATCAGCGCTGCGCTTCTATCCTTAATAAAGCAGTAGGACGTCAATTAAATTCTGTGGAGTGTTGTCTGTTAATTGATGAAGCTGCTGTCACAATTGTTGCAGGTAATATCAGACGTTGTTTACCTGAAGATGCCTTGGTTCATACTTTCCAAGGTCTGGTTCCCATACGTGATATCCAAGTAGGTGACTTAGTACAAACCCCCTTGGGATTCAGACGAGTGGTTGATAAATTTGACCAAGGATTTCAGGAAGTTTATGAGATAGAAACCAATGCCACTTATCCCAGAGCGACTTTAAACCACAGACAAGCAGTTCTTACAGATGCTAAAGGGGGAATTACTTGGAAGCCAATAGCGAGTCTTGTGGAAGGCGATCGCCTATTACACAATACACAAGTCTTACCTGGTACAGTAACTCACCTACCCCCTGACTTTACACAAGAAAGACCAACTCAAAGTGGAAATGTCAAATCATTTATTGTTCCTGATCTAACACCGGAAATTGCTTGGTTGATTGGATTTACCCATGGAGATGGCTATATTGCTCTTGGTCGTAACAAGTATGGAAAGCCCTATGGCCGCGTAGAATGGGCAATGAACGGCTTGGATGTGGAACTTCTACCTAGACTTCAAACAAAAATAGATGCAGCATTGGCTTTATTTGGACTAAGTGCAACTCACACCAGTGTCAAAGGCGAAAATACTGCTAAATCCATCTGTTCCTCTATTCGCTTCGCAGAATATTTTTATCGCTACATTAAGCAGCCTAATATTCCTTTGCAAGTCCCTAGTTTTATTTTGCAGGGTTCAATAGATATTAGAGCTGCTTACCTAGCAGGATTGATGGATAGTGACGGTGCTGTAAATAACCGCCCACCTCACCTCATCACTACAGTTTACCGCTCATTTATTAGGCAAGTTGCAGCAGTTTTATCCAGTCTAGGAATTGCCGGTAGAATTAGCATTGTTTATCCTCAACAAAAGAGATGGCAAGCTAAATACAACCTCACAATTCCAGCATTAAAAGAGCGTTACAACGCTTTGATAGCTCCCCACAGCGTTAAAGGAGAAATCAAACAAGGACTGAAAATGTACGGCTGCACCGTGCCAGGAACAATTATGCGGGAAGCTTACACTTACAGTGAAATGCGGGAAATGGGATTTCAAGGTTCTTGTTCTGTTGATGCCAACTATGAACGCTACGTTGCTGAGGCGGATACTTCACTGGATATTCCCGTTACAGTCAAAGGACTGGGCAGTTACGATTATGTCCAAACTTACGACATTGAAGTCGAAGAAGCTCATTGTTTCTACTGTGATGGTTATCTGACACATAACAGCGCTGGGATGCGTCAAGGCAACAACGATGATAATTTGTTTGCCGATGCCAAAGCAAACCTTTGGCAGCAGGATGAAAACGGTAACTGGCGTATTGATCCAGAACGGGATTCACTGCGAATGGCGAACCATACCAGAGTTTTTCACCGTAAGCCAACATTAGAAGAATGTGTTGATGCTGTTCGTAAACAGTACTACAGTGGTGAAGGTGCAATTCAATGGGCTGGTGAAGCTGTAGCCAGGGCTAACTGTGATTTACTGTCTACCGCCAGCTTGAAAACTGAATTTTTACAAGCTTATCAACAAGGTACTGCCAAACAGTGGTTGCAGGAACACTATCCCAACCTTGATGAGCGTGAACTGGAACATCGTTTGGCTAGATTTGGCTTGAATCCGTGTGGTGAAATTATCGGTAGTAACTTCCACTGTAATTTGTCAGAGGTTCATCTCAATCAAATTGACCCACATAACTATAAAGAACAGGAAGAAGCTTTCACCGCAGGTGCATTATCTGTAGCTGCTCTTTTGCATCACAAATTCCAAGAACCACGCTATCAAGAAGCCCGTGAACTTGACCCGATTGTCGGCGTTTCTTTCACTGGTTTATTTGATTTCTTTGTTCATGCTTTTGGGATTGATTGGTTACATTGGTGGGCTGAAGGAAGGCCAAACACTGCTCAAGGATTGGCGTTTAAACGTCAAGAAGAAAAATATTTGAGTACGTGGAAAGATATTGTGCATCGGGTAGTTTGGGATTATTGTGAAAAGCACAATCTCAAGCGTCCAAATCGTTGCACTACAGTCCAACCCAGTGGCACTAAATCTCTGTTGACTGGTGCTTCTCCAGGATGGCATCCTCCCAAAGCCCAAAGATTTATTCGCAGAATCACCTTCCGCAAAAATGACCCTGTAGCCTTAGCATGTATTGACTATGGTTATAATGTCATACCTTCTCAATCTGATAAGGATGAACAGGGTAATTTGTTAAATGACCCCTTTGATTCTAGGGTAAGTGAGTGGTTGGTAGAGATTCCTGTCGCCGTACCTTGGGCAGATTTACCAGGCGCTGATGAAGTTGACATTAGTAAATTTAGCGCCCTATCTCAAATGGATTTCTATATGCAAGTGCAGAAATTTTATGTGACACATAATACCTCTGCTACGATTGAGTTGCGAGAGCAAGAAATAGAAGCTTTGGGAACTCGTATATACGAAACTATTCGTGACGATGAAGGATACATCAGTGCTGCTCTTTTAGCACGGTTTGACGACCATCAAACTTTTCCACGCTTGCCTTTTGAACCAATTACAAAAGAGCGGTATGAGGAGCTAATGCAAGAAGTAAAAATGCATCGGAAAACGCATGATTTTCACACCGCATTGAGTCGTTATGATTTCGGTGAATTAATGGAAGTTGGGCCCGCAGGTTGTGATTCAGATAAATGTATGTTGCCTGAAGAAAATCCTAATTAATTAGTTAACCTAGTAAGTAGGAAGAAGGAAGAATTTAGATTGCTTGCCTTCTTCCTATTTTTGGTAATTTTGAGGGATGGTTAATTTTACTTGAGTTTTAAAGGAACAGTCTTTGAGCAAATGCTTTCAATCGCAAATTAAAATTGGTATGAATGCGATCGCGTTTATATCAAGTCAACGTCACTAGAAGAATAAAAGTTAGCATTTATACTTTTTTTATCTACATCGCAACAAGTTTCATCTCACACGCTACGATGAAGTAAAAGTCACATTTGATGAGAATGATCCAGGCAATTTAGGAGACTTATAGTATGTTTGTTGATGAACTGACGCCTATTTTTCAACAATTAGCCCAGCACCCAATATCATTTATGGGTGGCTTCTTCTCGGGAGTGCTGCGACTCAATCTTGCTGATGATCCTGTTAAAAGCTGGCTGAATCAACAGACTGGCTCAAATATTCACGCAACTTCTACAGTTGAACAAAACAACGGTAAGTCTAGTGGCCCACAATCAATAGCGATTGAATAAACAAAACAGTCATTGGTCATTGGTCATTGGTTGTTAGGTATATGTCTTTGACTAGATTTGCCAGTCACGACGCCTAAAGATATTATTGCTAAATTCACCAATAAAAAATAATTAATGAGCAAAGACTAATGACCAAAAATTGGAGGGCATAAGGCCTAGTTTGGCTATAAGTACGGGAAGATAACTATTGCTGTTTCTCTTCCCAATGCCAGCCAGAATTGTTCTAATTGTAGTGAAAAAGACTTTTAAAAAAAGCGCGATCGCCTATAAATTGTAGTATAAGCAACAATTTGCCCACATGTGTTATTGTTTTTTGTTCCATTCAAGGTAAGCGATAAAGTGGCAAATTTCGCATCTGCACAAATAGGTATATTTAATTCGATAAGCATGAATAAATATCAAATAAAACCTACTTTTCCATAAGCAAAACTCCACATATAAGAGAGACTGATTTGAAATTAAAGGGGTTTGTAAATTCTCATACTTTAAAAAATGTCAATATCGGTTATCATATGAGCGTACGCGAAAGTTCAGCCTGAATAGTTGGTTGGTTACCAGCTACGGTATCCACCCTTGTTAATCAGAGCCAACGAAATTCTTTTCGTTCCTATTAACTATATTTTTAGCTGAATTTGCCGCCTCAAGTTGAGACTTACGTGATCCAAATGACTATTTACGTTGGCAATCTCTCCTACAGCGCTACCGAAGAAGACTTGAAAGCTGTTTTTGCCGAATACGGCCAGGTTAAAAGAGTTGTGTTACCGACTGACCGCGATACAGGTAGACTGCGCGGGTTTGCATTTGTTGAAATGAATGAAGACGCCCAAGAAGATGCAGCGATTACCGAATTGGATGGCGCTGAATGGATGGGTCGTCAACTTAAAGTCAACAAAGCAAGACCAAGGGAGGATAACCGACGAGGTAGTTGGGCAAAAAGGTAATTTTTAAACTGATGAAAAATTATAATAGCAAATTGCTTACTTGTTAGGCAAGGTATAAGTTACGGCAAGTAACTAAAAAGCACTAAACCAACCTAAAGCCAAATAGTAGCAAAATAACTGACTAGTTGTGACTAATAAAATAAAGTCGCGGCCAGTCGGTTATTTTGTGTTTTGTGATTCAAGCCGAGGAGAAGTCAAATTCTATATCTGGATACTCAAAAAGCTATATTTCCTAAAGACCGTATAAACTAAAGTTGTATGTTATTTGTACCCAGTTTTTTCGTATTATCCATGTAACATTGCTATTACATTGAGCGTTTTTTGTACGTTATTTGTATAAAAAACAGGTATATTACTTAAAATCAGCTATTGACAAGAGTTTCAAGGGTTATCAAACCTAATCCAACATCTAAAATCCAAAATCTAAAATCGGATGACCCTCGCTTATCCACGCCGACAACGACAACTTGAAAGTCTAGTCAGAAAATTAGGTTTGGCAGTAGAAGCACCAATTAAATGGCAACTGCTGGACTTAGCACTGACTCATCCAACCGTATCTGAGTCAGCAAATTATGAACATCTAGAATTTGTTGGTGATGCTGTGGTGCGGTTGGTGGCAGCCATTGTGTTGTGGGAAAATTATCCAAGTTGTCCGGTGGGAGATTTTGCAGCAATTCGTTCGGTATTAGTGAGCGATCGCATTTTAGCTCAGCTAGCACGCTCTTACGGTTTTGAACTATATTTACTTGTAGCTGGCAGTGCTACTGCTGACAAAGCTGGTCAACAGTCAAGATTAGCAGATGCTTTTGAAGCAGTTCTAGGAGCGCTTTACCTCAGCACCAACAACCTAGATTTAATTCGTCCTTGGCTAGATCCTCACTTTAAAGAACTGGCAGCAGAAATTCGCCTCGATCCAGCCAGACTAAATTACAAAGCTGCTCTCCAAGAATGGACTCAAGCCCAGTTTAAGGTTTTACCAGAATATCGAGTTGTAGAAATTAGTCAGCCTCATAATAATCAAGAGCGTTTCATTGCCCAAGTATGGTTGCACGGACAAAAATTTGGTGAAGGCAAGGGCCGTTCTATTAAAGCTGCCGAACAAGCAGCAGCAAAGGTTGCTTTTTTAACTTTAAGTACACAGGAAAATCACTGAATTAGTTCAAGTAAGAACTTAAAATTCCAGCGTATTTAACAATTGACGATAGTTATATATACTACACACGATTGAGTAGAGGCGTGATCTTCCTCATTCTCAAGAAACAAGGCAGAGGAGGCGCTCTTTGCAAAGCTGCGCCTCGCGTTCAAGGAACGCCGTGGCAGAAGGCAGAAGGGGTTCCCCACAAATTTGCTCTCCGAATCGCGAATTTGTGGGGTCCCCGCAGAGGGCAGAAGGAAAGAGGATTTGACGGATTTGCCTTTCATTCATAGTAGGTGGTGTGCCGCCCGCTATGAATGAAACACCCTTATACCATTTTACAAAAATCCTGATACAAATAACTCCCCCACTCTCCCGCTCCCAGACGCTTCAAACAGCGCGTCTCTACATCTTCCCATATGTATCAACCTTAAAGTGAAACGGTATTACACCCGTGTTTCTTAGGAGTTCACGTCTTTACTCTTGACTCTTGACACTTAACTAATGACTAATCAAATTAAAATCGCTGTTGTTGGAGTAGGACGTTGGGGCGTGCATTTGCTGCGGAATTTTCTAGAACATCCCCAGGTTACGGTTGCAGCAGTGGTAGACCCCAATTTAGAGCGTTTGGCAACGATACAACGTCAATATTTCTTAAGTAATAAGACAGAAGAAACTGTATTATTAACCACCGAATGGCATAAAATTAAGCAAATAACAGATTTAGATGCAGTAGTAATTGCTACTCCTGCTAGCACACATTATTCTCTAATTACTAACGCTTTAGATTGGGGATACCATGTTTTAGCAGAGAAACCTTTAACTTTAAACCTAAAGGAATGTCATGAACTCTGTCAGCTAGCCCAAAAACGGCAACGGCAACTCATGGTTGATCATACCTATCTATTTCATCCAGCAGTGGAACGAGGGCAAGCTATTGTTCAAGAGGGAAAATTAGGGGATTTGCGCTACGGCTATGCTTGCCGTACCCACTTAGGGCCAGTCCGCCAAGATGTTGATGCCCTATGGGACTTAGCTATTCACGATATTGCTATATTCAACAGTTGGTTAGGTCAACAACCAGTGAGTGTACAAGCATCGGGTAGGGTGTGGCTACAAGAGAAGGTGCGGAGAACCACCACCCCATCACCCCATCACCCCATCTCCCTATTAGGATTAGCCGACTTAGTTTGGGTGACACTAACCTACCCTAATGGTTTTCAAGCTTATATTCATTTATGTTGGCTCAATCCTGATAAGCAGCGACGTTTAGTAGTTGTAGGTAGTCGCGGAAGTTTAATTTTTGATGAAATGTCAGCTACATCACCTTTAACCCTGCTGCATGGCGAGTTAGAAATGCAAAGCAATCATTTTATTCCTGTCAATCAAAGCCAACAAGTGCTGCAAATCGAAAAAAATGAACCATTAAAACGAGTATGCGATCGCTTTGTTCATTGCATCCACAACAATACTCCTTGCATGGTTTCATCTGGTTGGGTAGGAACGCAGTTAGTAAATATTCTCGCTGCCCTGACAGAATCACTTAACCAGAATGGCAAACTTGTTGTACTGAATACAAATCATTACTGAGTTCTGGTTTTTGGCTAAGAGAGTTTAATTCTCCATCTTCTGTGTTCTCCTGGTGGGTATCTATCAAAGGTAAAATAATTTTCACTGTTGTACCTTGATTGATACCTCTACTTTCAAGGGTGATCCTACCTCCCATCAGTTCAATTAAGTTGCGTGAAATAGCTAGTCCCAGCCCTGTACCGCCAAATTTGCGTGTAGTACCATCATCTACCATGACAAACGGGCGAAATAGCTTCTGTTGCTGGGCAGGGTCAATGCCCACACCTGTATCTTGAACAGTAACAATCACTTGGGATTTACCATCAATTTGTTGAATTTCTGTTGTGATTGTGATGCTACCCTCATCAGTAAATTTAGTAGCATTACCGATAATATTAATTAATACCTGCTTCAGTTTGGCTGAGTCAGCATTCACCAAGATCAACTCGTTCATCTGTTGAGGAATATTTAACTGCAAGCCTTTTTGTTGAATATTCACAGATTGCAAATTGATGACCTCTTTTAGTAATTGTTGCAGGTCAATTGGTTCTAAAGATACAGAGAGTTTTCCAGCTTCTATTTTGGAAATATCAAGCAATTCATTAATAATACCTAGTAAGTGAATTGCTGTATCATCAGCGCGCTTAAGGAACTCGAGTTCTTCTTCTCGGTCATCACACAAGTCATCTCGAACTAGGCGAATACAATTAATAATAATGTGTAATGGATTTCTCAATTCATGAGAAGTTGCCGCCAGAAACTGACTTTTACTCTGGTTAGCGGTTTTTGCTTCTTTCCAAGCTATTTCTACTTCTTCTGCCCAAGCTTTGAGACGTTCTAGCATTTGATCCAGGGCTTGGGCTAGTTGATTAAACTCTCGAATTTTTAAGTTACGCGGGACTGGTACTGTACTGTGGTGACTGTGGAGATTAAGAGCATAGTCGCGCAATTCTTCCACAGGAAGAGCCAAGCAACGAGCTAGATATAAAGCTGCCACCACGCTAGCACCAATTAAGCCAACTGTCAAAACAATCAAAATTAGTTTGATTTGTCCTAAATCATATAAAGCATTGTCCAGACTAGTAACCGCTAAAATCACCCACCTTTGCTGTTTTCCTTGGATGATTGGACTGTCAATAGCAGTGTAACCAGCGAGTAATTCTTCTCCCTCTTTATCAAAAAATAAATGTAGAGTATCTTGCTCACCAGCAATGGCATTTTTCACAATCATTTGTAGACGTGAAGCATCTATATGCTGGGCAATATTAGTACCAATTCGACCAGCAATTGGATGTGCTAGAATTATTCCATTTTCAGCAATAACTACTGTTGATCCTGTCAGTAAGCCAGGTTTATTTTTGATTTTTTCGCGTAGCACTGTTGATTTGAAGACTAAATTGTAGCGCCATTGCCCAGCAAGATCATAAACTGGTGCTGATAATAGTAACTTTAGTTTACTTTGTTCATCTTTATTCCCAGTGGTATTGAAATTTGGTGGTAATAGCTTTACTTCTAATCCGTGATCAGAAAAAGAAGAATTTAATTGACTGATTGGTTCTTTGCCGCACGTACTAGCACTAATCGTATCGCTATTAGAATTGACTAATTGTATGCATTCAATTTGCCGTGGTTGCTGTTGTGCTAGCTGATTTAGAAACTCTTCTATTTGAGGAATTGTACCTGATTGAATTACCTGGGTTTTAGTAGCACTGAGCAAATTTGCTTTTAAAGCAGCGAGTGTATCTGCAATCTTTTCTCCCTTGAGAACGGCACTTGCTGTTAAATTTTGACGGGCGGTTTCTAGCAGGCTATAACGTGCTTTTTGGTAGGCGACTGTTTCACCTATCAATAAAACTGGAACAGACAGGAGCAAAATCTTTGATACTAAAATCCTCCTAAAGGAGGATTGACGCTGCTTAGCCATCGGCACTCTCACTTGGCATTTGCAAACCACAACAGCAACCAAATGCAATTAAATTAACTAATAATATTAAGCAATGAATATTGGTTGTTGCCAAAAATTTTAAACCATCATATAGCTGGTTAGCAAAAAAATTTATTTTACACAAACACTGAAAGCAACTAGTTCTAATTGCAACTTTAATTCGATGCAAATAAAGTAGCGAAATTAGTTGTAAACAGGAGTGTGCCAGTATCATTATTTTTGAGAATCTAAAGTTAAAAACATTCAGAGAAAAAATATACAAAAAAATCAATGATAAAATATCGACCTTATACTACGGTAGTTTTAGCCATGAGTGCAGATGGCAAGATAGCTGATGTTACGCGATCGCCTGCTCGCTTTGGCTCCAATAGCGATAAAGCACACCTAGAAAGCAAAATCGCTGCTGCTGATGCAGTCTTATTTGGTGCTGATACTCTCCGCGCTTACGGTACAACACTAACAGTAACGAATCCACAACTGCTGCAAAATCGAATACAAGGGGGTAAACCCCTTCAACCAGTACAGATAGTAATTACACACACTGCCAACCTGAATCCGGAAATTCGCTTTTTTCAGCAGTCGATTAAACGTTGGTTGCTCACCACAACCACAGGGGCGTTTTTTTGGCATAAACGACCTGAATTTGAGCAGATCCTGGTATTGGAAACAGAAGAGGGAAAAATTGACATTGCAGCAGCCCTGGAGCATCTATCAAAATTAGGTGTAGCACAATTAGCAATACTAGGTGGTGGTGAATTAGTTGCCTCTATGCTGGAATTAGATTTAATAGATGAACTCTGGCTGACCATTTGTCCCTTAATTTTAGGTGGTACTGGTGCGCCTACACCAGTAGGAGGCAAAGGATTTTCATCAAAATTAGCTCCCCAGTTACAACTTCTAGAAGTTAATACTGTAGGGCAAGAAGTTTTTCTTCATTATCGAATTGTTCGTTAGTTAATGGTTGATTGTTGGTTGTTGGTTGTTGGTTGTTGGTTGTTGGTTGTTGTACCAGACGTGCCATGGCACGTCTCTACAGTGGTTAGTGGTTATTCCCACACTCCTCACACCCCACCCTGCACCGAAGTCCTCCGCGTACTCTACCCTACGAGAACGCCTTACGGCGTACGAGAAGCCGGGCTTCGCCCGTCTACGGGGGTTCGCATACCCTTCCCCTTACCTTAAGCCTATGAGCGCGTCTACGTGACCCAAAGCCCAGCCACTGCGGTGGTGAGGCAGCGCGAGAAGGGGGGTTCCAAGAGTTGTAGCACGTGGCGTCACGTGGCGTCCAAGACTGCGACCCCCTCACTGCTACGCGTCTACACACTTCTCACACCCCTCACACCCCATCTCCCCATCTCCCCATTGCCCCCCAACCCCACAAAGTGGGGACCCCTAGCCCCCCACTGCCCCTAATCCCCTCCAGGGGACCGGTGAGTTCCCCATTGCCCCCCAACCCCACAAAGTGGGGACCCCTAGCCCCCCACCTCCCGATCCCCACCACAATAGGTAAAATAAATTATTAACTTTTGTATCGGAAGCTCGCGATGGTGGAACAACAAAAGCCTCGCTACTCTGTTGCTTGGATCAATAAAATTGCCGAAGTTCCCCAACCCGCTTGGGATGCTTTAGCACTACCACTGACAACCCCATTTTTAGAGTGGAACTGGCTGAACAATTTGGAAACTTCAGGTAGCGCTACAGCTAAAACTGGTTGGTTGCCTAATCACCTCACCTTGTGGCGAGACAGAACACTCATTGCTGCTGCTCCACTTTACCTGAAAGGACACAGTTATGGTGAATTTGTGTTTGATCACCAATGGGCTGATTTGGCGCAACGTATAGGTGTGGAATATTACCCAAAAATGTTGGGTATGTCACCGTTTACCCCTGCTGAAGGCTATCGATTTTTAATTGCGCCTGGGGAAGATGAAGATGAGATTACAGCAATTATGGTGCATGAAATTGATGCTTTTTGCTCAAAACATCGGATTTCTGGTTGCCATTTTCTCTATGTAGATCCCCAATGGCGTCCTGTTTTAGAACGCTGTGGTTTTACTGCTTGGCTGCATCATAGCTATATTTGGGAGAATCTTAGTTTTCAAACTTTCGATGATTATCTAGGAGTATTTAACGCTAACCAGCGCCGCAATATCAAGCGAGAACGTAAAGCGGTAGAAAAGGCTGGTTTGCGACTACAACCCTTGAGTGGGGAGGAAATTCCCAAGTCTTTATTTGGGTTAATGTACGAGTTTTATGCAGATACTTGCGATAAATTTGGCTGGTGGGGTAGTAAATATCTAACCAAGCGATTTTTTGAGCAGTTACATGATAATTATCGCGATCGCGTTTTATTTTTCGCTGCATATAACGAACACAATCAGCGTCAACCAATGGGGATGTCTTTTTGTTTATTTAAGGGCGATAGGATGTATGGGCGCTACTGGGGTAGTTTTCAAGAAATAGATTGTTTACATTTTAATGCTTGTTATTATGCCCCGATTGAATGGGCGATCGCTAACGGTATCCAAATTTTTGATCCTGGTGCAGGCGGACGCCACAAAAAACGCCGTGGTTTTCCAGCAATGCCTAACCATAGTTTGCATCGTTTTTACAACAATCGTTTGCGACAAATTTTGTGTTCTTACATCGCTGAAGTAAATGAACTCGAACAAGAAGAAATTGAAGCAATCAATGCAGAATTACCCTTTTCTCAAAAATATAATTGAAGCCTAAAATTCTTCTGCAATAGACTACTTAGAGGTAGATAGGAATTAAACTTGAGAAAGGGTAAAAAAATCCCTGAGTCAAGTTAATTTTCACGGTACGTATGGGTTTGAAATTGGAAGATATAGCGCAAATAGATAATAAACTTTCTCAGCGTCATATTGATCTTGATCCCGGTGGATATTTCATTATTTACTTAGAGAGAGAAACAGGGCTGATTTGTGCCAAGCATTTCACAAATGTAATTGATGAGCATGGTTTGGCAGTAGATCCAGAAACAGGAAAAGTAATTCCGGCACGAGGAAAAGTAGAACGAACTCACACAACGGTATTTACAGGAAGGACAGCAAAAGAATTATGTGTGCAAATATTTGAACAAACAAAACCCTGTCCCGTGACTCAGCTAGATCATGCAGCTTATTTAGGTCGAGAATTTGTTCGTGCTGAGATTGCTTTGGTGACAGGGCAAGAGTATGTTCAAGATTAGTTGTTGGTTAATGGTTGTTAGTTGTTTGTTGGTGGTTATTCCAAACAACAAACAACAACCAACAAACAACTACTGACCAGGGCAAGAGTATGTTCAAGATTAGTTGTTGGTTAATGGTTGTTAGTTGTTTGTTGGTGGTTATTCCAAACAACAAACAACAACCAACAAACAACTACTGACCATCAGAAGATGATGGTTGAACAGCTAGGTAAATGTAATAAGTCGCCATTGGGATGACAGTGGCAGCAATTAAAAGTCCCACTACCCAAGCGATCGCATTGCCTTTATCGGCTTCTTCTGTTTTCCCAAAGGTTCCTTCTACCTGCACTTTTTCCACTATTTGGGGTGGGCCAGGATCGGGTTCACCAGAAAGTACAGCGACTAAGCGATCGCTAGCATCTAAAAACGCTTGATTATATTTGTCACCTTCTCGTAAAGGCGCCATTAGGGTTTCATCTGCCACACTTTTGGCAATTTCGTCTGTGAGTACGGACTTAACGCGATCGCCACTGATAATAGCAGCACCGTTAGTAACGGTATCAATCATTAATAAAGTTTGATTGGCTTGTGCTTCTATTGTCGGAAACCATTTTTCAAACAATGCTTTCGTAAAGCTTTCCGGGGTTTCACCATAATCTAAACGACGGACAGTCACAAATCTTACTTCATTGCCAGTTTTCTTTGCTAAATCTTCTAAGGCACTACTAATCTTGCCTTCATTAACACGACTAATAACTTCAGCTTGGTCTACAACCCAAGTATTAGGTGTGAAATTGGGCATTTCATATACACCTGTAGCGAAAGCTGGTGTAGCAAAAAATGCAGAAACTATGAGCACAAGGCAGAAGGCAGAAATTCTCAATCCTTCTAATTTTGACATTATCCATTGGATATGTTTTTTCCAATTCAATAATTGACAGAGGAGCTGTTTCATTGGAGTAATGTTATGTATAAAGACGGGCTTTCACCAAAAATACTACATAAATACAGGACAAGTCTCACCTTTTGGCAGAGTCTTTAACAGTTATCAGTGATCAGTTATCAGTTATCAGTAGTTGGTGGTACGCACTCTGACTCCTCCCTTTAACCAAATCGTATTGCTTACATCCCTATTTTCTTGACGGCTGCCAAGATAAATGCGATCGCTGCCTCGGTGTGCTTTTCTATCATTTCTGGACTGAGGCGATCTATTTCTGGAGTTAGGTGTTTCCAGTTTTCATGAACTGTGAAGTAAAAAAGGCAAACGCTGAGGATGTGGGTTAGGGTTAAATATGGGTCGATTGGACGAAAACATCCTGTTGACATACCACGTTCCAGAACCTTGATCAGAGGTTCGTGTAAGCTTTGAACATTACTCTGCTTGAAATACAAGCCTTGATTTTGGCTAGCTTCTTGAAACCAAAGCATTTGGCGATACGGGTTCGTGGCTTCATGGGCGATCGCTAAGCGAATAATTTGCACCAAAGCGTCTTCAGGCGCCAAATGATCAAGATTGAGTTGGCTTACCATTGCCTGAACTTCATCAATTGGACGTTGCAACACTGCTTTATACAAACCTTCTTTGTTCTCAAAATAGTAATGAAGCGTAGCAGTTGTCACGTTAGCACCTTTAGCGATCGCACCCATGCGAGCGCCTTTTAACCCATGCCGCGCAAATTCCAATTCTGCGGCATCCAAAATTTGCTGTTGCGTCAACTCTGCATCTCGCACCTGCCGAAGTGATTTGGTAACTCTTTTCACCGACCGAAGCACAGTTTCATAACCTAGTTACTAACTTCCTTATAGTAACAGGGAGATTTATCGAAGCTATAGGCATCGTGAACTACAGAGTATTTAGTTTTGCCACAGTATCCCCCGCTACTTAAGTGCGGGCCAATAGCATAACCCACTTTAAGTGGCTTGAAAGCTTATTCAATTAGTCTACTTTTATTAGACTTCGGCTATTAGAGGGCAGTTTACTTGCGGGCGGGTCAATTGTTAACGTCAAATTACGCTTAATTGACGAAATTTATACTTATAAATATACTTACTAATTAATTAGTAAGTTAAATTTCAGACAATTATGCATAAACTGCAAGGCGCACCTTGGCTGTTGGCACATCGTTCTATGCTGAAGCCAAACAAGCCTATGAAAGTTTCTCTGTTTGGCAACGACTATGTACTTTGGCAAGATAACAAAGGTAAAATCAATTGCCTACCAAACGCTTGTCCCCACATGGGGGCAATGCTTTCCCAAGGATGGTGTGTGAAACAGTCCGATGGTAGTAGCAAAATAGCTTGTCCATTTCATGCCCTAGAGTTTGATGGAACTGGCTGTACCGTCTTACCAAGTTCTGAAAAGCAAACACAGCCTTTGCTAACACCTCTGGAATTAGTTATCCAAGGAGACTTCATCTGGTCTTATGGCGATTATGAGCCGAAAATTTCCATTCCGCCCATCATGAATGAGATAGCAGCAAAATATGAATTTATTGGATTCACAGGCGATCGCACTATCAAAACCGATCTGTTCACCTTGCTTTTGAATATGCACGACTACAACCATCAGAATGGTACTCATCGTGAGTTGTTTGAAATCGAACAGGTGCAGGTAAAGCAATTTATTGATGAGGGATTTCACTCCCACGCCTACCTTGTACAGCCAAGAAAGCAACCTACTTTCTGGGACATTCTCAAGAATCCTGGTTTGATAGCTATGCCCAAAGTACTTGAGGCACATTTAGAAAACTTTTTCCCATTTATGGGAATGTTACATGGTGACAATCCCATTCTTGCTCTGAAAGAATGTCATTTCTACATCCCAGAGTCAACAAATTACTCGCGGGTATTCGTTCTCATGTACATGAAAGCACACTCTCCCATCGCCCATCTAATTAAACGAAATCTTTTAAAGCTAATCGATATTGTTATTGAGCAAGACGCTGATATTTTGGGGAAACTATATGCCAACACACCACAGCACATTAAACTGAACAACGAAGTTGGTATAGATTGGGTACGACGCAATTTTGAGAGTTTTCCGTCAGTCGTTGAACCGAATCTCTCTCGGTGATTGTGCTAATTTTTTAACACTTCGTATGAATTTACACACCAAATTTTATTTTTAGACTCTGCGCTAACTCCGCATTCCTACGCATTTATAATCTACTTTTAGTACATCATGTCAGTTCATAAATACTCAAACTTATGTCAAATTATGGGGGATAACAAAATTCCCCCTTTTGCAGTGATTTCAAAAAATTAAAAGACCTTATTCGGAAATTACTGAAAGCAACGGTAACTTACGAATTTCCTCCCGTACACTCATAAGAATTTTACCAAGATGATTCTGTCCTGTTTGGTCTGCACCGCAGCCCCAAAAATAATCCTTTGGGGAGTTTTCCACCAGTAATTGATCGCCCGTAGTAAGCAGAACTTCTCTAATATCAGCATGGGTAAGAAACTTTTTGAGTACAGCTTCTCGCATGATTTTAGTCTTAACTATCTCCCAATCTAAACGTACCTTGCGGGTACAACAGCGTCCTAATGCCGCCGCTTCTTCTGGTGTCTCAACTGCATGGATGACAGGTATGATCACCGCATCTGGTGTTCCTACAAATTTTTGAGCTTGATAATAATGCTCTACTGTCCGCCAATAAATACCATCGATTTTAATACTGTGGGGAGAAAAGTTAGAAAAACAGCCATAAGGCTCGTAAGCTTTGTAAAAGTAAATAGTCATTTTAAAGTTGCTCTTTTAATACTTCAACTTCTATGATGCCTGGAGTTGTTGGCAGGCAAAAGATAGCGTCTTCAAAAAAGTTTGATTTTTGACTGTTATAAGCAAAGTAGTAACCTGGGAATCGCTATAATTTTTATGAGCTTTGGGAAAAAAACAGCCATGTTAGAGTATAATTCGCCGAGTTATTTACCCTCTGCCGAAGAACTGCCCGATTCTGACGAAACCCCTGTGGATAACGAACTGCAAGAATTGATACCAGGCTTGCTCAAAGCTATATTATTATTACTCTGGGCAGAACGCATGGACTGGTTTTTTGGGATAGATATGGGTATTTATTATCATCCTGATAAACCTCCAATCGTGCCAGATGGGTTTTTAAGTTTAGGCGTAGAGCGATTTTATGATGAGGAATTACGTCCAAGTTACGTGCTTTGGGATGAAAATGTAGTCCCGATTTTGGTGCTAGAGGTAGTTTCCCAAAATTATCGTAAGGAATATACTACCAAGTTGGATGAATATGCAGCTTTGGGTGTACTTTACTACGTAATTTATTCTTCTCGCCGTCGCCGCAAACCACGTTTAGAAGTGCATAAGTTAGTGAATGGGAAGTATGAATTGCAAGAGGGAAATCCTGTTTGGCTAAGCGAAATAGGCTTAGGAATTGGTTGCGAACGGGGAACCTATAGCGGAGTAACGCGGGAGTGGCTGTATTGGTATGACGAAGAAGGTAAACGATATCCTACGCCAGAAGAACAGATTAAACAAGCAAACAAGCGTGCTGAAAAGCTGGCGGAGAAATTGCGTGAGTTAGGGATAGATCCGGATAGTGTTGGTTAGGAATGACGTGGCGATGTCTGAGGATAAGCCACTTAATCAAAAAGCACCTCAATTGAGGTGCTTTAAAGATTTTTTACTGTAATTTATTAGATCACCACTTTCTCTAACATCAATTTAGAAGCTTTGAGTTGTTCCGGTACAGTGACGGGGTAATCTCCTGTGAAACAGGCAGAACAAAAACTCTGGGGATCTTCTCCCGTCGCTAACAGCATTCCCTCCCAACTAAGATAGGCAAGGCTATCTACTTCTAGTTGCTTGGTGATTTCTGCTACTGATTTTGTCGCTGCGATTAGCTGATCTTGACTATCGGTATCGATACCGTAGAAGCAAGGGTGAGTGACTGGCGGTGAAGAAATTCGCATATGTACTTCTGTAGCCCCGGCTTCACGCAAGGTTTTGACTAGTTTGCGGCTAGTAGTTCCCCGTACAATTGAGTCATCGACTATTATGACTCGTTTACCATTAAGTACGTCCTTGAGGGGGTTAAGTTTCATGCGGATGCCTGACTCGCGCATGGTTTGAGTCGGCTGAATAAATGTCCGTCCAACGTAGCGATTTTTAATTAGTCCTTCAGCATAGGAGATACCGGAGGCTTGAGAAAAGCCAATGGCAGCAGGAATCCCAGAGTCAGGAACACCAATGACAATATCTGCGTCAACGAGTGATTCTGTTGCGAGTTGCCGTCCTAACCGCATCCGGTAAGTGTACAAGCTTTCGTTGTGCATGACACTATCGGGACGCGCAAAGTAAATCATTTCAAAGATACACAGCTTGCGTTGCTGCTGCTGACTCCAGTGGTAGGAAGCCAAACCCTCTTCTGTAATCCAGACTAATTCCCCTGGTTCCACATCCCGCAGATACTCAGCACCAATAATATCTAAACCGCAAGTTTCAGAAGCCAGCACATAACGCACCGGATCGGTTCCCAAAATACCAATTACCAGAGGACGAATACCGTTGGGATCACGAACACCCATCAAACCAGCAGGTGTACCAATTACCAAACTAAAGGCTCCACTCAGACGACCAAAGGCTTTAATGCCGCCCTCTAGCCAATTTTGACCCGCGTCTATTTCTTGGGCGATCGCAAAAGCAATCATTTCGGAATCAGTTGTTGTCACCAAGTTACAGTTATTCTCTAGTAACTCTTGGCGTAACTGAATAGTGTTGACTAAATTCCCATTATGTGCTAAAGCTAGTGTTCCTAAACTGGTATCAACAACGGCAGGTTGGGCGTTGACTTTTCGGCTCGAACCTGTGGTGGAATAGCGAGTATGACCAACTGCCATCTGGCCAGGCAAGTTGCTTAAAATCCCTTCGTTGAAGACCTGGGATACCAGACCCATGTCTTTATGTAGATGTACTTGTTCACCATCAAAAGTAGCAATGCCGGCAGATTCTTGCCCCCGGTGTTGGAGTGCATATAATCCAAAGTAAGTAAGTTTAGCAACGTCTTCTCCTGGTGCATAGATGCCGAAAACACCGCAAGCTTCTTCTGGCTTATCTGGTCGAGTATCCTGATGAGTCATTTGGTTATTGGTTGGTAGAGGCTGGTCATCCGCAGTGATGGGATGGGTGGGAATCATGCTAGCTTGGCTCCTGATGAGGGTGTCAAATCACTAGTGGTTCGTCAAACCAAAGTAGATGGGTGATGGATCGGGAAAAGGTTAAAGGGCAAAGGATAAATTTTCCCTTTCTCCCTTGTCCTTTTCCCAAGTAGAAATGAATAAATGCACAAAAATTAATAAATGGTTAACCATCTATTAAAACAGTAGCGTAATTATTATTTTCGCGGAAGCTAATCAAGCGCGAAATGTAAAGTGTCCAAAGTATGAAATTTGATTCATCTTTATATTACTTAACGTTCTTGGGTATTGGTATAAACGGCTAGACGCCTTTTGATCGCTTTTGAGTAGCGATCGCCCATCTCCTCAATCCTAGCGTTGATTAAAGTTTGACCATCAGCGGATAAAACCCGCAAGCCGATTTCGGAATTCCCAACTTTACCCAGTTTTTGCCAGTTCTGGCCGAGATTTTCCTGTAAGTAAGATTCCCAAATTTCTTGTTGTTCTGGTGCTACGGAAACTAAAATTCGCCCACCACTTTCACCAAACAGTATTTCGTCTAGACGTTGCGAATTATCTAGAGGTAACTTTAAGCTAATTTCTGCACCCATTTTACCCGTAATACAACACTCAGCCAGAGCAATTACCAAACCACCCTCAGCACAATCATGGGCTGAACGTACCCAACCTTGACGAATTCCCTCACGACAAGCTTTTTGTACCCGTCTTTCCCAATCAAAATCTACTCTTGGTGGTTTGCCCGCAACAATACCATGAATACTAGCTAAATATTCCGAAGCACCCAAGGTAATTTTGGATTCTGATAGTCCTAAAAGATAAATTACATCGCCTGCTAAGCGCCAAGCTTGACCACAAATTTTGCTTAAATCGGGGATCAACCCCACCATACCGACAACTGGAGTTGGATAAATCGGCTGAGGATTACCTTGAGAATCAAGAGTCTCGTTGTACAGAGAAACATTACCCCCAGTTACCGGAGTTGCTAATTCCCGACAACCTTCTGCCAAACCACGACAAGCTTCTGCTAATTGCCAATAACCAATCGGTTTTTCCGGACTACCAAAATTGAGGTTATCAGTTACCGCCAAAGGTTCTGCACCCACACAGCTAAGATTGCGTGCGGCTTCTGCTACTACCGCTTTTGCCCCTTCGTAAGGATCAAGATAAACGTAGCGGGGATTACAATCTACTGTAGCAGCAACACCCGATTTTGGATTTTGGATTTTGGATTTTAGATTGGGGATTTCTTCTAATGGACGCAAACGAATTACCGCAGCATCACCACCACCAGGTAACATCACCGTATTGTTCTGCACCTGATGGTCATACTGGCGATAAACCCAGCTTTTAGAAGCAATCGTCGGATTATCCAGTAAATTCAATAAAATCTCATTCCAAGTACGCAACTTTCCCTTTATTTCTATGCCAGCAGTTGTACATGGGGGCAAAGAATCTGGTGTCCATTCCCAAGCCTGGCGTACATATTCTGGTGGATCTGCTAATAACTCCCTCTCATACACAGGTGTATTTTCTGCCAAAGCTGTAGCAGGAATTTCTGCTGCTACTTTACCTCGAAACAGAATCCGGACAATTGGTTCGGCAATCACTGTACCAGCAACAACGGCATGAAGTCCCCAACGATGAAAAATATCGATTAACTCTTGTTCCCGTCCCTTTTGGGCGACAAATAGCATTCTCTCTTGAGATTCGGAAAGCAGATATTCATAGGGAACCATCCCCAGTTCGCGCACAGGTACTTTATCTAAATCAAATTCAATACCTACACCACCTTTAGCTGCCATTTCGGAGGTGGAACAGGTGATCCCAGCAGCACCCATATCCTGGGCCGCAACTACAGCACCTGTTTTAAAGGCTTCCAGACAAGCTTCTATCAAAGACTTTTCCAAGAAAGGATCACCGACTTGTACCGCCGGGCGATCGTCCATTGATGCATCAGTGAGTTCGGCACTAGCAAAACTTGCACCCCCCATACCATCGCGTCCGGTGGTGGAACCGACGTAAAGCACCGGATTACCAATGCCAGATGCCCCAGATTTGACAATTTCGGGTGTTTCCATCAATCCCAGGGCCATGACGTTGACTAAGGGATTGCCAGAGTAGGCAGGATCAAAGTATACTTCGCCGCCAACGGTGGGTACTCCCACGCAATTACCATAGTGGGCGATCCCTGCTACCACGCCAATAAACAGCCTTTGTGTCTTGGGATCTTCCAGAGAACCGAAGCGAAGGGAATTCAATACAGCAATGGGACGCGCCCCCATTGTAAATATATCACGCAGAATACCTCCAACTCCAGTAGCGGCTCCTTGGAAGGGTTCGACTGCACTGGGATGGTTGTGAGATTCTATTTTAAACGCCAGTCGCAGTCCATCACCTAAGTCTACAACACCAGCATTTTCACCAGGGCCTACTAGGATGCGATCGCCTGTGGTCGGAAACTGTTTTAATAAAGGACGAGAATTTTTATAACAGCAATGCTCTGACCACATTACCCCAAACATACCTAGTTCAGCTTTGTTAGGATGACGCCCTAGTCGCCGGACTATTTCTTGGTATTCTTCAAGTTTAAGACCTTCAGATGCTATTTGTTGAGGAGAAAAGGGAGGTTCGGCAGCGCTGGTCATGGAAGTTTGCACCAAGGGGACAAAGGATTATTGTATCGATTTTCTGTGCCATTCCTGTCAACCGATTTTGGATTTTGAATTGCCTCCATAGATAAATCTCGGTCAATTCTGCGTAAATTTCCGATTGATATTGTGGTGATGATGCTCGTGTGAGTCGTCAGCGTGGAACTACTGAAGGTTAGTTTTGTGAGTCAACAGCAAGCCCTACGTAAATATTTTTGCTGATTTTCGACAAATAGAAATACTTCAGTATTTTCACGAGTTCTAAAAATAAAGAGCATTTCATAATATATATATTTACTAGATTCACCAAGCACTCAAACCAGAACTCTAAGTTTGTTGTGTAAACATCCCATAATTAAGCTTTTGATAAAGATACGGTTCTGAACTGAACAGGGTGTTTTGCCATTTATCCTTTTGCAAGTATCGACCCATACACTATGACAGCGATCGCTTGTACTAAATATACTTTCTAAAAACTAGCAATACGGACAGGCTAGAGACTAGTACTGCAATCAAATTGGGATTTTAGGGCTATGAAATTGTCGACTAGCATCTTAATTGTGAATTCGATAATTCAATATTTCAGGTATCGGCTCAACAACCAATCTTAACTGCCATGCTCAAAATATGAACCAAGTTTAGCTTTATTATTGCTTCACATTTGTGGTTATTTTTGTTTAAGAAAAAATATTCCTGATGCTTATCTTAAGTACAGAATAGCTACAAATAGCCTCAATACTGTTTGCACTAGACATAGTTCCTATACTAGTCACGCCATAAATAGGTAAATCATCTTGTAATGTCCAACTTGCATGTTGAAAAATTTTTAAAGAATTTCTTGGAGTACGCAGTGCAGTATATCTCAAAATCCAGAATATTCAGCTTCAAAGGGGAAAAATCCTGCTAAATACAAGATTTACTCAAGTATATTTGTGATGACAATCACAAGTGTGCATGATTAAGATCCTATCCCTGCAATTGCGAAACAGAGAGAATAAAAGACAACTGAACTCTAGCCGAGTCATTAATAGGGAACACACTAATTGCCGACAGTCTTTTCAAAGGCTGTCGGCTTTTTGTTTCTGAATGCTTAGTAGTTGGTTGTTGCTGGTTGGCTGTTAATGGTTGCC
This sequence comes from Fischerella muscicola PCC 7414, assembly GCF_000317205.1. Taxonomy (GTDB): domain Bacteria; phylum Cyanobacteriota; class Cyanobacteriia; order Cyanobacteriales; family Nostocaceae; genus Fischerella; species Fischerella muscicola. Next base: position 1,010 of record NZ_AJLK01000170.1, on the reverse strand, counting down.
AGTCGCTTATGAAGCACGTGGTGTCCAAGACGGCAAGTGGACTCACCATCTGCCCTCAGCTACCTCTGCCTTATTTTCAAGACAGATATTAAGTAAAAAATATTTGTGCAAATACAATCCAAATTCCTGCCTCTCAAATCAGAAATCCCTACTAATGGGTTAGTCAAGCATTTGCTTTGGGAATCATAGCTTTGAGTAGTAATTACTGCAAAACTTTTTACAACCAAGATTCAGGCTTGGGAGAATAACTATGACAGCAGCCTTAGTGGGCGCACATGAAATTGTGCTGGAAAAACATGACAGTTCGATAAAATTTAACTCTTCTGTTGGGGAAGGTACTGAGTTTGTAATTGAAATTCCTGTTCAGCAATAGATAGTAGGAAATACTCATGTATACTAATGCACTTGAACAGGAAATAGCCATTCTCAAGCAACAGCTAGCAGAATCAACTAGAGAATTCACTGTAACCGTTGCGCGATTAGAACAGGAAATTCACAAACGCAAACAAGTTGAACAGGAACTTCGCCAATCTCAGCAATTTCTACAACAAATTTTTGATATGCTACCCCAGCGTATTTTCTGGAAAGACCGGAACTTGAGGTATTTGGGTTGCAACAAATCTTTTGCTCAAGATGCGGGGTTAGACTCACCTGTAGATATTATCGGTAAGGATGATTTTGAGCTTGTCTGGCGAGAATTCGCTCATAATTATCAAGCAGATGACCAAGCGGTGATCACAAGTAGTGTTGCTAAACTTCACTACGAGGAGTTGCTAATTAAAGAAGACGGAACAAAAATTTGGATAAAAACTAGTAAAGTTCCTCTATGTAACGAAGTCGGGGAAATAATTGGTGTTTTTGGCTGCTATGAAGATATTACTACCCGCAAAGCGGCTGAAACTGCCTTAAAAGAGAGTCAACAACAGTTACAAGCATTCATTGATAACAGTCCATCGGTGATCTTCATCAAGGATGTAGAGGGACGATATATTCTGGCAAACCGTAACTTC
>NZ_AJLK01000169.1 GCF_000317205.1 Fischerella muscicola PCC 7414 | reverse complement strand
GTCTAAACTCCAGGTAACTTGGTACAGTTGCTTAATCTTCGTGGTGAAGAAATACTCGGGAAAACTGAGTATGACTTTTTCCCCAAAGAAACTGCTGATCAGTTTCGTAGCAATGATTTAACTGTTATGGAAGCTTTAGGCAAACCTATTGTTGCCGAAGAAACTCTGCTATTGGATCAGCAAATAATCACCTATCTAGCGATTAAGTTTGCTTTAGTGGATGAACAGGGGGTTCCCTATGCGTTGTGTGGGATTTCAACAGATATTAGCGATCGCAAACAGATGGAAAACCAACTGCGACAACAAGCAGAGGATTTAGAACAAACTCTCCAAGAACTCAAACATACCCAGACACAAATGATTCAGTCAGAAAAAATGTCAAGTCTGGGACAATTAGTCGCTGGAGTTGCCCACGAAATCAACAATCCCGTCAATTTTATTCACGGGAACCTTACCCATCTAGATGAATATACCCAAATCCTACTACAAGTAATTCACCTGTATCATCAACATAGTTCAAATCGTCACCCAGAAATTCAGGAATTTCTAGATGAAGTTGACTTGGAGTATATCCAAGAAGATTTACCTAATATGATCAATTCCATGAAAGTTGGTACTCAGCGTATCCGCCAAATTGTGTTGTCTCTGCGAACTTTTTCCCGGATGGACGAAGCCGAGTCCAAAGTGGTGGACATTCATGAAGGTATCGACAGTACGCTAATGATTTTACAACATCGCCTCAAAGAAAAGCCCGAGCATCCAGCGATTGAAGTCATCAAAGAATATGGCACATTGCCTTTAGTGGAATGCTACGCTGGACAACTCAATCAGGTGTTCATGAATATCCTAGCGAATGCTATTGACGCGATCGAGGAATATAATCAGCAGCGGACTCTGGCGCAAATACAAGCAAATCCCAGTCAGATTCAGATTCGTACCTCAGTGATTAATTCTCATTCGATCCAAATTGCGATCGCTGATAATGGACTAGGGATGTCGGAAGATGTTGAAAAACAAATTTTTAATCCATTCTTTACAACTAAACCCGTTGGTAAAGGCACAGGAATGAGTATGTCAATTAGTTACCAAATAATTAGTGAAAAACATGGTGGTAAGCTAGAATGTTTTTCGACACTTAATAAAGGTACGAAGTTTGTCATTGAACTTCCTATCCAACAGAACAAATAAAAAAGCAAAAAGCCAAAAGTAAAAAGAAAAACTTTTTAACTTTTGACTTTATTACTTTGAATAATGCTTACTCTTTCACGTTTTGCTGGTTCAATACCAATTCCTTCATACCTCGTTTTTTAATTACCTTTGCAGGTACTCCCACCGCTATGGAATAGGGAGGAATATCTTGATTAACAACTGCCCCTGCTCCAATAACACTACCTTCACCAATTGTCACTCCATCCAACACTGTAACATTATGCCCTAACCAGCAATCATCTCCTATAACTATTCCTTGGCGGGTAATACCTTGATCTGCAATATATTTTGTCGGATCTGCAAAATTATGATTGTTAGCAAATATTCCCGCATGGGCAGCAATTAAACAGCGTTTGCCGATTGTGATATCTCCCGGACCAGCAATACATACACCAGGACCAATAAATGTACCTTCACCAATTTGTACGCAGGTGTTGTCTAAAGCACCAATCGTTACATCTTTTTCAAGGGCGACGCCTTTTTCTAAAGTAATTCTGCTATCTTCGCCTTTAGCATCTATACGCACACCTTTAAAAATATGCACATCACTGCCAAGTTCAATTTTACTTGCACCTATAAATTCGACACCATTTTGAATATAGACTGACTTATCTATCCGAGAGAAAATAAACCGATAAAACAGTATCCTTAAACGAGGTCCAAAAGCTATTGTTGGTATTTCTCCTAGCAGATTAATTAATAAAACTTCTTTCAAACGTTGCACTTTTGATAAAGATTTTTGATTCATAATTTTGTCAGTCCTTACGCTTAAGATAATTAATGAATAATTTTCTGTGGTCTGCACTACTATAGCTTTTGTGATCCTGCCAAAAATCTCCCATAAATTGAAATTTGTTTAGCAGGTTACACAAAATAACTAATCCTTTTGGTAGATTTTATTGCCACAAACAAAAATACATCGAGAAATTAATGACGATAAATCACTTTTAGTTAGTGTTACCAAACAAGAAACTAAATTCCACAAAAATTAACTTGTTTCACCTACATTTAATATCAAGTTCAAGCTTGCTAGTAGACAAAAATAATCTGTCAAACTAATACTCGGTAAAGCTCAGATTTTTATAACTACTAAATAGTAGGTAGAGCTAACTTGATATTTTGTTGTGTTTTCTGACAGCTATCAAAATCAAAAGAGCATTGCCTAAATAATATTGATCAGCCAGTAGCATAATTTTGCTTACACAAGCATCAAACTAATTCAGATTTCAAACTTGATAGTTGAAATAGGCTAATATTTGGTTTTTTAGGTAAAACCGGAGATTTACACAGCAGCAAGAATATAAAGTGTGACTTATCGCTATCTTCTGCTAAACAGCTATAATCTCCCCAATATATTTAGTTAATCAAGCACTCTTTTGAGCAAACTACATTCGTTGAAACTTCTGTGTGTCAATGTAAAGTCTGCATTTTGCATCAACGAAATGTAGAGTTCTTTAATTGTTCAAAAACTTTCTCTACCTGAAACCACAACTAGGGTGGAAATTCTCCAACTTCAGCCATCACATTGAATCGAAGCGCAAACACATAAGCACTTCCTCGATTCCTATAACGGCTTTCTTGCAGCCAATTTTTGTAGTGTGCTGCTTTAATCATGATGGACGTGGGTTAACCGCAGACAATTTAAACTGGGTTTGTAAACTTGCAATATATAAATTACTAGCTTTACTTAATCTATAACATAATTTCTTTACCAGTTATGGAATAAAAAGATTAATTTAATTTTTTTGAGGTTTGATAAAATTTCAATTAAGTATTTAAATGGCTTTTGTTCTCATATATGAGTAAATAAAATCTTACTTCTTGCTAAAGATAGATTTTGTGCAAAATATTTTTTATCGGCAACAGAGTAAAAATTTTTACTTAAATGTGGTGTCAAATTACTTATGATTTAATGGGTGATTTTAGGCAAATTCTCAAGACAGCACATATTAAGCAAGCGCTGATAGAGAAACGCACCTGTGCTATTAACCAATAACTCGTGCTAACCAAGCTGGGTAAGCATAAGAATCAACAGCTAATAACCTCTGTTCCAAATAACTACTGAATATCCAGTTGGCTGTTGTTTGAAGATTCTCCAATATACGGGCATCATCACCAAAAGCTTCAAATGCAAGACTCCACCAATTATTTTCATTGATTGTCAAATGAGTCAATTCCACATGACAACCATTATTAATACTTTTATTTTCAGAAACAGCTTGTAATGAATAATCATCTAAAACTTCGTAACTTTGGAAATAACGAACTTTTTGTACACTTACCCAAACAGGATTGCTTGCAATCTGCTGTGCTTGAAAACTTTCTCCCGTTGAGTCATGACATTCCCATTTACTCCACTTTTCGAGTTTTCCCTCTACAATTTCACCGAAACTCACAACACCCAATTCAGCTTGGCGCCATTTAACTTCTAGTTGTTCTTGCCGTAGTTTGATACCTAAAAATTCACACTCAGGAGAGTAAAGATATAAATCTTCTCGTGGTTGTTGTGGTTGTGAAGACTGAAACAGACAATGCTTCTCAAACCAAAATTGAATATTTTCTGGTATCGTACCAGGGTAAAACCAGCGCAGTTCGTAAGTTGTTAGCATCCGTGGGAGAATGAAAAACGACAAATGATACTTGCCTTGTGTTGCTTCCGAGCCAAAGGAATTGAAACAAATGTGGAAACGAATTGCAGTAATTTTGTTACTAGTGTTGAGCTTTAGCTTTACTAACTACGGTACAGCGTCTGCCGCCCTCAAAAGTTTTGTAGACACTAGTGATGGCTATCAATTTTTATATCCTAACGGCTGGGTGCAAGTTAGAGTTAACGATGGTCCGGATGTGGTCTTCCATGATTTAATAGAATTTAGCGAGAATGTTTCTGTAGTAATTAGTCCAGTACCGGAAGGCAAAAGTTTACCAGAATTAGGGACACCAAGTGAAGTAGGATACAAGCTAGCTAAAAATGCCCTTGCTCCCGAAGGTTCAGGACGGACAGCAGAATTAGTCAATGCAGAGCAAGTAGAATCTAAAGGTAAAATATATTACAAATTAGAATATTTAATTACGCTTCCTAATAAGCAACAACGACATAACCTTGCCAGTGTTGCCACCAGCAGAGGTAAGCTTTTTACATTTTATGCCTCAGTACCAGAAAAACGCTGGCGAAAAGTCAAAAATGCGATAGAAGAGTCTGTTGATTCTTTTTCTGTATATTAGGTGTTGGTTATTAGTGGTTGGTGGTTGATTGTTAGTAGTTAGTGGTTGTACCAGACGTGCCATGGCACGTCTGTACAGTGGTTAGTAGTTATTTCCCACTCCACCCTGCACCGAAGCCGCTACCGCGTCTACACACTCCCCGCACTCCCCCCACCTCCCCACTCCCCTAAGGGGAGTGGGGGCCGGTGAGTTCCCCACCTCCCCCTTCTAAACTATGGGCATTCCAACCTTTGTTCTGGCATCAGCTTCTGCGGCGCGACGCCGCTTGTTACAAACTGTTGGTATCGAACCAATAGTTTGCCCCAGTGATTTTGATGAGTCGCAAGTGAAAGTCAGCGATCCGGCGCAACTAGTGGAAATTCTGTCTCAACGAAAAGCGGAAACTGTTGCGCCTCGGTTTGAATCTGCTTTAGTAATGGGTTGTGATTCGGTTTTAGCTATTAACGGTGAGATTCACGGCAAACCAATAGATGCTGAGGAAGCGCGCCAACGTTGGCAGGTGATGCAGGGAAGTTTTGGTGATTTATATACTGGTCATACTTTGATTGAAAAACCACATAAGCGCATTTTAGTCAAGCACCAAGTAACAAGAGTTTACTTTGCTCAACTCAGCGATCGCACTATTGACGCCTACATAGCCACAGGTGAACCCCTCAAGTGTGCTGGCGCCTTTGCCTTGGAGGGGCGTGGTGGTTTATTTGTGGAAAAAATCGAAGGTTGTCACAGTAATGTGATTGGACTAAGTTTACCTCTACTACGGCGGATGCTAGAGGAATTGGGGTATGAGGTGGCAGATTTTTGGAATTAAGTGATGGGTTGGTTGTTGCTAGTTGTTTGTTGTTAGGTAAAATTAACTACCAACAATCAACTACCAACCAACAACTATAATTTGTTGGTTGTTGGGTAAAATTAACTACCAACAATCAACTACCAACCAACAACTATAATTTGTTTGTTGTTGGGTAAAATTAACTACCAACAATCAACTACCAACCAACAACTATAATTTGTTTGTTGTTGGGTAAAATTAACTACCAACAATCAACTACCAACCAACAACTAATAAGGTTATGATATCTGCCATATTAAATCAGTGAACAGTACCAGCCACAGTTATCAGATTTATGGTAGGAGACTTATACCCAGTCATAAAACTGATAACTGATCACTGATAACTGATAACTGTTAATAACAATGCCCCTGTGAGGAGTTATCTGCTAGTGTCATGTTTATTCTTAAAAGGCAGGATGTTGAAATATCGACCATTGGGCACCCAAAACGGGATCAGCAAGTACCCATTCTCCATTATCAGGGGCAGACCTTCAGATTAATAAGTGTCTTTAAAGCTAGCCAAGAAGAAGAAGCCAAGGCTTTGTGGAGAGACTTGACGGATAACAAAGGTAAAGCTTGTGTTTTGCTAGAAGAACCAGAACGTTTTAGCGTTTGGGGTAAGATTCGTTTAGATCAGCTTGGTAGTGACACAGGTAGTCATAGCAAAATTGGTATTTTTACCCAAGCTAGTATTTTGCTGTTGCAAGCTGTGTACATGGACATTGAAGACTTTTTGGGTGCGAGACAAGCTGCCTTATTTCAGAAAGAAATGGGCGAAACTTTGCAACAGTGGCAGTTTCCTCAGGTGTCGTCGCCGGAGGGAATCAAATACTTACTTGAAATCGATCCGCTGAGTGTCCCAGTTCCTAATTGGCAAGAACATCATGTCATCACCTTGTTGCAAGATTTGCATCGCTTAGGAAAAGCCTATTTTGGCAATACCAACTTTGCCCATCCCGTAGCTGATAAATTACAAGATATGCCTGAAGGAGAGCGATCGCTATTCATCAGTTGGCTAAATCAGTCTCCACTGAGTAAACTGTGGCATTAATGTATATCAGTGTTTATTGTCGTTGGATACTGGATAACTGCACAACTTAATTGGCAAAATCCTTGCCATATGGCGTTTATCCTGTAATTTAGCGAACAAAAAACATTGCAGGATGCTCTGTCACGGTCAAGGATTATGAGTAGCGTTTACAACAAGTCTCAAGGTTCTAAGTCTTTATTCACCACTCAAAACATTATTTTGGCTAGCATAGGTTGGGGTGTACTGGCACTGTTGTATTTTTTATTGTTTAGTGCCAAGGTTCCAGTAGGAGCAGACTGTGTAGCAAAACTGAGTGCAAAAGCCCAGGAAGCAGCAACTTGCCTCAGGCGTGCTGATTGGTACATTTTTGGCACAAATGTTTTTGAGGCAATGGCTTATCTATCTGCTAGTATTTTATGTCTAAGGAATTGGCGCAGTCAGCAAATTGTTAGCGATCGCAACGTTTGGCTGGCAATTGGTATTGGTATGCTTTCTTATTTCCTGGGAGGGATATTTTTTGGGTATACGGAAATCGTCTTAAAAGAAGAGCCTTTTCCGTCCTTAGGTGATGTATTTTTTGTAATAACATATCTGTTGCTGGGCGTAGGTATGGTTTTGGCAGTGGCTTCTAGGCGACTGAATTTGGAAACTTCACAGTGGATAATAGTATTGGCAATAGGAGCCTTTGGCAGTGCGTTGGCATGGCTAATTTCCAATCAACCACAGGCCGCAGCAGTCCAAGCCCAATATTCTCCTGGGTTAGAAATTGTTGCTTCTGTTTTAAATTGGTTTTACGTGATCAGCGACGTATTGCTGTTAATTATCGCTACTACTCTACTGCTAGCTTTTTGGGGCGGACGAGTTTCTCTTTCTTGGCGTATGATTGCAGCTGCGGCATTTTCGCTCTACATTGCAGATATGTGGTATAAATACGCCACAAATTCGATTCCCAATTATCAAAGTGGAGAAATACTGGAAGTGTTTTGGGTCTGGAGTGGAGTTTTATTTGGTATGGGTGCTGTCTTGGAATATGACGCATCATTAAGCCGTTCCCGTCGAGAACGAGTCAGAAAACGTAGTTAAAAAATTTTTTGTTTGGTATCCTGCCGTGAGAAAACTAACAGAATCTGATAAACAAGAAATCCTGAAATTATACCGTCAAACTGCTGAAACAACTTCTACTTTAGCAGAGCGCTATGACGTGAGTAACTCGACTATTAGTCGCTTACTCAAAAGTACTCTACCAGAAGATGAATACGAATACCTTGTTTCGTTAAAGCGTGCTGCTAGAACTCCTGAAGGCAAAGCACAGGTCAGTTATGATCACCTGCCGTCCTTTGTGCAGCCACAGCCAGAGATTCAGGAAGAACCACAACAGGAGATAACTCCTCCCCAACCGGAGCAACCTACTCCTGTTATTGCAGCTGATTTGACTGATTCCACCTCCAATAGTAGAAGAGTCAAGCGGCGTTCTTCAGCACATAAAGGGACAGCACCACCAGTCGTCAAACAATTAGAACTTTTAGAACCTCAAGCCAAAGAAATCACAAATATCCCGAGTCCGCTGATCGAGGATGTACATACAGATACTCAAGCGATCGCGGAGATGTTGGGCGAAGACTTGCTAGACGAGTCAGAAGAGTTAGAAGATTTAGATGAGGATTTAGAAGAAGAAGACTTTGAGGACGAAGACTTCGAGGAGGAAGAAGAATATCGAGAACGACCACGTTTAGTAACAAGAGCAAGAACTGGTGACAGTTTTGTACGAGTCTTACCTTTATCAGCAGCTAATTTACCCAGAACGTGTTATTTAGTGATTGATCGCTCCTCGGAATTGATTACCAGGCCACTGCGAGAATTTGGCGATTTGGGCTATATCCCTAATCCAGAAACCCAAGAAAGAACTTTGCCAGTGTTTGATAATCACCGAATTGCAAAGCGCTTTTCTACCAAACGCGATCGCGTGGTAAAAATTCCTGATAGCAGAATGTTGCACAAGGCCCGCTACCACCTCCAAGCCAAAGGTATCACCCGGCTGTTAATTGATGGTCAGGTTTATTCTTTGTCTTCGGTTCAGCAATGAGTTATCAGTCAAAAAATGATAGACCTCTTGCAGAAATAAAAAGAACCCCTCCCCAACCCTCCAATATTAAAAGTTTTTCCTTGTTTTTCCCCCGAAGCGGGGGGGAGTAAGGGGGGTGGGGAGGGAGTAAGACTTTACCCCCGAAACGGGAGGATACAAGGGTCGTGCTTTCATATGACCCAACAAAAATCATCAATTCCTACTAGTTCACCAAATTGATTTTGACAGTTTGACTAGATCCCCGACTTTTTAAAAAAGTTGGGGATCTGACGTCTTGCAAGGTGTCAAAACTTGTGTGGTAGAGTACTACCAAATTCTTCCTCTCTTTGTGTCCTTTGTGTCCTTTGTGAGTCCAGCCGCAGTCTTGGACGCCACGTGACGCTAAGTGCTACAACTGTTGGAACCCCCAAGGGTACAATGGCTCCTTTATGCCGGCGAACCCGTCCACCCTTCGGGTTCAGCAGTCCCCCTACCCTGACCTTAAGCCCTCCGGGTAGTTCCCTCCGGGACGCTACGCGAACGCAGTCGCTCATGGGGGACTCACCGGCCCCCACTCCCTGTCGCTCGTGGGGATTGGGGGAGGGAACCCCCTTCTGCGCGCTGTCTCACCACTTCGTGTCTACGTGACGGAGACCGCCTTTTTGGGGGGCTGCTTCACCGCAGTGGCTGGGCTTCCCGTCACGTAGACGCGCTCATGGGCTTAAGGTAAGGGTATGCGGACTGGCGTAGACGCGCTTTGCGCGGCTTCAAGGTAGAGTACCCGAAGGGTGGTTTGTTAACACAAATATCTCTGGATGGCAAGGGACTAATATTAAGTCCGAATAGTTACTTACAATATTATGCTTCGCTGTTGGTCAATCGCCTTCATTGTTTTTGAGAAAACTTTTTGGCAGCACACAAACAACAAACCCCCCAACGTTGGAGTTCACCTGGGGGTGTAGGGCATTCACAGCTAGGACAAAGGGGTAAACCCTGCAATCTCCCCTGTATTGCCACTGTCCAGTCTGTAAAAGCTGTATTCGCATCACTGGCAGTAGACTTCACATTATTGTCTATACTAAATTCTTTACCAAGGTAACTAGGATGTTGGAGTGGTGCAGATAACTTGGGTGGATCACCAACTTGCTTGGCAGAGTGCCAGCCAGCAGTAGAAAAGCGAATATCTACCAACGGAGTCGGTAGTACTGCATTTAACTTTACAAGTAGTCGTTGGCGTTCAAAAGTTAAGTTCTGCGCCCAAGCTGCACTAGAAGTTGCCACCCGCAACACGTCACGCTGAAGAGACAATGGACGAGCATGAGCTGCTACTGTTGTTCCTACAACTTCAGACCAACACTTGAGCAAACGTTGAAATGGTTGCTCCTGTAATTTTGTCTCTAATTGCAGAAGACATAAAATATCATTAACAGATTTAAACGACATCTTAAGTTAATGCGTGTCCCAACTCAATTTGGTTGATGCATCAAATATATGCAAATTTACAATAGTGTTGGTACAACTATTTTAATAAATAAAGCAAATAGCGATCGCAATTGGCTTTTTTGGTTTACCTTGTGATTAATCTGGCAGTCTAGGTTTGAGGCAGATAGGCAATGAGTCAAAACCCTCTAGTAGATACGGGTGTAAAATCCTCCAAAACACCTGAATTAAAGCCAGTACTTGCAGCAGCACTGGCGAGTTTAGAAGTGCAACTAGATCAAGAGTTGGCACGTTATCGGCGCACACGATTTACATACAAGACACTTAGTCAAACTCGTATGGGTATTCCCATCAGTAGTAAATTTCAACAGATAACAGCTACTCCAACAACGGAAGTTAAAACCCCATCACCACTTAACAACAGTAGTGAGGAAATATCCTTACCCCAGTTTCCCACCACCGCACCGCCAACATCTGAGCCAGACGCCCAAGAGGTTCCAGCGCCGATCCAGGAAGAATCTGCACAACAGCACGCTTCCAAAATGCCCTCTTCACCAGCACCAAATTCTGCCAGTATTGTGCCTGCATTCATTAAAACAAATCAGAGTGACAACCTCGTCAAACCCGAAAGTAACCCCAAACCTCCTGATGAGTATTTAGAATCATCAGAAGCGTTACTGCGAAGTTTGACAGAAGAACAATCACCAACCCAAAAGCGGAATAATTCCAATGATAGTCTGCTTTCGCCTTTGGGTATAGGCTCAATGCTGTTGATGTTGATGGCGAGTCTTAGCCTTGGTTATGCAGTGTTTAATCCTAAAAGTTTGCCAAATTTGAATCTTGGCAGTTTATTTAAAAAAAATACTCCTGACAATCAACCAACAACCGCCAACAACCAATCAGCAACCACCACAGTTGCTGAACCAGAACTGACACCCATACCCAAATTTCCCAATCTCGCAAGTAGCGAATTTCCAGAAGTCAAAAACCCCAATGATGTTGTTGCTTTAACACCAAAACCCAAGCCAACACCCTTAGCTGTATCTACCCCAGTTCCTACTCAAAATCCGACAGTTGCACCTACAACAAATACTATTGAGACTATTGAAGCGCAACCGACATTCTCCCCAACTCCATCACCGACTGTTGCTGCTAGTACCCCCGCCACCCCCACTCCAACTCCAACTCTACAAAATATCGATGATCCAGGAATAAAACCATCGAGAGATGGATTCTTTCACATATTTACAGATAATCAAGATGAAAAAAGTTTGGCCAAAGTACGGCAAGTAGTTCCTGATGCTTATTTATCCAAAGATAAAAAATCGATTTATCTAGGAGCTTTTAAAACCAAAGAACAAGTGAAAAAACAGATGCAATTTTTACAAAGCAAGGGAATTACAGCCAAAGTAGAGTAGCCTGATTGGGGATGGGGTGTAGGAAAATAGGGGTGTAGGCAACCACCGTGACAATGTAGATGGAGGGCGAGATGGGACTAATTGACCGGATTGGGCGGGTAATTCGTGCTAACATCAACAGTCTAGTTGGATCTGCGGAAGATCCAGAAAAAGTTCTGGAAAAAACCGTTTTGGAAATGCAGGATAATCTGGTGCAACTGCGCCAGGCTATAGCGGCGGCGATCGCTAGCCAAAAACGTACAGAACGGCAAGCAGCGCAAGCCCAATCCGCAGGTGAAGAATGGTATCGTCGCGCCCAATTAGCATTACAACAAGGTAACGAAACTCTAGCACGGGAAGCCCTCACCAAACGTCGCGCTTACCAAGAAACAGCCACAGCCTTGGCTAATCAAATAGAAGAGCAAAGCAGTGTTGTCGCTAGACTCAAAAAAGATATGCGATCGCTAGAGCTAAAAATTACTGAACTCAAAACTAAAAAAGATATGTATATTGCTCGCGCTCGTTCTGCTGAAGCTAGCGTCAAATTGCAAGAATTGCTGGAAGGCGTTTCTGGAACAAGCAGCTTGAATGCTTTTGAGCGCATGGAAGAAAAAGTTCTACAACTAGAAGCACAAAAAGAAGCAATTGCCATTACGGGAACAGATGAATTAGAAAAACGATTTGCAGACCTAGAATCGGAAGTGGATGCTGAACTATTACAGATGAAAGCACAATTACCTAGTAGTCAAGAAAATACACAATCATCATCACAACAATTACCCCAAAGTGAGAGTTAAGCGAGATTGGGCAATTCGTGAGCTAAAAGCATATCTTAAGAATAAGGGTCTATTGAAGGATGAAGGATGAAGTGTGAAGTATGAAGTGTTAATTTTAATCCTTCAGCATAGCTGCCTTCTGTTTTTTAGTAGACGTGATGCATAAAGCCCATACATGTACTAATACAAAGAGGAGAACTGAATTATTCCGAAAAGATTAAATTTAAATAAGTAGAGTAAAAAAGCTAACTGCCCAAAGTCGCGCGTAAATCTCTCAAAGGAAAAACAAAGTTATGGGATTATTTGATCGCATTAGGCGAGTAGTGAGCGCCAACCTCAACGATTTAGTAAGTAAAGCCGAAGATCCCGAAAAAATGCTAGAACAAGCGATCCTGGAAATGCAGGAAGACTTAGTTCAGCTACGCCAGGGAGTAGCTCAGGCGATCGCGGCTCAAAAACGCACCGAGAAACAATACAATGATGCTCAAAATGAAATAAACAAGTGGCAACGTAACGCTCAACTCGCCCTGCAAAAAGGTGATGAAAATCTGGCGCGTCAAGCCCTAGAGCGTAAAAAGACTTTTACCGAGTCAGGAAATGCTCTCAAAGCCAGCTTAGAGCAGCAAACTACCCAAGTAGAAAGTCTCAAGCGTAACCTCATCCAGCTGGAAAGCAAAATTTCTGAAGCTAAAACCAAGAAAGAAATGCTCAAAGCTCGGATCACTGCTGCCAAAGCTCAAGAGCAGCTCGAAGGTATGGTACGCGGTATGAATACCTCCTCTGCGATGGCAGCATTTGAGCGGATGGAAGAGAAAGTCTTGATGCAAGAAGCCCGCGCCCAATCAGCAGCTGAGTTGGCTGGTTCAGACTTAGAACACCAATTTGCGGCTTTGGAATCTAGCAGCGACGTTGACGATGAATTGGCTGCTTTGAAAGCTTCCCTTGCTCCTGCCAATCCTCCAAATCAACAAGCACTACCACCCCAAGAATCTACCACTACTACCACTAACACGCAGCAAGCAAATACTTCCTCTAACAATGAAGTGGTTGATGCTGAGTTAGAAGCGCTACGCAAGCAAATAGACCAGATGTAACACCTTGATCATACTTTTGAAATTAATCCCACACCTTTTTGGATGTGGGATTTTGCGTCAAGGTTTTATTTTCAACGCCAAGGGACGCAAAGTGAAGCGCACCAGGTAGCAGAGTATTTAGCTATGAATTAGAATTATTTTGATATCATGTTTTTGTATATTTGTCAATATACATTTATTAATAAATATCAATAGTTAGTTGTAAGGAATACTATTGAATATTGACTATGGATGATTGACTACTTTGGGATACAGTAATTTTGTGTGTCAACTGATAACGATAACACCATTAGGAGACTGGAATGAGTAAGGGTGTCAAAACCATAACTGATGCTGAGTTTGAAACCGAAGTTTTGCAAGCCGAGGAGCCAGTATTAGTTTACTTTTGGGCTTCTTGGTGTGGTCCTTGTCAATTGATGAGTCCACTAGTGAACCTTGCTGCCAATACTTATAGCGATCGCTTAAAAGTAGTAAAAATGGAAATCGATCCCAATCCACTAACTGTTAAGCAATATCAGGTAGAAGGAGTTCCAGCTCTCAGGCTTATTCAAGGTAACAATATCTTGGCATCTGCTGAAGGAGTAATGGGTAAGGAGAAATTAATTAGTCTCCTAGATACTCACTTAAACTAGTCAATAGTCCAAAGTCAATAGTCAATAGTCCAGCGTCAAAAGGCATTGACCACTGACAATTGACAATTGACAATTGACACTTGACACTTGACTACAATGGAATTTGCCAAACGTTTACAACCCCTACAATCCAACGTATTCGCCGAGATGGATAAAGCCAAAGCTAAAGCTTTGGCTGCCGGACGGCAATTAATTGATTTATCTTTAGGATCTGCGGATCTGCCAGCCGCATCACACGTAGTAGATGTGATCGCCCAGTCTCTGTATGATCACAGTACCCACGGCTACTTGTTATTTCATGGCACGCAAGCCTTTCGTCAAGCTGCTGCCCAATGGTATGAGCAAAAATTTGGCATAGCTGTAGATCCAGAAACAGAAGTACTACCACTGATCGGTTCTCAAGAAGGTACAGCTCATTTACCTTTGGCAGTGCTTAACCCAGGAGATTTTGCTCTGTTACTCGATCCGGGTTATCCTTCCCATGCTGGCGGAGTTTACTTAGCTAGTGGGCAAATTTACCCAATGCCACTAAGAGCAGAAAATGATTTTTTACCAGTATTTGCTGACATTCCCGCGCCTGTCTTGGCACAAGCACGGATGATGGTGTTAAGCTATCCACACAATCCTACCAGCGCGATCGCCCCATTCTCTTTCTTTAAAGAAGCTGTGGCGTTTTGTCAGCAACACAACCTCATCCTTGTTCACGATTTCCCCTATGTTGATTTAGTTTTCGAGGAAAATGGAAATCAGGGATTGGGAGAAGACAAGGCAGACAAGGGGGAGACGGAAAATATGTTTGATAGATTCTCCGTGTCTTCCCCAATCCGCCAGTCTCTCGTCCCTTCGATTCTCCAAGCAGATCCAGAAAAAACCGTCTCAATAGAATTTTTTACTCTTTCCAAGTCCTATAATATGGGTGGCTTTCGGATTGGCTATGCAATTGGCAATCCTGAGTTGATTAATGCTTTGCGTCAAGTGAAAGCAGCAGTTGATTTTAACCAATATCGTGGTATTTTGAACGGTGCGATCGCTGCTTTAGTTGGGCCACAAGATATAGTTAAAGCCTCTGTTGATAAATTTCGTCAACGTCGAGATGCATTTGTTAATGCTTTACATAGTATTGATTGGCATGTTCCTATACCCAAAGCCACAATGTACGTTTGGGCAAAGTTACCAGAACCGTGGAGTCAAAATTCTATGGAATTTTGTACCCAACTAGTTGAAAAAACCGGAGTGGCAGTTTCTCCCGGTGCAGGTTTCGGCAAATTTGGAGAAGGCTATGTCCGCTTTGCCTTGGTACATGAACCACCCATATTAGAAACCGCTGTAAGTAGAATTGCTGGATTACTATAGTTAATTTTACTCCCCAAATTGCCATGCTGCTTGAAAAAAGTCTTGCTCACACAACATGGCATAGCGATAAGTCGAGTGGACTCGAGTAGAAGCAGTTGCGAAACGATCCACTAGACTTTCTAATTGTTGCACTAGTGGCTGAAAATCTGAGCTACTGTAAGTACGAATCCAGTCTGTGTATTGATGCTCAAGAATGCCATCTTCAGCCAATTTTTCCCCCAAAAAGGCATATAGACGCATACAGGGAGACATAGCAGCCGCAGTTAAACCCACATCCCCACCCCAAGCAGTAGCTAGCAAAAAGTCTGTATAGTGACGCGTTGCTGCGCCTGGTTGTACTGAACGTAAATCAACTCCCCACTTAGCAGCATAGCCCTCATGCAGCTGTAGTTCTTGCAACACACCACCAGCTAAATCATGAAATGTTATAAACGCTTCCCAATCAGGTGCTTTCGCTGCGGCGATACTATAAGCACGGGCAAAAGCTTCTAAGAAAAAAGCATCTTGCCCGACATAGTAAGCAAATTTCGCTGATGGCAGCGTACCATAACCAATTCCTTCGACAAAAGGATGTAGTAAACAAGCTTGTGCTATGTCTTGATTTGCTTCCCACAATTGGTTGGAAATAGTCATTTGTTGGTGGTTGGTGGTTGGTTGTTGATTGTTGGTTGTTGGTGAGACCAGCCCCCCAAAAAGGCGGTCTCCGTCACGTAGACACGAAGTGGCTTAAGGTAAGGGTAGGGGGACTGGCGAACCCGTAGACACGAAGTGGCTTCCCGTCAGGGTAGGGTTGTCGATGGTTGTACCAGACGTGCCATGGCACGTCTGTACAGTGGTTAGTGGTTAG
>NZ_AJLK01000168.1 GCF_000317205.1 Fischerella muscicola PCC 7414 | reverse complement strand
CCACCTCCCCATCTCCCCACCTCCCCATCTACTTAAAAAGGCAGAAACTGAAGCAACAGTGAAGTTACACTTCCAAAAAAGTCCATAAAACTAGGTTTACCAGGATCTAACTGTGCTGTTTGGGGTGTTTGTAGTTGTTTGATAAAAGCTTGTGCTGTTTGTATTCCATCACCATCGTTTTGATTAGTAAACAATTTTTCTGCCGCTTGGGCATCTTGAAAAGCGCCTTGTCTATCAAAGAGTTGATAACGAGCAACGGCACGAGCCAAGTAAGCACCAGCATAATCTGATTTGAGTGCGATCGCTTGATTAAAATATTCTAACGCCCGTTTTTGATTACCTTTTTGCGCTTCTGCAACACCCCAAGCATAAAATTCCTCTGGTTTGGCAATTTGTAATGGGATGCCATAAGCGCCTTGTAAGTTAGCGCCGTTGAGATTTACACCAGTCAAATCTGCATTGACTAGATAAGTACTTCTCAAGTCTGCACCCATGAGAATTGCCCCTGTCAGCTTAGTACCACTTAGATTCACACCAAATAAACTAGCACCGCTCAAGTCTGCACCAGCTAAATTCGCACCACTTAAATTAGCACGGCTGAGATTAGCACCACTAAGATTAGCTCCTTGAAGATTTGCTTTGCTCAAATCAGCCATTACCAACCCTGCACCGCTAAGATCACAGTTTTGACACTGCTTAGTGGCTAATAACTGTCTAATGTGTTCTGAATTTGCAGCTAAGACAGTTTGATGAAAGGTGATTGTAGCTGTAAATGTCACTATAGCTAGGATTTGACTTTTCATATTGGTGTGGCAATATTTGTTACTTATACTGAATACTCAACCTTACCGTAGACACATTTATACTTCAGGTGAGTTTTTTCGGCCAACCCCAGCTTAGAAATAAAAAAAGAAGTATTTAGCTACAAATCAAGAACTAACGGCGTTCTATTTTCACACGCACAAATAAGTTGCTTTGAATCGGCTTGCTAACATCTTGGTTTCTACCAGGGCTAAATGACACATTCTGAAAAACATCAATCAGAAGTTGCTGATATTTAGTTTTTTTCGTTGCTAGTTCTTCGGGAGTCATATCTATAATCTCAACTCCTGGGTTGCCATTGGCATCACGTGCAATCAACTTACCTTTTTCATCAATTGCCAAGGAAGCAACCAAATCTACATTATCCAAATCCGGTTCGCTGCTGATAAAACTTATAGGCAATTCTTTTGTATTGTCTCCTAAAGGTTGAGCCACAATATCTGGTGGTACATCTTGTCTCACCACCCCTTTTTGGATCAAATCAATCATTCCATCTCTAGAAAAAGCATCCCAGGTTGCTACCAGCCCACCACTAGTTTGAGTTTCTTCTGTTGGTAATTGGGGTGGTGGTTGCACTGATGGATCTATTGTAGGTAGTGGCGTTGATTTTCCTAGCGAGATATTGGCATCTGGTTGTTCTGGAAGTTGAGACTCTAGTGGCCCATTTGTGGAGGGAAAACTGTCTTTTGGAGGAATTGTAGCATTTGTATCTGGTAATGAAGCCTGATTTTGCTCATCTGGTATGGGATTTTGCGATTCTGAGGTGGATGTGTCTGTATTATCAGGAGGCGGTGTTGGAGGTATGGTATTAGCCTGTTGATTTGCTGGTGATTCAAATGGAGGTGTAGTACCAGGCTGTTGATTTTCTGGTGATGCAAACGGAGGTATGGTACCAGGCTGTTGATTTTCTGGTGATGCAAACGGAGGTATGGTATTAGGCTGTTGATTTGTTGGTGATTCTGGTGTAGGTGTAGGGGTAAATGTGGGTGTAGATTCGGGTTGTGTAGTTGGTTGAGGTTTCGCTGTTGCGGTTTGTTGCTGAGCAACAGTTGGTTTTGCAGAGGGTTGCTGGCGAGGAGAAGAATTAGGGTTAGAGGTGATCGCTGTTTTTTGATCAATCAAAGCGATCGCATCTTCATCAGTTACCAAAGCAAATTTTTGAGTATTTGATGATGACTGAGGTGAAACTGGTTTGACTTTGGCTTGTGATTGAGCTTTTGACGATTCTGTTGGGGAAATTTCTATGATTTCAATAGGTATAGCGCTACTCGAGTTATGCTGTCGTCTCAGGCTCAACTGATATGAATATAAGTGCAACAGCCAAAATGCTAGCAAATGTATGGCTACTGAACCCGTAAACACAGCGAACCATAAACCAGGAGGATCGCTATGTCGGCGGTATATTGGAGATGGAGTTGGTTTTTGGTCAGTAACCGATTTTGTCATAATTTTGCTAATTATTGGTTGTTGATTGTTGGTTGTTGCTTGCTGGTTCCGTTAACCACTAACTACTGTACAGACGCGAGGAACATCGCGTCTGTACCCACTAACCACTAACCATTGACCATTTTAGCGATTAGCCATTAACTCTGGCGTCAGAGCGAAGGTAAGAACTGTTTCGTCTACTCCTTTTAGTTCTAGCGGACTACGTTTAATAATTTCTTCCTCTTGTAAGTAATCTGCAACCGCCGCCGAAACTAAGATAGTACCGGGAGCAGCTGCTTGCTGCAACCTCGCAGCAATATTTACACTTGGGCCAATAGCTGTATAGTCGGCGCGTTCAGAGCTACCAAACATACCTACAACAGCTGTACCTTGGTGGATACCACAGCGAAACTGTACACTTTGACGTTCCGTTGTATCAAAAACACCATGCTCTCGCCAATGTGCGTTTAACTGTTCTAGCGATCGCAGCATCGCCCTAGCTGTATTCACAGCACGTCGCACCTGTTCGTTAGGTGTTAACTCTTCTGGCGCTCCAAACAAAGCTAAAATAGCGTCTCCCATAAATTTATCTACAGTACCACCATTATCAAATACCGCTTTTGTCATCACTTCTAAATATTCATTGAGCAACTCAGCGACTCGGCGTGATCTGAGGGTATTTGCTAATTGGGTAAAACCAACAATATCACTAAATAAAACTGTAATTAAGCGCGGTTCCGGTCGCAAATCCAGAACTAAGTCTCCAGCTGCGGCTTTTTGTACTAAAGCAGGTGGTAAAAAGCGTTTCAGTACTGATTCGGTGAGATAAGTATTTAATTCTACTACTTTACGTTCAGTAGCCTTCAAGGCTAACAGATTCCTCACCTCTGCCAAAAGTTCGCGATCATTAAATGGTTTAGCTAAATAAGCATCTGCACCCAGTTCTGTACCTTCAATGCGAGTTTCTTCATCAACTTTTGCTGTCAGCAGAATGATTGGTGTTCCTTTTAATTGCTCTTCGTTGCGGATCATCCGAATCATCTCTAGTCCCGACACTACAGGCATCATTAAGTCACTAACAATCAAGCTAGGTGAAGTTTCCTTGGCCAGTCGGAAGCCTTCTAAACCATTATGAGTTGACCGTACTTGATAGCCGTGGTCGCGAAGAATACCAGATACGTAAGCTCGTAGATCCGGGTTGTCGTCTACAACTAGGATATAGGGGCTAGTGGCTAGAGGCTCGGGGCTAGTGCTAAAATCTTCTTCCTTAGTCCCTAGTGCCACATCCCCAGTTCCTTCTTCGATCAATTCTAAATCTGCCAATTCCACAGCAGCACGGCTAAGATTTACTTCTACAGTCACTTCCGATACTTGATCTGGGGGTAAATGAGCATTACCAGGATTTAGCCAGACGCTAAATGTTGTACCTTGACGATAAACTGATTCTACAGTTACCTTACCACCGTGGAGTTCTACTAATTCTTTAACTAAAGCCAAACCTAAACCCGTGCCTTCATAGGAACGGTTTTCAGAGCCTTCAGCTTGGCGGAAGCGTTCAAATAGGAGGGGGATTTGTTCTGGAACAATGCCAATACCAGTATCTTCTACTGTCAAAATGCAATGATCATCTTGAGAGTGTATGGCAACAGTGATTGTACCACCTTCAGGAGTAAACTTCATGGCGTTAGACAGGAGGTTATAAACCACCTTGTCAAATTTTTCCATGTCTAAGTATACTTTTGGGCATTCAGCCATATTAGTGGCTAGACGCAGTCCTTTTTTTTCGCAGTAGGGGCGAAACGATTCAACAATTTGGCTGACAAATTCGACTAAATCACAGGGACGAAAACTAGGTTGCATCCGACCTGCATCTAAGCGTTGCAGATCCAGTAATTGGTTGACAAGCCTTAACAAACGACGGGAGTTACGTAAGGCGATCACACTTTGTTCGTAAGATAAACCCTCTTTGGCAGATACCGCTGTCTCTAGTGGCCCTTGAATGAGGGTGATGGGAGTACGGAATTCGTGGGAAATATTTTGGAAAAACTCGGTTTTTTGTTTGTCTAATTCCAGTAAGCGTTCGGCTTGTTCGCGGGTTTTTTGGTACAAGTGAGATTGTTGTACTGCGATCGCTGCTTGTGCTGCTACTGCTTTTGCTAACTCAATCTCTGATGGCAACCACTGGCGTGATTTTTTACTTTGCTTCAAAGTAATACTACCGATACTTTTACCATCCGCTAAGAGGGGAACTACCATCAGCGATCGCGCTGGTACTTGCAAATGTAAATCAAAGCCCTTGGTTTCTGGCGGACACTGGCTCATATCCGGGATGATCACCGGTTCTTGTGTCCGTAACATTTCTTGCAGAATGGGATTCCCTTTAATCGGTGCTTGCGATTGGGGTAAATTATGGGTTTTGATATCCTCAATATTTGTCGGAAAATGAGTGTTCCAATCTTCCGAACTGTCATACAAACCTACGCAGCGAACAAACTCATCATCTTCTGTCCACAAAGACAGCACACAACCATCCACTTGTAAAGCTTGTCCTAATTTTTGGGTAATAGCAGCAAAAATATCTTGTGGATCTAAACTAGAGCGAATCGCACTGGTAATTGTATTAATCAAAGCTTCCCTTTGAGCAAGAGCGCGTACTTGCTCATAAGCATAGGCTTGAGACAAAGCCAGAGCCGCTTGATCTGCTACCATCATCACCAACTGCACTTCGTCCTCACTCCAGATCCGAGGTGCATGACACTGGTGCAACGCCAGCACAGCCATTAGTTCCTGCCGACAAATCAGTGGCACAATTAGACTAGAGCAAATATTCGCATCAGTGAAAGCAGCAGCACGCGATCGCAACTCAACAGCATCCCCTTGAATGCGTTCGTCACTGGCTACATCATGAATTACTTGTACTTCCCGGGTTTCCCAAACTGTCTGAGACAACAGGGGTAATGGAGTGTCAGAAGACACGGAGCAACTTTTATTCACATTCTCCGTGTCTTTGTGTCCTAATGTCTCCGTGTCTTTCTCTGGTAGCTTCTGATAAATAAACCCTTCATCAACCAATTGATTCTCTTGGAAAGGACGCAAGAGGCAAACATCCACCTCCAGCATATGCCCTACCGTATCCACAATTGTTTGCAGAATCTGCCGATAGTCTAAAGCGCTGCGAATAGTATTGGTAACGGTGTTCAGCAGCGATTCCTGACGGAGTGTACGAGTTAGTTCGCGAGTACGGGCCTTAAGGACATTGTGAGTATCCAAGGCTTGGCGTACTACTGCTTTAAGTTCCTCTGCTTCCCACGGTTTGGTGACATATTTGAATACCTTACCAGAGTTAATAGCTTCTACTAGGTCTTCGACATCGGTGTAGCCAGTCAAAATTATCCTAATGATGTCTGGATACTGAGTTGCTGTTAGGCTTAAAAATTCAGTACCACTCATCATTGGCATTCGCTGGTCGGAGATGATTACTGACACATCTCCCTCTTGCGCCAGCAGCTCCAACGCAGCTGGACCAGAACCTGCCCTCAACACCTTGTAGTCGCGATAAAAAGTGCGGTAAAGCAAGTCTAAGTTGTCAGGTTCGTCGTCGACAACTAAAATTTTAGGCTTATTGTTTGCTTGGGATTTCATGCACCGCTTTCCTGCTGCAAAGGCAGTCGGATAAACAATAATCTGATCAGATAAGGATGAAACTGACTCAGGTAAGAGCAGAGCATTTTGATGACCTACGCCGTTTGCCCATATGAGTGCTGATTGGAAGAGGGTTTGCTCACAGCCATCTGTCTCAATAAATTATGCCGATTACTGTTTGCTTTGGTGCACCCCAATTAATTTCATGCTCAGTATTAGTTTGACAAAATTTTTGTTTTGTAGCCAAATCTCTGCTCACCTCCAACGAGAACTGTCCTATAGCATATACAGCAATCCAGGCTGGTTGAACAATCCAACTGAAGCTGCATATTAATTTTTCCCGCCGTAGCATCGACACTAACACTTTTGGGTAAATTTTATTTATAACAGTCATTTTCAAGTCAGCAATCCTACAATAACTAAGATTAAAGAGCAAAGTATACTATTAGACAAATAGCTATTTACAATTTAGCTATTATGATTATCAACTAGACAAGTAGCAGGAGAATAGATCATAGGGACAAGGGCAGGGAAGCCAGACAAGGGGGAGGACTTGGAGGACAAGGGGGGCACGGGGGACAAAACAATTAAAAATTAAAAATTAAAAATTGGTAAGAGGGATAAGACAGACAAGGGGAACACGGGAGAAAATAAACACCAATCCCCAATGCCCAATCCCCTATCCCTATCCCTTATCCCCCACACCAGCTTTTTTTAAGTTTTTCACATAGTATTGAATGGTGTTTTACGATATTTGAAAGGATTTTTGTTCTATTAATTCACCACATAACTAGCCTTGACACCCTGGTTTTTCCAACAATCCCATCAACCACCAGTCACAGCAGCATCTGCTGAACAAGCTTCCTGTCGGTTCCAAGTCCGTACAGCTACGCCTGCTGATTTGACTAGCGTTGCCCAAATTATTGCTGAAAGCTTTCACTGCCAAAATGGTATCTGGGCATGGGCTTTCCCTTTGCTACGCTTGGGTATTTATGAAGATTTAAGACACCGACTAGTATCGTCTACATCCCACCACGTCTGTTTAGTTGCCGTTGACACCGCAGCCAATCCACCTAATAACTTAGTTGGCACTTTGGAGGTAGGTGTGCGGTTCAGTGATTCTTGGACAGAGGTCGGCAAAAGTTTTCCTTACCTGTCTAATTTGGCTGTTTCCTCAAAGTGCCGGAGACAGGGTGCAGCCTCTCAATTACTGCAAGCTAGTGAAAAATTTGTTAAAGAATGGGGATTTGAAGATTTATATCTCCATGTTCTAGAAAATAACCACCAGGCACGGCAACTCTATCTCAAGTTCGGATATCGGGTGCATAAAGTGGAATCTCATTGGAATATATTATTTTTTAGAAACTCACGGCAGATATTATTGCATAAGCATCTTATGCCCAATTCAACTAGCTAATTTTTAAGTGATGGGTGGACGGGAAATGTCAACTTTCCTTTACTTATAACTAGGAACAACCTAGACAAGTCTTCTGTTTACTGTATATTTATGCCTTCTACTCATCCTCAATTAAAGGATTGCTATTAATTCCTTGCTAAACCATGGAAAACTTTGCTTGGGTGAGTATTGGGTTGCTCTTAGCCATATATAATTAATTTCTAATCACTTTGTAATTTGATGATTATGATAAAAATTTATTACATTAGTTAAATAAATGTATATCTTTAATCTAGTTAAATTCAGAATCTGCTTGCTAAGCTAATTCTTGAGAAAATTTGTTTGAAACTAAAAACTAATATTTTTCTATTAGATTTAGAATATTATTGTAGAGTCTTGTTAAGATGTTATTGTGTGTGAATCTGTAAAAACAGAAATATAGCATTTTTAATATATTACTGTTTAAATTTGTTCTTCATAAAAAATAATATGTCTAAATGAATAACGATTTATAAGTACAATATAAAACATCTCTTGATTGAAAATATATCAGTAAAAATACTATAAGTAATCCGTCGAGACCTCACAATAACTTTGTATTAAAAATCTTCATCTTTATAGAAACTTTAAAAAAAATACCATTAATAGCAGACAAATCAATGTTAAATCTCATAAAATATGGATAATCAATTACAGCACAACCTCTATTAATTTTCATCAAAAGTTTAGATTGACAAAAGCTATCTTGTTTAAAAAATCAAAACTTTGATTTAATACCAATATATCTATAATTAGACACAAACTAGTCCCAAATTCATCCTCATTTTGAAAGAAGATGGATAGCGAAAAAAATCAACGCTATCAGACTGCTATGGTATCTACTTATTACCCAGACACAAGTTTTCTTGACTATATTGTCATGTCAGATGGAACTGAGCAATCCTATGGCTCGGATATCCTAACAAATTTGCTGAGTAGAAAGGTTTTCATTGTTAACAGTCGAAGACGAAATGGGTTGATACTCTTTAAACGCTATCATACAGAGTTTGCTGGCCCAGGAGCAGCGGTAGGCGGCGATTATGATTGTGATTGTCAAGGAGTATTACCAATAGGAAATTTATCTTTATTAACTCCTGAAACCAATGAAGAACGGCAGAAAGCTTATTTAATTAGGCGACAATGGATTCGGTTAATCAAACAGATTACAGAAAATCCTGTTCCTACTCAGCGAGTTCAAAAGATTCTTGATCAATTTGAACAGTACTTTCCACTTGAGATGGTGGAACATCTGCCAGATGAGGCATTTGCACTATTAGTGGGTGTTTTACCACAAACAGTTTCAATTGTACGCCGTTTAGGCAGTAATGTAGATAGTAGACTAATTTATTAAGCTTATTTAACTTTTATTTAGCTGGCAAAACTGGTAGATTGCTTGCCAAATTTCTGTTAGGACATTGCCTAAGGCGTGATCACTCTCTAATTCCACTAACTCTACCCAAGGACGTGATTTAGCAAAATTGCGACTGGCTTGAATGGGAATAACCTCATCATTTTTTCCATGTAGGATAAGGGTAGAAATAGGACGCTGTAATATTTCTTCTTGATATTGAGCCGCATCTGTTACGAAATCATAACTTAAAGGTAGTGATCGCCCTTCGCCATAGTGATAAACCATTAAATACTTTTCTTTTTGCCAAAGCTGTATTTGTGCATCTCCTAACTGGGTTAACCAGTGGGATAAAAAGCCAAAGGCGGGTGCTAGCAGAATCAGCCGCTGCACCTGGGGGTATTGCTGTGCGATGTGGGCAGCTGTTAAACCGCCGAGACTGGAACCAATGAGAGTTACTGGTGTAGGTTGAGGCGGAGATTGTTCTGTATCCTCTTTGCCATCTGCTGAAATGATTGATGCTACTTGATGAATTTGGCGAGTAATTGTCAAGTGGGAAAAATCGCCAAAATTTAAATCAGGAATATTCACCTTAATATTAAGTTCAGCAAAGCGATCGCGTAGATACCGAGCTTTGGCAGAATTAGGACTAGAAGCAAAGCCGTGAAGATAGATAAATTTGTTAAGCATCAAGCTTTTGCGATTAGTAGGACTTGATAAATGACTTGCAAAAAATCCCAGGAGTCTGGTAGAAGTAAAAACTGTGGTATTACTCGACTCCTAAAACCACTTCCTCAATAAACTCATTCAAAGTTTTTATCTCTTCAAGATTTTTTATAACATAACCTGATTATTGTTAGCTCAGCCAAATTAGATCCTAAAAGATAGTTGATGGTTCGGAAAAATAATCCAGAAAAAACCGTACAACCCAATAAAACAATGTCTCCATTAAAGCACAAAAAGCGTGAAAAATATTCTTTTAACTTCTCAATAAAGGTCATCTTTGCATCGCTCAGAGAGATGAGCCTGCGTACTAAAATGCTTATATTTGCTATAGCAATAGGTATGCTACCTGCATTCTTCATTGGAGTACTTGCTTATCGGTTGGTGGGACAAGCAACGACAAAAGAAATTACCAATACTAAGCAGGACAGAGCAAAGTTATTAGCAGATAATATAAACAGTTTTCTGTCTAGAAATTATGGAGATATTCAAAGAATTGCTCAAGAAGTTATTTTGGGTAATTCTCAGAGCCAGCAAGTTCCTAATCGGCAAGAGCTTGAAGCAAAATTAAAAGATTATATATCAAATACAGGAAAAATTTTTGAGAGTATTACTCTCTTAGATATCAATGGCAATGTAGTTGCTGACTCGAAAGGTCAAGAGATTTCTAATCAACAAAATCAGGAGTATTTTAAAGTAGTACTCAAGACTAACAAGCCTTATTTAAGTCAAAATTCCTCATCAACAAAGCTAGAAAATTCTAGTATTTACTTAGCTGCACCTGTGAAAAATAGTAGTACGGCTAACACTGTATATGTTGTACGCGCAGTGATGCCCATACAAGCCTTAGAGAAAGCACTGGCAATCTTCCAAATTAATGAGGATGAATATACTATAGTAGACTCATCAGGGAAAATAATCTTTAGTCAAAAAAGATATCAATGGGGCAAGAATTTTGCAGAAGTATTCCCTGAATGGGAGAAATTACAAGCTAAAAATCAGATAAAGAGTCAAATATTATTTGAGAAAAATAAAAATAATCAAAAATTAGTCACCTCTGTACCTCTATCAAAAATAGAGGGACTTCCAGATACTCAATGGAGATTGATACTCAGTACAAATATAGATATTGCCTTTGCAACCCAAAGACAATTATTGTTAGCTTTTCAAATTGGAACTATTGCTACAGCATTAGTTGTTGGTGTGATTGCGGCAATTGTTGCTAATCGCCTAGTTAGACCGATTCTAGCTACTACTACAGTAGTCAAAAAATTAGGTACAGGCAGCCTGGATACACGTATTGCTATAGCTGGTTCTGACGAACTTGCAGTCTTGGGTTCTAACATTAACCAAATGGCAAATCAACTGCAAAATTTGCTAAGGGAGCAAACAGCTGAAGCTGAGCAGTTAAAGTTATTAACAAATATTTTACACTCTCTGCGACAGTCTAGTAGTTCGGAAGAATTATTTAACATTACAGTACAACAAGCAAGACTTGCACTCACAGCAGATCGAGTTGTAATTTATCAATTCAACCCTTGTACAGGTGGAAAAGTTATTGCCGAATCTGTTGTGACTGGGTTTCCTGTAACTCTGGAAAATGCTATTCATGATGCTTGTATTCCTCCAAACTTGATCGAAGCTTACACAAAAGGTCGTGTTTTAATTATCAATAATATTTTGGAGGAAAATTTTAGTGCGGAACACCTAAAGTTGATGGAACGGTTACAAGTTAAAGCAAACTTGGTTGTTCCCATCATTAAAAATGACCAACTTTTTGGCTTTTTAATTGCTCATCACTGTCGCAATCCTCATACTTGGCAGCCCTATGAAGTTAGTTTTTTACGGCAGTTAGCAATTCAAGTAGGATTGACTTTAGAACGTGTCAGTTTGCTGGAAGTTACTCAGACTCTTAAAGATACTGCTATTAGCTTATCTAAAGCTAATAGTTCTGAAGATATTTATAATTTAGCAGTCCAAAATCTTCTTCAAGCTCTAAAAGTTGATAGAGCTATTTTCTATAAAATCGACGAAGATTTTTCTGGTAATATCATTGCTGAATCAGTAGTGCCAGGTTGGCCTTGCTGTTTGGGGACACAAATCAATGATCCTTGTCTAGTAGATGATGTCGAAAAGCATTCGCAGGGTGGAGTGATTGCCATTAATGATATCTACCAAGCAGATTTAAGTGATTGTTATATTCAGCAACTAGAACGGTTTGCTGTCAAAGCAAATTTAGTAGCACCAATCCTACTAGGTGAGAAACTGTTGGGGTTGCTGATTGCTCATCAATGTTCCCAACCGCGATTTTGGCAGCAGTCAGAAATTAGTTTATTTGAGCAGTTTGCTAGAATTGTTAGTCTGTCATTAGAACGAGCGAATTTATTAGAACAAGCCCAAAAAGGGCAAGCGATCGCAGAAACAGTCTCGCAACAGCAACGCCTACAAAAAGAACAACTAGAGTCACAGTTGCTAAAACTGATTGATGAAGTTCAGGAAGCATCTCAAGGTAATCTGACGGTACGTGCGGAAGTATCATCTGGAGAAATTGGCACAATTGCCGAGTTTTTGAACTATATCTTGGAAAATTTGCAGGAAATTATTATCCAAGTCAAACAGACTGCTTCTCAGGTAGATGTAGCGATCGCCAGTAATTTTGCAGCAATGGATCAACTAGCAGTGGAATCCCTCAAACAAACAAAGGAAATCAGCCGGACTCTCAAAGCTGTTGATCAAATGCAGCATTCGATCATAGATGTGTCAAAAACCGCCGAACAAGCAGCAGAAGTTGCTCGTAATGCCTACCAAATTGCAGAAACTGGAGGTTCAGCAATGGATTTGACAGTGGAGAACATCATGGTTTTACGAGAAACAATCAACGAAACTGGCAAACAAGTCAAACGCTTAGGAGAATCTTCCCAAAAAATCTCCCGTGTGGTTGCATTAATTAATGAGATTGCCATGAAAATCAACTTGTTAGCTATTAACACAAAGATTGAAGCAGCACATGCAGGTGAAGAAGTTCAGGGTTTTGTGGCAATTGCTCAAGAAGTAGGTATCTTAGCAGCACACAGTAGTGCAGCAACTACTGAAATTGAGGAAATCGTTGCGAATATCCAGTTGGAAACTAGTCAGGTTGTCAAAGCGATGGAATTAGGAACCACACAAGTCATGGAAGGAACCCGTTTAGTGCAAAATACCAAGCACAATTTAAACCACATCCTGGATGTCTGTCGCCAAATAGATCAATTGGTACACTCAATTTCTGTTGCAACCATTTCCCAAGTGCAAACATCAACAGAAGTCTCTACACTGATGGAGGAAATCGCCAAGATTTCAGAGATGACAAGCAATTCCTCACGCCAAGCATCTACCTTACTACAGCAGACTATGGAGATTTCTCAGCAGTTGCAAGAAAGGGTTCGTACTTTTGATATTTTGCAGGTCTGAAGAAATTTTGCCAGAGTTACCGTTTAAATTAGAGACTATGGATAAAAATCGAACTTGCTCCCAAAAAAGGAAGCTAATACCACTAACTAGCAACAATATTAAGAATATAGGAAGCCAACTTGCAGAAAGTGCAAGCTTAATGTTGTTAGTCGGTTGGCTGGGGGGTACAGAAGCAATTACCAGAGGCTTACCGCACTTTTGACAATATTTTGCCCCAAGAGGATTGGCATCATAGCTGCACCAACCACAAACTATATTTCCTTGATTATTCGATTCTTGAGTATCCATATAGTCGCTTAAAGGTATATCTTCGTTACGAATTTATCAAGGCAAATTTTTTGCCGATTTACCGATATGGGTTTGGATTTCAAAACCACTGGTTTCTCTGTTCATGGAAGTCTTGCACCTGGCGACTAGAAATCGCGACCACAACTAAGGAGATAAATATTTAACTCCTCCTACACCCCTATACCCATTTTCAAGACAGCCATTCATGAACATTGGTACACAACCAAACATATAGAAAATTCTTACCCCATCTGCCATCTGCTCTCTGCCCCCCGGCGCGCGTAAGGGGGTTTCTGCCAGTTGACGTCGTGCCCTCTGCCATCTGCTCTCTACCCTCTGCCTTGTGTTTACATAAGTGTCCCATGCTTTATTGATTTATGACATGCTTTCTTGGTGGCTTGCGTAAGATATAGCTTTGTGATTTTTTCCAAACAGCTACACCAACTTGTCTTCCTAATCTCTTGCCAGCTTCTAGTCCGTCCTCAAAATGCCAGCCAGCATAGAGACGAGAAAGGCTTCCTTGTTCAGCTGCTTCCGAGAAGGTATTCCAACAGAAGGTGATGTCATTTGCAGGGCCATTTTCAACCGTAGAACTTCCTGCGGGTTTAGTTACACAATACCCGAAAGCATCGCTACCAGTAAATTTTTTGAGAATATAAGCCCCAGCAGTGCTTAAAGAACTTTGTGCTGCCACATATTCTGGGTGAGGGGCTGTAGGAAGATAAGGTTGCCAGTCGCCACCATCAATAAGTTGAGTGCCTCGATTAGGACCACCCCATGCTAGAACCTGTTGATCATCAAAAAGATAGCGGATAGCTGTGACTGGACGAACTGAATCATAGGCAGCTTTTGCATCCCAAGTCGCAATCAGGGCATCGGATAGACCATTAGTCAATGCAAAAAACATTTTGATGTCGTCATCAAGGGTGTGATTATCTCTTTGAGAGACAAATTGAGCAAATACATTCCATATACCGGCAGTAGCTCCAGGAATGTTACCTGACCAGTACTCGGCAAGGGCTTTTTGCTCTGGTGTGAGATTGGCGCTAGCATCCAAGACTTGCTGAGCTTGCTGTCGATAACCTTCTGGATTTGCAGCAATTGTTTTTGTAGGAGGAGCAGGTCGAAATTGTGAGCCAGAAGTAAGTGCAAAAGGAACGACTAGCCCCCAATGGGGATTAGAAAACTTCTGTTCAGTAAAACCGCCTTGACCATCTGGAATAAGTTGTGGCTGCCAGCGATCGGGGTCGTTAATAGTAGTAGGAGTGTTAACTGGAGTGTAACCGGTATAGTCTGAGTAAGCACCCGGGTTTAAATCACCCAACTGATTTGAGCCATCGCGACGTCGAAACTCAAGTAAGGTTTCTGCTGATACGTTTCCAATTCCACTTGGTGTTTTGACATCTGTGGAAGTATCTGTTGGGTCGTAACCAAGATTGGTCATGAGCTGATCAAACCTTGGTGTCTCAGATGGAAATAAGTCCACTAAAGTTTGATAGGCAGCATAACTCATCGCCTTGTTTTTGTTATCTAGGGTGATTTCATATTTTGGGCGTTGCAGAGTATCGCCTAGCATCGTGCTTACTGCCTTGGGGTCATAAGCTGCCCAGGCATCGTACATGCCAGTATTCAAAATAGCAAGGGCGCGAGATGATACTTGTCCGTTGGTGCGCGTGGCGCGAATTGCTTCTAAAGCAGCATTGTTCCATTGAAGAACTACATTTTTTGCCTCATCTCTAGTTAGGGTTTCAGGCTTGGCACTACTACCAAAAAACGCACTGCTAACTGCAAATGTAACTGCAAATACAATTGGTAGACGAAGCTTCATCTGAATTTCCTCTTAATACAGTCAAGTAGAAACACTTAAGTAGTTAGAAAAGTACAACTCAAATGGACACAATAGAATTTAAATTTTAGCTGGCGTAAAGTTTTTAGAAAAAATATCACAATACTACCGCAATCACTTAGTTACTAAGTATTGGCCTCAGCAATGATCACAGCGATCGCAACACTAGCTATCATACCCTGTGCTACACCGCTTAGATGAATAAAATTGAGCATCAGTAAATTTATGTAAATTTTTGGCTTTTTCTACTGTATATCATGAAAATTTTCCGAAATATGTCAATGTTGCCAATATTAGCTGCTTAAAGGCATAAGTTCTTGATGTTTCTGGAGCGAGTGTGAAAAAGTGACATTAAAGACCAGTTTCCAATCTCTAGTTTGTAGATCATTCGTTCTAGTAGCTACCTTCATGGTTGCACCCATCACATTAGCATCTGAGTTGCCACCAGATAACCAAAATCAATCTGAATTTTCCGCAGAACAATTAGCACAAGTAAATTCGGTTTCTCAGCTGTCAGATGTTCAACCAAGCGATTGGGCATTCGGTGCATTGCAGTCTTTAGTGGAACGATACGCTTGCATTGCAGGTTTTCCTGATAGCACCTATCGGGGTCATCGGGTCATGACACGATATGAGTTTGCAGCTGGTTTGAATGCTTGTCTTGATCGGTTAAATGAATTAATCGCTACCAGCACAACTTCTTTGGTAACTCAAGAAGATTTAGCCACATTAGAAAAGTTACAAGCAGAGTTTGCCACGGAACTAGCAACACTACGCAGCCGTGTAGATACTCTAGAAGCTCAAGTTGTTGAACTGCAAGCAAATCAATTTTCTACTACCACCAAACTCAATGGGGAAGTAATTTTTACTGTGGCTGGGGTGTTAGGTGATAAAGCCGCTGATCAAGACGGTAATCCTGATAATAATCCAAACTTAGAGGACAATTTTATTCTTAGCGATCGCGTGCGTCTGAGTTTTGATACTAGCTTCACTGGCAAAGACTTGTTGAGAACTCGCTTGCAAGCTAGAAACATTCCTGAATTTCAAGGTAGAGTCACAGGTACTAGGATGACTCGCTTGTCTTTTGCTGGCGATGAGGACAACCAAGCAAGGGTAGACGAACTGTACTATTATTTTCCCGTTAGCGATCGCCTAGCAGTAACAGTAGCTCCGATCAAAATTGAATTGGACAGGATTGTGAAAACACAAAGTCCATTCAAAAGCACAGGTAGTGGTAGTATTTCTCTATTCGGAAGACATAATCCGATCTACCGAGTTCTTGGTGGTACAGCATTTGGTTTAAACTACGACTTAAATGAACAAATTAGTTTGAATCTAGGTTACACAGCTGCTGATGCCCAAAATCCCGAACAAAACAATGGGCTATTTGATGGCAATTACAATGCTTTCGCACAATTATTCTTTAAACCAATCGAAAACTTAGATATAGGCTTGACCTATGTTCACTCCTACTATGCAGGAGGTGGCAATACTGGAGTTAACATCACAGGAGGTACAGGAAGTGAAAATGCTCGTAGACCATTTGGTAATGTTGCGACTTCTGCAAATTCCTTTGGCTTAGAAACAAGTTGGCGAATTAGTCCTAAATTTATCCTCTCTGGTTGGGCTGGCTACTCAATAGCAGAGTCAAAAATTAGTGATGATGAAGCGGATATATTAAACTATGCGATTACCTTAGCTTTTCCTGATTTAGGAGGCAAAGGTAATTTAAGTGGTTTTGTCTTTGGAATGCCACCAAAAGTCATCCAAAGTAGTCAGACAGAGGATGAAAATACCTCTTTCCATATAGAGGGTTTTCATCGCTTACGCATCACCGATAATATCTCTGTGACTCCTGGTTTGTTTGTCATTATTAATCCAGAGCATAATGACAACAATGACAACATTTATGTAGGAGCTATCCGAACTACTTTTACTTTTTAGGAATCGTTACCAAATAAGGCAGAGGAGGCGCAGCTTTGCAAAGCTGCGCCTCGCGTTCAAGAAGCGCCGTGGCAGATGGCAGAAGGGGTTACCCACAAATTCACGATTCGGAGAGCGAATTTGTGGGGCCCCGCAGAAGGCAGAAGGGCTAAAATTTTTCATGTATTGGTTGTGTACCAACCTTCTATATTTTTATTTTTTAACTCTTTACTAACTTGCTTAACGAACCTCTTTAATACTCTCAAGTTGCTTAGTAAATAATTCAGTGAATAAACTCATAACTCTCCGTTCTTCGCGGACTTTAATGTTAGCAGTAATAGACATTCCTGATTGCAAAGAAATACTTTTACCCTTGATATCTAGCGATTGCTTTTCTAAACGAATTTTTGCTGGAAACCGATAATAAGGATGTGTTTGATCTGGTGGCAGTGCGTCTGAACCCACCCAAATCACTTCTCCTTTGATATCACCAAATTCACTAAAAGGAAATGAGTCTATCCTGACATTGACCTTCATTTTTTTCTCGAACAAAACCAATATCTTTATTAGTAATTAATACCTCAGCAATTAAATTATCTTCTGGTACAATCTTGAGTATTTCTTGACCAGTATTAGCCACAAATCCAGAATTGTTGGCTTGCATGTCGAAAACAGTTCCTGTTACGGGAGAGCGGAGTTCTTGATATTTTATACTTGTTTGGGCTTGCAATATTTTGCTGTTGATATCAGCTAATCGCTTTTCATTATCAAGCAAAATTTTAGTTAATTGACTGTCAATTTCAGCTATGCGTTTTTTATTATCTGCTATCTGGACTAGGATATTTTTTTGAGAAACAGCTACAGTATTTTGTAGTTCCTGCTGTCCTTGGGCAATATCAAACTCTAGGCGTCGCTCTTCCTCAGTTAATTCTGCTATTTGTGCTGTCAGATTTTGCACCTTTTTTTGCTGTTGTAAATATTGAAGTTGAGCGATCGCACCTTCTTCTGCTAGAGTTTTAATTTTATTGAAAATCTGTTCTTCAATAGCTAGATTCGCCTTTACATCTTGAAGCTTAATTTTAGTTTGAGCCAGTTTTTTCTTGATTTGTTCAATTTCTAATTGTATTGCACTAGAACGAGAATCTAACTCTCTTTTGGCAATCTGTAAACGTTCTTGTTCGTCAAATTCTAAATTAGATTTACCAACGCCAGAGTTTTGTAATTCAGTTCGCAACAAATTATTTTCTGCGATTAATGCAGAGCGATTTTTGAGTAAAGATGTTGCTTCTGGTGACAAAATACCTTGCAAAAGTTCTTCTGTTTCAGTAGAGTTTGCTTTAATCAAACGACGATAAATTTCATTTTCTTGTATTAATGCAGTTCTAATTTTCTTTAAAGAATTTAATTCAGCATTAGTAGCAGTGGAATCAAAAGTTATGAGCAAATCTCCAGCCTTGACCTGTTGTCCATCTTTAACATAAACTGACTTGATCACCCCAGAAACCTGA
>NZ_AJLK01000167.1 GCF_000317205.1 Fischerella muscicola PCC 7414 | reverse complement strand
TCAGCCCAGAAACAAGAGCTTGAACTGCTTTGACTGCTCCTTGAGGCTTCAATTGACCTGTCGCAGGAACTACTTGTTCAATTTTAGCAAACCATGCCCAACCGATTCCAAAACAAGCCAGTGCCATCATTGTTAGCATGATTGCACGTGAAAAAATTGGGGATTGACGTAATACAACTGATTGCTCTAACTCATTATTTTTTGGATGAATTACAGGTGGTTCAAGAGAAGTCTTCGCTTCTGTATTCACTTGTGTTGACTTTAATTTGATTCTGTTTTGATAGTTATTTGGATGATAAGTACTGTGACGATGATTCCCATTTAGTTGATTCATATTGATGTTTTGTTGGTTGGTGGTTGGTTGTTGATTGTTGGTTGGTGGTTGGTTGTTGGTGGTTGTTGGTTGTTGATTGTTGGTTGGTGGTTGGTGGTTGTTGATTGTTGGTTGGTGGTTGTTGATTGTTGCTTATTCCCAATGACTAATGACTAATGACTAATGACCAATCACATCTTTATTGTTTGTTGATTGTAGAGATAGTAGTAATGTCCTTTCATGTTCATTAATTCGTCATGGGTTCCTTGTTCAATTACTCGTCCACTATCCATGACAACGATAATGTCTGCATTGACAACAGTATTCAGACGATGGGTAATAAAAAATACTGTACTTCCTTGAAATGCTGCTGCTAAATTGAGGCAAACTTGTCGCTCTGTTGGATAATCTAAAGCACTTGTAGCTTCATCTAAAACTAATAATTTTGGCTTTTGTAAAACAGAACGAGCAATGGCAATTCTTTGTTTTTGTCCTCCAGAAAGTGCAGCACCTCGTTCTCCTACTCTTGTATTGTAACCATTAGGTAGGTTCATAATAAATTCGTGAGCAACCGCTATTTTTGCAGCTTCAATAATTTCTTCAGTTGTGGCATCAGGATTTGTCAAAGCAATATTTTCTTGCACTGTGCCATCAAACAAAAGTGTCTCTTGAGGGACTACACCAATTTGTCGTCTGAGTGAATAAAGCTCTACTTTGGCAATATCGTAACCATCTATTAAAATTCTGCCAGATTCTGGTTCATAGAGCCTAATTAATAGTTTAGTCAAAGTGCTTTTACCTGCACCACTTTGTCCTACTACGCCAATAAAATTCCCAGGAGCAAAATCTAGATTCAGATTGCAAAGTTGTAGTGGACTACCTGTATGAAAGCGGAAGGAAATATTTTCATATTTCACTGCTCCTGTAATTGCAGGTAAAGGAATATTGTAACGATCTTCTTCTGCTTCTTGTGGTGTATCGACTATATCGCTCAAACGTTCTAAAGATAAGGCAGTTTCTTGGAAATTTTGCCAAAGCTGCGCTAATCGTAATATTGGGCTGGTAACATAACCTGAAATAATTCTAAAAGCAATTAATTCTCCTAAAGTTAAATCTCCTTGGAGTACTAAGTAAGCTCCCATCCACAATACTAACAGGCTACTAAGTTTGTTGAGAAAATTACTAGTAGAACTGGCAAGAGTAGAAGTAATAACTGTTTTAAAACCAGCTGTTACATATCGAGCATATCGTTCTTGCCAAGCAAAGCGCGATCGCAACTCGATATTCTGTGCTTTGACTGTTTGAATTCCTGATATAACTTCAACTAAGTAAGATTGAGTTTCAGCGTTTCTTTCAGCTTTGGTACGTAACTGTTTTCTAATCGTTGGCGAAGCGATCGCAGTCAGAATCATGAACACTGGGATGGTTGCTAAACCTACTAGTGTCAGTTGCCAACTGTAGAACAACATGACAATAATATAAACTACTGAAAATAGTGCATCTAACCCTACAGTTAAAGCAGTACCTGTGAGAAAAGAGCGAATATTTTCCAGTTCGTTAATCCGAGTCGCTAATTCACCCACAGGTCGGTTTTGAAAATAGCGTAACGGTAGACGTAATAAATGGTCAATAATTTCTGAACCTAAACCCATATCGATACGATTAGTAGTATCGACAAATAAGTAAGTTCTGAGTGTACTAATGATAGCTTCAAATAAGCCTACTGCTAGTAGTAAAGCACCTAAAATATGCAGAGTGCTAATACTATTTTGATTAATAACTTGGTCAATAATTAACTGAATAACTAGCGGGTTTGCTAAGGCTGATAACTGTACAAAAAAGGAAGCAAGAAAAACTTCTAAAAGTACACGGCGATAACGCAATAAATAGGGGGCAAACCACTTCAAACCGAAGCGTTCTTTTGGTGTTGTTTTGGTGGGAGACAGTAGTAATACTTGAATCTGCGGGTAGTTGCTTTCTTCGACATCCAACTTAGCCAACAACTCAGCAGGCTTATAGCGCTGGATTCCCTGAGATGGTACACCAATCACGACAGCGCGATCGCTCGTTTCGTATAAAACAGCAAAGCTATCACCATAGCGAATCAGCGCTGGGGTGGGAATACGTGTGAATGCAGAGGTGGATATATTTGCCAGTTGTGCTTTGAGTCCAATTAATTCCGACAAATAAGCACATAATTGAAATGAAATTGTACCTTGGCGCTTCATTTGTTCTGTGAGGATGCGGTGAATCACCTCGCGACGGAACGGCATTTGCAAATACTTCGACACCATTTGGAAACAGGCGATCGCTGAATTTAGTTGTCCGTTACCATGAAAATACGGGTATTTTTTATTTTTTTGTTTATTTTTAACACGATCAGCTTTTGGTGGTGTAAACTCTTCGTCAGGTGCATAGGGAATTTCAATTTCGTTATCGAGTATCTCTGCATTCGTATCTTTGAGATTATCTAGTATCATTAAGTCCAAAGTACGCAAACCAATCAAGCGTGCAGGACTTGTCCCCACAACCTCAATTATTTCTGGCGCACTGTTAAATTCTAAACGTGAACCCAAAGGATAATTCTTGACAGTTCCGCCACCACTCACAAACCAAATGCTTTCTCTATCAAGTTGATTAACAGAATTTTTCCCTGGTTGCAGGTAATGTACTCTTGCTTCTGCTAAAGCTTTTTGGGCAAGTTCTTTGAGATTGACACCCCCTAAAGCTTGCACTTGGCTTTGCATACCGACAACATCAAAGATTTCCAATAAGTGACAGCAGTTTTGCCGAATCTCTGCAAAAGCCGGATACATAGCAAGCAAACGCAAATACTCCACAGTGGGGAATGTTAAACATGTTACCTCTGTAGAAGCGATCGCAGTTTCGCAAGCAACGTCTCGCAACACACTAATTTCGCCCAGAATTGCCCCTGGTTGAAGCAATTTAAGTGTAATTGGTTTTTGTGTCCGGGGGTCATACGTCAAAAGACGGGCTTTTCCTTCATAGATAATAGTGATTTGTTCTGGTAGTTTTTCCTTACCAATAATTTTTTTTCCGAGACGATAGCGCCAAGGTTGGAGTTGTTGTGATATAACAACAAGGGCTTCCCTTGATAATTGATCAAAACCGTCAACAGTAGAGAGAAATTCTAGAAAAGAAGTCTTAGTATAAGTCATCAGATTTTGGATTTTAGATTTTGAATTGAAACTATTGATTAATAAGCATTCCAGAATTTTGAAACAAGACTCCCACGGGCAAATAGCCCACAATGAGGGAATGAAAATAAACGAACACAGATGAATTATGAGTTTGCTGTTAGGTTCATCCCTGATCCCCGATCCCTATTTTCAAGACAAATAAAAGTAAGTAAATTTAATTCATTGACAATGCGACCTGTTTTCCAATTAAATTCAAAAATCCCCTACCAAAATGCTGAATTTCTAAAAAACTTGCTTGTTCTGATCCAGTTTTATAAACCCGGAATGTCTTCATAATTCCTAAAGTTGCAGCACTTTCTAAAGGACTAACAAAGCTGATATCTCGGTCTAAAAAATAAGGTTTGCTAGCCCAATAAGCCATCTGATTAGCATTTAAAAAGTAGCAGCCAGCATGAGGGTTAAGGGTACGACGAAAAGTAACTGGTATTCCTAAAATTTTTCCTTTAAGTTCCGGTTGTTCGTGTACCTTTTGAAAAGGTGCAGTCACGCGGGGATTTAGATCACCATCAATGTAAGCTTTGTTGGTCAAACTGTGAGTAGAGACTTCGTAGCGATTGGGTTGAAGTAAATTTAGATCACCTGCTTGCTGAGTAAACCAGCTTAACTTGATAAAAAACCAAGGATCATGAAGAATTAGGTCATCTTCCAAAAAACAGTAATAATCATAATCACCTAAGCATTCCCGTAAAACGGCTTGACATTCAAACCCTAATAGCATCGGTTCTGCTTGCGTAGGATGGTGTTTATAAAAATTGGAAGGCACACAAAGTTGATTGAGGAGATGACGATCTTGAGTCGTACAAATGACTATATCTAAATCGTAAGCTTGTGGTTGATTAGCAGGGAAAGCTAATCTTTGCCCGATATGAATAATACTTTGAGATTTGCCAAATAACTGGTGCAAATTAGTAAGGCTTTGACTCAACGCCAGTAAGCGAGGGCGGGGATCTTTTCTTAAAGAAGCGTGCTTACCCTTGCTATCAGGTTTAAAAACTTCACCGTCTTCTCCCAAAAGGGTATCGTTGCCTAATCCGCCAACTAGGGTGTCACTCCCATCCTGACCATCAATAAAGTCATTACCGCCTAAACCATCGATATAGTCATTCAGATCTGTGCCCAAAATGTTATCATTACCTGCGGTTCCAATGATGGTACTCATATTAATCTCCTAAAAAGTTTAAGTAAAATCAGAAAACAAAGTCGGTAGCATCAACATTGCTGGCGGTGAAGTTTGCCAGAGTAATCGTATCTGTACCGAAAGGCAAGCCGGAAATCACGGTGTTTGCACCATTTTGAGTCACCGTCAAAGATCCGAAGCTGGTTGCAAATGCCGTGAGGTCAATTTTGTCTGCACCATCGGCGAAATTGTTAATGCGATCGCTACCAAAGCCGGACGCAAAGATAAAGGTGTCGTTGCCAGCCCCACCATTCATGGTGTCGTTGCCAGCACCACCAATCAGGGTATCATTACCACCCCCACCATTGAGGTTATCAGCACCATTACCGCCAACCAGGGTATCAGCGCCAGCTTCCCCGGTTAAAACATCATTACCGTTACCACCACTGAGATAGTCATTACCATCACCACCATTGAGGTTATCTACACCTGCACCACCGTCAAGATAGTCATTGCCCCCACCTCCAGTGAGGGTATCATTACCATCAAAGCCGAAGATGTTATCTTTGACACTCGTACCATTAATGGTATCGTTGCTGGAAGTCCCAAGAGTCAGACCAATGGCATCAACTGCGATCGCACCTGTGAGGTTTGCCCCGATAAAGGTGGCATCGGTAAAGTTAACTTTCGACAAATCGGCGTTAGTCAGGTTGGCATCAGTGAAATTTGCGTTCACAGCGATCGCGTCGGTCATCTTCACACCACTTAAATCAGCTGTTGTGAAGTTGCCATTTGTGAAGTCGCCTTTAGATAAGTCAGCGTTAACTAGTCTGGCATTAGTGAAATTTGTATTAACAGCAGGCCCGTTGATCAAAACACCTTCTGCGTTGACTTGCGTGAAATTAGATCCACTCAAATCAGTGTCATCAAATTTAGCAGCAGTGAGGTTTGTGACTGTGCTACCAGATGGACTAAAATCAGCATCCGTTAAAACCGCATCATCTACAAGAAAGTTGCTTAAATTAGCACCACGAAATTTGACATTAGCTGTCTGTCCTGGTTGGAGTGGGGCATCACTCAGAGAGACTCCACTGAAATTAGTTAGGTCAAAAATAGAGTTTTGCAGGGTAACATCCGTGAAGTTACTCTTAGTGAAGTCAGCACCTGTTGCATCGACGTTGATGAGGAGAGTTGCTTCTAAATCAGCTTCTTCCAAGTCGGCATTTACCAGCTTCGCACCTGTTAAATCAGCAGCCTTCAGCTTAGCCTTAAATAAATTAGCTCCCGTGAAATTAGCTCCAGCTAGGTTAGGGCGCTCAGATTGTTCCCCGCTCAGATTAGCTTCTTGCAAGTTAGCATTAGTCAGGTTGGCATTTGACAGGTTAATATCTTTCGTGTTAATCAGCGACAGATTAGCCTCTCTCAGGTTGGCTCCACTGAGATTAACATTTTCCAATGTCGCTTTGAATAAATTAGCTGCTTGGGGAAAGTTGGTATTAGGGGCAAAGATGGCACCAGATGCATTAACGTTATACAGCTTGGCTTCTTCAAAGTTAGTACTTCTGAGTCCTGTATTGACGAATAGGACATTTGTAAGGGTGGCTTTGAAAAAAGTTGAGCCATTCAGGTTTTGACCGCTAAAGTCATTTCCTACTAGGATTTGATTGCTAAAGTCTAAAGCTGGCATGGTAGTATACACCTCACAAAAATTTAATTGGTTTAAAGTTTAAGAATTTAAGCTGTTTTTTTAACTTCCACAGGTTGTTGGGAATCTTGTTGTTGCAGTTGCTCTTTTAACCAGGAAGCAAAGAGTTCATTAAGCAACTGTTGCTGCATAGACTCATCAAGTCGAGCTGGCATGTATTTTTCTAGCCGCACAATGATCCACCACTCTCCCACGCGGGTGGGCACAGATAACTGTCCTGGTTGGCTGGCGACCAGAATTCGAGCTAGATGGGGATGGGGTGTACTCATGGATACTGGGCCAATTAAGCCCCCTGTCCGGGCTTCTGAGCCTTGGGAGTATTTTGCTGCTATTTCTGCGAAGGGCTGTTCATCTTCTAGAAGCCGGAAGTAAAGTTCCTGAGCAGCAGCTGCATCGCGAGTGCGAATTAGGGAGTAAACAACTTGGTCTAGTTGCTGCTTGCGCTCAGAAAAATAGGATTCTAGCTGACTACCCCAAGTAGCTTGTTTGAATTTCTCGATTCTCAGGTTGCGGGTTGCTAGGTCTAAAAATTGTGTTTCTGTGATACCTTGTTGTTGCAACCAATCTTGGCGTTCAGCCTCTGATGTCAACTGATGTTGTGTACAGAAGTCCTGGTAACACTTGGCTTGTTCTTCGCTTGTGCAGGTAACAGAGGCGATCGCTTCGTCAATGATGAGTTCTTGTTGGAGCTTTGGTAGCAGTTGGTATCGGCTCAAGAGGGAAATAATTTCTTGAGTTGTCAACTTCTGATTGTGAACTTGTAAGAGTATTGAAGATTTGGCTGATGACTTCTCAGCTTGTTTTTGTCGTCCACCAAATCCCTTGTTTTCTACAGAGATTACTGACTCTAACTTCGTGCCTTCCCACGGGGAAATTAGTTTGCGATCTTTTGGCTGCTGTATCCATTGCAGATGTCGGGGTAACAACAGCGATAAATCGTAGCGCTGCTGAATTGTTTCCCTTGCCTTAGCACGGATTGCAGACATTTTATCTGGATGATTGAGTGCTTCTTGAATGCGATCGCATATTTCCTGCGGTGAGAAAAAGTCTGCTAACAGTCCATTCACACCATCTTGGATTACTTCTGTGACAGGAGCAGTTCTAGAACCCACTACCAAGCAACCTGTGGATAATGCCTCCAGCATTGACCAAGATAGAACAAAGGGACGAGTTAAATAAACATGTGCAGAGGAAGCTTGCAAAACTTGCAGATATTCTTCATAAGGCAGCCAACCTGTAAAATGAACTCGGCTCAGGTCGAGATCGTATTTTTCTAGCATCACTTCTTTATAGGTTTTGCCATCACGTAGAGGCTTACCATAGGCTACGCGGTTTTCTCCGACAATTACGACATGGCACTGAGGGCGTCGTTGTTGAAGTAAGGCGACTGCTTCAATAAACTGCGGGAAACCCCGGTAAGGTTCCATACCTCTTGCTACGTAAGTAACAATTTCTTTGGCATGAGATATGTCTAGATTGATGCGAGGAATAACTAGTTTTACCCCTGGCTTTGGGCAAAAGAAATTAGTATCAATTCCGTCATGTAATACAGTAATTTTACTATGAAACTCTGGTGGAAATTGCTGAGACTGCCAATAGGTGGGAGAAAGACCGCGATCGCAACTATATAAATCTATTAAAATCGGGGCATTTTTGATGGGAGTTAACTGAGATGATTACTGTCATGGTAAAGGTGACGTTTGCTGTAGCGACTGTAGCTTCATTATTAGCTTGGGTGATTGCTGGAAGGGTGCTGATACCTCTACGTCTACTAACTGAAACTGCTCGTTCGATTAGTGAATCTGACCTGATGCGACGCATACCTGTCAAAGGTTCAGGTGAAATAGCAGAACTTACTATTACTTTCAATGAGATGCTGCAAAGATTACAAGCAGCGTTTTCTAGCCAACGAGATTTTATTAATGATGCGAGTCATGAATTGCGGACGCCGATTACAATTATCCGGGGCCATTTAGAATTACTGGGTGATGATCCTCGAGAACGACAGGAAACAATACAACTAGTCACTGACGAGCTAGACCGTATGAGTCGCTTTGTTAATGACTTACTATTACTGGCTAAGGCTGAACGACCAGATTTTTTAAAGTTAAAAACTGTAGAAATAAGTTCACTTACTGAAGAAGTTTACGCTAAGGCAAAAGCTATGGCTGTTCGAGACTGGTGCTTAGAAGCTGTGGCTAGTGGTGAGATTCTGGCTGATCCTCAGCGGTTGACTCAGGCAATTACAAACTTAGTTATGAACGCAACTCAGCACACTCAAGAAGGCGATGCGATCGCACTGGGATCAGCCATCACAAATGGTAAGGCACGTTTCTGGGTACGTGATAGGGGTGAGGGAATTCCTCTGTCT
The DNA here is from genome assembly GCF_000317205.1 of Fischerella muscicola PCC 7414. Taxonomy (GTDB): domain Bacteria; phylum Cyanobacteriota; class Cyanobacteriia; order Cyanobacteriales; family Nostocaceae; genus Fischerella; species Fischerella muscicola. The sequence continues at coordinate 74,789 of NZ_AJLK01000167.1, read as the reverse complement.
GACCAAAAACGCATTTTTGAACGCTTTGCGCGTGGCTCTAACAATCTCCGTCGTTCTGATGGTGCAGGTTTGGGCTTGGCAATTGTCAAGAGAATAGCAGAAGCTCACGGTGGTTCGGTCGAACTTTTTAGCCGTCCAGGTGACGGCGCTACTTTCACTATAGTAATTCCCTTAAATATAGTTAAGAAGGTCGTTGTATGAGCCGAATTTTAATAGCAGAGGATGAACCTCGCATCGCCAACTTTTTGGAGAAAGGTTTTAAGGCTAATGGGTTCACTACTACTGTTGTGTCTGATGGTAATCAAGCGATTTTGATGGCTTGTAGTGGTGAATTTGATTTATTGGTTTTAGATATTGGTCTTCCTGGAAAAGATGGATGGGTAGTATTGTCAGAATTGCGCGGACAGGGACAACAAATACCTGTGATTATTCTCACTGCTCATGATTCCATAGAGGACAAAGTAAGTGGTTTGGAGGGAGGAGCAGATGACTACGTTACCAAGCCGTTTCGATTTGAAGAACTTTTAGCGAGGGTACGGCTGAGATTACGTGATTATCAGCCCAAAAGTGAAGATAAGATGTTGCTGCGTTTGGGTGACATTGTTCTTGACTTACGTACACGTCAGATGAAAGTAGGCAATCGCGCCATTGAACTGTCAGCTAAAGAGTTTATCTTAGCTGAAACTTTCATGCGTCATCCTGGGCAAGTCCTCAGCCGTCAGCAACTGCTTAGCCATGCTTGGGGTTATGATTATGACCCCAGTACCAATGTTGTGGATGTTTATGTGGGTTATCTCCGCAAAAAGCTGGGTGGCGATCGCATTGAAACAGTCAGAGGTATGGGCTATCGGTTACGTTTATAAGAAAGTTCTCATGAAAATTTTAATCCTAATTTATTTGCGTAAGCAAAGATAACAAGTAAAGGAACACAACATCAATTTCCCTATTAACCCCTATTAAGACTCTTTCAAGTAGCAGTTCAGTAGAAAACAATTAAAAACAAGTGCAGTTATTCCACAAGCTTTTCTCTAAGAGGTTGTTTATAAACAAATGTTAAGGGAGAAACACAAATGAATCTTCTCATCTGAGGATTCAGGTGTTACTGAGACATCGGATTGTTGAGCGCACTTTTGCATGGTGGAATCCATACCGTCGCTTAAGTAAGGATTATGAACATTAAGTTGGCACAAATTAAAGCTAAGTTGTGAGTTGTCATTTTTAATTGGTAAGGGCCTTAATAATATTAACTTTCTTATAATGTAGTTCTCATTATTGGCTAGCTCAAAGTCTAATACCAATTCTTTGAAAAAGGCAGCACATGAGATAAAGAGTAAAAATACTCAGTTTCAATAATTAAATGTCAGGAGTATATTATCCGATTCTATTTTTAGTATTCGCTAAAATTGTACTAAGACAAATGATTGGTTAAAGCCCAAAGTCTAAGAAGTAAGTAGTATTTTACACTAGATTATGGCTACGCAATCTGACCGTCAAAAGCGAATCATGGAGCATCTAGCTCGGAGTACTAACGATTTTATTAGGCCCACCCTTAACACTAACTCGAACGATCGCAAACAGCGAATTCTAGAACATGTCCGTTTAACAAGAGGGTAAGTACCTGCTGCTATCACTTGGTAGTCGCGATTCACCGTTTATAGTACAATAGTACTGTAAATGGTGAAGTCGCCAAAGTCAAAACACTGATATTGGATGCTTCTTGTCTTTTTGACTGGAAGCATCTTTTTGTTTAAGTGAGAAAACGTATTTTCGCGGATTGATATTAGACCAAATAGCACTTCATGGCACTCTGGTGATATATTTTTACTGTTTATCCTTCTTACTCCACTTCACGTACTATCGTCGCGAATAACCCCCCTCACCTATATCTCTTGAAGAGCCAGATTCTGCCTCACCTACAACTTGCGCTCCTGATTCACCTAAAGCGCTTGAATAAAACAAGCCTGCCAAGATTGCGCCTAAAATAGGAGCTACCCAAAACATCCACACTTGCCTAAACATTTCTACACCAGCAAAAAGCGCAGGACCAGTACTACGAGCAGGATTCACCGATGTATTAGTTATGGGAATGCTAATCAAATGAATTAGTGTCAGTGCCATACCAATGGCAATCAGTGCAAAACCCTGATAGCGATCGCTTTTGAGAGCAATCTACTATCATCAATACTGAAATAAGGCCGTCAAAGCGACTGCCAAAGCATCTGCGGCATCATCTGGACGAGGAACATAATCTAAATTTAACTCTCGCGCTACGGCTTGTTGAACTTCATATTTTTCTGCATTGCCGTACCCTGTTAATGCTTGTTTAATTTGAGCAGGGGTAAACTCTAAGTACGGAAGATTATGTTGTGCCAAAACCAGCATGATGACACCCCGGGCTTGAGCAACTAAGATAGTATTCCCCATACGATAGAAAAATAGTTTTTCAATTGCCACCAAATTAGGTTGTAAATCCTCAATCAAAGTGTGTAAATCTTCGTACAATGTACGTAACCTCTGCCCCATTTCCGCATCAGCCGCTGTACTAATCACACCGAAATCTAACATATCTACTGTGGTATCTCGCTGCTGGGCTTGGCTTGAATTGCAGATAATTGTTCCAAATCCTAAGGTTGCTAAACCTGGGTCTAATCCTAAAATTCGCTTTTCCATTAATTTCAAATTAACTCGACCATAATTTTGTTTTCTCGGGCAGATCGGCAACTTTAACAGGGTGCTTTTAATCTATGTAGGGGTATAAGAGTGTAAGGTAGGGGGGACAATACTAACTCCTTTAAATATCCATTAATCTTTACCCCTGTTTTAAAGACTTACACCCTTTCGTGCAATCACAAATGTAATAATCCGACATTTAAGGTATAAACCAGGTAGTGTAAATTTTCTGTTAATCATTAAGTTTTTATCAACGCTTCTTTTTAGGTATGTCAATTGGTTTTCTCAGACAAGCCCTTAACGCTTTACAAAAGCAGTCGTGCCGTCGCACTCCCCACCGAGTTAATCAGTGGTTCAAATGGTTGTCACCGGGACTATCGGTGAAACGTTGGTTGTTAATTAGCATCGGGGGTGTGTTGCTAGCATCTCTGGGGTTGGCAATTTGGATTAAGCTAACACCGATTTTCTGGGCGCTGGAATTAGTGAGGGGTTTTCTGGGAGCAATCACTGAGATCATACCGAACTATATTAGTGGACCTCTAGTTTTGCTGTGTGGATTATTGTTGCTACTTTGGGGACAAACCCGCACAGTGGGTTCAATTACTGAAGTCCTACGACCTAATAGTGACGAAGAATTAGTAGACGTGCTGTTGGCGCATCGCCGACTATACCGAGGGCCAAAAATAGTTGTGATTGGAGGCGGTACAGGACTTTCTACTTTACTAAGAGGACTCAAACATTACAGCGCTAATATTACTGCTATTGTTACTGTCGCTGATGATGGCGGATCTTCTGGGCGCTTGCGTCGAGAATTTGGTGTTTTACCACCTGGGGACATTCGCAATTGTTTGGCAGCCTTAGCGGATGAAGAAAAATTACTCACAGAACTGTTTCAATATCGCTTTCAAGTCGGTGATGGTTTGACTGGTCACAGCTTTGGTAATTTGTTCTTAACCGCGATGAGCGAAATTACCGGTGATTTGGAACGGGCAGTTGCTGCTAGTTCTAAAGTACTTGCTATCCGGGGACAAGTTTTACCAGCAACTCTAAGTGATGTGCGTTTGTGGGCTGAATTATCTGATGGTCGTCGCATAGAAGGAGAGTCTAAAATTACCGAAGCTGGAGGTAATATTGTTAAGATTGGTTGTCTGCCTGTGAATCCACCTGCTTTGCCTGCGGCAATTAAGGCAATTAAAGAAGCTGACTATATAATTATGGGGCCTGGTAGTCTGTATACTAGCGTCATTCCTAATCTCTTAGTACCAGAAATTGCTGATGCGATCGCTGCGTCAGTTGCACCCTGTATTTATGTCTGCAACATCATGACTCAACCAGGAGAAACCCAAGGATTTAGTGTAGCTGACCATATTCGGGCAATAGATGCTGCTTGCGGTGGTAGACGTTTATTTAATGCTGTGCTGGTACACAAAAAATCTCCTTCAGAACGCGCCCTGATACGTTACGCACAACAACACTCCCATCCTGTCTTTTTAGATCGCGAAGATGTCACCAAATTAGGGCGAAGGATTGTTTTAGCTAACGTCATGCACGAAGATGACACAGGTTGCGTGCGCCATGATCCCCAAAGATTAGCAAAGGTGTTATTGCGGTGGTACAGTGGAGCGCATCACGCGAGATGAGGTTGGGGTGGGGAGATGGGGAGATGGGGTGATGGGGCAATGGGGAGATGGGGAGATGGGGCAATGGGGAGATGGGGAGATGGGGAGATGGGGTGATGGGGAGATGGGGCAATGGGGAGATGGGGTGATGGGGAGATGGGGTGATGGGGTGATGGGGAGTATGACGGGTAATAAACCACTAACCACTGTAGAGACGTGCCATGGCACGTCTGGTACAACAACCAACAATCAACAACCAACAATCAACCACTAACCACTAACCACTAACAACCAACAATCAACAACCAACAATCAACCACTAACCACTAACCACTAACCACTAACCAATATCTTTTGACTAAATTATGAAATTTTTTCTTACTGATGCTGAGGTAACGCGATCGCTCGGTATTACTCTGGGTCAATACCTGAGTGCTAATACTGTGATTTTGTTAGAAGGTGATTTAGGTGCTGGTAAAACTACTCTGGTACAAGGTATTGGCGAAGGCTTGGGCATCAAGGAACCAATTGTCAGTCCTACTTTTACTCTCATTAATGAATATACAACAGGGCGGCTTCCTCTCTATCATCTAGATCTGTATCGCCTAGAACCGCAAGAAGTAGCAGCTTTAACTTTAGAAACCTACTGGGAAGGTGTTGAGGTTGTGCCAGGAATAGTGGCGATTGAATGGGCGGACAGAATGCCCTATCAACCATATAGTTATCTCAGTCTGCATTTGAGTCATGAAGAGCAAGGACATCGTCATGTTGAGATTACTTCATGTAATTTCACCATCAGTGCAGAAATTTTGGCTGTTTTTAAAGACTATATTGGTAGCTGAGGTATGAATGTTGTTATCTACCACTACCACGTTCACTAGAAGGATCAAATTGCATTGTTATCTCTCTTATCTAGATTTATTTAGAAATTTTTCAAAAATAGTTAACTTAGCATTAACAGCTGCTTTTTTTGACATTCATCTTCAGCTTGATTACTTGTCAAAAATGAAAATGTAGTAAATAAATCACAATTTGCTTTTACTAATGTGTTTATTTAAACAGCAATTTAGTATCATCTTGGTTGCCTTCAAATTTTGTTTTTTTATATAAAAATCACTTTTCATAGTGTTTACAGCAGTTTTTAGCAGCTTGATGATTACCCTTAAGTCTTGAGAATTCTCTGTATGTTCTATTTATGTGAGTAACTTTTATCTAATAATTTTAGTAATTACAGTTAGAGAAATTGCAAAAATAAAACTATATTTTAATGTCAATAATACGGTGTTTAAAATTAACATAATTCAACTCATGCTATTTTTCAGAAACTAATAACCTGGTGTTTATGGTTTTTACCATATCGATTTATACGTATTCATTCTCTACAAAACTCAGACAATAAATCCGGATGGTGAAACACCGAAATTTAGCTGATAAAAGTTAAACAGCTATGTCATAATGTATAAGTTAATTAGCTTATGCATAGGCTTATATTTCCCAACTAAAGTTCATAATTTATACATCAAAAAAAATAAACTTATCTTTGATAAGATAAACTCATCAAAAAACATATAAATAAAGCTTTTTTAAATCAAAGGTTAGTAGTAAGTATGGCTGTATAAATAAAGCTAACTCCTTGATTTCATACAAAAACCTTGCCAGCTTCTCACTCTAGAGGAATTAAATATGTAGAGCGATCGCTCTAACATTTAAGGGCTGTTGCAATTGGCTGGGCAATTTGTGCGACCATTTTAAAGTGGTACAAACTGTTCAGAAATGAAAGCCCTACAAGTCCTAGATGGTTTGCGGGTACTACTGGTAGATGACGATGCCGATTCCCTTGAGTTAGTGAGGTTCATTATTGAGCAATATCATGCTCAAGTGAGTTCGACAGCATCAACCTGTGAAGCCCTTCAGGTGATCCGGCTGTGGAAACCAGATATTTTAATTAGCGATATTGCCATGCCTGATGAGGATGGTTATTCATTCATTCGCAACGTCAGAAACCTCGAAGGAGAGATGGGACAGATTCCAGCCATTCTTTAACAGCGCTTGTGAAGCAGGAAGCAGCTGCTATTGCTTTGGAGGCGGGGTTCTCTACGTGTATAGTCAAACCATTTGATCCTGATGAGTTGGTGAAAGTGATCTCAAACCTGTTGCCGCAATAAATATCCTGTTGTCAGGTTTACAAACAAACTTAATGTTATGTTAATTCCTCGAGTGGAAGACAGCAAGTAAATCCTTAGTAGGAAGAAAAGAAAGTAGTTGTCTCGGTACACATGACAAGAAAATAGTTATGGTGTTAATTAACCTATGGTTGGTAGAGGAGCATCGCAAAACTGTGCTAACAAGCACATTCTTGTCTGTGATGATGTTGAGGACAACTGCTATTTCCTCCAAATGATTTTAGAACTGGAGGGTTATACCGTTGACACAGTAAATTCTGGAGAGGCGGCGCTTGCCAAAATTGAAGTAGAAACTTTTGATTTGCTTCTACTGGACGTGATGATGCCAGGGATGAATGGGTACGAAGTTGCTTTTCGTGTTCAACAAAACCCTGATTGCCAATCTCTGCCTATTATACTGATTACAGCACACGAACAAGGACTTGTCGAAGAGGAGTGTAAAGTAAGGGTGGATGGAATTATTCGTAAACCTGTTGACCCTGAGACTCTGTTAGCTCAAGTCCAAGCGATTTTACAATGAACTAATTATTGCATCCAGGGTTATGTTGCGGAAACCGAAAAAGCGTTGGACACCGTCGAACTGGGCAAGTTGGAAACCATTTGGCATTGGAGAACAGTATCCAAATAACTATTGGGAGGTATTTCGAGCGATTTGGTTGTCGCGCGATCGCTTACCCTATGCTTGGAATATTCTTAATCAGGGAGTTTGTGACGGTTGCGCTTTAGGTACAACCGGAATGCAAGATTGGACGTTAGATGGAATACATCTATGTAATGTCAGACTGCGGTTATTACGTATGAACACAATGCCAGCCTTTGACCCTAATTTATTGGCAGATGTGGGACAGCTACAGATGCACAAAAGTTCTGAACTACGAGAATTAGGACGTCTCCCTTATCCTATGATCCGCCGATGTGGCGAAAAAGGTTTCCGTCGAGTTAGCTGGGATGAGGCTTTAGATGTAATTGCTACTCGTATTCGTGCTACTACACCAGACCGCCTCAGTTTCTACATTACTAGTCGTGGCACTGTTAACGAAACTTACTACGCCACCCAAAAAGCCGTGCGGGCGATGGGAACAAATAATATTGATAATGCTGCCCGTATTTGTCATTCTCCTAGTACCGCCGGACTGAAAGCAGCATTGGGTGTAGGTGCGACTACCTGTTCTTATAAAGACTGGGTGGGTACTGATTTATTAGTCTTCATCGGCTCAAATGTCGCTAATAATCAGCCTGTAACCGTCAAATATCTACATTACGCCAAGAAAGCAGGTACAAAAATAGTTGTCATTAACACCTACCGCGAACCAGGAATGGAACGTTACTGGGTTCCCTCTATTCCTGAAAGTGCTTTGTTTGGTACTAAATTTGCCGAAGATTTCTTTTTGGTAAACATGGGTGGCGACATAGCATTTTTAAATGGCGTCATCAAGCATATGATTGCCAATGGTTGGGTAGACGAGTCGTTTATTAACCGCTACACCACTGGTTTTGCAGAACTAAAAGCAACTATTGCCAATCAATCTTGGGAAGAGTTAGAGAAACTTTCAGGCAGTACTCGCGAGCAGATGTACGCCTTTGCCAAAATGGTGGGGGAAGCCCAAAAAGCTGTGTTTGTATGGAGTATGGGCATTACACAGCATGAATGTGGTGAAGATAATGTTAGAGCTATTATTAATCTTGCTCTGACTAAGGGCTTTGTTGGCCGGGAAGGATGCGGTTTGATGCCAATTCGCGGCCACTCTGGGGTGCAGGGTGGTGCGGAGATGGGGTGTTACGCAACTGTGTTTCCTGGTGGTAAACCGATAAGTCCCGAAAATGCTGCCCAGTTAAGCCAGCTTTGGGGGTTTGCAGTGCCTACAAGTAAGGGTTTAATTGCCCCAGAGATGATCGATGCTGCATACAACAGCCAACTAGATGTTTTGTTCTCTGTAGGTGGAAATTTCTTGGAAGTGTTGCCAGAACCTGACTACGTAGAAGATGCCCTCCAGCGTGTACCGTTGCGAGTTCATATGGACATTGTTTTGTCTAGTCAAATGTTGGTGGAACCAAGTGATACTGTGGTACTTTTACCCGCAACAACTCGCTACGAAATTCCTGGAGGTGTAACACAGACTAGCACCGAACGCCGAGTCATTTTCAGTCCAGAAATTCCTGGTCCGAGGATAGGTGAAGCACGTCCGGAGTGGGAAGTGTTTATGGAATTAGCAAGGCGCGTTGTAGAGACACGACATGTCGCATCTTTACATTTTGAGAATACGGCTGCGATGCGGCAAGAAATTGCCCAAGTCATCCCCCAGTATGCTGGTATTCAACACTTGCAGCAAGCAGGCGACCAATTTCAGTATGGTGGTTCGCATCTGTGCTTTGGCTGGAATTTCCCTACAGTAGATGGCAAAGCACATTTTGCACCATTATCCCCAACTGTGGGAGTGCATAGCAATGATCCTTTACCAGCAGATTGTTTTTTAGTGGCAACCCGCCGGGGTAAACAATTCAACAGTATGGTACAAGAACCCAAAGATGCCATTACTGGTGCATTCCGGGAAGCAGTGTTAATGAATGCTACGGATGCAAATAGATTGGGTTTGAAAGCAGGGGATGCGGTGATTCTCAAAAATGAGTTGGGAGAGTTTCAGGGTAGAGTTTATATTGCGCCTATTCAGCCTGGTAATTTACAGATTCACTGGCCAGAGGGAAATGTGTTGCTAGATAAAGGCAAGCGATCGCGCGAAGGTGTACCAGATTATAATGCTGTGGTGCGATTGGAAATTAGGGATCAAAGTTCTCTTCACGAATGTTATTGATAAGTAGGTTGGCGTGAATATTTATTGTTGGGATAAGGCAGGAGGCAGAAGGCAGGAGTGAAGAGGGTTTTAGCCTAGTTCATCTTTGTTAACATAGTTTGGTTTTTTCCCAGCGATATTTTTACTTCCTACAAAAAATATTTAGAACTAACTTTTATCAGACTAATCTAATCATATTAGTTTTGATTTTGCTCACAAAAGTTATTAATAAATAATTAATTTCAATTTCAATTTTAAATACTTGTGGTTAAGTTTTTTATATCAAAAGTAGGCATTAATGTTAAGATAAGTTATATATTGAATCACAAAAAATTACTCACAAAAATTATAAATATAAATAAAAATGCCCCAGTATTCCTGAGGCAAATTTAAGTAGCTGCTTAAAGAGAGGTTTTGCTCTTATAAATATATATACTATAAAATTACCTAATTTAAATAGCAGCTATCTAAAGAAGTAGTTTAGACAAATTATTTTTGATCTTTGAGTAGTTTGTCACTTAACTTTGTAAATAACGATGTTTTTGCAATAAATCTCTTCAACAGAGCAGTAGCCAGAAATAATATAGATACAGGTGATTACAACTTAATGACTATAGCAATCCTATATGTGTGAGAATAGCAAAGTCCAGAACCCCAACTTCGTGAAATTTGTCGAGGTTCTTGTCTCTCACAAGTGATTTAGGAATACTATAGAATTTATCACAAAAAATTTATTGCTACTAAGATTTACTTCAATCAATTAATTTTGTATATGCCAACACTTAACTATTTAACATCGTTTATATCTTTAGTTGGATGAGACTTAACTATTAATTTGAATATAATTAAATTTGAGGTAAAGTCAAGCCTGTTATCAATTGATAATTGGTGTCCAAAGTGATGAACGAGGAGTGAAGTCTAAAACAGACTTTTTCTCCTCTATTTTTAGAATTAATGTTAGGATGAAATTATTAGAAAATTAATTTGAAATACTAAACTAAATTTTTCTTAATGGATTTACATGGAAAATATGAGTAATAAAAATCCTAAAAGTGCTATTGGAGTATTTTCCAAGCGTGAACAAGCTGAGCAAGCACTTCATGAATTAAAAGCTTCTGGCTTTTCAATGGAAAAAGTATCTGTTATTGCCAAAGATATAGATCAAGGTCAACAAGTTGGTAGTGTGCAAACGAGCGATCGCATCGGTAATCAAAATGTAGATACAACTGGAGCAGTTGGAGACGCTCTTAGCAGCGCCACTTTGGGTGGTGTATTAGTTGGTCTTAGCAGCTTGGCGCTTCCTGGAATCGGAGCTGTACTAGCAGCAGGTTCGGTTGGTGTGGCATTAGTTACTAGTGTTGCAGGTGTGGCTGTCAGTGCAGCAACAACTAATAATTTAGTTCAGGCACTAACTGGCCTTGGAATTCCTGAAGAACGAGCCAGAGTTTATAGCGATCGCCTACAGCAAGGAAATTATTTGGTTATCGTAGATGGTACAGATGATGAAATTCATCGTGCTGAAACTATACTGAGGGAACGCAATATTGAATATTGGGGTATTTATGATTCCCCACAACCTGAACAAGGTAGTGTAGACTAGGCTCGTATTATACGTCTATCTTATCTACTGACAGCACTTTGCATCTAGATAGAGTACACCCTGCTATAGCGCATTCCTAAATTATTTGTGAAAGGCAATATCCCCGGCTTCGTAAGAGTTGCCGGGGATTTAGGCTTTGCAATTCTTACAAATTAGATAGGATTGCCATACACCCTTATATCATGTTCGCTTGAATACTTATACTGTTGCGTGAGTTGGTAATAGATAATAGGTAATTGGTGAGCCAGCGCGCCCCAAGGGGGGTTCCCTCCCCCAACCCCTAAGGGGAGTGGGGGCCGGTGAGTCCCCCATGAGCGTAAGCGCGAACCCGTAAGGGTAATTAAGATACTGATGATTTTCCCATGCTCAATGCCCAATGCTCGATACCCAACAGCAAAGCATAATATTGTCAGCAATTAGCCGAAGTTGATATTACACTCATTTTCAAGCTTCCCATTCCCCACAATAACTTCACGGTAATGTTTAATAATTAATTGTGAAGTATTGAGATTTATTAAGTTAGCATTATGAAACCTTGGCGAGTCTTAGCTGTCTTTATCTTAGCTATGGTACTGCTGTTGTTTCCCCTATCAGCAGAAGCAGCAAAATCTTCTAGTAGCCGTTTTGCAGGCTATAAACAAATGAGTAACGCAGATTTTTCTGGTCAAACCTTAATCCGTGAAGAGTTTACCAAGGTGAAACTGGATAAAGCTAATTTTAGTAACGCTGATTTACGTGGTGCTGTTTTTAACAGTGCCTATTTAGAAAAAGCAAATTTACATGGTGCAGATTTTACCAATGGTATCGCCTATCTAGTTGATTTCCGGGATGCTGATTTAAGTGATGCAATTTTTACAGACACCATGTTGCTCTATTCTACTTTTGATAATGTTGACATCACAGGTACTGATTTCACCAACGCAGTTTTAGATGGGCCAGAATTGAAAAAACTCTGTGCTAGGGCAAGTGGTGTAAATTCTAAAACTGGTGTGTCTACCAGAGAATCTTTAGAGTGTAGTTAGCGGTAGTATACAGGCGCAAAGCTTTGCGCCTTTAGAGAAGAAGCCTAACTTGAAATTGGGTGTAAGGGTATAGCAAGGTAAGTTTCATATAAACACCAGAAAAATTAATTAGTCCCTTCCCACCCAGAGACATTTATGTTAGCGAACCACATAGCCTCTGGGCGTCTACAATTTACCTGATTGAAAGCACAGAATTCTTATATCCTAGCTTTACTCCTTGGGCTGGGGAATTAGCAACCTCGGACGCTGGGGCGAAGCTAATAACTTATACCACAACTGCTCATAACGCTTAACCATGACATCAACAGTAAACTGACGTAGTGCTACCTCTCGCCCACACTGACCAAAGCGCAAACGTAGTGCTGGATTGTCTCGCAACTTTCGCAGGGCTACAGCAAGCCCTTCAACATCATTCTTGTTAACCAAGAACCCTGTTTTGCCATCAATCACCGCTTCCGCAACACTACCCACACGAGTAGCAACCACAGGTAGGCTTGCTAGCATTGCTTCTACAATTGCTAGGGGAAAACCTTCGGATCTAGAGGGCATAGCAAAAATATCAAACTGCGTTAGATGATTGCGGGGATTATCTACCCACCCAGGAAGGGAAATGCGATCGCTTACTCCTAAGTCACCTGCTAGTTTTTTCAGTGCTGTACGTTGCCCACCTTCACCCAAGATAACTACTTGTACTCCTTCTAGTTGGGCAATTGCTTGGATCAGCAAATCGTGACCCTTCATAGCATCCAGTCTGCCAACGCAGCCAATAACTAAATACTTCCCACGGCTAGGAGATACAGGAGATGGGCAAGGGTTATCTGGTACACAATTGGGGATGGAAATTAATGTACCACGACCGAGAGCGTAAAAGTCCTCCATTTGTCTGGCACTTGCCTCACCCACTGCGACATGGGCATCTACTCGCAGCGACAGCATTCTAGTACGCCATAGCTTGATCACATCTGTAGTGCGTAGTGGTAGTTGGTCAACACGCACCACCCGTGCTTTTGGTAAAGTGAGCGCAGTAAATAAACCCATGGCACACTCCCAAGGGGTGCAGGTATTGATGTGTAAGATGTCGGGAGAAAGATAATGCAGGGCTTGTAGATGTGCTGTGAGGGATTTTACTCCGGTAGCAGGCAATATCACTCGCTTTGCTTGTGGTCTTTTAGCAGCTATTTTATCCACCACTAATTGGCAAGTTCCAACCACCGTTACATCAATTTCATTAGATACATTGGTCACTAAGTGTCCAAGGCTGATTTCCGCTCCCCCAATCCCAGCAGAGTCTGTATATGTTACAACCCGCATAGTTAATGATTTGTTGGTTGTTGATGGTTGGTTGTTGGTTGTTGTACCAGACGTGCCATGGCACGTCTGGTACATTGGTTAGTGGTTGGTGGTTAGTAGTTAGTAGTTGTTCACTGCTGTTCACCTCCTCACACTCCCCATTGCCCCCCAACCCCACAAAGTGGAGACCCCTAGCCCCCCACACTCCCCTATCCCCCTCTCGCAGAAATGCTTAGTTTCCGCAGCAGCAAAGCCAAACGAATTTGTACCGCGTCATCGAAATGACGGGGGTTAAGCCCGGTTAGCAAGTTAACTTTATCTAATCGATAACTCAAGGTATTTCTGTGGATAGAAAGCCGATTAGCTGTAGAAGACAGACAGCAGTCTTCAGCAAAGAAAGTATCAAGGGTAACAAGCAGTTCTGGTTCATGGTTAAGGGGACTGAGCAAATAGGCAGCTAATTCTATTTTTGTTTGCTCATCCCCAACACCGACAAAGGCAGCAATTCCCAATCCATCTAAACAATGTACTTGGTTGCGATCGCCAAAACGACAGCCAAGGGACAAGGCAGCGCGTGCATCTTCATAGGATTGGGCAAGCCCCCGAATTCCTGGGTGATAGCGACCAATCCCAATGTTGAGTGACATACCTGTTTCATCCTGCAAGTAAGTCAATAAGGCTCTAGCCGCGCGCTTCAAAGCTGTGAGATTTGCCCAAGAAGAACTACATTGCTCTGGTATATCACCGTGATTTGCCCAGCTACGCAAGTTTTTTGTATCACTTGCCTTCAGAACAGCTACCTCACCATTACCAATATAGGCACAAATTGTGTCTTTAGGAAGATGGAAAAAGCTAACAACACTACGAATCACTTGGTTTGCCCATCGCCGTATCTCTACCTGAATCTTTTCCGGCTGAATTTGATGGAAAAAATCATTCTTGCTTATGGAATCAGCAGCACTAATTAAAATAACTGCACGGGGCGGAGCTAAATCTATTCCCAAAAGTTTGCTATAGCGAATAACTGTTGTTTCTTCATTAATAAAACCATGAAGTAGATCGTAGATAAACTTATCCTTTAACTGGTGTTGATTAAGCAATGTATCAATTACTGTAGTTTGACTAATGACTAGTTCTACTAGTTCCTGCACCAAACGGGAAGAAATTACTTCGCCATTGTGCGGTTTACAAACAATGACTTCACCAACTTGTGTATTAAATGACAAGGGTACTCGCAAGTAGTTAAAAGCAATTTCTTTATAGATATAGTTGAAAGAAGACTTAATTAACTTAGGGTTGCTACTAGCAATCACAAAAGCATCTTGGTCTAAGACAAAAACTTCCGCACACAATAGCTGTGCTACACGTTCTGCAACTATTGTGGCGACTTGCTCAAATTGTGTAGTAGTGTTCAATAAGGCTTTCATTTAATAAAACTCAAGGTTACTGTCAAATTCACTTATGACAAAAAGGCTAGCACTTAAGTATAAAAAATAACCATAATCAAACCAGTAATATCTGAAGGAATTTGCTGGAAAATATTTATGAAATATAGCTATGAACAGCTAACTAAAGTTTAGATAGAAAAGCATCTTTCTTAAGTTGTAATTGTATTGAGTAATTTTGCTAACAAACTTAAGTATAGGGATTTTCTCGACAAATACCGTTCAGTTAAGGTTTTTAGTTCGTAGGATAGAGGGGTGTAGGGGTGTAGGGGTGTAATAAGAAGTACAATTACAGTCTCAGTAAAAGATAAACGAAATAACCACACGTTTCTCTGAGAAGAAACTTAAGCTTACTTGTGAAACTTCGATAACGAGTTGTTGGTGTTGCAGATGGATATGCATCCATTCCTAAATCTTGCGCCATTAATACTGCTCGTTTCAAATGCAAGGGATCACTAACAATGAGAAACTTGGATAAATGCTGAGACAATGCAATCTTCTTTGCGTACATGAGGTTCTGCTGAGTGTTTTGAGAAGCAGTTTCGGTTAAAATATTTGCTTTTTCGACTCCATGTGCCATTGCATAGCGTTTGCCAACAGTTGCCTCGGCGATTTCTTTATTTTTACCAATTCCACCAGTAAAAATGATATTGTGAACTTTGCCACATTTGTAGAGATTAATTGCGTGGTTAATTCGTTCTCGAAAAACTGGTGAAGGTTTTTCTCCCCACACTTCGGCCCCTAAAACAATAGCTGCATCAGCACTAGTAACTCTGGTTTTGCTGCTGTAAACATAGATACTCAATGCAATTGTTGCGAGTATTGGCAGAATTCCAGGCACAAGACTAAGTAAAACGATCGCCAGACATGGCTTTTTCATTTTGTCACTCATGAACATAATTCGTTAACTGAAATCTTCTGCTGTCTGTTCTTTGCCTTTTTTATCAAACATTAATATCACTCTTGGGGGTTATGCTTGTCATCCTGCTTTCAGGTGACTCTCTCTGCCCCTACACCTGCGCCTTAGTTTGATGCAGAGGAATAGTAATAACAAATTCTGTTCCTTCACCAATTGCAGAAATACACTTCAATTGTCCCCCATGTTTTTCTGTAATAATTTGGTAACTAATAGATAAACCTAAACCCGTACCTTTCCCAACAGGTTTAGTTGTGAAAAAAGGGTCAAATAGCTGCTTTTGAATACTTTCTGCAATACCAACACCGTTATCAGCAATGCGAATTGTTACATGTTGATTGTCATTGAGTCTGGTGGCAATGCGAATCTGGGGTTTAGTCAATATTTCAGATGATTGTTCTACAGCATCGATCGCATTGGTAAGAATATTCATAAATACCTGATTGAGTTGTCCAACAAAGCATTCTACTGGTGGAAGTTCGCCGTATTCTTTAATCACTTCTATGGCTGGACGTTCAGATGTGGCTTTGAGGCGATGCTCTAAAATCATTAATGTACTGTCGATACCTTCATGAATATTCACCGCTTTCATTTCTGCTTCATCTAAGCGGGAAAAGTTTCGTAGAGATAAAACAATTTGTTTAATTCTGTCTGCACCAACTTTCATCGATGTCAGTAACTTAGGTAAGTCTGCCATTAAAAAATCGATCTCAAGGGTTTCTATTTCATCTTGAATTTCTGGTGCTGGTTCGGGATAGTACTGTTGATAAAGTTGCAGTAATCTCAATAAATCTTGGGTATATTCATTAGCGTGGGTAAGATTACCGTAGATAAAACTGACTGGATTGTTGATTTCGTGTGCTACTCCTGCGATTAATTGACCCAAACTAGACATTTTTTCTGTCTGAATTAACTGAGTCTGAGTTTGTTGTAATTCCAGTAGGGTTTGCTTCAGTTCTTGCGCTTGCTGTTGCAGAGTCTTTTGTTGTTGACTGAGTAGAATTACTTGTGATTGTGCTTGTTCTGATAGTTTTATTTGTCGCCAAGCAAAAATTGCAGCAACCAGTAGTAGTCCACCTAGTATGGAAGCAAGTAAGTTCAATGCTTGCAGCTGTGATTCTATATTTTCACGGGGAATCACTAGGGCTATTGACCAATTCGCTTGTTTGAGAGGGACATAGGCAACATATTTGTTTGTGCCATCAATAGAAATAAGTTCAATTCCTTGCTTGCGGTTCACCATCTGAGAAGCGATCGCAGCTAGATTAGCATCACTTGACTTGAGGAAGCTAGGAGCAGGTTTTTCTGCTATGAACATCAATTCTGGGTTAGGATGAATGATTGCCTGTCCTTGGGAATTAAGTGCAAAGGCGTAACTGCCTTTACCATAATTAAGTCTATTAACTACTTGAGTTACACGATTTACATTTAAGCTACCAAATATGACTGCGATCGGAGGACTAGCAGGATCGTAACTTTGGCGAATGGGGGAAGCGATCGCAATTGTCGGAGTTTTACTAGCACGACCCATGAAAGGATCGGAAATATTGACTTGCCCTGCCAATGCTTTTTTCACAAAATCGCGATCATTATTTTTCTTGTTAGTTTTACCTAGCTGAGTAGTATAATAAAAACCATCTGGATAAGTAACTCCAATTACAAAAAACTTATTAATTCGCTTCACTTCCGCCTGCAAATATGGTTCCATCACTGACCAGTTTAAGGAACGCACAATATCTGTATTAGCTATAGTCTGGACTTCACTGGAACTAGTTGCCAACCATTGATCGATCTCATTGGTTCCTTGCCGAACTTCTAAAAGTACTTTTTCTTGAAGTTGCTTGAGGATTATCTCTCGCACTACTTTATAGCTGGCAACACCAATGATCGCGATTGCTAAAGTTGTGCTAGCCAGAAGCAATGACGCTGTTAACCTGGGTGATTGTTTTTTGTGCTGCGATCGATATTTCCAAATACCGCATAAATCTCGTAATTTGAGTAAATTGGCGTGGCTAAACATAGCTGAGGTGATAGCAGTTGATAGTTAGTAGTTAGTAGGCACAAAGGCTGGTTTGTATATATCTGTATGATTAGGTTGATTTCCGCAATGAAAAAGGCAGAGGGCACAAGGGTAGATAAAATTACTATTTGGCTGAAAAACTACAATCATAATCCGAGGGTGCAAGACCCCCGGCAATTATGCCCACAACGAGGGCATGAAAATTTGACTCCTCCTACACCCCACACCCACTTTCAAGACAGATATCAATAATTCAAAATCCAAAATGATACTACTAGTTCACCAAATTTCAGGTTTGAGCAACAACCTGCTAGCCTAATAAAGCACGTAGGTAAAAATCGGTACAGCGAAATGAATGGTAAATTAATCGTATTTGAAGGGGTAGAGGGTTGCGGCAAAACAACTCAGATACAACTTTGTAGTAAGTGGTTGCAAAGCCTGGGTATCTCTGTGGTAGTGACTCGTGAACCGGGGGGAACTCCTTTAGGCTTGCATCTGAGGCGCTTGTTACTAGAAAAGTCACCTGATCAGCCGATCGCTGATCGAACAGAATTATTGTTATACGCTGCTGACCGCTCGCAACACGTGGAAGAAGAACTCAGACCAAATCTTGCAGCTGGGAAAATTATATTATGCGATCGCTACACTGACTCTACCATTGCTTACCAAGGTTATGGTCGCGGTCTAGATATGAGTTTAATTCATAAGCTTAACAGCATTGCCACCGATGGCTTAGAAAGTGATATTACCCTATGGCTTGATCTTGATGTTGAGGTCGGATTAACCCGCAAATGTGGGACATCCACAGCGCTAGACCGCATCGAACAAGAAGCAATTGCCTTTCATCGTCGCATCCAACAAGGATATGCAGAATTAGCTACAACCGAACCACACCGAATTGTACGTATAGATGCTAGTGCCAGTGTAGAGATGGTACAAAAACAAATTCAAGATGTTTTAACTCAAAGGCTTAAAATTATGTAATCCCATTTCACATTTTGCCCGGAAAATTTATACCCTCTACCTAGCGGATTACAGAAGAATTTGTTTAGATCGTTGTTTGGGATAGAATGACAAATTGTATTCGCTAAATGCTTTTTAGAGATCCTCGTGAGAGCCTTAAATAATTCTGATTTCATTAGAATTTATTCGTTGTAGTTACTGCTACAGAATTATTTAACAATATTAACTTTCCTAATAATCATACAGATAGATTCGTAGTTTTTATTTTGACGATAATCTTTGATTTTAGCTAGTTAATATATATTTATAGATCACGGAACACATTGACTAGCTATTCACTAATCAAAAGTAACTTTATGATTTTAACAACCATAAAACAAATTGGTTAAAACTTTTATAAACACTATTATCAGAAATATTTGGACAGGTTGATGCTCTCAAATGAATTTAACACACTCAATGGTTTACAGATACTTTTAGTAGAGAACGAGCCTGATACAGCAGAACTGTTTGCTTTTGTACTGCAAGATGCTGGAGCAGGCGTTATAGTTGTGACAGCAATTAGCGAAGCACTCTTAGCACTTGAATATATGAAACCAAATATCTTGATTAGCAGCATTAATTTACCAGATGGCAATGGCTATTCATTAATACAGAAGGTTCGCTCCCGTGAAGAAATCGGTAGATTTCTTCCGGCTATTGCTGTCACTAGTTCCTTGAGAGATGATGAAGATATCCTGATACTCAATGCAGGTTTTCAGACACATCTCACCAAACCTATTGCTCCGGATAGATTAGTAAAAGTAGTTGCCAGTCTTTCTGAAAAAAAAGAATTAAAATAATGATTTATTTATTCGGACTAAAATTCAGACAATAAAGCTTTGCAGCTATTTTGAATAAATTTTATGATCAAGATGCATAAGTTTTAGTATCGTAGTGTGGATGAGGAAATTGAGGTAATGCTAAAGTCTCGACAACCATTGATAACACAAAAAGTCCTTGTTCTGCATCCATCATATGTAGCAGGAAAATTGGGAGTAGTTTGTGGTGAAGAATTACTTTCAAATGGCCGCCCAACAGGACGCTGGCTGATTCGAGTAGATTATACTTCGGAGTCTATTATAGTATCATTACCCCAAGATGAATTTGAAGTACTTTATCAAGATACAGAGCAAGTTTAGGTTTTATTTGGTGTAATTCAAAACTTGAGATTACCTTGCAGTTGTAGATGCGATCGCTTTTTTTCAAACCGTTATTTGAAAAGTAAATAAGGGAACACTGAAAATAGGTACTTTATTTCCCTTAAACCTTATGATAAAAAACGGTTATGAAACTGCAAGCCCTTCAGACCAGCAAGAGTGTCACAACCAGCTACAGCTAGCGGTTCAGTATCAAAAAATTTTGGCGAGAATTCTGGCTAAAATTCGTGCATCTGTAAACCTAGAATCCCTGTGTTCGACTTCTTGTCAAGATATTTGTCGGCAATTGAAGATTGAGCGAGTTGCAATCTATCGCTTCAACCCCGATTGGAGCGGAAATTTTATCAATAGTTTTGGCTTTGCAGAACCACCCTGGGATACACTAACTGCCTTTGGACAGGACTTGGTGTGGCAAGATTCCCATTTGCAAGAAACTCAGGGAGGGCGATATCGCAAAAACGAGCCGTTTGCTGTGGCTGATATTTACGACGCCGGACACGCTCGTTGTCATGTTGAGGTGTTAGAACAGTTTCAGATTCAGGCCTATGCGATCGCACCTATTTTTATTGGTGCAAAACTGTGGGGTTTGCTGGCAGCTTATCAACACTCTGCTCCTCGACAATGGTATTCTCACGAAGTCGAATTCATCGCCCAAGCCGCAAGCTATCTTGGTGTGGCAATGCAGCAGGCAGAAATTCTAGACCAAACCAAACAACGCACAGCAGAACTGCAAGATGCAATTGCCAGGCAACGTGCTTTGACGGAAGTGGTGGGGAATATTCGCTCTTCTGTGAACACCGAAATTATTCTAGATACCACCTGTCAAGAACTCTGCAAACTCCTGAAGCTAGAACGGGCAGCAATTTATCGCTTCAATGAAGACTGGAGCGGTGAATTTGTGAGTCAATTCGGCATGGTGGAGGCACAATGGGATAGAATCAACCCATTTGGCAAAAATCTGGTTTGGGAAGATACCTATCTCCAAGAAACCAAAGGTGGGCGCTACCGTAATAATGAAAGTTTTGTCGTCAACGACATTTACCTGGTTGGTCACTCACGCTGTCACATTGATATTCTTGAGCAATTCAAGATTCGGGCCTATGTTTTAGCGCCCATCTTCATCGGGCCAAAACTGTGGGGATTGATAGCAGCCTATCAACACTCTGGGCCGCGCCAATGGGCAAATTATGAAGTTGAGTTCCTTGGGCAAGTAGGGGCGCAATTGGGAGTTGCGATTCAGCAAGCCGAAAATTTGGCTCAATCGAAACAACAGGCTTGTGCCTTACAAGATGCGATCGCCCGGCAACGGGCACTGACGGAAGTGGTGGGGAAAATCCGCTCCTCCCTAGATATTGATTTAATCCTCAAAACCACTTGCCAAGAAGTGTGCAAATTGCTGCGAGTTGAACGGGTTGGGGTTTATCGCTTTAATCCAGACTGGAGTGGCGAATTTGTCAGTCATTTCGGTATGGTAGAAGCCCAGTGGGACAGCATCAATCCCTTTGGCAAAAATCTTGTTTGGGAAGATACCTACCTGCAAGAAACCAAAGGCGGACGCTACCGCAACAACGAAAATTTTGCTGTAGAAGATATTTACCAAGTCGGACACTCGCGCTGTCACCTAGATATTTTGGAACAGTTTAAGATTCGTGCCTATGTATTGACCCCTATTTTTGTGGGACGGAATCTGTGGGGATTACTGGCTGCCTATCAACATTCTGCACCACGCCAATGGGATAGTGTGGAAGTAGAATTTTTGGGTCAGGTTGCCAGCCAACTGGGAGTAGCACTGCAAAGTTCCCAAATGATGACCCAAATCCAAACTCGCGCTGATGAACTGCATCAATCGGCTGAACAGCGCCGGATTTTATTTGATCTCGTCGTCAAAATTCGGGAATCGTTGGATTTGGAGACAATCTTGAATACCACAGTACAGGAAGTGCGGCGATCGCTAACAGCAGATCGAGTCGGCATCTTCCGCTTTGACCCTGATGTCGGTTTTTGTAGCGGTGAATTTATTGCTGAAGACGTGCTACCCCAGTTTAATTCTGCCCTCACTGTCAAGGTGCAAGACTATTGCTTCGGCGACCATTTCGCACCGCAATATCGCCAAGGACAAGTACAAGTAATCTCTGATATCAACAGCGTTGGCTCTAAAGTGCCTCATCTGGATGTCATTGAACGATTCCAAGTCAAAGCACAGATTGTTGTGCCACTGATGGAAGGTGACGAACTGTGGGGTTTGTTGTGCATTCACCAATGTACCCATCCGCGTCATTGGGAAGAAGCTGAATTGGAATTTGTTACCCAAGTGGCGGCTCAACTCAGTGTAGCGCTACGTCAAGCCAACTTGTTCCAACAATCCAGTTTGCTGGGTCAAACCCGTAAGGAAGCAAATCAACTGGCACAGGCACTCAATGAGTTACGTACTGCCCAAATGCAAATTATCCATGCGGAAAAAATGGCAAGTTTGGGACAACTAGTGGCGGGGGTTGCCCACGAAATTAATAACCCGATTAATTTCATTCATGGCAATTTGGAACACGCTCACCAATACACACAAGATTTACTCCGCTGTGTGGAACTTTATCAACATTATCATCCCAATGCCGCACCGGAGATACAGGAGTTTTTCAAGAAAGCCGAAATAGAATTTTTATTCGACGACTTACCTAAATTATTCCAGTCGATGAAGGTCGGCACTGAGCGCATTTGCGAAATTGTCACTTCTTTGCGGAACTTCTCACGTCTAGATGAAGCTGACTTCAAACCAGCAAATATTCATGAAGGTATCGACAGTACGTTGATGATTTTGCAACATCGCTTGAAACCCTCAACCGATAGCCCCACCATTCATGTGACCAAAGATTATGATACATTACCTTTGATAGAATGCTACCCTGGTCAGTTAAATCAGGTATTTATGAATTTGCTCTCTAATGCCATTGATGCCTTAGAAGAGCGAAATCTCCAAACTACTCCCGAAGTGATTGCAGCCAACCCCGGCAAAATCCGAATTTCTACCTCCCTACTCAATAAAGACTGGATTGACATTCGGATTGCCGACAACGGACTTGGCATGGATGAAAAGGTACTGTCTCGGTTGTTTGATCCATTTTTTACCACCAAAGCTGTTGGTAAAGGCACAGGCTTAGGGCTTTCTATCAGCTACCAGATTGTCACAGAGAAACACAACGGCAAAATCTACTGCCAATCTGAACTTGGTAAAGGCACAGAGTTTGTGATTGAGTTGCCGATTCGTCAGGGGACAACTATAAAAAACCAGTAGATAGTCAAATTATGCCTAATGTGAATTAGTTTTTAATCCCCGACTTTTTTAAAAAAGTCGGGGATCTGGCATGATATTATGCCCCGACCGGTTGAGCAGACGTTGGTATCATCGATGGATCGATCGCAATTCCTAAGCCTTCTGCTACATGATGACCGTAATTCACATCAGCGCGGAAGAAATGGCAGAGTTGGCGTATCTGAATTTCATGTCGTGCTTGACTCAAACTGCCCACGATGTTTTGGATCAGACGTTCCTGTTGCTCGGGTGTCATCAAATGACTTTGACTTAATAGCTTATCAGCAGAAATTGCAATAAATTGTAATATTTAATCCATTTCAGCAGTGCGATCGCGCCCTGCCTCAAACATTTGGCTTAGATTTTAGCCTGGGAGATTCAGCCTGTTCTCTCAGGCGGCTAATTCCCCCAATCGCTTATCCACCTCACCTTTGACCTGGGAGATCGCCGCTTCTACTTCCTGTCTCACCATCTCTCTAATGTCTACGAATGTAGATGGTGTAGATAAAGCTACCGCTTCTACTTCCTGTCTAACTATCTCTCTGATATCTACACTCGTAGACACTGTAGACGCAGTTGTAGACGTGCCCAGAATACTCCTGAGCAACCTAGCCGCAGTTTGGTTTAGTGACTCATCCTCGGTAATTTGCAACGCTGACAATGCTTGAATTTCGAGTTCACTTAGCCGAAACGAGATTACTTTACTAGCCATTCTGTAGACTTATGTATACGTAATTGTATACATAGTAAAGTCTTGTCTACAAAATGTCTACGTTTTTGTTTACAGTGTTGTAGACAATTTGTAGACAATAAAATAGAATAATTAGCGATTTCAAAAAAGAACAACAATTATGGCTATGGCATTTGCCGAACCTAACCCTAATGAGCCTATTAATACTGAGTTGCAATCCTCGGTGGATTTTGGGCAAGCAGGGGAAGAGGAAAAAACTTCCCTAACTTCTCCAGACCAATCTCTACAAACTTCCCCAGCTTCGGATGAGGCTGCTTCTTTGCTGCAAAGCCTATCTGAGGACGAGCAGGTTAATCAGGATACTGAGTCACAAATAGAGATTGAAGATTCCGGAGCGATATTTCAGGCTGTTGGGATTATTACTGGGGAGGTCAACATAAATGAGGATGGTAAAAGCACTGTAACTATCGGTCGCTGTCAATACCCACTTTTCTATGTTCCCCGCAAACGCAAAGTATTTGAAGCTCTCCAAAAAGAAATAGAAGCAACTGGCAACCGTAATCAACGTCTGGTTGTTTATCCAAAAGCAATTCATTTTCCACGCAAAGAGCAACCGCATCGCATCGCTTTTCAGCTAGTTGGCTTTGACCGAGGGCGAGTTGAAGAGGCAGTTTCAGGAGAGCTACTAGACCTAGAGTTTAAATTCTCAGGACTATGGCAGTTTATTCCTGTTTGCTCTACTCCTTGTATCTCTGTGTTCCGCAACTTTACTCACGAAAGACTGGAATATATTAAGCAAGCCGAACCTGCCCAAAAGGTAAAATTTATGAAGGCTAGCCATTTACCTTTGCTTTGGAAAGATGCGCCAGTCAGACCCTTTAGATTTAATCCCAAAGCCGCCAAAGAAGACCAAGGCCAACCGGCATTTGTCACCCTCAAGGCGAAATTTCTGCCTGGGCGTGATGTCTTCGGTTTTGTAGCACTATTAGCTCCACCCCAAGAAACTCCACCCAGATTTCTCAAAGCATCCAAAAAAGATAAAGCTACAGTTCAGCAAGCATCTAAGAAAGATAAGCCCAGAGTACAGCAAGCACCTAAACCTAAAAAGGATAATTTTGATCGCAGCCATCCTCAGCAAAAACCAATTTTAAAGAAAAAACTAGAGTTGTGAAAAAACCTGTATCAAAGTTTCGCTCGTTGACCAATGCTTCTTTGATGGTACAAGCCCAGGTGTGGACTGCAAAGCAGCGGGCGAGTATGGGGCGCCGTCCCAGAAAAATTTGTGGAGTCAATCCAAAATCCAAAATCCAAAATCTAAAATCGAATGACTGCGAGATGCAAAGGTATAGACAAGTTCTAGAATGCTGCCTACAAGTAGCTCAATCGCCCATTTGATGAGCGATGGTAGACCGATGAATGTAATGCCGAGAATTTATGCTCAGGAGCATTAGTATTCATTACTTATAGTAACTACCAATTGGAAAAATGATTGCGACAGATGGATAGCTACAAAGCTTATCCAGCAAATGTTTCACAATCTAAAATCCGATTTAAGGTATAACTATTGTCGTCATTGGAAGTGGAGAGTTTTAGAGAATTAGACTGATCTACCAATACTATCTACTTTGCCAACGCAACCTTAGATCACGCAGTTATGGCTAGTGTTGACGTTGTCTGGTGCATAGTTGAAAGATTCTATCCCTTTGTGTTTTGATCTTTTGCCGACTTCTACAGAAAGTTTTGATGAGCGATCGCTGGATAATTATTCCCTCATGGTGGATGGAGGGGCAATTCCCCTCAAACAACTTCAATAACTATCGTTTAGGATTTTATAGAGTATAATTTGATTTTTTAGGAGAAAATCCTTGCAGACAAATTTAAAAACAGGTGCAAAATGTCCGGTAGTTAAGTATTTCTATACACATAAGTAATAAGTATTTATTTATCTACGATCCGTTTCAAGCTGTTTGGTTGATAGGCGAAACAGGAGATTAAGGATATTATTATGACACATAAAATCTCTTTAAGACAGCCCAGGAATGTCATTAACGCGATCGCAGGTTGTTTAACCTTCTTAGCTGCTGTAACGGCTGTCAAAAGCGAAAATCCGAATGCAAAAACACTTGCTTGGATTGTGGCTGTAAGCAGTGCTGCGATCGGAATAGTCAATGAAGCCAGTTATCATCTGTATGAAGACAATGCCAATAATCAGATAGAAGCTTTTATTAAACCCAAAGATGAGAAAATTGCTCAATTAACCAAGGAAGTAGAGACCAAACTCGGAATTGAGAACCGATTACGGCTAGAGCAATCAGTTAACAAGAAATTGTTAGATACAGTTGCCAATCTCAAGGCTGAGTTAGAAGTTTATCAAGGTAAAGCAGAAGAAGAAAAGTTATTTGCCGATGCTGTTATAGACAAGTTTTTATTCAACATCAAAGAAATTTTAAATACCCATATAGAAGAGTGTATTGAAAAGCTAAAAAAATCAATAGATGCCAAACTTAGGCAAATTAAGGATGAAAGAATTATCACCAGATTAAATAAATTTAAGAGTGAGCTTGACAGTAAATCTATTAACTACAAAAACTTGATTACACAAATTGAACGCAATGAAAATCTTGGTTTTGTGAATGATACTATTGAAATTTACAGTCAAATTCACGAAGAATTGGCATCTTTGAAAGTTAAATTTATCAGAACATTAACTATTAGCGATCGCTTGAAATTCTACAATACAGTCAATCAGGAACAAGCCAAAAGCGGGTTAGCTAAAATCGGAAATCAAAAGCCTAGTTATGCCCACGTCTTAGCAAAACTAGAAGAATCGGAGCGATTAGCCGCTAAGGATGAGCAATATATAAAAAACGTGATTGCAGAGTTAGAAAAGGCTATGGAGCGGCTAGCGCAAAAAGAAGAGGAAATCAAAGCTCTCAAACGTCCTCAGTATTGGTCTACACCGACTCGCGACGATCAATGGTTAGCAAATATTATTATTGGTTATTTTGAACAGTTAGGAATTATTTTAGACCGCGCTCACAATGAATACGAGCAGTGGCAAGCAACTCTATATTTTCACATTGATAGAAATAGACGTTTAATCACAGCAAAAGACCTCAACGAACACTCGCAAAATATAGAACAGCTAGGCTATACACTCAACAGACCCGAGTTCAAATTTGATAGTGAATCAGGATTGATGAGTGTTTGGGTACAAATAGCTAGTGATCCTGCTCAGAAAATTATTCCATTCATCAGGATTGCGAGGGATTGACCGGAAAATCGGAGGGTACAAGTCTCTAACAGTCTGTATCATTAATTTTGAGGGGTTACATAATTGAATGAATTACCCTTTTGTCCTCTTCATCTTGGCGTACTTGGCGTCTTTGCGGTTAGTTTTTTTACCTTTCAGAGCTAATGAAACAGACCACTAGTACTCCACTTATGAAGCGATCGCCATCTCAAGGAAAGTTAGCAATTTTACCGTGAAAAGAGCGCGGATTATCCGTAAGGATTCGCACCAAAGCCGCAGCAGCTTCTTGGGGAGTCCTTAATATTCCTTGTTGCTGTAGCCTCGAAAAACCCGATGAAGTACTTGAGAACCACCACCAACAGCAGTACGAGCCTGCTGTTGCATATGCG
Source organism: Fischerella muscicola PCC 7414 (assembly GCF_000317205.1). Taxonomy (GTDB): domain Bacteria; phylum Cyanobacteriota; class Cyanobacteriia; order Cyanobacteriales; family Nostocaceae; genus Fischerella; species Fischerella muscicola. The sequence goes on along the minus strand of NZ_AJLK01000167.1, from coordinate 47,433 downwards.
TCTCCACTACACCAGGTCGATAGACAAAACTAGTGATTTGTGGAGCTTCAGTAGCTAGCTGTCGAGCTAGATGTTCCAGCGCCGCCTTGGCGACTGCATAGGCTCCAATTCCTGCTAGGTTGGAGGAGGCTGCACCTGAACCAACAAAAACCCCAATACCACTACCAGCCTGCAAAAGCTGTGGAACGGATTGGCGAATGAGTTGGTATCCCGCATTGAGATGAGAGTCAATCACCTCAAGCCATTGATTCTCTGGTAGTTCCCACAAAAGCGGGCCTGGATTTAAAACCCCGGCGTTATGAATAAAACCATAAAAGTTTCCGAGAGATTGAGCTGTCATCACCATCTCTTGGACAGTTTGAGCAACAGCAGCATCTCCCACCACAACTTCCGCCTTTACACCCAGTCCACTCACGTGTGCTTGTGTTTCCTGTAGAGGTTCTGGTGTGCGAGCTGATAGCACCAGGTTAATTCCGACACGCGCTAACTCCAATGCTAGCGCTCGACCAAGACCACGGGAAGCGCCTGTGACAATTAGGGTCTTATTTGTTAAATCCATGATCAAAAAATCGTAGGAATAACTCTTGTTTACTTATCGCAAGAATTGACTTTAGCCAAAGATTAGGCAGCTATTTGAGCAGAAAATCGAGATTGGAATTGGAGTCATATTCAACGATTGGTTCTCCAAACTTGAATAAACGCATTGTTTGATTACCTATTAATTTAATTGATGTACCTTCAATATTCAACATAGTTCCTTCTTTGAAGCCAACAACATAAATATCAGGATTGACAACTAAAAATTCTTTAATTCTTTTTTCTCTAGACTCTCCATTATGATTGGGAATAACTGCATCTGTATAGTGAGGATTTATCTGAAATGGAACTAAATTTAAGGCGCTAAAACTTATAGGATCAATGATTGGCATATCATTAGTTGTTTTAATTGTAGGACAAGCGACATTTGAGCCTGCGCTCCATCCAATATAAGGTGTACCGTGATTTACTTTTTCTCTGATTATTTCAATAACTCGACTTTTGTGTAACCAATGAATCAGATGAAAAGTATTTCCACCTCCGACTACTATAGCTTCTGCTTTTGCAATCAATTCATGATCATTTTCCGAGCCATGAATACCTTCTATTTTATAACCTAAATTTTTAAATACTTTTCCAACTCGCTCGGTATATTCATCATAAGTTAAAGTCACACCTGCAAAGGGGATAAACAATATTTTTTGAACAGATTCTCCTAAGAATTTCTTGATTTCTTGATGAGCATAAAATAAGTAACTTTCACCAAGATTTGTTGAATTACTGAGCAATAATAATCTTTTTTTCATAAAAATCAAATTATGACAGTATTTAATGGTTCGTTTTTAGGTTAACAGGCGATAGCATCAGTGTTAAGTTTCGTCAAATCAAAGATTGATTTTAATAGAACATGTATTAGTCCTAATGGTACAGTCCTTAGGCAAAATATTCTCCCTATTGCCTGACGTAATCTGCTGTGCCTAAAGGGCATAATTGCCACTACCAGATCAAAGATCCCACCAAAACAGCAACCCTGTTCGCCTCTAAGCGAAGGAGACATTTGCTATGCCACCCCAAGCAGAAGACTTCACAATCGGTGTTGAAGAGGAATATCAAATTATTAACCCTACAACGCGTGAGCTTTGTTCGCGCGTGCAGCAGATTCTCCCCATCGCACGGGAAGCTCTTGGTGAAAAGGTGCAGCCTGAAGCTCAGCTCTCACAAATAGAGATTGGTACACCAGTCTGTCGCACGCTCTCTGAGGTGCGCGCTTCGCTTGTAGGTATGCGCCACTCAGTAATTGCAGCAGCAGCCGTTGACGGTAATCAAATCGCCGCTACTGGAACGCATCCATTTTCATCTTGGGAACAACAACAGATTACGCCCAAACAGCGTTATCAAACGCTGATGCAAGATTATCAACAGCTCACCCGCGAACTCATGATTTTTGGTTGTCATGTCCATATTGGCATCAGCGATCGCTCTCGGGCAATCAGTGTGATGAACCGTGCGCGAGTATGGCTTTCCCCACTGCTGGCACTTTCTGCTTCTTCGCCCTTTTGGTTAGGTACAGATACTGGTTATGCTTCCTATCGCACTCAAATTTGGAGCAGATGGCCAATATCGGGCCCACCCTTATTTTTCTCCTCACTTGCTGAATATGAAGCGCTTGTAGAAGCTTTGGTGAAAACTAAAAGTGTAGAGGAGGCGACAAAAATCTACTGGGATATACGTCTTTCTGAGCGTTTCCCGACACTAGAGTTCCGTGTCACGGATGTGTGCATGACGGTAGACGAAGCTGTAATGATTGCGGGACTAATACGAGCGTTAGCACGGACTTGTTATAAGCAAGCAAAGGCAAACGAGCCGTTAGAAGTGGCACGCTACGAACTTATACGTGCTGCTAATTGGCGTGCTGCACGCTACGGATTGGATGCAGAATTGATAGATGTTGAACAAGAATGTGCTGTTCCAGCACAGGAACTAGTTAAGAGGTTCCTCACCTTTGTGCGTCCATCCTTAGAAGAGTATGGAGACTGGGACGAAGTTTCATCAATCGTGCTAGAAACGATCCAAAAAGGGAATAGCGCAACACAGCAACGCGAAGTCTACAAGCGTAGAGGATCCCTGGAGGATGTTGTTGATTTCATTGTTGCCCAGACAGCAAAAGTTTAGAGAAGTTGTAAACCGAAACACAGTCAAGCTAATTCATCATTAATAATAGTGAAGTGTCCAACGGCGATTGATAGGCGAACAATCGCAGCACTAAACTGAGGTGGTAAATGATGCAAGAATTTTTGGAAGAGTCGCTCACCCAACAGGAGAGCTTATTACTACAGCCTTTTATCACAAATTCGGATCGTGCTGTCTTTGGTTTGCGGAACTTGCCTGAAGTTGTCAAGGGTGCATTGTTCTCTCGCTATAGCCGTAGTGATAAAAGCTTACGGCGTATTCTACTGGATGAGTTTATTAAAGCACCAGAAGCTAGTTTTGCTCGGATTGTCGGTGGAGGATCTGACAATGGTGCTGATCAATTAGTGGCGATTCAACAAGCAGAAGCTTTTTATGATCGGGTGTTGATTGGTTATGGTGATGACTCAGTAGCAGAACTAGGAGGCGCACACCTTGCCTGTGAAGGAATTAGTAATATTGCAGCAAAAGCACTGGAAGACAGTCGTTTAGGAATTTCTCCGTTAGAGAAGTCAACAAGATATGTTCCTTTTAATCGTAAAATCAACGGGCGCTACCGCTACTATCGGGAACCGTCAATAATGGCATCAAGTCATGCACAGCGATATGAGGCAACATTAGATCATTTATTCGATACTTACACTCATTTAATTGAGCCTTTGTTGAGTTGGGTACAACAGCGTACTCCTAAAGATACGACTACTTCTGATCGAGCATATAACAATGCTACAAAAGCTAAAACTTTGGACTTGTTGCGTGGTTTACTGCCAATGGCAACTCTGACTAATGTTGGATTGTTTGGTAACGGACGGGCATTTGAGTATTTGCTAGTCAAGCTTGCTGCTTCACCTCACCCAGAAGTGCGTAACCTTGGGGCTTGTATGCAACAAGAACTAGATCAAATTATACCTTCATTTGTCAAGCGTGCCAAAACTGAACGGGGCGCTCAATATTCGAGTTACTTATCAACAAATTGGGGTCGTACACAATCATTGGCACAAAAACATTTAGGGCAAATTCAACCACCAGCAAGCTCAACTGTTCAATTAGTTGAGTACGATCCAGATGCCGAGGTCAAGATTGTTGCAGCCATCCTTTATCCTCACACTGATTTGACATTCGAGCAAATTCAAGAATACGTTGTTGGTTTATCCAGCCAAGAGCGAGTAGAAATTATCAACACTTATGTAGGCGATCGCGAGTCACGATTTCATCGACCTGGACGTGCTTTTGAACAAATCTACTACACGTTTGATGTGCTAGCTGATATTGGTGCGTATCGTGATTTACATCGACATCGTGTTCTCACACAAGAACGTCAACACTACTGTGTTCGTCATGGGTACGTAGTGCCAACAGAACTGGAAGAAGCAAACCTTGCCCAAACCTACTGCAAAGCTTTGGATTATGCAGCCGAAACAACTGAGTTGATTAGTCAAGACTTACCAGATGCAGCACAATATGTTGTACCTTTCGCCTATCGAGTGCGCTGGCGAATTAAGTTGAATCTCCGGGAAGTTTATCATCTTGTGGAATTACGAAGTTCGCGACAAGGACATCCTTCCTACCGCACAGTTGCCCAAGAAATATATCAGCAAATTAATGCTGTTCATCCAACATTAGTAGCTAATATGCATTTTGTAGACCTTAATGATTATGCTTTAGAGCGATTAGCAGCAGAGCAGAGAATTGATACAAAATTGCAGCAATTAAATCAAAACCAAGTAAAGGATAACTGTAGGTTGGGTTGAGGCTTTGGGAAACCCAACAAATGCTTAGAATGTTAGTTTACCCTGCGGGAAGTCGCGCAGGGCGAACATCCCTATGCCCACAACCTAAGGAATGAAAATTTGACTCCTCCTACACCCCCACACCTTTACACTCCTATACCCATTTTCAAACTAGACGGTCATATGATAAATTACACAACAAGGACATGAAATATAGTTCTTCCCCTTTCCCCGTTGCCCCTAATCCCCACTCCCTTGGGGAAGTGGGGCCCCCGAGTTCCCCTTTCCCATATTTTCAAGACAAGCCCCCAGGGGCAATTGCCCACAAGGAGGGGATGAAAGAACGAACACCGATGAACACAGATGTACACCGATGGATTATGGGTTTGCTGTTAGGTTCATCCCCGATCGCTATTTTCAAGGCAAATCTAAAGTGTACACCGTAAAGTTTGCGAGCAGGGAACTAAGTTTTATCATGAGAGGGAAAGTTGGAATTAAGAGTTAATTGAAACCAATTCTTCAAGTTCCGATTCTTCAAGTTCCGGTTCAACTACCATTAAATGTTGTTCTAAAATTGCCAAATTACGGATATTGGACTTATAGAAAGCATCAAATAAATCACCTACTAAAGGCACACTGCCAACAACTGCTTCTAAACCAACGTTGAAAATCATTTTGGCTAAGTCTTGGCGTGGTATACCAAAGCGGGTAGCTAAATATATAATGTAAGCCGAAAATCCTGTACTAATTAAATCACCAGCACCTGGAACTAAACCAATAATGGGGTCTAGTCCAATGCGAAAGCCGATCAAAGGAATACGTATAGATGTATCCATCAGTTGGCTAAGTTTACGAATGCGGTTGAGAGTAGCAAGGCGTTTAGCAGCATCCATAATTTACTAGATTTAATATTTACACTACTCTTAGGTTGCACTACTTTCAATTATTCGTCTTGTACCGCAAGGAGGTTTTATTTTGACATTTAAAATAAAGCCCCCTTGCTTAAGGGGGATTGATATAAAAAACCTATATGATTAGTGAGAATTCTAAAGCCCAGATCCCCGACTTCTTTAAGAAGTCGGGGATCTTGTAACTCAGGATTTATCTATAATCCTGTCGCTGAATTTGCCGTAGACGGGCAGCATCACGCATACCATATTCAGGACGACAAAAACGATTTAATTGTGCTTCAAAAAATTCACGATTTGCTTGTAAATGTTTGGGATTTGGATCATCTAATGGATATAAAAGTGCAGTCCGTAAAGCTTGAATCACCGCAGAAGTAACGTTGTACATTGACCGTTGGAAACTAATTCCCAACTGAATCAACATATCGTCCTCACCCCGACAGTATTGTTTGTAATAATCCACAAGATATTGGGGCAAGAAATGCAACATATCTTGCATTAAAAGTGTTGGTGGAATGCCCGCTGTCCCTACAGGAAATACATCGGCATATAAAATACCGTAGTGAAAATCTTCTTGCTTGTCAGGTATTTGTCTGGCTTGAGCATTGTAAGATTTTGTACCTCGGAAGGGAGAAGTACGATAGAAAACAGCCTCTACATAAGGTAATGCAGCCTCGTACAGCCAGGTAAAACCCTTAGATTTGGGGATAATTTCGTAACATTCTCCCCGTATATAAACATGATGGTAAATAGGACGACCTGCGATCGCAAAAATTCCATTGACTAAGAAATTCATGGCATCGGGGACACCTTTAAATCCACCTTCATCATAGATGTCCGACATTTCAAAGAAAACCGGCGCCATGACTTCCCAGAACAAGCCCAGGTTAGCGTAATAAGACATCTGGCGGCACTGTTCCAAAAACATATCAGGAAACAGTTTATAGAGTCCCAACATTAAGGGGTTGCCTTGGAAGTAGGCCTTAATAGCGCGATCGGCATTGGCTTTGTATTCTTCACTGTCCAGATAAGCATCAAATTGATTCACTGGTGCGTACATATGACGATGCCAAAGCATTGCCCGCATACACTCTTCAGCAAATTCCATATTTATGCGGTCATGAAACCAATGATGAAGTAATTTTGGCATTTTAAAGGTTTCACCCTTTTCCATAAATGCCAAAAGTTCTGGATGGGCTGTTGCTTCACCGCGCCAAATTCGCAAATCAGCATCGTCACCAGCATAATGATTATGCCGCTCTAAATACTCCTGAGAAATGAAGTATTTAAAGAAGGGAAAGGGATCTAAAAAAACCTGTTCAGCAATATAAAGCAAATCACGCCAGTAGAAATCCATCGGCACTGCATAAGCCTTATAAATGCCGATAATTTGCATCAAATTTTCTGGCGTATCTGGTAACATTGAACCGCCAGCTTCTAAACGGTGAATTATTTCTGCAAATTCATGAGTAGAAGGCGGTAATTTAGTTGTAGGTTTATCTGGTGCTTGTACCATTTTTAGCTCCTTTTTTTAGGAATAGTTGGTTGTTGATTGTTGATTGTTGTTTGGAGTTAATACCAAACAACAACTAACTAACAACTAACAACCAGTTTCTTCACGTATCTTCAAAGCATGAAAAATACTCAAAACATCATGTGTCCACACTGGTAATATCAATATCATGGCTATTTCTTCGACAGTGTGAATGACGCCAACAATACAACTAAGTAGAACGGCGCAATCCTCAATAAAGGTAAGCGATAAGCTATGACAGTATCTCGATACACTAACCAGGCACTAGCAGCGATGCAAACATAGAGACAGACATCAGCCCAGCTATCGGCTTGCCGTAGTTGGGCGTTGCTAACACCAAGCCGTCTAGCTATGACGCCATCCAAAATATCTGAGAGGAAAGCAACAACAAAAGTAGTGATGAACCAAATACTAGTTTTACCATCCCAGGCATCCCAAAGAAGGAAGGGAGAAATCAAAAAGCGAAGTAGTACTAGTCCACTTGGAATTAATGTCAGATTCATAACAAAGGATGAAAAGAATTGTACATTTTAATACTTCATCCTTCATCCTTCATATTTCATCCTTTATTTCAAGGCTACTTGCTGAGTCACTGCTTTTTCGATGGGAGGAATGGTTGCAACCATTGCTGTTGTTGTTGGTTCAGCCCAACGTACCAACCAAGTAGGTTGTACCCCTAAGAACAATATCAAGGCTGCCAAAACTAGGGCTGGCATTTTTTCGTGCCATAAGACTCGTGGGTAATAGGCAAGGTTGTTGTCGAGTTTACCAAAACAGGTACGGTTGAGGAGGATGACAAAGTAAACGGCGGTTAAGCCAGTGGCAACTACACACAATAGGGTAGGCAAGGGAAAGACAGAGAAACTACCTTGGAAAACGATAAATTCAGAGATGAATCCTGTCATTCCAGGAATACCCGCGCTAGCCATACCGCCTAAAACTAGTAAGGCACTGGTTAGGGGTAAACCGCGTATGGGATTCATTAAGCCATTGAGGACATCCAATTCACGGGTTCCCACCTTGGCTTCTACAACTCCGACTAGGTGGAAGAGAATGGCAAGAATAATACCGTGGCTAATCATTTGGGCAACTGCACCAACAAGGGCAAGGGGAGTACTAGCAGCAGCAGCCAGGAGAATGTAACCCATGTGACCGATGGAACTGTATGCCACCATGCGCTTGATGTCTTTTTGAGCGATCGCTGTTACTGCCCCATACATGGCACTGACTGCACCCCAAATTGCCAAACTTGGTGCGAGAGTACTCCAAGCATCGGGAAACAAAGCCATCCCAAACCGCAAAATTCCGTAAGTTCCTAACTTCGCCAGCACACCACCAAGCAGAATGGCAATCGGGGCGGAAGCTTCAACGTAAGCATCTGGCAACCAGGTATGTAAAGGAACCAAGGGGATTTTAATCCCAAAACCGAGTATGATTCCTACCAACAGAATGATTTGTAATGTTGCTGATAGAGTTTGAGTAGAAAGGGCATCGTAATTAAAGCTAGAGGAACCTGTCACCCAGACAATACCCAAAAAGCTAGCCAGAATTAATGCACCGGAAACAGCAGTATAAATCAGGAATTTAATACCAGCATAAGCGCGTCTTTGACCACCCCAAATGCTAATTAGCAGATAAAAGGGTATTAATTCTAGTTCGTAAAACAGGAAGAATAATAATAAATTCTCTGCTAAAAAAGCACCTGCTACTCCACCACTCACTAACAATACCAGCGAGTAGAAAAGCCGGGGACGTTCTGTTTGCTGACTACTGCTATAAATAGCAATCCAGGTGAGCAAACCATTTAAAATCAGCAGCAAAATCGAAAGTCCATCTACCCCAAGCTGATAGCTTAAACCAAGGGTTTCATTCCAAGGGAGATACTCTTGTAACTGCATCCCTGGATTGTTGATATCAAATTTGAGTAAGAGAAAAAGATTCCACAACAGTACTGTTCCAGAAGCAAACAATGCTCCTAAACGCACACGATTGGCAGAAATATTTCCAGGTAATAATGCGATGATCGCAGCCGCAAAAATCGGGAGCCAAATTAAAACACTGAGCATAATTTGGAATGGTAAAATTGATGTTGTTAAAGTACGGACGAAGGAAAGAGAGACAAGGGAGACAAGGAGGACAAGGGAGAAAAATTAATTACTCATCCCATACCGAGTGACAAATGAACATTGACAATTAACTATTGACGCTCCTCATCAGTTCGCTTTATTTGTGCCGACAGAATTAGTAAATTTGCTAACTGACCATTGTTACTTTGCCAGTATCTAAATCATAGTATCCACCAACAATTTTGAGTTTATTTTCTTGAATTAATTGAGAGAGAACTGGCGATTGTTTCAATTTTTCTACTTGTGCCAAAACGTTGGCTTTACAAGCATTTTCTAACTTGTCTCCAGGCTGATTTTTTGACTTTTCAATACCTGGTTTGATGGCAGCCAGTAAACTACCAATTTGACCTGGGACTTGAGCGCCTTTGATTGTGGCCTCTACCGCACCACATCTTTCATGTCCTAGTACCATGATTACTTTTGAACCTAATACTAAGCTGCCAAATTCGAGACTGCCAATTTCTTCTGGTATCGCGATATTTCCAGCCACACGACATACAAATAAATCACCAAATCCTTGGTCAAAAATAATCTCTGAAGGAACACGTGAATCTGCACAACTGAGAATAGAAGCAAACGGTTTCTGAGTTTTGGAAACTTCTACTAGACGTGTATAGTGATTACGCTTTTTTTGTTTTCTTTTGACAAACCGTTCATTACCGTCGATGAGTTCTTTTAATGCTTGGTCGGGAGATATATTATTTTCGGCAATTACTTTTGGTGGAGAAACTAATTGAGAGCCAACACCGGCTGTTACCACTCCTGTACCTAATGCTCCTGCACCTAGCTTCAGTATATTTCTTCTGGAAAAAATTCTCTTCACTTAGATGCTCCTCAAATACCAGAGATACAAAACTGATCGCCTATTACTCAATGCACTGTTAGCGAGACAAATACATCATGTCTAAGAACTGATTTCCCCAGTAGGGCCAAGTGACGAATATTCCTAAAACACCTACTCCTAACAGAACAGTGAAGGCATAAAATTGGGTTTGTCCAGAGGTACTATACTTAAGACTTTCGCCACCACCAATGGAAGCTAAACCAACCAAGTTAACAATGCCATCGACTACGAAACGATCAACAATGTCGGCTAGTTTAGAAATGAGGTCAACACTCAAAACAATACTCATCCGATAGAGTTTGGGAGTGTAAAAATCGTAGGCAATTAAATCTTGTAAACCTTTCCAAGGTAGGCGAATTGGTTTTGGCACATTGCCTAGATAAATTACACCACTGATGCTGCAACCAAAAATGCTTGACCAAATTAGCAGTAGTGCAACATCTTTATTTAATTCAGCCCAACTAGGTAGAAGTGATAAGCTTTGCAAAATTAAAGGTAAATGAAGAGTAAAGCTCATCAAAATGATCATCGGTAACACCATTTGCCAGCCAACTTCAGGCGATCGCTCACTCATTTGCTTGGGTTTACCACCAAACACGAGACAGAATTCTCTGGTTAAGCTAAAAGCTGTTAAAGCATTGACTGCTATTACTACCCCAATTAGCCAAGGTTTAGTTGTCCATAGTCCATCTGCTAATTTCAACAATGCCCAAAAGCTACCTAGAGGTGGAAAACCAATTAGCCCCAAAATACCAACTACATAAGCTAAGCCGGAGACTGGACGACGTGACCATAGTCCACCCAACAAAGTAACATTTTGGGTGATACTGTTCCAGACAACAGCACCTGTACTCATTACCAGTAATGCTGCACTTAAAGCGTGGGTAAGTACCAACAACAGCGCCGCTTCGTCTTGCTGTGTACCTACGGCAATAAACACCAAACCCAAGTAGGCACTCACAGAGTAAGACAAACAGCGTTTAATATCAACTTGAGCGATCGCAATTAAGGAAGCACCTACCGCCGTGATTGCACCAATACCAATCATCGCACTAGAGACTATCGGCGATAAGTTAAAAACAGGTTGTAGTTTAATCAGCACCCAAGCACCACTCGCAACTACTACTGAGTTACGCAAAATTGTACTGGGGATAGGCCCTTCCATTGCCTCATCTAACCACAGGTGCAAAGGGAACTGGGCGCATTTACCCATTGGCCCTGCAATTAGCGCCAAACCAACCAGTGCGATTACTGTTGGATTGACATCAGCAGTAGCTGCCCACTCTGCTAATTCTGTATAATTCCAAGTTCCCGATAAAGGCCATAGTGCCAGTACCCCCATCAACAGGAATAAGTCGCCTACCCGCTTAGTTAGGAATGCATCTCTCGCCCCAGTGACTACTAAAGGTTGGATAAACCATAATCCAACGAGCAAGTAGGTTCCGAGAGTCAGGATCTCTAGAATTACATAGCTAAAGAATAGGTTGTTGCACAAAGCCAGGGCGCATAGTCCCGCTTCAAACATTCCTAACAAAGAATAGAAACGTCCCCAACCCCAGTCCATTTCCATGTAGCCAATGGCATAAATCTGTGCTAGCAAATTTAAGCCACAGACTACGATCATTGCGCCAACACTGACCGAGGAAATTTCTAAATCAATGGAGAGATTTAAACCCGCAGTACTCAACCAAGGTATAAATACTTGATACGCAGGCTGATTCCAGGTAGCAGGAAATGCCAAAGTAGCATGAAGAAATGCTAAAAATGTCATGACTAAATTGACATACCCTGCCGGTCTTGGCCCCGTACGCCTAATAATTCCCGGCGACCATGGTACAGCTAAAAGCCCACCTATTAACGCATATAAAGGTACTAACCAAACCGTTTCAAGCAGGAACTGAGCCATTAACTCACCTCTAGATTTGCAGCAAGACTAAATAGCGGTTGTGTTTTCACAACCGTTACTTCCAGACAACGTTGCTATGGGAGTTCAAACAAATTTATATTTGCTTAATCTTGTTAAATATAGATTATCCTTATATGTCCCAAAATGGAATTACTTACCTAGACAATTCGACGATAACTACTGTAATAAATTCTTATACATTTTTTATCCTATAGTTACTATTGTTTTAAATCTATTGTTCTCAATTGCATACTTTGCGTCATAAGTAAAGTGGTAAATGTCAAGACTAAAATTTTAAGAAAAATACTATGATAAATATAGGTTTTTATTTATGAAACCTCATAAGCGAGACTTTAATGGATAAAACTGGTGATTGGTAATTGCTAATTGGTGATTGTTGGTTTTTCACCATTAACGTGAGTTCGATGGATTTCATTAGCCCAAAATCCGCCCTCAAATAAATTTGGGACGCGGGGCCAGAACCCACTTAAATGGGTTGAAGGAGTTATTCATTTCAGTCTACTAAAAGTAGGCTGGGGCTATTAGGGCGCAGTTTATTTGGGGGTGACTCAATTGCTTAGTTACCGCAGATTTACCGACCATAATTTTGAGCGATCGCAGCTAAGTGTGAGTGCAATTATTTACAGGAATTTTAAGTTAAATTTAATACTTAACTCTGTGGTGGTGCAATCCTAAAAATTAAATTTTCTTTGTGTCTTGATGTCTTTGTGGTGAAATACAAATTTTATTTAACCACTAAGGCACTAATACACCAAGCAGATAAGATTGGTGCAAAAACGGCATACACTTTTGGTGTAGAGCTAGCACAAAGAGGTAGCCATGGCTGGATTTTTATTTGTAACTGATTTAGACCATACTCTCGTAGGCGATGATCAAGCGCTGCTGTTATTAAATGAGCGCCTGCAAAGACATCGTAAAGAATATGGTACCAAGATTGTTTATGCTACTGGGCGATCGCCTGTTCTGTACCGTGAACTGCAAGAAGAAAAAAATCTTCTTAAACCAGATGCCCTGATTTTATCTGTAGGAACAGAAATATACTTGGATGGTAGCGACAGCCCAGACTCAACTTGGGCAGCAATACTTTCACAGGGTTGGGACAGAAATTTAGTGTTAGCTAAAACAGCGGAATTCACTGAGTTAAAACCACAACCAAATTCTGAACAGCGTCCTTTCAAAGTAAGTTTTTTCTTAGAACAGGAGGCATCTGTAGCAGTTTTACCAAAACTAGAGTCGGAATTGCTCAAATCTAATTTAAATGTAAAGTTAATCTACAGTAGCGGTATAGACCTTGACATTGTGCCTCGCAGGAGCGATAAAGGTCAGGCAGTACAGTTTCTTCGTCAAAAGTGGAAATTTGTAGCAGAGCAAACTGTTGTCTGTGGTGATTCTGGTAATGATATTGCTTTATTCGCAACAGGCAATGAACGGGGGATTATTGTTGGGAATGCTCGTCAGGAGTTACTCCAGTGGCACAATGAAAATCCCGCTAACCACCGCTACTTGGCACAAAATGCCTGTGCAGGTGGTATCTTGGAAGGCTTAAGATATTTTGGACTGATGGAATAATGATTAGTTATCTTAAAGGCATCGTTGCTGGCATTCAAAAACAGAGTGGAAATCGTCATATCCTCACTCTCGAAGTCAATGGTATTGGTTACGATTTACAAATCCCGGCACGGTTAGCACAGCAGCTACCAGAATCGGGAGGTGAAGTACAAGTATTTACCCATTACCAAATTCGTGAGGAAGTGCCGTTGCTGTACGGTTTTGGTTCCCCAGCAGAAAGGGACGTATTTCGCCACTTGCTGAGTGTGAGTGGTATCGGTGCTGCTTTGGCGATCGCTTTATTAGATACTCTGGAACTTCCAGAATTAGTCCAGACTATTATCACTGGTAATATTCAACTGTTAATTCAAGCGCCTGGCGTTGGCAAAAAAACCGCAGAACGCATTTGTTTGGAATTGAAAAGCAAATTAATCGAATGGCGCAAAACAGCAGGCTTCTTCGTCGCTACAGGCGGTCCAGCACCAGGAATTCTCGAAGAAGTGCAAATGGCTCTGCTTGCATTGGGGTACACTCCAACTGAAGTAAGTCACGCTTTGCATGTAGTTAGCGAAGACATTGGACTACCAAAAGACGCATACGTAGAAGAATGGCTCAGACAAGCGATCGCTCATCTTAGTAGTACTGAATGTAGTCATTAGTCAATAGTAATTATTTATTATTATTTAGTTATTAGTTGTTCATTATTAGTTATTCGTTAGTGGTTAGTTGTTGGTGGTTGTTGGTTTGTTAGTAGTTATTAGTCATTTGTCATTAGTTATTTAGTTTTTCTCCCTCCGCGTCACCCCGTCCCCCAAGTCGTCCTCCTTGTCTTCCTTGTCTCCCCCCTCTCCCTTGTCCCCCCCACCTCCCCAATGTCCGATCCCTACGCTTGGATAGAACAATCTCTGGCAACAATTCACCGTGCAGACTGGTATCGTTCGGTACAAACCATCGAGGGTTGTCCTGGTGCGACAGTGTTACTCCAGGGGCAGGAAGTAATTAATTTTGCCAGTAATGACTATTTGGGATTAGCTGGGGATGAGCGTTTGATACTTGCAGCTACTGCTGCTGTGCAAGAATTTGGCACTGGCAGTACTGGTTCCCGACTACTCAGTGGACACAGAAAAATACACAGAGAACTAGAAAAAGCGATCGCATCCCTCAAGCAAACAGAAGATGCAGTTGTATTCAGTTCTGGCTATCTAGCAAATTTGGGTGCAATCACAGCCTTAGTAGGCAAGCGAGATTTAGTTTTAGCTGACCAGTATAATCACTCCAGCCTGAAAAATGGGGCAATTCTCAGTGGTGCAAAAATTGTTGAATACCCCCACTGTGATGTTGAAGCAGTCAAAAGCGAGTTACAAAGATTACGCCCAGACTATCGACGCTGTTTGATCGCTACCGATAGCGTCTTCAGCATGGATGGAGATTTATGTCCTTTACCTGCACTAATTGATCTAGCCCAAGAATTTAGCTGTATGCTGCTAGTCGATGAAGCCCACGCAACTGGGGTATTAGGAAAAACAGGTGCAGGGTGCGTCGAACATTTCGGCTGTACAGGTAAGCAATTAGTACAAATTGGGACATTGAGTAAAGCTTTAGGTAGCTTGGGTGGCTATGTAGCTGGAAGTGCAACACTCATCGACTATTTACGAAATCGCGCCCCGAGTTGGATTTACACTACAGCCCTTTCACCCGCAGATACAGCCGCAGCGTTAGCGGCAATAAATATTATTCAACAAGAACCACAACGCCGCACTCAATTGTGGAAAAATGTAGATTACTTAAAAAAATTAATACACCAATACTTACCCAATCTTAAACTACTACCTTCAGAATCACCCATTCTCTGTCTACAATTTGCTAGTGCAACAGACGCACTCCAAGCAGGAAACCAACTCAAATCTGCTGGTATTTTTGCCCCTGCGATTCGTCCTCCCACCGTTCCTACCAGTAGAATCAGAATTTCTCTCATGGCAACTCATGAGCAAACACATATTAATAAATTAATAGAACAGCTAAGTCTGATATTTCATTAATCCCCAGCGAATAATCTTCCTCAAACCTCCGCGTCCCTGGTGCGCTTACTCTGCGTAACTCTGCGTTTAAAAATACTACCTTTTCCGCAAAGCTGGTTTTTATTTCTTCGTGTCTTAGTGTCTTTTGAACCACCAAAGCACTAAGGCACAAAGCTGAGCTTTACGCCTAGCCTGGACTGTGGTATCTATTTAGTGCTAGTGAATTTACGATTAAAAATATGGTAAAAAATCGACTCCTGTGCTTATACCACTTCATCATCTCATCACCCCATCACCCCATCACACCATTATCCTACCTCTTCATCACCCCATCTTTTACTCCGTACTCAGGGTGACGCTTGCTCTATAGAAAGATTAAACTGTGGATATGTTAATCTAGCCTAGCTGGTAGCAACATTTACATAATTATTAACGACATTCTTAAACACATAAAACCATTACCTATATCAAAAGTCAGTTATGTCAGTTCAACAACGTAGTTGCGGTGAAGCCGCCGATTTGATTATAGGTGTTCGCAGCGAAAACCACGATTCGCCGCAAAATACTGCTCCTGTGGGTACTCTTGCTAAAAGACAAGGGACTATTTCTTCGTTTCTTGCTCCTCTCAAGCAGGATACTTTTAAACAAGTCGTTAAGGAAGTAGAACAAAAGTTACTGATTGTCAATCAAACCCTATCCATGCTGGACTCTCATGGCTTTGAGACAATCTTGCAAGAAATGTTACAGTCTATCACTTTGAAAACAGGGGAATTATTAGGAGCAGACCGAACGACAATATTTTTATTGGATGAAGAAAAACAAGAATTGTGGTCAATTGTAGCTGGGGGGGAGGGCGATCGCTCTTTAGAAATTCGCATTCCGGCTGATAAGGGTATTGCTGGGGAAGTAGCTACTTATAAACGGGTGATCAATATTCCTTTTGATTTTTACGACGATCCACGTTCTCGTTTTGCCCAAGAACAAGAAAAAAGTACCAGCTACCGTACTTACACAATGCTAGCTTTGCCTTTGTTAAACGAACAAGGGCGGTTAGTGGCAGTGGTGCAATTGCTGAATAAATTAAAATATCCCAACAATTGCCATGCACCACTATCAGAACGAATTGATATTAGAGGCTTTACTAGTGTTGATGAACAGCTATTTCAGGAGTTTGCCCCTTCTATTCGCTTAATTTTAGAGTCGTCACGCTCTTTTTATGTCGCTACTCAAAAACAAAGGGCCGCAGCAGCACTGATGAAGGCGATCAAATCCCTTTCTCAAAGCAGTCTCGATTTAGAAGACACCCTCAAACGGGTGATGGATGAAGCCAAGGAATTAATGAACGCTGATCGCAGTACTCTATGGTTAGTAGATCGCGATCACCATGAATTATGGACGAAAATCACTCAAGATAATGGTTCCACCAAAGAATTACGTGTCCCCATTGGCAAAGGATTCGCTGGGATAGTCGCAGCATCCGGCAAAACACTAAATATTCCCTTTGACTTGTATAATCATCCTGACTCGGATACAGCCAAACAAATTGATCAGCAAAATGGCTATCGTACTTGTAGCTTACTTTGTATGCCAGTATTTAACGCTGATCGCGAATTGATTGGTGTCACCCAACTAGTCAACAAAAAGAAAACTGGTGATTTTCCTCTTTATAACCCCGCCCATTGGCCCCTAGCCCCCGAATGTTTCCAAGCTAGCTTTGATCGCAACGACGAAGAGTTTATGGAAGCTTTTAATATTCAAGCGGGAGTGGCACTGCAAAATGCGAAGTTATTTGCCACAGTCAAGCAACAAGAACAAATGCAGCGAGATATTCTCCGCAGCCTCTCTAATGGTGTTATTTCTACAGATAAAACTGGTCATATTATCGCTGCAAATGAGAGTGCCAAGCGCTTATTAGGTTTGGAAGCAGCAGACAAACTAGAAGGTAAATTAATTACTGACATCATTCGGATTAAAGAAGGTAACTTTAAAAAATGGTGTCACCATGCTTTAAATGCAGCAGAGATCAAATATCGCGAACAGTATTATCCCGATCGCACCTTAGTATCTAATGACGAAGTGCAACACAGTGTAAATTTATCAATTAACACAATTGCCGATGCTAGCAATCATCGCCAAGTGCGGGGGGCGCTAGTAGTCATGGATGATATTAGTGATGAAAAGCGCCTCAAAAGTACGATGTATCGTTACATGACTCAGGAATTAGCAGAAGAATTACTGAAATTGGACGATGCTAAGCTGGGAGGCGATCGCAAAGAAGTTTCAATTTTATTCTCCGATATCCGTGGCTACACCACTTTGACAGAAAACCTAGAAGCGGAAGAAGTGGTAAGTATGCTCAATGAATATTTTGAATCTATGGTAGAAGCTGTATTTAAGTATAAGGGTACTCTTGATAAATATATAGGAGATGCCATCATGGCTGTGTATGGTTCTCCCTTGCCTTTGCAAGAACACGCTTGGATGGCGGTGCAGACATCTTTAGAAATGCGCCGCCGTCTGCAAGAATTTAATGCCCGTCGTCATGCCCGTAACAAGCCACGCATTAATATTGGTATTGGTATTAATTCTGATGTGGTCATCAGTGGCAATATTGGTTCTAGCAAACGGATGGAATTTACAGCGATTGGTGATGGAGTCAACCTTGGTTCTCGTCTAGAAAGCGTCAGCAAGCAGTACGGCTGTGACATTATTATCAGTGACAAAACATACCACCCCTGTAAAGATTATATCTGGGCTAGAGAACTAGATTACATTCGTGTCAAAGGTAGGAATGAACCAGTAGCCATATATGAATTAGTAGGCTTGCGTTCCGAAAACATAGGTAGTGAAAAATTACAATTAATTGAACATTATCAAAAAGGACGACATTTTTATCTGAATCGTCAGTTTTTCTCTGCCAAAGCTGAGTTTGCCAGAGTTTTGGAAATAGACAAAAATGACCAAGCTGCAAAGATGCATTACAACCGTTGTCTATACTGGTTGCAAAAACCTCCTTCAGATGCAGATTGGGATGATGGTGTATGGACATTTAAGGATAAGTGAAACAAGGGGAAAGGGGAATAAAGAATTTATTGCCTTTGTCCTTTAACCTTTTCCCTTTTCCTTAGCCGAACTCAGTATAATCCGATGTGTTTTATTTAGTTTCTTTTAAAAATTAACTAGTTTTCTTGTCATATAAACTGAGTTAAATCTTAACTATACTTAAATAATTTATACACAATTATTTTTAAGTAAATCATTAATTATGTAAATTATAATACCAGTATCTAAGTAAGCGATCGCTAATTTCTAGCTTATTTAAGAGAGACTTAGGAATAAATAAAAAAAACATCCTGAAATGGGCAATAAAGACAGGAATTAACAGATTATAAACTCTTATTAATAACACAACTTGTCAAACATATAAATTTGATTGCAAGCCAATAAATAATAATAAAAACTCGTTAATGCGATGAAAGCCTTGAGTGCTAAATTGCCCTTTGCTGAACAGCGATTGTATCAGCTCTTAGAAGTTTTACCCTTAGGAGTGGCTGTCATCGAAAAAAATGGCAACTATTCTTACATCAATCAAACTGGGCAAAATTTACTGGGTGCAAGTCAACTTCTGAATTTGGTCAGCGAACATACTGCTGTTGCCTATCAAATTTATCGTGCTGGTACTAATCAAATATACCCTAGTCAACAGCTACCATCAGTACAAGCATTAGCAGGGAAAGTGTCAAATGCTAATGATTTGGAGATTTATCGTGAAGGAAAAGCGATCGCACTAGAGATGAAGGTCATTCCTATATTTGATGACAGTGGTGAAGTAGCTTATGCGATCGCAATATTTCAAGATATCACAGAACGTAAACAAGCAGAGGCAGCCGTTTTAGCTGAAGCATTACAACAAAGTGAGGCATACTTACGTACCGTAGTTAATAATTTTCCCCTAATTCTCTGGGCAATGGATAAAAATGGGGTCTTTACCCTTTCAGAAGGAAAGGGATTAGAAGGATTAGGATTGAAGCCAGGAGAAGCTGTTGGTCAATCAGTATTTGAGATGTATAGCGATTTACTAGAGGTAGTCGCAGCATTCCGTAATTCTCTAACTACAGGTGTTCCCTACTACGTCACAGCTACAACTAATGGTTGCACATTAGAGGGGATGGGTAATCCCTTCTACGATAACCAAGGTAACATCCAGGGAATGATAGGTGTTTCTATGGATATTACTGCTCGCAAACAAGCCGAAGACGCTCTCAAGAAGAGTGAAGCACAGTTTCGTAGGCTAGCAGAAAACGTACCGGGCATGATCTATCGATATATCTTGCATCCTGATGGTAGTGATGAATTTACTTATTTAAGTCCCAGATGTCGGGAAATTTACGAAATAGAACCAGAAGCGATTATCCAGGATTCGCAAAAGCTTTGGTCTTTAGTTCATCCAGATGATAGCCTAGCTATCCAAAGTCTGATTGCAGAATCTCTGCACAAGCCAGAATCAATTAATCTTGAACACCGCATCGTTACTCCTTCTGGACGGGTGAAGTGGATTCAAGTCATTGCCCAAGCAGAACAGCAAGCTAACGGCGATAATATTTGGGATGGAGTAGTTATCGACATCACACAACGCAAACACACAGAACAACTTTTAGCCGACTACAACCGTACCCTTGAAAAACAAGTACGCGAAAGAACCATCGCCCTAGAACAAGAAATTTGGGAACGCAAACGAGCTGAAGATGCAGCCAAAGCCGCTGAAATTGCTCTGCGGAAAGCAAACTTAGAATTAGAACGCCTTGCAACTTTAGATGGCTTAACGCAAGTAGCAAATCGTCGCCGCTTTGATGAATACTTATCCCAAGAATGGCGACGGATGGCACGAGAACAACAGTATTTATCTTTAATTTTATGTGATGTAGATTATTTTAAAAGCTACAATGACCACTACGGGCATCAAGCAGGCGATGCTTGTTTAAAAAGGGTAGCCGCAGCTATGCGTAACACTCTCAAGCGTCCAGCAGACTTAGTTGCTCGTTACGGAGGCGAAGAATTTGCCATTATCTTGCCTTCTACAGCAGTGCAAGGTGCGATCGCCGTCGCCCAAGCAATTCAAAAAGCGATCAAACTATTACGATTA
Organism: Fischerella muscicola PCC 7414; assembly: GCF_000317205.1. Lineage (GTDB taxonomy): Bacteria > Cyanobacteriota > Cyanobacteriia > Cyanobacteriales > Nostocaceae > Fischerella > Fischerella muscicola. The sequence continues at coordinate 26,931 of NZ_AJLK01000167.1, read as the reverse complement.
CCGCATATTCAATCTCAAATCAGCGACTTTATAACTGTAAGTTTCGGTGTCTCAAGTATAATTCCTATTCCCAACCTTAGAGTAGAAACCCTGATCACAACCGCAGATCAAGCACTTTATGAAGCTAAAAAACAGGGACGCGATCGCATTGTTTGTGTTTAAGGGTTGGTTGTTGTCTGGAAACCCAACTTATCCTGATGATGTTGGGTCTGGTAAACTCGACCCAACCTACAAAAGAAACATGCATCGTTTTAGTAGTTCACCAAATTGATTTTGATAGGTCGGTCAGATCCCCGACTTTTTTAAAAAAGTCGGGGATCTGACGCCTCGCAAGCTGTCAAAACTTGTGTGGTAGAGTATTACCCTTGACACGCTACTACAATGATTTAAAATCTAAACCTTTTGAATAAATCGCCGTCCCAACAAACCTTGTGGTCTAACTAAGAGCATAATAAACAGAATGCCAAAGGCAACAGCATCTTTGTAGCCAGAGTATTCTGCTGGGACAAAAGCTTCTACTAAGCCAATTACCAAACCCCCCAATACTGCACCAGGAATACTACCTAAACCACCCAAGACAATTACTGCTAAACCCCGCAACCCAAAACCAATCCCGAAGTAAGGCCCGGCTATACTCACACTGGAGGCGACTAAAGTCCCTGCCACTCCTGCTAAAAAACTGCTGATAAAAAACGTCAGAATAATAAAGCGATCGCAGTTAATTCCTAATAAACTGGCAGTAGTTTCATCTTCGGCGATCGCCTGCATAGCCTTACCATATTTTGTGCGACTAATAAAATAAGTCAGGATAGCGACAAATACCATTGAAACTACAAAAATCACCACCTGCACAGTGCGGATGGGAATTGGGTTTGCTTCTGTACCAAAGTTAATTGCAGGTGGTAGATTCCCATAGGTGTCTGCTGGATAAGTGTAACTTTCTGCACCAACCAGATACTGTATTAAATTGACGATTACCACTGCCACACCCAAGCTAGAAACAACGGTTAACAGAGGATCGGAACCCCTTTGGCGCAAGGGTAAAAAGGCAATACGTTCTACCACTACCCCTACTAATCCCGCCAAGATACTTCCCAAAATTAAAGCTAAAGCAAAAGGTAATTGTACAGGTAAGGCTGCATTTGCTAGCAAACCATTAAATCCAAATCTGCCACCAACGAGTGCATAGGTAAAATAGGCACCTAGTGTAAAAATTGCACCATGAGCTAAATTAATTATGCCCAAAATTGAGTAAACCAGGGTATATCCTAAAGCAAAGATGGCGTAGACACTGCCAATAGATAAACCGTTTAAAAACTGTTGTAAAAATAGAGTGATATTCACTGGAAGTTGGAAATGAGAGGCTAGGAATTCACCACATAAAGTTTGTGGTGTGTAATTACTTTAATTAACGAACACCGATGAACACAGATGCACACCGATAAACTATCTGTGTACCCTACACCCTAGACACGGAGTGGCTTCCGTAGGTAGCCGCCCTTAGGGGCGTCTACATCTGTGTTCATCTGCGAAAAGTTTGAGCTAGGGCTTGGGGCGAACAAAGCTTTTCAAGACTGTGTTCGATTCTAAAAACAGAATTTTTGCCATAGTTTGAATTCACATGAGGCATAACTTATTTTAAAAATGCAAATTTTCCATTGTTACCATCTTTTTCCATTTTAATTTGAGCAACATAAAAGTCTTTTTGCACAATTTCACCTTCTGGAGTAAATGAAATTTCTCCAATAGGTGTATTGTATTTACCTGCGAGTATTTGTTTATTTAATTCTGTCCGCAGTTTATCTACAGGAAGGGTAGTAATTTTGGTCTTTTTATCTAATGCTTTCAAAGCCTCTACATACACCTGCACTGCTGTAAAAGCTTGAGCGCTAAATTGGGGTGGTTCTTTTTTGTATTGCTCTACGTATGCTTTCCGAAAAGCAGCGTTAATCTCTCCTGGATGTTCTGGACTGTAAGCTTGAGCAATCATAACGCCATCACAGAGAGCTTTACAAACAGATAATACATTTGATGTATTTAAACCATTGCCACCTATAATTGCACCTTTGTATCCTAATTCTCGCAACTGCCGTACTAAGTTACCGCCATCAGCAGCTAAACCAGAAATAATGATTAAATCTGGTTTTAAATTCAGGGCATTGGTAGCTTGGGCTTGAAAATCGGTATCAGTAGTTTGAAATTTTTGGACTGTGACTAATTCTAGTCCTTGCTCTTTAACTGTTTTCTGAAAAATTTCTGTTTCTGATTTATTAAAAGCATCGTTTTGAGCATAAAAAACTGCTACTTTCTTAATATTAGGATTTTGCTTCAGCGCAGCTTTTACAGAATTAGGTGCGACAACAGAAACTGGTGCAGATACACGAGCAATATAATCACCAATTTCGGGAACACCTTTGGCTGTGGTAGATGCACCAATTACTGGTACTTTTGCCCGTTCCGCAATCGGGTTAGCACTAAAGGCTTGTTGTGATAAAGTCGGACCAATAATACCGACAACTTTATCTTTATTAATTAAAGTTTGAAAAGCGTTAATTGCTCCAGCTTCATCGCCTCCTGCATCTTGAAAGACTAATTTAATGGGAGTACCGTTAATTCCTCCTTGATCATTAAAATATTTCTCAGCAATTTTTGCACCTGCTACCCCTTCTTGACCAAGTAATGCGACATTGCTGGTTTGGGCAAAGGCAATACCAATCGGTATGGGGCCAGATATACTCGTTGTTGTTGAGGTGTTGGTGGCTGTGTTTGTACCAGTGTTATTTGTACTTGTGTTTGTACTAGTGTTGCTACCACCACAGGCTGCAAGTAGGAGAGTACAAGAAGCCAAAAATGCTGTTGTTTGAGTAATAGTTCGTTTCATTAGTGGCAATATTCCTAAAATCTATTAATCTATTTATTTGACCACACCCCAGGTAAGCTTCCAAGTAGTTGCTTGCATCTGACTTGTGGTAGATTTAGTCTTATTGTCTAGGTTAACTAATTTGGGTGATCGCTTCTTGGATGGCAGTGGCGATCGCTGGTGATGGTATGGCATCAATAAATTGTTGACGTTGCAAAAGCAAAAGCTGTTTAAACACAGGATCTTTCTCAGCTTCAGTTAACAGCACTTGCTTAATCAGTTCTGCTTGAGTTCCTGCTGTATTAGCCACATTCTGTCCCTGGAGTTGAGTTAGCAGAGTTCGTACTGTCGCTGTTACTTGCACTGGTTCAGAACTGTTGGCGACGAGACTGCGAACTTGTTCTGCGGCTTCATGATATTCTATTTGTCCAGAACCGGCCAAGTTAGTAATGGTACTGCCGGTAATTGAGAAATTATTCCCAAAGGGACGTTTACTTAATTCTTCGGTGATTCCTAGTAATCTATGGATGATCTGTTCTTTGCTGGCAAGCTGTTGTTGTAAATATTCATAGGAAGCATAAAGACGTTTCTCTACTTGTTGGGTAGGAATGTTTTCATTATGAGTCACCTTCACAACCCAGAGATCCCCGCGTTTCTCAATTCCTTTGAGTTCTAATCCCAAACCGTCATCTTCGATCTGGAGTTTTTGTAGTGTGAAGGCGAAAGCACGCCAGTTCAATCCTTCTTGGAAAACTAAGTCAACGACGTTACCAACTTCTTGATAAAGGGATTCAAATTCTCGCGGCTGAAAGTTACGATCTGCTGGAAAGCGATCGCACCGTTCGCCTTTATCATCTAATTTACGGTAAATGTAGTCACACAGAACATTTGTAAAACAAGTCTGGCTGTTGACATTCCAATTTTGGATACAAATTCCAGTTAAGTTGGCATCTGTAAAGTCAACATTGATGACTTGAGCATTTGCCAGAATAGCATTGCGCAAGTCTGCACCCCGCAAATCAGCACCAATTAAGTCTGTGTCGGTGAAATCTATCCGACGCAAGTCTGCATTTTGTAAATAAGCTCCGCGTAAATTTAAATCGCTAAAGTCTGCTTCTTCTGAACATCCTAAAGTTAAAAGTTTTTGTACTTTGGGTATTTCTAAATCTAAATATCGACTATCAACTCTCGCTCTTTCAAGTCCCGTAACACCTTGGAAACAAGTGCGGTAAAGCCTGCGTGCGCGTAAGTCTGTGTTCGCTAATTTGGCGTTTTTGAAGTTGACTTTGCTGATATCCAAATTGTGAAATGAAGTACCTCCCCAAGATCCAAAAGCCAGTGCCCAAGTTCTAAACAAATCTGGATGATTCCAAGGTACTTTGCGGCGACGATTAGCAATCCAAGCGCCTAATCCTAAAGCTATATTAAACCCTATACCGCTCAAAAAAGCGGTAATTTTGATTGGTAAAGAAAGTTCTGGTGCTTCAAAAGCGATCGCAATTAGCCATCCCATCACTCCTGCCAAGATGATGAAAACAAAACCAATGGCTTTGATAAAGTAGGCTTTTTGGAACAACACATCAATAGTCGCAAGTGCCAAGCGGATTAAGCAAAATACTAAGCCATAGATTACCCAGCCAGCCAGAATAGTAAAAACTGTTCTGCCAAAAAATAAAGATATACTTCCTCCAAATCCCATTAGGAGCAAAGTTATCTGCACGATCAAAGCAATACCCAAACCTGCAATTACCGTTAACAAACTTTTGCTTAAACTTTGGTAAATAGCAGAAATCAACCAGGCAATCACAACTAAACCCATTAACTGGGATTCTATACGCTCTTGGATTCTGAGCCAAAAGTCTAAACTAATGGCTGCACTTATTAACCCAGTAAAAATGGCTGCAAAAAAGCACAGGCTAATGAATAACAAAGTTATGGCAAGTTTAGGAGCGATACTTGAGCCAGCTATCGCGTTTTCTAAATCAGAGTTTAGGTTGGCTTGTTTAAGAGATTGACCCCGGATATTTTTACTCTCCACAAAGTTTTTCCTGAAGAGTTTACATAGTTAAATTTACTTGAATAAATTATAGAATTAGTGGTCTGTCAATGTAACTTTGAGGGGTAAATAAATGAACCGCAGAGGCGCAGAGAACGCAGAGGAAGAGAACAGAGGATGAGTTTAGAAATTGCTTTACCTAGCTTGTGTTGTCCTGACAGAGTACTAGTGGTCTATCGCATTAAATTTGCTAGCTCAACCTATTTTCCATTCCTCTTGTTTTCCCTATTACTTTGCGTTATTTGTGTACTTTGCGGTACCCTACGGGAAGCCGCTTGGGCATCTACATTCTTTTGCCTCTCATAATTAATGCGATGAACAACTAGACTATTTTTTATGGAATTTATCTTATCTCGACTTTAGCTTAGTTAGTGTAAATAAATATTATTATCTTGTGTTGAAAAATTTTACAAACGAGTTGTTTTGTTTATAGGTTAATTAAACCTTAAATACTTTGCTGTTTATATAAGCAGGATTATGTATCTAAGCTATTTTCAGGATTTTTATCATTTGTATGTTAGAAGTGCATAAGTTTATTTTCTTGTACCCATTTAGAATATAGAAGAAAGCTTTTTAGCTAAACTTCTGTTCTATCAATTGATAAGTGCTGACGGTCATACTGGGATTTATATCAATGCTTAGGTTTTAAATATCTTAATATTATGGATACTTACAAACATCAAGAATCTTGGTTCTTCCAAGGAAATTTAGGTCGTAAAAAGAAACGAGGTCAGGGGTTTTCTATTGCTGATCTAGTCAAAATATCAACTATTGGTAGCAATGATGAATTGTTGAGAAATGTTTTGCCGGAAGATTTGAATAAAGTGCGGACAATTATTACGGAACGGTTGCAAAGTCAGCGACAGTTTTCATTTTCTGTTGCTACTGATCTAGCAAATCTATTGCCGCTTTCTTTTCTAGAGATTGGTACAAAACGCGGTCAGGCAGTCTGTCGTATTGTTCGCTATTTTTCACTTGCGGATTTTCAGGAGATAATTGCAGAAATTCAAGATTCAGATGACAAAGATGAGTATAATTCTATAACAAAGTTAACAGAAATTTTTGCAATTCCAGAGAAACTGGCACAAAAAGTTTTTGTAGATGGGGTAGATGCTTTAGAAGCACTAAAAAATATTTCTGAAAATCAACTTGCACAATTGAATCCAATCGCAATTGGTACAGGTTTTCTTGTTGGTGGAACTCACTTGATGACAAATCAACATGTGATTGCAGATCCCAAGGAAGCTAAAGAGTGTGTGGCTCAGTTTAACTATGTTAAAGATAGTTTGGGAAATATCCAAACTGTAGTTGAGTATGAGTTTGCTCCCGAAATTTTGTTTGTTTCTAACCCGGCTTTAGACTATACACTCGTGCAATTAAAAGCTGGCGCCTTTACGCAGCAGGCTGGATACCAATTTGATTGGATTCAATTGATTGAAGATGATACCAAAGTAGCACCTGGTATAAACAAAGGTTTGTTAGAAGGTGCAGAAAATACCAGTCCGATCACTCAAGCACCGACATACATTAATGGCGATCTTGTCTTCATTATTCAACATCCCAAGGGTGAGCGAAAACAGATTGTGCAGAATGATAACCGAGTGCTGGATTATTCTGAAAATGGCCTTTTGCAAGACTTCTTGAGATATGGCGGTGCTTCTAATTATGGTTCTTCAGGTAGTCCTGTGTTTAATTCTAATTGGCAATTGGTAGCTCTACACCATGCAGCGATCGCTAAAGATTCTAAAAATCAAGAAAAAGCTAAATCTGTTAGTGCAAAAAGCAAAAATAAGCCAGAAATTATTGCTTATCAAGGTGTACGTATCTGTCGAATTATTGAAAACCTCAAGAAAAAGAGTTTTACCGATCCGAAAATCGCTAGCTTTATCCAAGATTTTGTTGTTACATCTGAACAATTAAACTACCCACCTTTACCATCTGCCCTGGAGTTTGACGGAGAAAGTAGTTATATTGATTTGGGTGCTGATGTAAGTTTAGATATTAGTGAAGCAATTACAGTTGAGGCACTAATTCAAGCTAAGCCTGAGCTTTTACAAGGAACGGTTATTAACCGAGTTAACGCTTATTCTCTATTTTGGAACAAAGGACAGATTGGGGTAAAGCTACACAGCAGCAAAGCAGTTTTGACTAATAAATGTTTTTTCAATGATAATTTATGGCATCATGTTGCTTTTACATGGGTTAAAAACACAGACAATATTACAATATATCTAGATGGAGAAAGCCAAAAAACTGAAGAAGCGAAAGACTTTCCTAGCAAATCATCGATTTCTCAAAAACCTAATAACAAGTTATATATTGGTTGCGATCGCGAAACAGAAAAAGAAGGTTATTTTCACGGTGCAATTGCCGAAGTTCGCTTGTGGAAATTAGCTCGTACTCCAGAGCGAATCAAGGCAAACATGCATCGACGCTTGGATAAAGATGATCAAGCAGGATTGATTGGTTACTGGCAGTTTGAAGAAGTTGGAGGCTACAAGGTATATAACTCAGCCATGAAAGATGTACCCAGCTTGCCAGATATTAACTTTTTTACCTCCAATCAACCGATTCAACCACTATTTGGTTTGCAGTTGAATGGAAAGAATGAATATATCAACTGCGGCGACTATGAAAACTTGAAGATTGATCAGGCAATTACCATAGAAGCATGGATTAAGAGCAATGAGCAAAACAGAGACGGAATAATTGTTAATCGCGGTGGCAGTTGGAATGAGGTAGGTTATTGCTTATGGCTGAACAAAGGCAATATCTGTGTTGATCTCAGCAGTAATGATGATGACAACGCTGATGGCGCTAGAGGTTATAGCAACAACACAGTTAGTGTTTTGACTCAAAATGCAGTTCTAAATCATGACTCATGGCATCACATTGCATTCACATGGGAGCAAAATTCAAAGGAGATCAAAATATATATCGATGGAGAAAAACAATCTGTAAATACATCTCCGTTTTTTGAAGGGCCTATTGGTGAACCTAGAGTCAGTTTAAATATTGCTCGTTCTCAAAATTATGGATATTATTTCAACGGTTGTATTGCCGAAGTTCGTCTATGGAAAATAGCACGCACTCAAGAGCAAATCAAGGAAAACATGACTCGCCAGCTAAAAGAAGATAATGAGAAAGAAGGATTAGTGGGTTACTGGCAACTCACAGAAGCAGAAGGTGACGAAGCAGAAAACTCTGTATCCAATGATGACAATGGCATAGTTGATGGCGGAAAATGGTTAAGACCGTATGTACTGCTTGCAGCTAATCAAAGTGCTTACGGTGTAACTTTCAAAACAAAAAGATTGAAAGCTTGTCAATATCCTGCTTTACCTCTGCCATTTGGATTGAAATTGAATGGAGACAGCGATCGCATTGATTGCGAAAATAATCAGAGTCTTGATTCTACCGAAGCACTTACCGTGGAAACATGGTTTAAACACAGATTTGGCAATTGTTTAATTGTCAGCCAGTATGATCGTGACAATAATGGTTATTCCCTTTCCTGGTATGAGGGAAAGATCCGTGTGACGTTCCAGAGTAACAATCCTTATGTAAAAACAATCGTTTACACAAGAGATAACGCGCCGCAGGATTGCGTATGGCATCACATTGCTTTTACTTGGGATCAAAATTCCCAGGAAATAGCAATTTATATCGATGGCAGAATTCAAGACAGCGTAGTAGAAGGGCAGTGTCAGAGTATAGTTTTTGCAGGGCAGACTAAGAGTATCGGTTTATTTACAGGCTCACTGAATCGTCTCAAACAAGCAAATCTCACAATTGCTGCCAAAGACAAAAATGAGATTTATTATAATGTAGCGATCGCTGAAGTCCGACTTTGGAAAGTCGCCCATACTCAAGATCACATTAAAGCAAATATGTCTCAACGGTTAAAAGGAACAGAGAAAGGGTTAATCGGTTACTGGCGACTCGATGATGGTGGTGAAAATAATAAGGTAGTGCGTAACCTCGTATCTGATCATCATCACGGTAAGATCGATGGGGGAAAATGGTTTCCCACTCAATCATATTAAGCCACAGTTATTCCACAACTAGTAGTTTACCAAATTGATTTTGATAGGTTGGCGAGATCCCCGACTTTTTTAAAAAGTCGGGGATCTAACCTCTCGCAACTCTTTAATTATGTGGTCGAGTACTAGCTGTCGTTAGATCACAAACTCCTGTCGTTAGATCACAAACTCCTGTCGTTAGATCACAAACTCCTGTCGTTAGATCACAAACTTTTATCGTGAAATGAACAACGAAAAAATCACAATCCTCATCCTCGCAGCAAATCCTATCGATACAGGTAGATTGCGCCTAGACGAAGAAATGCGAGAAATTTACGCAGCTTTGGAACGAGCTAAAATGCGAGATCAATTTGAAATTATCTCACAATGGGCAGTGCGTCCAAATGATTTGCTCCATGCCATAGTCAAATATAAACCACAGATTGTACATTTCTCTGGCCATGGTGCAGGAAGTGAAGGCTTAGCTTTAGAGGATGAATCAGGACGGATGCAACTAGCCAGCACAGAAGCCTTGACACAATTATTTAAGCTTTTTAAAGAAAAAATCCAGTGTGTTTTGCTTAACGCCTGCTATAGCGAGACGCAAGCAGAAGCAATTCACCAACACATCAATTATGTGATTGGTATGAATAAAGCAATTGGAGATAAAGCTGCTGTTGCTTTTGCAGAGGCATTTTATCAAGGCTTGGGGAATGAATTGTCAATAGAAGATGCCTATGAGTTGGGAAAAGTAGCGATTCAACTAGCAGGGATTCCTGAATCTCTCACTCCCATTCTTAAAAGTAAGCAAAAATCTACTCTTGAAACTCAAACGAGCCTGCAACAGGAGCACAAACCAAATAAACCACAGGATACCACACCCCATAGCAACACTTTTAATATTTCAGGTAGCAATATAAAAAATCTTAGTGGCTCAGGAGACATCATTAATTATTAGAAGTCTTCTGGTTGCATACTCCCTTTTATACAAATAGACTCACTTTATCAAGACTCCACCTTTTCCCACACCAGTTCAAAAACTTTTTCAACACCAGCAGTTTTAGTTGGTGGCGTTTGCAGCGTAACTTGGTTTCCGTTCAACGTAAAAGTACGCACCAAATCTGTACCAACCCGATTAGGGATAGAGGCTATCTCGACATGATGCGTCACCGTATTGCCATCTATTGTATACATCCCAGCATAAGCATTGAATGTGGAAAATGCCTGTAGGTACTCTTGTGGTGGTAAAGATTGGATTTCTTTGCTAAAAGGTGAACGAATGTCTCCAGAAAGCGGTGAGCGATCGCGCCGAGAAAAAACAACCATCATCCGTCCCTCAGGAGTATAAGTAATGTAGCCAGTTGGATTAGGACCATACACCTCAGGTTCAACCGTTCCATCCGGGTTTATGGCTGTTGCTGAGATGAGTTTCCAAGTTCCCAGCAACGGATTCTGTTCAACAGAAGGCAGACTAGACATGGTATACCTCAACATTGGTAACATTACTCATCCTAGTGCTTTACCACATAAGTTTTGACTCTTTGCGAGGGGTCAGATCCGCGACTTTTTAAAAAATTCGCGGATCTGTTTGCGAGTGTGGCTATTTGTTCTGAGGCGTTACTAGTAGGTGATTTGTATTTAACAAGCACTAATAAATCACCAATTTGACAATTAAGTATCAAACAAATCTTTTTAAAAGTGTCAAGCCATAACCTAAACACTTGAAAAAATCATACCAAAAGTTGGGGTGGTGTGATCGAAGAACACAAGCGTCAGCATGAAAATTTTGTAAAATTACGAAGATTTATTATGGGTGGTAAATTCTTCACAGAAGATGTCTAATGGGAAACTTGGGATTTCGGATCTCTTGGAGGGGATAGTGTATCTATCCACAGCCTTTACCCATTGCCCTTCTTCTATTACATCTGCCGCAAGGTATGCAAAATAGCTGGAAGTTTAACTGGATTGTAATGACAACGATCGCATAAAAAACAGATGGTTCTATCAAAACGTCAACTATTCTTGCTTTTAACTGCTGCATCGACTTTTATTTCAGTTGCAGCACAGCCGCTAAAAGTTCTTAGCACTCAGCCGATTCCAGGCAATGGAGTGCAACAAATGAATATCTTGCAAGCGATTATTTTGGGGTTTGTGCAAGGAGTAACAGAATTTTTGCCTATCAGTAGTACAGCACATTTAAAAGTTGTACCAGTAGTTTTGGGTTGGGGAGATCCAGGAGTAGCTTTCACAGCCATTATTCAGTTGGGAAGTATTGCAGCTGTATTGTGGTATTTCCGCCTAGATTTGACACGATTACTCAAGGGAGGATGGAGTGCTATAGCCCGTAAAGATTACGCTGACTACGACTTGCGTCTTTGTTTAGGAATTTTGTTGGGAACCTTACCGATCGTCTTTTTTGGATTATTGATCAAAAATTTTATTCCAGATTTTGATAATTCACCGATACGCAGTTTAGCTGCGATCGCGATCGCTTCTATAGTCATGTCACTGTTACTGGGATTAGCAGAGATACTAGGTAAGCGTCAACGCGACTTTGAACATTTGACCATGAAAGATGGGTTATTGATGGGTTTAGCGCAGTCTTTAGCATTAATTCCGGGCGTATCTCGTTCCGGTTCTACTCTCACATCTGGATTATTTATCGGATTGCAACGAGAAACAGCAGCACGTTTTTCGTTTCTGTTGGGAATTCCAGCCATTACTCTGGCTGGGTTAGTCGAATTAAAAGATGTTTTAGAACAGGGTGTCGCAGATGCGGGAATCGCTTCTTTAGTTGTTGGCGTGATTTCATCAGCAGTATTTTCTTATCTAGCAATTGCTGGGTTGCTGCGCTTTCTCAAAACCCATAGTAACTGGGTGTTTATTTGGTATAGGCTGATATTTGGCATCTTAATACTGGCGGCTATTAGGATGGGATTGTTGATAAATAGTTAATAGTCCATAGTCAATAGTCCATAGTCAAAAGAAACTACCATTAACTATGGACTATGGACAATTGACCCTTGACAATTGACAATGACTACTATTCGTCCGGCTCGAATTACCAAAGTATTACCCAATTCTATTGCAGCAGAAATTGGTTTTGAAGTTGGGGATGCGATCGTCAGTATTAACGGCACGCCTCCCCGTGATTTAATCGATTATCGGTTTTTGTGCGCTGATGAGATTTTAGAACTAGAAGTCTTAGACGCCAGTGGCAGAACTCATCATATTGAAATTGAAAAAGACTACGACGAGGATTTAGGGTTAGAATTTGAAACCGCTTTATTTGATAATTTAATCCAGTGCAATAATCGTTGTCCGTTTTGTTTTATCGACCAACAACCACCAGGTAAACGCTCAAGTTTGTATCTCAAAGATGATGATTATCGCTTAAGCTTTTTGTATGGTTCTTACCTCACCTTAACTAATTTGACAGAACGGGAATGGCAACGTATCGAAGCAATGCGATTATCTCCGTTGTATGTATCAGTTCACGCCACAGAACCCGAAGTAAGAATTAGACTCTTAAAAAATCCTCGGGCAGGACAAATTTTGCAGCAACTCCAGTGGTTTCAACAAAGACGACTGCAAATCCATGCTCAGGTAGTCGTGTGTCCTGGTATAAATGATGGTCAGCATTTGGAACAAACCCTGAGAGATTTAGCGTCATTTCATACAGGTGAACTGCCAACTGTTGCTTCTGTAGCAGTAGTACCAGTGGGATTAACCAAGTTTCGTCCCCAAGCAGACGAACTCACACCAGTTACTAGAGAAAAAGCCCAAGAGGTAATTAAACAAGTGCGATCGCTTCAGCAGCAATTTCGGCAAAAGTTTGATTATACATTTGCTTGGTTAGCTGATGAGTGGTTTTTAATCGCCCAAGAGGAATTACCATGCGAAGCTGAATACGAAGACTATCCCCAAATTGATAATGGTGTTGGCTCGATTCGCTTGTTTATCAAACAGTTTATGCAAGTCGCAGATGAATTCCTCCCACCAAAAATACCAGGACAAAAAAGATTTACCTGGGTAGTGGGTAACGCTGTAGAACAAGCATTTCAACCAATTCTAGAACGGTTGAATTCAGTAGAAGGTTTACAAGTAAATATGCAGGCTCTCAAGAGCGATTATTGGGGACAAAATATATCCGTGACAGGGTTGCTAACCGGTCATGATTTACTGTTAAATTTACAAGGGCAAGATTTAGGAGATGGAATTTTGCTGCCAACTGTCATGCTAAAACATGGCGAGTTGGTATTTTTAGATGATATAAATGTTAATGAATTAGCCCGTCAATTGGAGACAAACATCTACCCAGTGGCGGGGATAGAAGAACTAATAGAGACTTGTATTAAATAGTTGTTTGTTGTTTGTTGGTTGTTGGTTGTTGGTTGTTTTTATCCAAACAACAAACAACCATGAACAAACAACTAACTATAAGTGAGGAGTGGATAGTGAAGTGCCAAAGAAAAAACTAGTAAAAGATAAATTTAAGAATATCAAAAAAGCTGGATTATTTATTTTTAAAATTAAATTTACACTTTACAATCTACTCGCTATGACACCAGCAATCGCTACGACTGCTGAAGAACCTATAATCAGTGTTGTCCATACTCAAGAAAATGCTAGTCAGTGGACAGGAATTGAAACTCGCTTACAAGCAATAGGTGTAAAGTACTGTGTAATTTCTTTAGATAACGTCAAGAGTGCAGCAGATTGGGGCGATCGCCCGGTGTTATTTTTGCCAAATGTAGAGAGTGTATCACCAACACAAGCGATCGCCTTAGAAGAATGGATGAGAAATGGTGGACGTTTGATTGCTAGCGGCCCGGTGGGGAGTTCATCAGCACCAGGAGTGCGTCAACTGCTGCAATCCCTATTAGGTGGATATTGGGCATTCAGCTTAGACTCTCCCCAAAAACTACAACCTTCATCAGAAATAACACGGAATTTGAACAGTCCAGAGGAACTGCTTGGTACAGTGCGTGGTGGTGTGATGATTCCCAATACTGTAGCATCGCAAACAGCTGCTGTTTGGGATGCCAAAGATACACCACCAGCAGTATTAACCACAGAACGCTCTACTTTGTTAGGTTGGCGTTGGGGAGTAGACGCCGCTTCTGGTGTAAAAACAGATGCAGCTTGGTTAAAAGCTGCACTTAAGCGGCATCTCAGGAAGTTTTCTATTTATGTTAATAGAGTGCCAGGCAGTTCGCAAAACTGTTCTACCTCCATCGTTGCCACCACTCCCCCTACTTCCCCCACTCCCCCCACTCCCCCTCCTCAAATTACAGCCACTGCTCCCCAACCCCGACCTCTACCTATACCTAATATTACGTTCCCACGTTCAGATGAAGCTATTGATCAACTGGAACAAAGGGTGCGTTTGGATGTGGAACCGAAATCCAATGCACCTATTAGTCGTAATGAAGCGATCGCTCTCCAGCAACAGTTAGAAAATCTCATTGGTCGAGTTGAAAGCGCCCACTTAGCAGCTGCAATACACAATGGTAATTCCCAAGTTGCCAAAGCACAGCAAGCGCAATTTGCCTCGATTAAATCTGGCGCACCAGTCCAGAGTACTGAGCAAGTGCTGGCACAAGCCAGGGAAGTGGCTAAAAACTTGCCCCGGCTTATCGCCCAAAAACAGTATGCTCAAGCGCGATCGAATTGGGTAATGGCCAAGAATTCCTTATGGCAGCAGTTTCCTGTGGATCAGAAATTGGCTCAACCAGAAATCCGTGCAATCTGGCTGGATCGCGGTACAATTGTCCGGGCTGGCAGCGAAAAGGGATTAGCTGCAATTTTTGATCGTTTGGCTCAAGCAGGATTTAACACAGTATTTTTTGAAACAGTTAACTCTAGTTACACAATTTACCCCAGTCAAGTTGCACCCCAGCAAAATCCCCTCACTCGTGGTTGGGATCCTCTAGCAAGTGCTGTGAAATTAGCCCACCAACGGGGTATGGAATTACACGCTTGGGTTTGGGTTTTTGCGGCTGGTAATCAACGTCACAATCAAATTCTCAAACTCGCTCCCAATTATCCAGGGCCAGTGCTTGCTGCTCATCCAGATTGGGCAGGTTATGATCACCGTGGTCAAATGATTCCCCCAGGTCAAGGCAAACCCTTCTTTGACCCAGCTAATCCCGAAGTACGGCAGTATTTACTGCGACTGTATGAGGAAATTGTTACCCGCTATCAAGTTGATGGTATTCAGCTAGACTATATTCGCTATCCCTTCCAAGATCCCAGCGCCGGAAGGACTTACGGCTATGGCAAAGCAGCAAGAGCTAAGTTTCAGCAGCTGACGGGTGTAGATCCAGTCAATATTTCCCCTAATCAAAGGGAATTATGGCAGAAATGGACAGAATTTCGTACCCAGCAAGTGAATAGCTTTGTTACCCAGGTGTCAAGGCATCTGCGGGCGAAACGACCTAACTTGATTTTATCGGTAGCGGTATTTCCTTTACCAGAACAAGAACGCATTCAGAAAATTCAACAGCATTGGGAAGTTTGGGCAAGGCAAGGTGATATTGATGTAGTTATTCCCATGACTTATGCTCAAGATACTCTCCGGTTTGAGCGATTAGCACAACCTTGGATTGCTTCTTCAAAATTAGGCTCTACTTTACTAGTACCAGGAATTCGTTTACTTTCTTTACCAACTATCGGAGCGTTTGACCAAATCCAACTAGTTAGGGACTTGCCAATTAGTGGTTATGCTCTGTTTGCTGCGGAAAATTTTAACAGCGAATTGCATACAGTTTTCAGCCGCACTCAAGGCAGAGAACAAGGTAGGCAAAAAGAACCTATTCCTTCGCGCCAGCCTTTTGCTGCTGCTGCTAGTCGTTATCATGCTTTGCTACGGGAGTGGAAGTTTGTTTCCCAAAATGATGAACTAAAACTATCAGCGATCGCAGTTGCGGACTTTAATACTCAAGCAGAAGTTTTACAAAGTGCTTTAAATCAGCTGGCTGCTGAGCCAAATGCTAGTAAATTGGTGGCAGCAAAAGCTAGTTTGGCTCGTTTTCAGTCACAATTTCGGGTATGGATGCGATCGCAATTTGTGGCTAACCCCTACCAAGTCAAAGCTTGGGAAAATCGTTTGGTTGCGATCGAAAGGCTGTTACGTTATGGGGAAAGAACTGCGGGATTTTAAGATTTGAAGTTAAACGCAGTCCCGATGAAACAATGCAACCTCACCCCGTCCTATCGGACACCCCTCTCCTTAGCAAGGAGAGGGGAAAGGGGTGAGGTTACTCTGGTTTTTTACAACTGGTGCAAAGTTTTTTTTAGTGATTTTACTGTTATCATAAGTTATTTTATTAACAATAAATAAAATAACTCTCAATTTATAACCTAGTTTTTTGCAAGGAAATGTTACGAATTTAACCCAGAAAACACTAGAAGATAGTTAAATATGCTAGTGCTATTCAATTTTTATTGCTAAAGGCAATTGCAATTATGCACGCCTTAACTCAGTTGATGTCTCTGCCGTCAGTAGATACCGTAATAGATTTTTCGCCTCTGACTGTAACACCAGACATGTCATTATTAGATGCTGTGGCACTCATGCATCAGCAGCAAGCGAGTTATGTGTTGGTGGTAGAGAATTTGTTGGCAGATAAAATGCGGGTGTTGGGATGGTTTACGGATCAAGATGTAATTAGATTGGTCTGTTGTAAATTTGACTTCCAAGCCGCTACAATTTCGCAGGTAATGACTTTTACCGCAATTTCACTTAAGTACAGTCAAGTCCAAGTTACTAATATTACTTTTTTATTGTCATTTTTACAGCAATATCAATTGCCTTTACTACCAATTGTTGATGAAGAAAGCCAACTAGTTGGAATAGTTACATTCAAAACTATTTATCAAGCACTACAAATTACTCCTAGTTCTCCCTGTCAGCTAGTAGACACCATCGAACAACTACGTTTGTTTGAGTCAGCCGTTGTAAATGCTAACGATGCCATTATCATCACCACAGCTGATGCACTCGATGAACCTTTTGGGCCACAAATAGTTTACGTGAATGAAGCCTTTACCCGGATAAGCGGCTGGTCAAGTGCTGAAGTTATAGGTAAAACACCGCGAATTTTACAGGGGGAGTTCAGCGATCGCACCCAATTAGACCGTATTCGTACCGCCTTGCAAAATGGTTTACCAATTAGAGCAGAATTAATTAATTACCACAAAAATGGTTCTACATATTGGGTTGAAATTAACATTGTTCCCATAGCAGATGTACAAGGCAAAATTACTCACTTTGTTTCTGTACAAAGGGACATAACTGAACAAAAACAAGAAAACATAGAACTAGAAACAAGAGTAGAGGAACGAACACAAGCTTTACAAAAAAGTGAAGAACGCTTTCGCTTCTTAGCGGAATCTATTCCCCAACAAGTATGGATTGCTCAGCCAGATGGCTATGTAGAATACATCAACCAACGCATACAGAATTACTTGTGTTGTACACAAGAAGAAATGTTGGGCTGGAAGTGGCAAAATTGGGTGCATCCTGAAGATTTATCTAAATGTTTGGATGGTTGGCAAAACTCTATAGTTACGGGTGAACCCTTAGAATTAGAATTTCGCTGGTATAGGGTAACTGACAGAACATATCGCTGGCACTTAGCACGTGCTGTACCACAGCGGGATCAGGACGGGACAATATTAAATTGGTTCGGTACAAATACAGATATTCATGATCTCAAAGTGGCAGAGGCTGCATTGCGGCAGACTCAAGCAGAGCTACAGGCTATTTTAGATAATTCTCCAGCGATTATTTATGTTGTAGACACTCAAAACAGATTTTTACTCGTTAATAGCCAGTATGAAAAGGTGTTTAAATTTTCCAAACAGCAGGTTAAAGGCAAAAGTATATACAAATTTTTCCTGCACCATATAGCTGATGAGTTTGCGAAGAATAATCATAATGTTCTTACTACTGGTAGACCCATAGAAGCAGAAGAAATTGTTCCCCAAGATGATGGGTTACATACCTATCTTTCCGTCAAGTTTCCTTTAAAAGATGCAAATGGTGTTCCCCGTGCCATTTGTGGCATTTCCACAGATATTACTGATCGCAAGCGAACAGAAGCCAACCTGCGCTTGCGCGATCGCGCGATCGCTGCTAGCAGTAACGGCATTGTGATTTGTGATGCGAGGCTGCCAAACTTACCAATAATTTATGCTAATCCTGCCTTTAAACACATTACTGGTTACTCACCAGAGGAAGTCATCGGTCGCAGTTGTCGTTTTCTGCAAGGAAATGATACCAATCAACCCGAAATCCAAGAACTTAAAAACGCTATCCAGCAAGCAAAAAATTGTACCGTAGTTTTACGTAACTATCGTCAAGATGGTAGTTTGTTTTGGAATGAATTAAGTATTTCTCCGGTGTTTGATGTTAATGGTAATTGCACTCATTATGTCGGCATTCAAAATGATATTACCGAGCGCAAGCAGTCAGAAATGGCATTAATGGTATCGCAACGGCGGCAGCAATATTTACTGTCCGCAACTCCAGCCGTTATTTATACCTGTAAACCTTATGAAGATTATGACATTACCTTCATGAGTGAGAATGTCACCGCCATGCTTGGTTATGAAGCGGAAGAATTTATAGAAAATTCTAAGTTTTGGTGCGATCGCATCCACCCAGAAGACAAATCCCATGTTTTTACGGAAGCAGCAAACTTATTTGAGCAGGGAGAATGTATCTGTGAGTACCGTTTTTTACACAAAAATGGTAATTACATTTGGGTATACGATCAATCCAAACTTGTACGCGATGATACTGGTAAACCTCTAGAAATCGTCGGTTATTGGTCAGATATTAGCAAACGCAAGCAATTGGAAGAGGAACTAAGAACAGCATTGGAGACAGAAAAAGAACTCAACGAATTAAAATCTCGTTTTGTCACCGTGATTTCCCATGAATTCCGTACACCGTTGAGTACCATTCTTTCTTCTTCAGAGTTAGTAGAACACTATCATCACAAATGGACAGAAGAAAAATTACTCTCCCATATACATCGCATTCAACACAGCGTTAAACATATGACTGAGATGTTAAATGATGTGTTGGTGATTGGTAAGGCAGAAGTGGGAAGAATAGATTTTAAACCGACATTACTAGATTTGGTTGAGTACTGCCGTGACTTACTCCAAGAATTGCAACAGGATGTTAATACAGAACATGCGATCGCCTTTGACTGTGAATACGAATCCATATCCTGCCACATGGATCAAAAATTGTTGGGACACATTCTCAGAAATTTACTCACAAATGCGATCAAATATTCCCCCAACAACAGCATCATCACATTTACTATCACTTATCAGGAAGATCGAGTTGTATTTGAAATAAAAGACCAAGGAATTGGTATTCCCCAAGAAGACTTACCTCATTTGTTTGAATCTTTCCATCGTGCTGCAAATGTTGGCAATATCCCAGGTACTGGTTTAGGACTAACAATTGTCAAAAAATGTATAGATTTACATCAGGGTGAAATATTTGTGAACAGTGAAGTGGGAGTGGGAACAACGTTTACTGTCACTTTGCCATTACAAAATTGTTAGTTGTTTGTTGATAGTTGTTTGTTGTTAGGAAGATTCCTAACCAACAACCAACAACAACCAACCACCAACTACTAACCATCAACCAATAAAAAAATGACTAAAATTTTAGTAATTGAAGATGAAAATGCAGTTCGTGAGAACCTTGTTGAATTACTAGAAGCAGAAGATTTTGAAACTATTGATGCTGCTAACGGTAAAGTAGGGATAAATTTAGCTTTAACAGAAGTTCCTGATCTGATTTTGTGCGATTTAATGATGCCAGAATTTGATGGTTATGGTGTATTAACCACTTTGCGGCAAGAACCACTAACAGCAACAATTCCGTTTATTTTTCTGACTGCAAAAGCAACTAAAGCTGACTTTCGTCAAGGCATGGAATTGGGTGCGGATGACTATCTCACAAAACCATTTACTCGTGCTGAATTATTGAGTGCAATTGATGGGCGTTTACAAAAACAGGCTACTTTGAAACAGTATTATTCTACTAGTCCACAACTCAAAGCTTTTAATTCAGAAATATTGGTTGTAAAAAATATTTTACACGCAGCGATTGAGCAAGGACATTTTCGACAATTTTTTGTTGAGTATCAACCACAAGTAGATATTCATTCTGGAAAAATCATTGCCGCAGAAGCTTTACTTAGATGGCAAAGTCCAGAATTAGGAAGGGTTGCTGCTTCTGAATTGATTCCTCTAGCAGAGTCTACAGGGTTAATTATTCCTATTGGTGAATGGGTTTTAGAAAGTGTTTGCCAACAAAATCAAGCTTGGCAACATGCAGGTTACTCTCCCTTATGTATAGCTGTTAATTTTTCAGCGCGCCAATTTACTCAACCAGATTTGATTAAAAAAATTATTCATTTTTTAACCACTAATAATTTGGAACCACATTACCTAGAATTAGAGCTTACAGAAAGCTTAATTATGCAAGATATTAATGCCGCGATCGCTACAATGAATGAATTGCGTTCCTTAGGCATCAAAATAGCTGTTGATGATTTTGGTACAGGCTACTCTTCATTAATGTATCTCAAAAAACTACCTATTAATAAGTTAAAAATTGATCGTTACTTTATTCATAATGTTGTCAACGATCCACAAAAAGCAGCTATTACAACAGCATTGATTCAAATGGGTCATAATCTCAATCTTCAGGTAATTGCTGAAGGTGTAGAAACTGAGTTAGACCTAGAGTTTTTACGACAACATAACTGTGATGCCATGCAAGGTTTTCTGTTTAGTCGTCCCATTGTGGCAGCTGAATTTCAAAAGTTTTTAAGTAGGTCAGCTTAAATTAAGCTAACTAGTAGTTCACCAAATTGATTTTGACAGTTTGGCTAGATCCCCGACTTTTTAAAAAAGTCGGAGATCTGACGTCTCGCAAGCTGTCAAAACTTGTGTGGTAGAGTACTAGTTAGGGTTGTCATTTGTCATTTGTCCTTTGTAACAACTAGTAATTATTAATCAAGAACCAATGACTAATGACGACCCTGAATTTTACCGACCTACTTAAGTAAAAGCTTACAGCATTGCTCATCAGTTTGATTGATTTGACAATGCTATAAGCTTCGTGGGTATGTTCATTTGGCTGACTTGATTTCATTATCAACAATCAACCTTTGAGATCATGTTGATTTTTGAGTTGAACTTATGTATTTATTGTATAACTTGTATGCAAAATAGTAAATCTTATAAATATTTATTTGTTACATAGTTAACAGTCAAGCTATTTGATAGCTATTTTTCTAAAATCACTGTAATAATTGAGTATACATATTTGCAACAGTCTTTGCTGTATAGTATAATTATGTATAAATTGGTATAAATAAATACTTCTTTTAGATAAAGAGTAAGTTCATACTGTAAAACAATGGCAAAGCGATCGCTGCAAGCATCAGCTGAGGGAATTAGAAAAGCCAAACAGGCTTTTCGGCGTAAAGGTTGGACTCAGGAATATCTAGCTGGTGAAGTAGGTTTAGAAACTCGTCAGCCAATTTGGAAATTCTTTACTGGTAAAGCTATTGATCGTCAAGTTTTTCATGAAATTTGCCTAGTCTTGGGATTAAATTCAGAAGAAATTGCCCAAAAATCCCCTGATGAATCACTGTCTTTGGAAACAATCTCAGAAAATACTTCAGATATTGATGCTTTAGTGCAAAAAGCACGCTTTGCTAACTACGAAAAAATTCAAGCCCAGTGTGGAACTCTACATCTGTTGGATATTGCTCGACCTATTGTTTTAGATGATCTTTATGTAGAAGTCAATATATTTGAGGAAATTACCAGTAAAAGATGGTTGGAAATTACTGACTTACAAAGACTAGATTCTAATAATTTTGATCGTTTTAATTTAGATAAGTTTAATCAACAAAGAATTCCTGGTTTAGAAGCAGTTGCCAAATACTCTAAATTGATGGTGTTTGGCAAAACAGGTTCTGGTAAAACCACCTTTTTACAATCGCTTGCAGTTCGTTGTAATCAGGGAAAGTTTAAATCAGATTGCCTACCTATTTTTATTAGGCTCAAAAACTTAGCTGAAAATAATAGCGAGAATCAACAAATTAGCTTATTACAATATATTTATCAGGAATTGAGTGAACAGAATATTTCCATCTCAGAAATTTTGACAATATTTGCTCAAGGAAAAGCATTAATATTACTAGACAGTCTAGACGAATTAAATGAAGAAGAAAGCGATAAAATTATTAGAGAAATCCATAATTTTTCTGAAAAATTTTACAAAAATACAGTAATTATTACCTGTCGCCTTGCTGCCCAGCGATATCAGTTTAATGGCTTTACTGAAATTGAAATAGCTGATTTTAGTAAATCGCAAATTGTAACATTTGCGGATAAATGGTTTGTAGCTGTGGCGAAAAACTCTCTCTGGGAGGGAAAAGCAAAGGCTACTGAGTTTATAAAAAAATTAGAATTGCCAGAAAATCAACAAATATTGGAATTAGCAACAACACCAATTTTACTAAATCTTACTTGCTTGGTATTTCAATTTTTAGGTGACTTCCCAGCCTTACGCTCAGAACTTTATAAGCAAGCATTAGAATTATTGTTAGTGCGTTGGGATGAAGCCAGAAGAATTACAAGAGATGAGTTTTATCGCAATTTATCGTTGCTAGATAAAATTAAGTTGCTTTGTCGTTTAGCAGCTACTACATTTACTCAAGGAGATTATTTTTTTCCAGCAACTAAAATCCAACCTCTCATAGCCGAATATCTGCGTCAGCTTCCCCATGCATCCACAGACCCAGAAGCGTTGCAACTGGATAGCACTGCTGCATTAAAAGCTATTGAAGCACAACACGGTTTGTTGTTAGAACAAGGAAGAGGTATTTATTCTTTTTCACATTTAACATTTCAAGAGTATCTAACTGCCAGAGAAATTGTTACTGCTGGAAATTCCCAAACTCTGCAAAATTTTGTTACTCATATTGGAGAAAAACGTTGGCGAGAAGTTTTTTTGTTAGCTGCGGGAATGATACAACCCGGCGATGAATTATTGTTATTAATGAAACAACAAATTGATAATTTAGTAATTACAGATAAAAAATTGCAGAAATTTCTGCAATGGTTAGATGAAAAAACCTCAATAATTAATGCATCTTATTACCCAGCTAGTGTGCGCGCTTTTTATTTTACCCTTGCTCTTCCTCCAGATTATCCTCTTGCTTACAATCAAAACTTAGCTTTATCTCTAGATAGTAGATTAGCAGGAAATTTAGCTATTGATTTAGCTTTAGATTTGGCATTAATCCATGCCCTAGCTATCAGTGTGAGGATGACTACTAATATTTTCTATCAACGCTTATCTGCGATCGCACTTGCCCTTGACTTACAACACCTACTACAAGATCGTCCGCTTCTCCAACAATCACTACAAAATCTACACGATGAACTTCCGACACCTGAACAAAGTAGACATGCTTTAAAAAGTTGGTGGGAAGAAAATGGAGAAACATGGACTAGTAAACTACGCAATTTAATTATTAGCGATCGCCAAATAGGATATGATTGGCAGTTTGATGAAAATGAATTGCAAATCTTACAGCAGTATTGGAACGCTAACAAAGTTTTAATAGATTGTCTAAATAATGCTGGTAATGCTAGTTTGGCAACAATCAAATCAATAGAAAAAAAATTGTTTTTAATCGATAGGCATCATTCATTCTGAGGCGTTTGAGGGTAGGCTTAGTGGTGAACAAGTAATCTCCTCAGTATATTTAACAATATTAGTAACTTTTATAACTTAATATTAAAAACTTTCCTGTACCAAAGTAATTTTGCCTGTCAAAAGTAATATTGGTACTAGTAAAGAGTAATACAATGAGCAATATCAGTTTGCTGGTAGTAGGGGTGCTAGCAACAGGACAATCATCTCCAGCAAAATTACCAGAACAGTTGCAAATTGAGCCAGATAATCCGTTGCTAGAGGTAAATCTAGAGCAAGCTAATTCAATTGTTTCGGTGGCAAAAATCACACCTCCCGAATTAATTTTGCAGGAGCAAAATATAAAAAATATTCCTGGTGAATCTGCAAAATACAAGTATAAAGAAATACTTTCAAATCAATCTAAAATCAAATCTCACAACTCCTCTGTAATTGCAGCACCAGCAGAGGAAGAGAAGCAACAAAAATCTATAAATCAACCTGACTTTTCACAGGATTTAGAAAACCCCTCTCCAAACCTCTCCCCTACAAGGACAGAGGCTTTAAAGATTCCCCCTTCCCTACCAGGGAAGGGAGTTAGGGCGTTAGGTCAACAGATGATTTCTCCCCATGATGTGAAAAGTCAGATCAAGCAACAAGTTGTCAAAATCCCACAAGAAAACACTTCCTCAGACTCAGACAATCAAATGTCTAAAATCACATCTGTGTCACAACTTGATGATGTGCAACCACAAGACTGGGCTTTTGGTGCTTTACAATCTCTAGTGGAACGGTATGGCTGCATTGCTGGATACCCCGATAGTCATTTTTTAGGGAACCGTGCCATTAATCGTTATGAATTTGCAGCTGGTTTAGCAGCTTGTCTACAAAAAATCAACGAATTAATTGCTAACAATACAAATAATACTGTTACGCAAGAAGATTTAATTATATTGCAAAGGTTGCAAACAGAATTTCAGGCACAATTACAGGAATTACAGGGGCGTGTAGCAAATTTAGAAGCCCAAACTGAGGAATTACAAGCAAATCAATTTTCGCCAATAACCAAACTAGTTGGTCAAGCAATTTTTAGCTTACAGGGAACTAACAGTACTGATGTAGATTTGTTTCCTAGAGATGGAAAACCGGAACGCCAAGGCAAAACAAATTTGAATTTTACCAATAGTGCGCAATTAACCCTAGCGACTTCTTTTTCAGGAAAAGATTTACTGTTAACTAGCTTAGCTGCTGGCAATTTGAATTCTTCTGCACCCTATGTATATACCAATATGGGACGGTTGGGTTTTGAAGCCGACACAAACAATAATGATCTAGTCATCAATGAGTTATCTTATCGATTCCCCGTTTCTGATCAAGTCGGATTTGTTGTAGGGACAGCAGGGGTGAATCCTGTGAACACCTTTCGCGGTATTAACCCCCTAGAAGGTGCTGGTGAAGGAGCAATTTCTTTATTTGCTCAGCGTAACCCAATTTTGGCAATTGGCAATAGTACTGGTGGTGTTGGGTTTGATTGGCAGATTAGCGATCGCATCAGCTTACAAGGTATCTATAGTGCCGAAATTCCTAGTTTTCCCAATGATACAAACTTGGGGGGAATATTTGGGGGCAGATATACCACAGGCGCGCAATTAACATTAGCACCTACCGATAATATTGATGTGGGCATACATTATCTTTTCTCTCATTCTCCCGATGGCTTGCTAGGAAATGGTACTGGTGATGCTCAACTCATTTCCCCTTTCGCACCGTCTACAGCCTTTAATACTCACGCTGTTGGTGCTACTGCTACATGGCGGATCAATCCCAACTTGCAATTAGGGGCCTGGGGTGGTTGGACTCACTCAGATCCTGTGAATCTTTCTGGAAGTGTGGAAACTACAAATTGGGCTGTGTTTGCAGCTTTTCCTAACTTGGGTCGTCCTGGCAACTTGGGAGGAATTTTATTTGGACAACCCCCTAAAATCACTTCTAGTACTTTACCAGAAGGCTATAACTTTCCCAACTTTTCTGATGGAGGGACAGCTGGTGGACGCGAGGATACATCTCTGCACGCAGAAATTTTTTATCGTGCCCAGTTGAATAATAATGTAGCTCTGACTCCAGGTGTATTCATCATTTTCAATCCTGATCACAACGCTGCAAATGACCCCTTGATAGTAGGGGCTTTGAGAGCCACTTTCCGGTTTTAATTTTCTACTGGTGTAAATATAACTATATATTCTAGCTACTTACGTAAAATAGCTAGCTATAAGAAGCTGTTTGGTAATAGCCATAGTGAAACTACAGTATCTTTTTTGACTTTTTAATTAAAGGCAATTTCACATGCAAGTAAAATTATCGGGTTTTGAAACACAACAAGACCCAATTCAAAATTACTGTAAATTGGGCTGTGGGATTCTTAGCAGCAGTAGCTTAGCCGCAGTTTTAATTGGTTTAGGAACAGCCAGCGCCTCTGCTGAAATTACGCCCTTTCAAATTCAAAGTACTGGGACTCTTTCAGGTACTATCCAACTTCCTAGCTTTAACCCCAATTTCAATAACAGTGTTACTCGTGTAGATACTGACTCGACAGGGACTTACAACCGAAATATAGGTTCCAACAGTAATCCCAATTACGTTCCTGTCTACAAATCAGATTATGTCAAGGTACAAACACGTGCTGATGGAAGTTTACATTACTTTGTAGACTTTAAAGGAATTCCAGTTGTTTCATTCGACGGTATCCTCAATTCCCCAGTGTTATCTGGTGGTGAATTGACGCCCTATACTTATCAAGGAAAATTACCAGGAACTAAATATCAGGGCGTAGTTCAAGACGAATTTGGACTCACAAAAGCCTTTTACACAGGAATTGTTACCGATCCAAAAACTGGACAGCAATATGAAGGTACTTTTCAACTCAGTGGACAAGGGCCAAGATATAGCGATCGCAACGGCGGCGAAAGTCCTACAGTCTTTGATTTCAAATCAGATATTCCAGGAAAACCAACCATAACATCCTATAAAATGACCAACAGCCCGTTGGTAAGATTGACAATCAATGTACCTGCGGATGCAAAACTCGTCACCCCACCCCCCACAGGCGGCGGTAGTAGCACACCCCCCACTCCTCCCACTTCCCCAACTTCCCCAACTTCCCCAACTTCCCCAACTTCCCCTACCTCTCCAACTCCCCCCACCTCCCCATCACCCCATCTCCCCACCTCCACCTCCACCT
>NZ_AJLK01000166.1 GCF_000317205.1 Fischerella muscicola PCC 7414 | reverse complement strand
TCCCCACCTCCACCTCCACCTCTCCAACTCCCACGCCTGACATAGAATTTAGTAGCGGTAATTCCATTGCAGTCAATTCACCAGTTTTCAACTCCGCGTCCATGTGTGTGCAAGATTCGGAAAACTGCCAGATAAAAGTAACATTGATACCCAAAAAAGCGATCGGTCCCCGCAGCCGAGTACTGCTACGCTAATAATTCCTTTCTGGAAAACAACCCAGCCGAAGTGAAATCTATAACTATAGTCAGAAACGGAACAAAATCCCATAATGACAATTCTGTTCTGGGGTAGTAGCCTATTTTTTTGTTCTGGCTATACTAGGAGATTAATACACCTGTCTTCCCAGCAACACCAACGCAGAGTCAGTTTCTATGTACACAAACTTATTTTCTCAAGTTCCATGAAACCGATTTGCTAGCGTCAAGCAACAATCACAGTCAGATTTTCTTTGTTTGACGAATCAAACAACTGAGTTCACATCTAGAAAATACGTAATCACTCACACACACTTCTAAGGAAGCAGCGATGAAAGCGGAACTGATTGAATTGATGGCTAGAGTTGTACAGGTCTTACAAATCAACATGCGTTGGATGACCTGGAATTTATTTTTGGCATTTATACCTTTAGCTTTGAGTGTTTGGCTGTTTCGCGTCAAACGTGGGCGTTCTTGGGTTTGGTGGCTAGGATTTTTGGTCTTCTACGCTTTTTTACCAAATGCACCCTATCTGTTAACTGATGTCATTCACCTCATTGATGATATCCGCACAATTCAATCTGTGTGGATGATTACCTTGGTGCTAATTCCTGTATATTTCCTAGTGATCATGGCTGGTTTTGAAGCCTATGTTATATCTCTAATAAACGTGGGATACTATCTGCACCGCATTGGCAAGAGTCAATGGATTATCTGGATGGAAATGACAACTCATGCCTTGTGTGCTATTGGTATTTACTGGGGTCGATTCTTGCGTTTTAATAGTTGGGATTTTGTAACTCAACCCGATGCTTTGTTGACTAGAGGTGTAGAAGAAATTTTGGGTAAGCAGCCTTTGGTAATCATTGCAATAACTTTTGCTATACTTGTTGGCTTACACTGGCTAATGAAACGAGTAACTTTAGGTTTTGTGAGTCAAAAAAGTAAAAGTATAGTTATTCAGCCAACAAACATGAACACTAATAGCCATAATGCTGGTTAACTAACTCGATTTTGGATTTTGGATGTAGATACTTATTCCAAACAACAAACAACAACAACAAATAACAAAAATTTTTTCTATACCTACCTTTTCCTCCATCTTAAGAGAGGGTATGAGGTAGGTATTTTTTTATCAAAAGAAAGATGTAGTCATAACATAAATTAATTGAAATTAATTTAGATAGTTCACTTTCAATTGATAGATCGGAATTGAAAATATGAAACCATTATCCATTGACGAAATAAAAACTTTAGTAGAAAATGCTCAAAGTCCTTGTGTTTCTCTGTACATGCCCACGCAAAAAGCAGGGCCAGAAACTCGCCAAAACCCAATTCGCTTCAAAAATTTAATTCGGGAAGCAGGGGAACGCTTGACTGAAATGGGGATGGATGAAACTAAAGCAATAGAGTTTCTCCAGCCAGCTAAAGAACTTGATACGAATGAGTTTTGGCAACACCAAGACGTTGGTTTGGCAATCTTCATCTCGCCAAGTGTGTTTCACTACTACCAACTCCCGATGGAGTTTCAAGAATTGGTAGTTGTTGGCAATCAATTCCACCTTAAGCCACTATTGCATCTCGTCAATAATGATGGACGGTTTTTCGTCCTGGCTCTCAGCCAAGATAATGTTAGGTTCTTTGAGGGAACACACTACAATATCCAAGAGGTAGAAGTAGAAAACATGCCTAAGAGCTTGGATGAAGCCCTCCTCTATGACGAGACTGCAAAAGAGGGACAGCGACGAATGGGGACATCCAAAGGGGGAACAGCCAATCCTTTTTCCCAGCCAGGCGAGTTTCACGGACAGGGAAGTCCCGACAGAGACGAACACCAAAAAGACATTCTGCAATTCTTTCACGCTATTGATGACGCATTACACGAAAAACTACGGGATGAAAAAGCACCTTTACTGCTGGCTGGAGTAGAGTATCTCTTTGCGATTTACAGAGAAGCTAATTCTTACAAACATTTGCTGGAGGAAGGTATTCATGCCAATGTAGACATCATCAAGCCGGAAGAATTACACGAACAGGCTTGGCAAATTGTCGAACCCATATATACTCAATCACACAAGGCTATTATAGAACTTTACCAGCAAATTGCTGGAGAAGGAACTGGTAGAGCCTCTAGCGACCTCAAAGAAATTATTCCTGCTGCTTATTACCAAAGAGTGGATTATTTATTAGTACCTGTAGGTCAGCAGGTATGGGGTAGCTTTGATCCTGAGACAATGGCTGTCAATTTGCACTCAGAACCACAACCAGATGATCAAGATGTGTTAGATTTTGCCGCTATTCATACGCTGTTAAATGGTGGGGCAGTTTACACTGTCGATCCAGGAGAATTGCCAGATGGCATACCAGCAGCAGCGATTTTCCGATATTAATAATTGCCAAGGTGTTGTATAAAGATAAACATGTCATATACAACACCTTTTATGAAGAACATTCGTTTTTTTGTCCTTGGTTTAGCTGTTTTGAGTGGTGTAGCTGGATTCGCTACCTCTGTGCAAGCAGAAGTAATTACTGGACAATCAGGCAATGTACGAGCAGAAATTTCCTACGAACAACCACAGGAATATCAGTATAAAAATGTGCAAATAAAAATTGTCCGGGCGGGTAAAAGTGTTTTAGAGCAAAACCTGCCCCAAGACAGTGAATATGATAGACCCATAGGCGCTCTTTTGGATAAAAATGACCAAAATAAGTTACCAGTGTTGGATTTAGATGGGGACAAAGAACCAGAGGTAGTAGCTGATTTCTTTACTGGTGGGGCGCACTGTTGTACTTACTCATTGATTTATCGCTATGACAGTAAGGCTAACCAGTATAAAAAAGTTCGCCAAGAATGGGGTAATGGTGGCTATCGACTCAAAGATTTAGATCGGGACGGTTTGCCAGAGTTTGAAAGTCGAGATGATCGCTTTGCCTATGCATTTACATCCTATGCTACTTCTGGTTATCCGTTGCAAATTTGGCAATATCGGCAAGGGAAGATGATAGATGTTACCCGCCGCTATCCAAAATTAATTTATGCTCATGCCTTTGAATTATGGCAAACCTTTTTGTCAGCACGAAATGAAGTAGATAACGGCAAAGGATTTTTATCAGCGTATTTAGCAGATAAGTATATGCTTGGTCAAGGAGAAGATGGCTGGCAAAAAGTCAAGCAAGCTTATAAAGGTAGCGATCGCAATCAGTACTTTGCTGAGTTACGTAAGTTTTTGCGGGAAACTGGCTATCTTAAATAGGTTAGTGCAGAAGGGATAAATCTTATTGTCTCACCTTAGCACTGCTTCGCCCCGACGATAAATCTCACGCGCATAATCAGTCCAAGTCCCTTGTCCCCAGTAACGGAAACAACTGGTTTGCAACAACAAGTTATATAACAAAGCTTCTTGATAATCTGGACGCTGCGTTACTAAAGGATCTTGCTGCACCAACGAGTCATATTTTTCATGAAACATGATACTCAGTTTTTTCATCGGGTCTAAGACATTCTCATAGCCTTCCACCCAACTTAAATTATTAGTCCAAGATGCGCCATCCATGTGAAATTGATGGTCAGTTGCTTTTAATTCTGCTATTACCTTTTCTACAGTTTCCGGTGTAGCATTGTCTGGATCGACTCGCTGCCAGATTTTATGCTGATGGACAGCCTGGCAAGTTGGATAATCTTCACAATTAACACCTGCTGCTGCAATTAGTTCTAGATATTCTGTACCATTGAGGGCAACCACGCCTGCATAATTATTACCCGCATCGCGGATTTCATGATAAACCCTAAACAAATCGCGGGGATATTCATTCATCATAACGCCGCCATTTTCCCCATCGGCAATTTGGGTAACTAAAGAGGGGACTGTCACATTGCCTATTTGCTGCTTACTTTTGCCTTTGGCTTCAAAATAAGGTTGCATCTGGGCAACTAATTTCGTATCCGAACCCTGTGTTTTAATTAATGCTGTAATACTAATAGTTTCACCGTGAGAATTACGGGCAAGCAAGCGGTTAGGAATATATTTATCTTCGTGCTTTAACCCAGAACCATCAAGACGTTCCAGGGAATGTTCTTGCACCATTAACCAGCGATACCCACATTCTTTTAAAGCTTTGATGTATTCAAACAGAGTATCTGGATGATTGGGCAAATGCATTTCTGGAGGAGAGAAACCTTTAACTCGCTTGAGGGCATCGTAACCGAAAATAGCTGCAAAGTGATGTTGCCAAGCGAGGATGTGCAGTTTGATGTCAGGAATAGGTGTGGAAGGAACTACAGCATGACTCCACATTGTTCCCAGCCATTCTACATAAGGCTGGTATTGAGGGTCACAGGTGATACGCTTGAGATGATCGAAGATATCATCGCGTCCCATTTGCCGCAAACCCCACAGTAAGTTGCCTGAATAATCAAGCATGATGCGAGGGTTGCAGCCTTGGGAAATTAGCTGCGGGATAAATTCTCCCATACGGCTATAACACCAAGCAAAAGCCCCGGCATTATGGTTATCTCCATCATCAGGATGTTCAAACATATACTGGAGATTACCGATGATTTCGCCGTTAATGCCTGCGGGGATGCTTGGTTGATGCATGTGTAGAGCGCAAGCAAACCCCGCCGTGATATTTTCTAACTTGAGATTAGTAGTATTTAAATATACTGATTCTTCTGGTTTAACTATTGACTGAATTGCCGCTTCCCAACCGCAGATATTGGGCAACCCTGATCTTAATTCTGCCAATGCGGGTAGGTTGAAGGATGGTGCTGTAGCAGTCATAATATTTCATGTTAAGTCTCTAATCATTGTTGCTTAATCAACAATGTTTGAGCGAAATGAAGCAACAATTTATAGTTAAACGTGTTGGTTTGAAACAATAAAATTTAGGTATTGTTACCACATTTAGGTGTCTTGTAAAAACGAACACGGATGCACACAGATGAACACAGATGAACTATCGGTGTGCATCTGTGTTTATCTGTGTTCGATTATTAAATCAAATTTATTGCGAGATAAAGCCAGCTACCAAAAGGGGCAATAGCAGCAGGATAGATACTATCAACAACAAAGTTCCCGGATCAATTTTTATCTCTGGGTCACGCATTGCTTTACTTGGGAAAAACAAGTATATCTATTCAGCTTAGAATATATTGTTTGATTTCTCAAACTTAATTGCTGAAAGGGGAGTGAATATTTAGTTTTATGTCTATTCAAGTCTACGGAATTCCCTATTGTGGAACTTGCAAAAAGGCTTTGAAGTGGCTGCAAGAAAATGGTGTAGATTATGAGTTTATTAATATAAAAGATAATCCACCGAGCCGTGAAATGATCCAAGCCTGGGTAAAGTCTTTGGGTTCACAACCTATGCGAAATACCTCTGGACAATCTTACCGATCGCTTGGTGATGAGAAGAAAACTTGGACGGACAAGGAATGGATAGAGGCATTTACGAAGGATGCAATGCTACTCAAGCGTCCCCTTTTTGTCAAAGACAAAACGGCTGTTTTAGTTGGTTTTAAAGATCAAGATGAAGTGATTCGACAAAAATTAGGGCTTTAGGATAGCGCTTTCTGGATGCACTACAAATATGACAAAGGGAACGGGGAACAGGAAATAATGTGTTCATCTGTTCCTTTCCCCCTTACCCTTTAACCTTTACCCTATTTTCAACACAGGTCTAAAGACGATCTATTTGCTGTGTATTTGTTTCATCTAAAGGCAAATTGCCTTCAGTTTGAATATCTAATTCTTCACGACGAATTGTTTCTTGGGCTTCAACAACGTCTTTGTCTACGACTTTCTTAACCCTCACTTCCTCACGCACAAAAGCTTCTTTGCGAATTTCGGGTGTTTCTTCGTAGATTTCTATGCGTGCTACTTCCCCTGCTTGAAATTGCGCTTCGTCGGGGCTAACTGCAACGGCTTCTGTTGTGCTTGGAACTCGCTCAATTACAACTCTTTCTTTCTCAATTGGTACTGAAACTGTTGCAGTTTCTGTTTCAATATGCTTACCAACGGTTACTTCTCCGGTTTTAATGCGGTTTTTGTTAGCAATTAACCGTTCTTCATACAATTTGAAGGTTTGATGGTTTTGCTCATTCAAATTATATAAAGATGCGTCATTTTCATAGGTGTAGCTATCGCGATCGTAAGCTACATTTTGTTGGGGACGATAATTCCTGCGTACCTGTTCTTCATAATCATAATCAACAGTCATGTCGTCTCTGTACACAGGCAAATTTTGTACTTGTTCTTTGCTTAACCCGTCAACATACACACGCTGTTGATTATAATCTATGCGAGAAAGACCTATTGGGAACAAGATTCTTTTGCTATGAAAATCGGATTCAGTTTCTATAACTAAATAACGAAAACGACCTTCTGGATCTACTAGTGCATCTGCAACTGTACCGATTCTATTTCCTCCTTGAGTATAGAGGGGCAAACCTTTAATATCATCACCACCGAATGTATCTCGGTAAGTAGGATCAAAATCTTCTAGCTTGTAAAGAGGCATAATAAAATTACCTGTGAAAGCATCTATAGTATCTAACTTACAAAATCAAGTTAATTTTTTCCTCTTGCTTACGACTGAATTCTCTTAATTATTAATTTTTCAAAAATACTTAGTTAATAGCCGAAAAATAATGTTTTTTGAGTTTGTCTGGTTTATTATTAATAATGGTATCTATCTTTAGTTAGATTGAATAAAGCTTATAAGTCAATGTTACTCCTACTTATATAAAACAATATTACTTTTGAGTTAATTGTTAATTTATTGCCCCCATGTCTAATCACCCTTGGTTAACACTGCTAAAAAAACACCGAGCGATCGCAGTTATTCGCGCTTCTCAATTAGAACTTGGACGCCAGATGGCCTTGGCTATGGCATCTGGAGGCATACAATTAATCGAAATTACCTGGAATAGCGCTAATACTCCAGAATTAATCACTAAACTCCGCTCAGAATTACCCGACTGTACTATTGGCACTGGTACGCTGTTAAATTTAGAACAACTTGATAACGCAATTTCCGCAGGAGCGCAATTTCTGTTTACACCCCATGTTGACCCTACTATGATCCAAGCAGCAGTTGCGGAAAATATACCTATTATTCCCGGTGCGCTTTCTCCCACAGAAATTGTTACGGCTTGGAATCACGGCGCAACTTGTGTGAAGGTATTCCCCGTGCAGGCGGTAGGCGGAGCAAGCTATATCAAAAGTTTACAAGGGCCACTAGGTAACATTCCTTTGATTCCTACAGGCGGGGTTACTTTAAAAAATGCCCAAGAATTTTTACAAGCAGGAGCGATCGCAGTAGGTTTAAGTAGCGAATTGTTTCCTAAGCAGTTTATAGAAACTGGAAATTGGCAAGCAATATCTCAGCAAGCAAAAACTTTAGTAAATACTTGTTTAGTGAAGGAGTGGTAAGAGCTTATTTATGTAGGGGAGGCTGTCATCGGTGTGGATGTTCCTCGGGCTTTATTGCCGTTGTGTTACCGCTATGCAAGGATTTTGGAGTTTGAGAGAGTGAGGATTAGCCGCAGGGCACCATCTTTCTCGGTGCGTTAAGCGTTGCTATAACGCACCCTACAATTTAAGGTTTACTTTAGTTAATACTTGTTTAATTAAGGATTGTTTAATAACAATTAGGATTACTGTCTGAGCCAATAATTTTAATTATTGGCAGAATTTCCGTTGTGAATAAAATTACATAAATTTGATTTTTCAACAATTCCTCATCTGTTTGTCCTGGGAATAGTTACGAACGAGGACATTTGCTATAGGATGAAAACAGGAAAACCTACGCCTGTTGCAGCAAAAAGCGAAAAGTCATCAGAGAAAAAGAAAATTTACCTTAAATAATGGCATTATGGTGTAATAATCATGGAAAAGCCATCTTCTTCCAGTTGGGTGCGTTCTTTAAAGGTACTCCTTGTTGGTGCAGCACTCGCTTTCAGTGTTTTTAGTACCCCTTCAGAAGGGGTTTTGAAACACCCAAAAAGAAGTACAATCAGGCAAGCAATCAGTAACCTCAAACAATCTCAACGACGTTGGATACAAATTGATCTTTCTGAACAACGATTGGTTGCTTGGGAAGGTAGAAAGCCTGTGTACAAAGTGGTTGTCTCTACAGGAAAAAAATCTACTCCCACTCGTACTGGTGTTTTTCGCATTCAAACCAAACTGAGAAAAACTCGGATGCGCGGTAGAGGCTACAACGTTCCAAATGTCCCATATACGATGTATTACAAAGGCGGTTATGCTATTCATGGAGCCTACTGGCATCGAAGATTTGGGACACCGGTTAGCCACGGTTGTGTAAATTTACCACCTAAACATGCCAGATGGTTATACAGATGGGCATCGATAGGTACGCCAGTAGTTGTTCAAAGATAGTATTCATTTGATGTTCGCTTGAATATTTATACTGTCGCGTAGGCTGGTAATAGGTAATGGGTAATTGGTAATGGGAAAAACCAATGCCCAACAACGAAGCATAATATCGTAAGTAATTAGCCGAACTTGATATTAGTTGTTAATGATTGGTAATTTTTCCAAACAACCATCAACAAACAACCAACAATAAACAACAAACACATTTTGGGCATTCTCTGCGAATTAACAAGTTAAGATAATGGGAAACTGGATTGGCAGTAGTTGGATCGCTTGGTTAACAACTTTCTTAGCGACTGTGGGAATTGTGTTTGGGGCTGCTTTTAGTTCTTCCAATTCAAAGACACCTCTTTCACATTTTTCTTATCGCATATTTGATCGCAACTCTATCAACGAAGCTGATATCTGGAAAGAATTACGCCCTCCTCGTAAAATCGAAATTGATTTGTCACAACAACGTCTATACGCTTGGGAAGGTAGCCAACTTGTGTATTCGATGCGAGTTTCCACAGGTAAGCGTTCGACGCCTACAAAAAAGGGTAGGTTCCTGATTAGTTCTAAGCTTCGCTCTACTAGAATGCGAGGCCCCGGCTATGATATTTCTGGTGTTCCCTATACTATGTATTTCTACGAGGGTTATGCAATTCATGGCGCTTTTTGGCACGATAGATTTGGTACGCCTGTTAGTCATGGTTGCGTGAATTTACCAGTGAAAGAAGCTCGTAAACTTTTCAATTGGGCTGAAGTGGGGACTTTGGTAGTAGTGCGTCAGTAAGTAGTTGAGGAAGGGAATAGGGAACTCTTAACAGGGAACAGTCACAGGAGAATATGTAATTAATTTTGTTTAGATACTTAACTGCTACAAAATCTAAAGCTTTGTCGTTAGATCACAAATTCGTGTCGTTAGATCCCTATAATCTCTGTTCACTATACATAGCGATCGCTTTGACAGCAAACATCAGATATTTAAATCCAAAAGAGCCAGACGAATTTGCTCGATTCGCCTACGGTTGACTCCGAGATCCGATTCTCCCACACGAGATGCGGAACGCAAATGAATTACTGACTCATTAGGAGGGAAATAAAACTCTACATCATCAACAAATTTGAAAATGCGGCTTTTAGAAAGAGCATGGATGTAATTATCTGTCTGTTCTACCACCTCTGTACGAGGAACAACGCTGAGAACTTTTAGTAAGGTTTCTCTTGCTGTGTTGCGATCTACATGATAAGCGATCGCGTCAATCGCGTGTTTAGAGTCAGCATTTTGACTCACAACACAATTGTTTGAAGCTGGACAAGAACTAAGATGACCATCAGTTACTCCCAAGCCAGAAGCATAAGCCCAACTCGCACCAGAAAGTATTGTTAGACTTAGGAATATTACAAGGGCGATACTGCACAGGAGCCGCTGTGCAAACTCTTTTAGCAAACGGGACATTATAAATTTACTCCTCAATCAATGCACTTTCCTTATTTTCGGTTATTTCGGGAGCATCCCAATTTTTAAAAGTTAGCTGGCGAATATAATTCACTGCTACACAAACAAAGCTCCAAAGTTCTGATCCGAGGAAGCCTCCGCTCAGACTTCTCTGTGCCCACGCAGGCTACAATTAGTCTGCCTACAATAAGTAGCATCACCTGCAAAAAAATACAATTTGCGCAAATGAGTAGGTGTTTTTGTGAACATGTCAAAAATATGGGCTGAAACCATTACTCTGACTGCTTTTGAACCATATTGTAGCGATAGGGAGGTTTGCGGCATCGCCAAAAAGTTTGCTATGACTAAATTTGAAGGATTTTTGCTCAAACATCACTTGACATCCCAACGGCTGAAAAGCTATATTTCCTCTAGGTCTGCACCACTGAACCTTGAAAATCAAATACAGCAAGCCTTTCAAAACGAGCGGTTGCAACTTCAATTAATCCCTATTAGGGATTGAAACGTACAAAAGTACGTTGTACGCCAGGCCCACAAAAGTTGCAACTTCAATTAATCCCTATTAGGGATTGAAACACTGTGCGATCGCCTCCAGGAATTAGTCCCGGATGTTGCAACTTCAATTAATCCCTATTAGGGATTGAAACAAGTCTTTTTTTAAATAATATGCTTATTGATGCGTTGCAACTTCAATTAATCCCTATTAGGGATTGAAACCGCTATTATATTTTAAAAGGCAAAGACGGAAGTGTGTTGCAACTTCAATTAATCCCTATTAGGGATTGAAACTTTTCCAAAAAATTTTAAAAGCTCAGCCAGATATTTTGTTGCAACTTCAATTAATCCCTATTAGGGATTGAAACAGTGTTATAAAAATCAAAATATCACAGAATTACTGGTTGCAACTTCAATTAATCCCTATTAGGGATTGAAACCCCGCTATTGGCGATGTCGTGCCATTAATTTATTGCGTTGCAACTTCAATTAATCCCTATTAGGGATTGAAACCTTATTACAAGTGCTTGCCGAGAATCCAGAAAAGTTGCAACTTCAATTAATCCCTATTAGGGATTGAAACGCAAACTGATCACTTTGATAATATTTTTGATCTTTCAGAGTTGCAACTTCAATTAATCCCTATTAGGGATTGAAACGCAAGCGGTAAGAGTCCACGTAAAGCATCCAAAGCGTTGCAACTTCAATTAATCCCTATTAGGGATTGAAACCGTATTCTCTTTTAAGCTTGTGTAAATTTGCACATGTTGCAACTTCAATTAATCCCTATTAGGGATTGAAACCAGCAAATTAATAATTCTGCTGGTTTTCCAGAAATGTTGCAACTTCAATTAATCCCTATTAGGGATTGAAACTTTTTAGTGGGAGAAAAAGAAATTTCTCCTCATCGTTGCAACTTCAATTAATCCCTATTAGGGATTGAAACGCTCGCACTAATTGCGATCTAATTCACGATAAAGTTGCAACTTCAATTAATCCCTATTAGGGATTGAAACGAATGATTTTTGTTAATTCACTCGTCCGCATGTGGTTGCAACTTCAATTAATCCCTATTAGGGATTGAAACTATCTTTTGGACTTCCTCAGGGAACCAATCCAACTGAGTTGCAACTTCAATTAATCCCTATTAGGGATTGAAACTTTATTGAAAATACCTTTTGGAGGTTAAAAGCCTGTTGCAACTTCAATTAATCCCTATTAGGGATTGAAACTATTGTGTAAGAGTCCAAATTCCCAGGCGTGAAATAATCGTTGCAACTTCAATTAATCCCTATTAGGGATTGAAACTTTGGTATTTGCCTTGTATTAGCTGTACCAATAATTTCAGGTTGCAACTTCAATTAATCCCTATTAGGGATTGAAACCTTTTTACCCAGTATCAGAAATTATACGGAATCAAGTTGCAACTTCAATTAATCCCTATTAGGGATTGAAACGACGAACCGATTATTAGGCCAATTAAGAATGACTTAGGTTGCAACTTCAATTAATCCCTATTAGGGATTGAAACGACTTCTCCTCCCGCTAGAAGCAGGAGGATTCTAAAGTTGCAACTTCAATTAATCCCTATTAGGGATTGAAACTGTTTGGTGGATAGATAAAAACGGATGGGCTAAGGTTGCAACTTCAATTAATCCCTATTAGGGATTGAAACAAGCCCTTCTTGCCAGAAAAAGCGAAATGCTGGAGAAGTTGCAACTTCAATTAATCCCTATTAGGGATTGAAACGAACAACTGGTAATTAACAAAGCACCAACATTTCCAGATAAGTTGCAACTTCAATTAATCCCTATTAGGGATTGAAACCGAATACAAGATCTTCGTAATAAAGCGTTTTGGCGTTGCAACTTCAATTAATCCCTATTAGGGATTGAAACTTATGAAGTGCGCCACAGCATCTTAAGATTAGCGTTGCAACTTCAATTAATCCCTATTAGGGATTGAAACGGAGTGCCTTGGCAATTATCTCTGCTGCTGCTTGGGTTGCAACTTCAATTAATCCCTATTAGGGATTGAAACAATTTCTTCCAGTTTCCATTGAACTTTTGTGATTACTTCGTTGCAACTTCAATTAATCCCTATTAGGGATTGAAACCCAAGATCCTGAATATGATGGATCTTTGGAGTTGCCGTTGCAACTTCAATTAATCCCTATTAGGGATTGAAACGCTAACAACTCCTTGTACTCAGGATGCAGCAGATTGTTGCAACTTCAATTAATCCCTATTAGGGATTGAAACATCATAGTGCTCATAATGAAATTGATATTCTTGTTGCAACTTCAATTAATCCCTATTAGGGATTGAAACAAACGCTTTCTCTAAACCACTGTAAGCGTGACAAGTTGCAACTTCAATTAATCCCTATTAGGGATTGAAACGACTGTTTTAGGTAATTTGGATTCAGCTAGTAAGTTACAACTTCAATTAATCCCTATTAGGGATTGAAACGATAGCGACTAAAGCCTCCCCTGATGCAGATATCAGCAGAGTTACAACTTCAATTAATCCCTATTAGGGATTGAAACTAATTCCCAACTCAGTAGGTCGGAGGGTTTGGGCTGTAGTTACAACTTCAATTAATCCCTATTAGGGATTGAAACGGCAAACCTCTATTCTCAGGCAGCAGCTAGGTTTGGCGTTACAACTTCAATTAATCCCTATTAGGGATTGAAACGGGATCTCCACTGCCAGGCCCAGTAATTTCCCGCAGTTACAACTTCAATTAATCCCTATTAGGGATTGAAACGGGTGGCATCCGACTTAGCCCCTTGGTTATCTGCCTCATGGTTACAACTTCAATTAATCCCTATTAGGGATTGAAACGCTCAATGAGTTTTTCAGCATTTTCACCACCACCAAAGTTACAACTTCAATTAATCCCTATTAGGGATTGAAACTCTTGAACGGAGAAAATATTCAAAACTTGCAGTTCTCGTTACAACTTCAATTAATCCCTATTAGGGATTGAAACGATTATTTTCACGACAACAGCACCTTACACAAAAGTTACAACTTCAATTAATCCCTATTAGGGATTGAAACGTTGCTTGCGCTGTTTCTCACCTTCCTTAATTTGATTGATAAGTTACAACTTCAATTAATCCCTATTAGGGATTGAAACACCAGGGGGCGGGACTACGATAGATTCGGTGGTCTGGGCGTTACAACTTCAATTAATCCCTATTAGGGATTGAAACTTTCGATGGCTACGACGTGCCAGATCTCCTTAAGTTACAACTTCAATTAATCCCTATTAGGGATTGAAACGGAAGAGGGAACTTCCAGCGCGCGGGCTTCCCGCCTGTTACAACTTCAATTAATCCCTATTAGGGATTGAAACTTTATGAACTACCCCTGGCGAGGGCGAAGTAGCCTTTAGTTACAACTTCAATTAATCCCTATTAGGGATTGAAACATTAGTTATCGCCCGAATCGTTGGAAGACGGAACTTCCGTTACAACTTCAATTAATCCCTATTAGGGATTGAAACTGTGTGGGATTGTGACTTTTCTGCCACTGCCTCTTGTTACAACTTCAATTAATCCCTATTAGGGATTGAAACAAATCTGACACCGCATTAACCAAACGCACTAAAGGGGTTACAACTTCAATTAATCCCTATTAGGGATTGAAACTTCCTAAAATTCTCGCCATGAAGCTTTGTAACCAAGTTACAACTTCAATTAATCCCTATTAGGGATTGAAACGGCTACCCCCAATCGAGTCAAATAAGGCTTGGTAGTTACAACTTCAATTAATCCCTATTAGGGATTGAAACTCTAGGAGTAGCTGCATTTCTCCCACCCCTACCAGTTACAACTTCAATTAATCCCTATTAGGGATTGAAACCAGTATCGCCTTCTCTCTATCATCTTGAGTAATTGTGTTACAACTTCAATTAATCCCTATTAGGGATTGAAACATTGCCTTTACAATTCACCTCCATCGAGCCATACAGTTACAACTTCAATTAATCCCTATTAGGGATTGAAACCCTCTGGCGCCTATTCATCACCCATCGGATCCCCTGTGTTGCAACTTCAATTAATCCCTATTAGGGATTGAAACACTGTCTGGCGTCTGGGCCGGACATGACGCGTATGGTTGCAACTTCAATTAATCCCTATTAGGGATTGAAACGCTATATGCCTCTTTAGCTTTCTCCCAGACGTGTGGGGTTGCAACTTCAATTAATCCCTATTAGGGATTGAAACCCTTTGAGCTTTGTTTCAATAATGCCCATAGCGTTGCAACTTCAATTAATCCCTATTAGGGATTGAAACTCACTGACCACTTCATGCAAGATTTCTTTAAGTCGAGGTTGCAACTTCAATTAATCCCTATTAGGGATTGAAACCCAGCCTTGAATCATGTACAAAAAGCAGATGTATTTAGTTGCAACTTCAATTAATCCCTATTAGGGATTGAAACTGCTTCAAACTTCAACACCGAGTACCTCAACTCGTTGCAACTTCAATTAATCCCTATTAGGGATTGAAACCGCTGACACAGC
This sequence comes from Fischerella muscicola PCC 7414, assembly GCF_000317205.1. Classification (GTDB taxonomy): domain Bacteria; phylum Cyanobacteriota; class Cyanobacteriia; order Cyanobacteriales; family Nostocaceae; genus Fischerella; species Fischerella muscicola. The sequence continues at coordinate 306 of NZ_AJLK01000166.1, read as the reverse complement.
AGGTAGCAAGGAGGCTACTGTTAAGTTGCAACTTCAATTAATCCCTATTAGGGATTGAAACCAATTCCGCCAATATCACAAGTTGGGTGAGGATGGTTGCAACTTCAATTAATCCCTATTAGGGATTGAAACAGGTGGAAAATCTTAAGATTACTGCTCACATGGGTTGCAACTTCAATTAATCCCTATTAGGGATTGAAACAACTCAATTGCCCTAATCAAATCGTTGGGGCGATCGCGTTACAACTTCAATTAATCCCTATTAGGGATTGAAACAACCGACACGTGACCCATAACCCTATATAA
>NZ_AJLK01000165.1 GCF_000317205.1 Fischerella muscicola PCC 7414 | reverse complement strand
CCCCTTGCTAAGGGGAGGGTGCCATTAGGCGGGTGGGGTTATCTGTCGCAAACATTATTATGAATTGGTATTAGACATTCAAGAAAATAGTAGGTTGAAAAGTTGCGGTTTTGAACTAGAACTTTCAGCCTTATAACTAGAAACTTGAGGTTTCAAACTAAAACGTTGAGCTTTCAAACCAAAAACTTGAGATCTTGAACTAGAACATTCAGCTTTAAAATCAAAAACTTCAGGTTTCAAGCTTGAACCTTGAGCCTCAAAACCAGAAACTTGAGGTTTGAAACTAAAACATTCAGCTTCAAAACCAAAAAACCGAGGTTTGAAACTAAAACATTCAACCTCAGAACTCAAAACTTAAATTTTTGCTCCCCACCACCCCATCACCCCATCTCCCCATCTCCCCATCACCCCATCTCCCCATCTCCCCATCACCCCATCACCCCATCACCCCATCACCCCATCTCCCCATCTCCCCACCTCCCCATTGCCCCCCAACCCCACAAAGTGGGGACCCCTAGCCCCCCATTGTCCCTAATCCCCACCTCCCCCAATTCCCTTCAAAATAAAATGGAACTTCTCGCAATCCTTATATCTAGCCTATTGGGTGTAGTTGCTCCTGTAGGAGTGGTGATTGATCAGACTGCTGAAAATACCATCCGTTCACAGTTTTCAACAGTGGAACAACTACAAGTAAGAGTAGATAATGCTCCTAGTTATCAATTACTCCAAGGTAAGGTGGAAAGAGTGTTAATTGCAGGGCGTTCTTTGCAATTAAAACAACAAGATTTCCGCATTGCTGTTTTAGAATTGGAGACCGATCAAATAGAATTTGATCCAAGAAGTTTGAGGCAAAACTTACCCAAATTAAAACAACCTTTACAGGCTGGAGTACGCTTAGTCGTAACAGAGCAAGATATCAATAAACTTTTACAATCACCACAATTTCTGAAGCGGTTGCAAGAATTGAATAAAGGAAATTTTTCTGCTCTTGAGTTTACCGAAGCCTCTAATTTAGCTAACCCTAAGGTAGAATTTTTACCCAATAATCGCTTTAGTTTCCAGGTAGAGTTACAAAACGAGCAGGAGGTAATACCCCTTTTAATTAAAATCAATTCTGGGTTAAATATAGTTGGTGGCAGACAATTTCAACTAGTTGATCCAAAAGTATCATTAGATGGACAAGAGTTTCCAGCTGAATTTCTCAGTATGATTATTAGTAACATAAATCAACAATTAGATTTACGTAATTTGGAAGGTGACGGACTACAAATGCGAATTCTAAAATGGAAAATGCAACCAGGGAAATTAGAAATGGCAGCATTTGTAAGGTTAGAACCATCTTCTAAGTTTTTGGAAACTCGTCGTTAGTAAGTCTCGTCGTTAACCAAACTTCTCTTCATATAGATAGCATCAAGGGCTTAAGGAAGGTTTTGCATATGAGTCAACAACAAGGATCTAAACGGGTTTCTTCTGGTGTAATAGCAGCTATTTCAGCAGCAGTTGTATTGGTAGGAGGGGGGGTAGGCTGGTTAACTTGGAATTCTAATCAGGACACCAATCCTACACCATCAGAACGCCTTGTACCAGGGAATCCACCCCAGGTAGGAAATGAGCAAACTACCCAAATTTATTGGTTGCAAGACACTGGCACAAATTTTAAATTGGTTCCTCAATCAGTTCAAGTGCAAGCAAATCGTAACCAACCCAACCAATTTTTAACAGCAGCATTCCAACGTTTATTAGAAGGACCAACACAAGGAAGTAGTGGTTCAAGTACAATTCCTCAGGGAACAAAAGTGCTGGGTGTAGATGTTCAAGGCGATACTGTCCGTGTCAATTTATCTGGAGAATTTACCAGTGGCGGCGGCAGCACTTCTATGCAAGGTCGTATTGGTCAAATTGTTTACACTGCCACTAGTTTAAATCCAAACGCCAAAGTATACATTGAGGTAGACGGCAAGCAACTAGATGTATTGGGTGGTGAAGGTTTGGAGTTGGAACAGCCACTGACACGTCAAAACTTTAAGGAAAATTTTCAACTTTAGTCAATGGTCAATAGTCAATGGTCAATGGTCAATAGTCAATGGTCAATAGTCAATGGTCAATGGTCAATGGTCAATTTGAAATTCTCTGTACTCTTTGACTAATGGACTCTTGACAATGGACAATTGACTCTTGACCATTACTTAGTATTCAAAACACGAAAACTCCGGGCTTGTTGTTCTAACCTGCTGGCAAGGCGATCGCAAACTCGGTTACACAATTCAAAAATCATATCATCTTCCACCCGGTAGTAGGCACAAGTTCCTTCGCTACGACGGCTAAGAATTCCCGCTTGCCACATTACCTTGAGGTGCTTTGACACATTTGCTTGTGACGTTTGGGTTGCCTCTACCAACTCTTGTACGCATTTTTCTTCATCCCGCAATAAATGCAACAATCGCAGGCGCATTGGTTCACTCAACAGGCTGAAGTATTCAGCTACTTGTTGCACAACTTCTGGCGGTACAGGCAACGTTTGTTTCATCAGGATTGTCCCGGAAGAACTGAACTGAGAAATTTTACAACTTTAGACATTAGTTATATAGATTAATACTTAATCTGGATTAATTCGCATCAAAGGCTGACCATATTCTACAGGTTCACCATTTTGAACCAGAATTTCGACCACTTGCCCGGATACTTCCGCTTCAATTTCATTCATGAGCTTCATGGCTTCAATAATACACACAGTTTGACCGCTACGGATGCGATCGCCCACTTCTACAAATGGCGCCTCACCCGGTGCAGAGGCACGATAAAATGTTCCCACCATTGGGGAAGTAACATCTGTAAATTTTTTTTGCTCAAGGGGTGAGGGAGTCGCTGATGATTGTACCCCTGTACTGGTAGGAGTATCAACTGTACGGCTTGCAGTTGCATCTGTTGTCGGAGTAGATGCTACTGATGGCATTGCACTCACAAGCGGTAATCCGGGGCTAGTAGCAACGCTTGGAGTCGCTACGGTTGCTGGTAACACTCCAGGAGTGGCGGTACCAGCTTTACGTATTGTGATTTCAAAATCGTTGCTTTTGAGCGCTACTTCTACAATGTCTGTTTTGGCAATAGTTTCTAACAATTGACGAATTTCATTAAAGTCCAATGGCACAGCTTTAATTACCTCAATAATGCGTTAATAAGGGCAGAGGGCAGAGGGCAGAGGGCAGAGGGCAGAGGGCAGAGGGCAGAGGGCAGAGGGCAGAGGGCAGAAATTTCATAAATATTATTTTTTATTACCAATTACCCATTACCAATTACCTTTTTCGTGCGTTTTGGTGTACGCAGTTGATGACGAGTGTAGTGGTAGATAGACTTTTTGGTAAAGATAAATATTAAGCGAGGCAGGGATGGAAATCCCCGCGAGGGATAGAAATATAGATTTCCATCTTTGCTGAGCTATAATTTACTCCCTGCCAAGATATGTGTCATTACGGGTGTCAATGCGGATGCGTTCTCCTTGACTAATAAATAGAGGAACCATCACAACTGCACCAGTTTCTAGCGTCGCAGGTTTACTGCCACCAGTAGCTGTGTCGCCTTTGACACCAGGATCAGTTTGTACCACTTCTAATACTACGGAGTTAGGTAGTTCAACTTCTAGTACTTGTTCACCCCAACGGACGACGTTAGCTTCCATACCTTCTTTGAGATATTTAACGCGATCGCCAATTTGGGCTGCACTTAATCTACCTTCTTCATAGGTTTCCATATCCATAAAGACGTATTCATCGCCGTCTTTATAGGTATGCTGCATCGTGCTTTTTTCCAGAGTCGCTTGTGGTACAGTTTCCCCGGCGCGGAACGTCCTTTCTACCACACTTCCACTCTGGACATTTTTTAATTTTGTTCGCACAAAAGCGGAACCTTTTCCGGGCTTAACGTGGAGGAATTCCACTACCCGCCATACAGATCCATCTAAAACAATTGAGACACCAGGTCGAAAGTCGTTACTGGAGATCATGAAGCTTTCAAAGTTTGGAAGACAATCGGCATTTATTGTACCCCTCAAAGGGAGAAATTAGTCATTAAGTCATAAAAGAAGGCAGGAGGCAGAGGGCAGAAGGGGTTCCCCACAAATTCGCGATTCGGAGAGCGAATTTGTGGGGGCCCCGCAGAAGGCAGAAGGGCGGGGATTTTTACCTATCAAAGAAGGCAGGAGGTAGGAGAAGTTAGGCGAGTGACAAAACTATCACAACTCAGCTACTGCGGCTGAAAAACACAGCAGCCGCAATAATTAAACCTAACAGTGCTAAAGGAACCCAAAGATTGGGAAGATCATTAAAACTCATAAAAATCAAAAATTAAGTTACCAGTATTTGCTGCGTCACCATCTCTGAATCGAGAGATAATAGAAATAGAGCAAATAGTATCAAAAATATGTTAGTCTCCACTTCTGCCTGTTGTGCCGCGATTCTCAGACAGCAACAGCAGGAAAATATTCATCACCATAAACAGTGTGCTAAAACCCCAGTCAACGGTGAGCAAAGTACGACTTCTAAAAAATGCACCGTTGTTGAAAATGGTCGGGTTGTAGTGAAAACAGTTAACAGTGAACAGAAAACTGATAACTGACAACTGTACTACTCTAATGGCACGACATCGTGGAAGTAATTGTAGTCGATGTAGCGATGTCCATCAGAGGTGTGGTAAAAAATATCTACAAATTGGTTGTTCCACAAAATTTCATGAGCAGCGTAGGTTTGACGGGCGTGAAGAACCTGTGCAACTGTTTCATCAATTCCACTGAGGGAAACCACGATTGAAGTTTTTGTTGATACCAGTGACTCTGGTGTCATCCCATATAAAGGACTTAACTCATCAATTGGATGCATAGCCGTCCAACTCAGCGTGAAACTTGGTGTCTGATTCCTCAGCAAGTTCAGTTCGTGAAACCGACGTATAAATTGACCTTCGGTTGTCACTTCATCGCGCATCAAGTAAACCCGTAACTGCGCTTCCAAAATCTGGTTGCGGCGCTTGTTTGCGGCGCGAAACATGAGAGTAGGTACACCATTGTGAGGTGCAATTACTGCTACCCGGCTAAAAATGACACGGGCCGTAGGTCGAGAGAAACGAGCAAATGCTAAACCAGTTAGCACCGCAATTCCCACCAAACCCATCATTGCTTCAATAGTGACAACAATATTGGCATAGGTTGTTTTAGGAAACATTGCCCCGTAGCCAATAGAAGCCAGAGTTTGGACGCTAAAGAAAAAGGCATCGAGAAAAGACCCAGGTCTAGCGTTAGCAATACAATCTCCCCCTGCCAGGTAAGCTAAGGCAAACAAGGCATTAGTAGTTAAATAAAATAGAGCAATTAACCCCAAGAAGCCAGGCCAGGGAATTGTCAAAAGCAAATGGTAAGGATCACGCCAGTAGGAATACCAAACATTCATGCCCAAGACTTCAAACCGTCCATCCTGGATTTTGATATGGACTTTTGGGAGTAAACGCTGTAGTCGCTTCTGAGACCGTTTTTTTTGTCGAACTAATCTCACAACGTACCGTTATCCTTTTATCTTTTTTTACTAGTATTTGTCACAGCAACTTATAAGTTTGTAGTGAGCGCTTAAGCGCGCAATTAAGCACTGAAGTGCTTACTACGAACTCTTCAATATTTATGTAACAGGTACTAGCCTAAACCTAATAACTTGGAAATCAAAGGTAAAAGTTTCATAAAGAACTACCAAATGCCAAGTTCACAACTGTAACTATATCTAAACATGTAGATGGTAGATACTACGCTTCTATTTTGTTCAACCAGGAATTGGTGTTAGGGACTAGCACTTCTGCCCAAGGAGGGAATGTAAGACCAAAGACTTCTGGACGTAAAAAATCCACCAAGTCCGAGGCAGTTCCCAATGAGTTGGGAAGCCTACACCGTACCTAATGGTCGGTGTAGGTAGTTCACTACATGCTTCAACTAATGTGGCTGTAGCAGGTAAGCCAGAAACTAAACCTTTTTTTCCCAGTCAGGTTTTGACCTTTAAAAGAACGACCTCGGAGATTTTGACCAGAGTAATCTAGCCGCATAACAGGGTCAGGAAGAGAATTTGGATTTGATTTTATACAGATTTGCGTTACTCTTTTTCGGATTTGGTCAAAATTTTGTCAAATTGGTCAACAGTTAACAGAATCTGGTAGGGTGCGTTATGGACATTAGTCCTAACGCACCGCGAATCATGGGATGGTGTGTTAGCCTTCGGCGTAACACACCCTACAATTGAAATTTTTTTACTTGAAACGAGAGTGTTCTGACTTAAAACGAGAGTGTTTTCACTTGAAACGAGAATGTTCTCACTTGAAATGAGAAAGTTCTTACTTGAAACGAGAATGTTCTCACTTGAAATGAAAATGTTCTCATTTGAAACACGAAACTTCTCATCCCAAACAAGAAACTTCTCGTTCCATTCCCCTTTTTTGATGATACAAATACATCCTTAGGGGCGTACGACTGTGAGCCTGTACAGTGGTTAATGGTTATAAGAAGGCTGGCAATCAACCATGAACAACCAACACCCAACACCCAACAACCAACAAAGAATCCAAATTTCGCAAGTTGTAGTGACAGCACAACAGATGCGTGAGATTGAAGCGCGTATCTTTGCAGCAGGAATGCCTGTGGCGGCTTTGATGGAAAAGGTAGCAGGACTGATTGCCCGTCGGATTTTGGATATGTACCTCAACCCGGGGCAAGAAGACAATAGGTGGGGAGGTGGGGAACTCGGGGCCCCCACTCCCCCAAGGGAGTGGGGATTAGGGGCAGTGGGGAGGTGGGGAACTCGGGGCCCCCACTCCCCCAAGGGAGTGGGGATTAGGGGCAATGGGGAGGTGAGGAGATCACCCCATCCCCCCAGTTTCTACTCCCGACCTCGTGTGGGAATTCTTGTCGGTCCCGGTCATAATGGTGGGGATGCTTTGGTTGTTGCCCGTGAATTGTATTTTCGCGGTTATGCTGTCTATATATACAGTCCTTTTGGCAAACTCAAAGAATTAACTTCGCAGCATTTACAGTATGCTCAGAGTCTGGGCATTTCCTGTTATCAATCAATTGAGGACTTGCCAGAGTGTGATTTGTTGGTTGATGGGCTGTTTGGATTTGGGTTAGAAAGAGAACTCCAAGATCCTGTTGCTAGTGCTATTAATCAGTTAAATGACAAGTCTGTGCCAATTATTAGTATCGATCTGCCGTCTGGTTTGCATACAGATACTGGCGAAGTTTTAGGAACTGCTATCCGTGCTAGCCATACTTTTTGTCTGGGTTTGTGGAAATTGGGTTTATTACAAGACCAGGCTTTAGAATATGTGGGCAAAGCAGAGTTAATTGATTTTGATATTCCTTTGGCGGATGTGGAAGTAGTACTGGCAGAGACACCCAGAATTAAACGCGTAACAAAAGATAGTGTGTTTTCAACTCTGCCTCTACCGCGTCCTGCTGTCACCCATAAGTACAAAGAAGGGCATTTACTGCTGATTTGCGGTTCGCGTCGCTATGCTGGAGGTGCGATTTTAACTGGGTTGGGAGCAAGGGCAAGTGGAGTTGGTATGCTATCGATCGCTGTACCAGAATCTCTCAAACCTATCTTGGTTAGTCATTTGCCAGAAGCGTTGATTGTTGGATGTCCAGAGACAGAAACAGGTGCGATCGCTCAATTACAATTACCAGAAAACACAGACTTAAATTCCTTTGATGCGATCGCCTGTGGCCCCGGTTTAACCAAAGCTGCTAGCCCAATTGTTCAACAGGTGTTAGCAAGCACAATCCCTTTAGTGCTTGATGCTGATGGTTTAAATATTCTGGCGGAAATGGGAACCCCCCCTAATTCCCTCTTTACTAAGGGGGGGACGAAAGGGGGGGTGCGACAAGGATTAACAGTACTTACACCCCATACAGGCGAATTCCAACGCTTGTTTCCTGATTTACCAGATGCCAAACACAATAGAATCCAAGCAGTGCAAGAAGCAGCAGCCCAAAGCGGGGCAGTAGTATTGTTGAAAGGAGCAAGAACAGCGATCGCCAATTCCCAAGGTGCAGTGTGGATTGTTCCCGAAAGTACTCCTGCTTTGGCGCGGGGTGGTAGTGGTGACGTGTTAACTGGATTAATGGGTGGATTAATTGCTCAGGCTGTCACCCATCAAATACCTGCCGAAGATATGGTAGCAGCTGCTGCTTGGTGGCACGCTCAAGCCGGAATTTTAGCAGCCCAAGAACGTACAGAATTAGGAGTTGATGCATTTACATTGACTCAGTATTTGAATTTAGTTCTCAACCACATTGATTTTGATAGGCTGTGAGATCCCCGACTTTTAAAAAAAGTCGGGGATCTGGTCCCTCACAAAGAGTCAGAACTAATGACATAGATCACTTGTTCTCTCTCCGCAAACGGGGAAGGTTAGGATAGGGTAAAAGATATTTGTGCAACAACTTTAATCCCCTTGGGGACACTCTTCCCACAAAGTTGTAATTTCCCGCAAACTTTGATGATTGCCATTACCCAAAATTAAATGATCAAGCAGGGGAATACCTAAAAATTTAGCTCCTGCTAGTAACTGGCGAGTGAGTTCGATATCTTCGCCACTGGGTTCAGTGTTACCAGAAGGGTGGTTATGGGCAACTATTAACCGTGTTGCACCTTGGCGAATCACTTCTCGAAAAATCTCGCGGGGAGGTGCGAGGGTTTCGGTTGCAGTTCCTATAGTAATGACTTGCGTTCCCAGTAAGCGATTTTTGACATCTAGTAACAGAACTGCAAAACGTTCTTGATTTTGCCACATCAAGTCCTGACTGAGAGCAGCAGCAGCTGCTGCTGGACTATCTATAACTGTACGATCCGCAGGGCGCGATTGAAAGGCGCGTTTGCCCAATTCAATGGCTGCTAAGATTGTTGTTGCTTTGGCTGGGCCAATACCAGGTATTTGCATGAGTTCAGCAGCGCTAATATCTCGTAGAACTGCTAAAGGTTCGCGATCGCATTTACTCAATTCATGTAAGATATATTGCCCCAAACCCACCGCAGAAAGTTTTCCTGGGCCTTGACCAGTGCCAAGCAGAATTGCTATTAATTCAGCTGTGGATAGAACTTTTGCACCATGAGTCAATAAGCGTTCTCGTGGACGCTCAGTCTCTGGCATATCAGCAATTCTTAGGCAATAGGTCATAGCTCAAGGGAATAACAACAAAGGAGTATATATACTCTAGTTATCCCCTGTAAGGTCTCAAAATCTATGTCTTTTTGAGAAAATTTTTAAAATTTTGGCATTTTAAAGTTAAAGTTGGTTGTTTGATGTTTGTTGTTTGGCACAAGCCATCTGATTTTAGATTTTGGATTTTGGATTGACCCTAGAGATCAATCTGGAGGCTTGTACTCTGTTGAGAATGATTGATCAACAATCAACAACCCTACCCTGACGGGAAGCCACTACCCTGCCTTAAGCCGCTACCTGCGGAAGCCGCTTCGCGTCTACGCGTCTACGTGTCTACGGGTTCGCCAGTCCCCCTACCCTTACCTTAAGCCCTCCGGGTACTCTTCCTTGAAGCCGGGCTTCGCCCGTCTACGGGGGTTCGCAATCGTGACGGGAAGCGGAGCCAGTGCGGTGGACGGGTCTCCCGGCATAAAGCACCTGGCGTCCAAGACTGCGACCCCCTCACCGCTGTTGCGTCTACGTGACGGGAACCGCCTTTTTGGGGGGCTGGACTCACCACCAACCACCAACCACCAACTAACAACCAAAAACTAACAACCAACTTATTGATAAATCTGTGTTGCTTTTAGTATGTGGTAGGTAGTGAGAAGCTGAGTGATAGCTAGGGGGTAACTCTGGATTGTTTCGCCAGTAGTACCAGCAACTTTGCCTAACTCTGGGTTAACTTCGCGATTACATACGTTCTTTAAATAAGGCATATCAGAACAAATCAGATGTTCGAGTTTGTTGACTTGTTCTAGAGTTGCATGGCCGTCTACTTCTAGCACATCGACTGGTTTACCCATGTCGCGGTCTAGCCCCAAACGGATGGCAGACACAGTGTTGTCGCAAAAATCAAGAATTTTGGTAAAGTCTGGATGAGGAATTGTTGGACGCAATACCAAACGCACGTTTAAATGTCCATTGGTGTTATTAATATCATCGCTAGGTGGATAAAAACTCACTACTATATCTGACCATTGCCGTTGCGGACGGATAAACTGTTCTGAATCAGGTTCTCGCTTCTCTAGTTCTGCCAAAACTTGTTCTTCTGTATAACCGCGCTTTTGGGTATCTCGCTTGACTTTCCAACTAGCACGTAGTGATTCAGGGGGTGCAAGGTAAACTTTCACATCATAGCAATCGCGAGCCGTACGGGTAGAATAGCCGAGTAATCCTTCTATAATTACAAATTTGTTGGGTTTAATATACACTGGAGCTTCAAAAGTACCAGTTTTATGGCTGTAAACTGGCTTGAGAATAGGTTGCCCAGTCCGTAACAGCGATAGGTGTTGCTGCATGATATCTAGATAGTTGCAGTCGGGATGGAGAGCCGTAATACCAATTTCTGCACGTTGCTTGCGATCGTACTTATGGTAATCATCTGTACAGATGATTGTGACATTTTCTGGGCCAAGTACCTGAGCAATCCCTCTTGTCAGCGTAGTTTTGCCAGCAGCACTGTCACCAACAATACCAAGAATAATTGGACGGCTCATGATTCCTTCCCCCTGAAGATAGCTGATACAGTAAAGTGCAATTTTGAATTGTATGCTAGTTTACTAATTCTAGAAATCAATTAAAGATAACTCAAGGTCTCAAACAGAGATTCTGATCAAAGTTAAGTTACAGAACTTATACAAGATGTGACCGAAAACCTGATTATTGCGTAGGGTAATTCATCAATTACCGCAAATGTGCGTTATGTTTTGCGTAAGTCCTGAGTCAAAAAACGTTGATTCCATCATTTATAATCAAGCTTACTTACTCTTTAAAACTATTTGTATATATTTTTGTCAATAAGCTGTGACAAATAGCCCAGGACTAGTTTCCACTTGCGTAGAAATTACTCAACATATGATTCCAAAAACTCTGCGTTTCTCATTACCCGGTTGAATTTGGTAACAAGGGTTCGCTTTATTGCAACTGGTGAGCGATCGCACACCAAAGACGAGGCGGTGTGCAGAACAGACGGTTTCCGGCGAGGAGCAACCGCAGTTTGATAATGATAACTCCTTTGAATAATGCACCTGCTAGGTAAAAATTCTTAATGAACGCATCCTTGTTTAAGAAATTAAACTTATTTTGTTAAAAAACTCTTAATATCCAGTTATTAATCACCCAGTAGTATCTTTAGTATCTAACTGTTCATAGATAGCACTGTTGTTAAATCAGTGAGTGTATACTAATGCTTCTAATTATAAAAGTGAAAGGATTTATTAAAATAATCCTTCCAAAACGGATAGTTAATAAAATTCAGGGTTTTATTACCAAAATTTCAATTAGTCGGATACGGGGATTTAGTTTACATCTTAATACCCCTGATCGCTATGTACTAGAAGATATTATTATTCCTTATTTGGTTGAACACAATGAATTTCATAAAATTCTCTTTGTTGGTTGTGATTGGTATACTAAACCTTACAACAACTACTTTAAAAATAAAGAATACTGGACTATAGAAATTGATGAAAATAGAAAAAAGCATGGTTCCAAAAGACACATTGTTGATTCGCTTTTGAACCTCAGCAATCATTTTAATAACGATTATTTTGATGTGATAGTTTATAACGGAGTTTTCGGATGGGGCATCAATAGCAGAGAAGATACGGAAACTTCTTTCCAACAATGTTTTCAATGCTTGCGACCAGGAGGAATTTTAGTATTCGGATGGAATGATATTCCTGAATACAAACCTTTTCCTGTAATTGAAGAATGTAAAAGTTTACAACAGTTTGAATCTTACTTTTTCAGCCCCTTATCTACTGTACAATACTCAGTACCTGATAAATCAGATGAGCAGAAATTTAGGCATGTGTTCAACTTTTATATGAAACCTTTGCCTGAAAAATATCTCAGAGGAATGGGGTGAACAAAATTCGCTACTAAACAAACCAAGTCCCCTGTGGGGACTAAACAGAAAATGAAGGTATTTAAAGAGCAGCAATCTGCTGGTTTGGTTTGTTTAGCTAGGCAGAGTGAACATCGCCGATTCTGAGTAAAATTGAATTTCAAGAGATATCCTCTAAGCAGGGGAACTAAAGTTAGTATACGAAAAGCCCAACTGAGTGAACTTCTTAAGTTCTGCTACTAATTTAGATGGAAGACGCTTTAAAGCGCTGCCTTGCCATCCTTTTTTTCTTGATACTCGAGATGTCCACAATATTTATCTCCTTTGTGAATATGCCAACCAAAATTTGCGGGAATGACTTCATATTCAGCTAGAGCTTGAGTTAGGTATCGCGAAACTTGTTCACGCTTCGGATTTAACATCATAACTGTTTAAATTATTGACTTAGTTTTTTATTTACTAAATCAATAATATTTATAACCATCATTACTTACTAGTTTCTTTAGGCTTATTTGATTCTTTGATTAGCTAGACAAAAGTCAGAATTAAGATCAAAAATAGCTGCGTCTTAAAGAAGACTTTTAAAAAATATACATAACTTTGGAAGTATGCCATTTATATAACATTAATATCATGTCCGACTCATCGCTTACACTATAAAGTTTGGGCATTGGGGAGCCACTGCGGTGAAGCAGCCCCCAAAAAGGCGATTTCCGTCACGTAGACGCTTTCATACGCTTAAGGTCAGGGTAGGGGGACTGCTGTAGACGCCCGGAGGACGGCTTCAAGGTAGAGTACCCGGAGGGTGGACTCGTTTCCCGGCATAAAGGAACCACTGCGCCCTTGGGGGTTCCAACAGTTGTAGCACGTGGCGTCACTGTCTAAAAAAGTAGCATTTATTACAATATCAGACCATTAGTGAAAACAGTGAAAACTATGAAATTTTGTTTATTTAAACTATAATTGCTGTTATAAAATATACGTTTTACTCGAATATATGGACAAAATTACGTAATTTTTAGCCATGTAGATATACATAATTTAGACAGTAAACAATGATTATTGTATGCACAGCATTGAATATATATATGCAATTTATGCAATTTCATTGGCTTCTTAAACCCGACAAATTTTATCGGGTATGTTTGACTGGTATTTTTACTCGTGATAGCATCAAGCGACAGTTGAGGGACATCCAGGGAGAAGCTAGTTTATGACTCAGGCAATTGACACCCAAAAGGCAACCACCGCTTTCAAAGCTTTGAAATGTAAAGAATGTGGTGCAGAATACGAACTCAAAGCCAGCCATGTATGTGAGTTCTGCTTTGGGCCTTTGGAAGTAAGTTACGACTACAGCACCCTTCGTCAAACTGTCACCCGCGAATCAATTCAAGCGGGGCCAAATTCGATGTGGCGCTATCGGAAGTTTTTGCCTGTGGCTAGCGAGAATCCTATTGATGTGGGAACTGGTATGACTCCCTTAGTGCGTTCCCAGCGCTTGGCACGTCGCTTAGGCTTGAATAAGCTTTACATTAAAAACGATGCTGTGAATATGCCTACCCTCAGCTTCAAAGATAGGGTGGTATCAGTTGCTTTGACACGGGCGCGGGAGTTGGGTTTCACGACTGTTTCTTGTGCTAGCACTGGTAACTTGGCTAATTCTACTGCTGCGATCGCAGCTCATGCTGGTTTAGATTGTTGTGTCTTCATCCCTGCTGACCTGGAAGCTGGTAAGGTCTTGGGTAGCCTGATTTACAGCCCTACTTTAATGGCTGTCAAGGGTAACTATGACCAAGTCAACCGCCTCTGTTCGGAAGTTGCCAATACACACGGTTGGGGTTTTGTCAATATCAATTTGCGTCCTTACTACTCAGAAGGTTCCAAAACTTTGGGCTTTGAAGTTGCGGAACAACTGGGTTGGCAGCTACCTGACCATATCGTTGCACCTCTGGCATCAGGTTCGCTGTTTACAAAAATCTATAAAGGCTTCAATGAATTTGTGGAAGTTGGTTTAGTCGAAGGTAAACCAGTTAGATTCAGTGGCGCTCAAGCAGAAGGCTGTTCACCCATCGCTCAAGCCTTTAAAGAAGACCGCGACTTTATTCAGCCAGTGAAACCAAATACAATTGCTAAATCGATCGCCATCGGCAATCCAGCAGATGGTATTTACGCTGTCGAAATTGCCAAGAAGACAGGTGGTAGCATTGAATCTGTAACTGATGCTGAGATTATAGAAGGCATCAAGTTGCTAGCGGAAACTGAAGGTATTTTTACCGAAACCGCTGGTGGTACAACTGTTGCCGTGCTGAAGAAATTGGTGGAAGCTGGCAAAATTAACCCAGATGAAACCACCGTTGTCTATATCACAGGTAATGGTTTAAAAACCCAAGAAGCTGTACATGGCTACATTGGTGAACCTTTGACAATAGAAGCAAAGCTCGATAGTTTTGAGGGAGCTCTTGAGCGTTCTCGTACACTTGAGCGCCTAGAATGGCAGCAAGTTCTTGTTTAGTTAGTGGTTAGTAGTTAATAGTTAGTGGTTAGTAGGAACCAACCACTAACTGCTAACCAATGTACAGACGTGCCATGGCACGTCTGGTACAATCAACAACCAACAATCAACAACCAACAACCAACAACCATCAATCAACAACCAACAATTAATAGTTAAAAATGTCTGTAAAAGTTTTAGTCCCTACCGCTCTGCAAAAATTTACTGATAATCAGGCTACTATAGATTGCAATGCTAGTACTATTGCAGAACTTTTTGAATCTCTAGAGCAGGCTTTTCCTGGTATTAAATCACGCTTGTGTGATGAAGGAGGACAGCCACGACGATTTTTGAATTTGTACGTCAATAGCGAGGATATCCGGTTTTTAGAAGGAGTAAAAACACCTTTAAAAGAGGGCGATGAAGTCAGTATTGTTCCTGCTGTAGCTGGCGGTTGAGCAAAATCAGTTATCAGTTATCAGTTATCAGTTATCAGGTTTAACTGATAACTGTTTAGTTTTTGAGATTTTTGTCTTTCACTCTTGTTTTTTGCAGAATAGAGAAAAGGATTCTTCCTATCTCGTCTGCATCATTATGGATACTATTAAAAGCTTTTTCATGAAAGTATCCTGTATCTTTCAAGAGCGAAAGCCAATATTTAGTTTCAAGGCATTCTTTGTAGGCAATAGATATTTTTGCAGAAAACTCTGCTGGACATATGGCTCCATTAGCTTCTGCTATATTTGTTTATATTGATGTTCCACTTCTGATTAATTGCTTAGATAAAATGAACTCAGTTTTTTCTTGAGTGAGATATTTATACGCATTAACAATCCTGATGGCAAACTTATAAGCCTTCTCACATACCAAACTATTCATTGATAGCTATATTTTTGCTTAAAATTTACCTTATTGTAATATTGAGTTATTTTAAATACAATTTTATTAACGATTTACTGATAACTGATCACTGATAACTGATCACTGTCTGTGCTGTGTCAAAATGAAGATGATTAATGATTTCAGGCGAGCGATCGCTCCCAAAGCTCCCCTAAAGCTATACATAAGGATTGATCTGAGCAATGGCAGAAGCAACCAATCACAATGAAGCGGGAGAGGTGGCTCCCAGCACAGTTGACAAACAGGCTCCCACTGTCGCAGAAGAACACGCTCCCAGCACCGATTCCCCTGAAGCGACAGACATTCCCACTTCCAACGCGCCAGATCCAAAAGCGGCAAATCCAGAAACAAATCCCAATGCTGCTAAAACTACAACTGCACCACCCAAGCGGGAAAAACCCGCCGCCGCAGCGAAAGCAGCAGATGGGGAAAAACCTGCCGCGGCTAAGGCTGCTAAGAAGGAAAAACCACCAGCAGTTGAAGATAAGCCATTTTCAGAGTTTATCCAACAATATTACTTACCTGCTTTACAAAAAGCTGTAGCCCAAGAAGGGGTAAAAGACTTACAGATTGATTTTGTCAAACAGCAGGTTCCCATCAAAGGGATGGAACAACTCGGTGAGTGTTGGCAAGTAGTTGGCAACTTTGCAGATGGTGTACGCCACTTCAATTTATATTTTCCCGATGAAGATATTCAAGGGAAAAAAGCTTTTTCCTGCAATGAAGGGAAACACCCCAGTACTCTGGAATCATTCTTAATTGATGAACGCAAAATCACACTAGATTTGCTGGTGTATGGTTTGATACAGCGATTGAATGGACAGAAGTGGCTGGGGAGAAACTAACCTAGTTCATGGAAATGGTAGGTAACAGCTCCAGTCATGGGGTCGTTATCTATCCTTACATAACCTGATTTCAGTAAGTCTTTTAAAGCTGTTTCTACTTCTGCAAAGCTGGCTCCAGTTGCTTTCACACCTTGAGTGACAGTGATCATTCCACCCCGACTTTCAGCAGTTTCGATCAGTTTGACAATAAGTTGATTGCCAGTAGGACGATATACTTGTGAAGCAACTACAGCTTGTTCCAAAGGTACACCAAAGGGCGACACACCTGCTTTTAATTTTAGTTTTAGTTCATGCTCATCTACCATGTTAGGGATGAAAAACAAATCTATAAATTGACCGATGCCAAAAACACCATAGGTTACTAACCATAACAAACCCGTCCCGATTTTGCCATTGTATAAACGATGTAGTCCTCCCAATCCAAAAAACCAACCTGCACTCAAGATGTAGGAGACAAATAGACGTTCTTGGTGATCTTTGTTGGTATGGTTTTCTGCATTCATCTTTTTTCAACCCCTTGGACTCTTCACTCTTGGTTTTTAGACAGTTTTCTTATTCTTTTTTGTTTCTTGTGGCAATAGACTTTTATATTAGATTTGGTGGTAGGGACGAGTTTGTATAATAAAGGATTTCTAAGTTGACTAAAATATCGCTAAACTCGCCTCTATATTAAGTAGTTGGCGGTTCCAAACATCGTCACTACGACCATGTTTTGACTAACGCTAACCCACTTAATTCTAAGATAACCAACTTGTCAGATAAATTTAGAATCCGCAGTGACTAAAAATACATAATATTAATTTTTATGTCACAACTAGGAGCTAAGCCGCTAATAAAACGAGATGGAAAGATGACTAGCTAGACAGTGTTGACGTGGCTTACAAATTTAAGATTGATTTTGTACTCAGTTGTGAATACTTGTGATAAATGTAATAGTAAAATACTAGCTATTTTCGGTACATCTATCCATGTTATCAAAAAAATCTATATTCTTTTTTCTTGCTTTTTTAGGAATTTTATCTATTTGTACATCAGCCAAAGCAGAATTTGGCTCTGAATCCACTGTGTCGCAAGAACAGGTGGAAAAAGCGCTAAATAAAGAATTATTAGCACAAGCCAATACAAAAGTTACAAGTTGCGATAAACAAGATAAAAGTGATACAACCTTACTTTTTAATACCAATAATGGCAAAACTGTGAGAGTTTTTCGGACAAGAAATACTTCGCCACAGCAATTATTGATGAATATATACGATAGCAAAAACCGTAAAGAATTAGCTGCATGTACTCCAGCGGCGCGCTTAACACAACCTAATCAGATTACTTACAATACAAAGGTGCAAAACACGGTATACTACGCCACGGTCTTAATTAATAAGCAATCAAAGATAGAAGGAAGTATAATAGCAACTGATCAAAACGGCAAAAGAAGATTGTGGACAGAACCAGCTGCTGGTGAGGTGACGTTGAAGCTGAGAATTTCTGATTGACACACTCCCACCGCTAAACGCTTTGCGTTCTAGCAGTGGATTATTTTTGTTCGTACATTTGTTTATGTATGGCTAACAGCTGGAGATATTTCTCGTTAGTTTTAGCTTGTATCCACTTTTGTTTAAAGATTTTTGCTGATTCAGCCTTAATTGGGTCTACTTCATAAGGTAAGATATCATTTCTCGCTTGCTTTTGGGCTTCTGCTGAGCCAGCTTTTTGGGGATTGGTTTTATATTTTCTGCCACTTTTGTGGTTGGCATAACGACGCGATCGCGTGTAACCCATTTGTAAAAATTTCCGTGCCATATCTGCGCCTACAAAATCATCTTGCTCAAGATAAGCTAGAAACATTTCATAGATTTTTTCGCTAGATTCTCGAGCAATATCTGGTGTTTTAAACCGCCAATGTGGCAAAATTTCCGATTTATATGGTTCTACCAAAAGCACACCCTGTTCACCTTTGCCAATACGATACAATTCAGGATGTTGTCGAAAATCAATATTTTGAAAATCTAGTGAATAATCGAATATCATGATAGGTTTTTACTATTAAAAATAGGCTTTAAAAAAATCTTTGCCATCTATCCTCAAAAGTAAATTTTAGTAAAGTTATGCTATCCAGCCCCCACTCTCTCAACTCTGTTCTGACTCCAGGAGACTTGCGTCGTGTACATCATATAGCTTTGAATGTCCAAGATATGCAAGCTTCACGACACTTCTACGGCAATATTTTGGGTTTACATGAACTCACAGGTGATGAAGTTCCAGAAACGTTAAAGGATTTAGTCGTACAGGGAAAAGTAGCTAACTTTATTACTCCTGATGGGACTATCCTAGATTTATTTTGGGAACCAGAATTACTACCACCAGATCCCAATCCAGAACGCACTTTTACCAGAGCTTATCATCTTGCTTTCGACATAGATCCACCCAGTTTTGAGCGTGCTGTCGAAGTACTCAGACAAAACCGAATTGCGATCGCACACGGGCCAGTTACTCGTCCTACCGGACGCGGTGTTTATTTTTATGACCCCGATGGCTTTATGATTGAAATCCGCTGCGATCCCATTTGAAGGAAAGGGAGGTGGGGATTAGGGGCAATGGGGAGATGGGGAGAAAACAATTCAAAATTCAACCGAGCAAAATTCAAAATTTAGGAAGAGGGTGTGAGGAGTGTGGGGAGTGGGGGAGCCAGCGCGGTCTTGTTGGTTTCCAACAAAGAGCGACTGGCGTGGAGTGTGAGGAGAATAATATAGTGACAAATGACCAATGACAAATGACAAATGACAAATATGCAAATTTTCCAAGTCATTGAAGAAGCAATCAAAAAACCTCCAATTCCACACGAACCAGCAAAACAGTCATTAAAAGCTTGGGCGATGTATTGCTTGCGAGACAGAGGTTTTAAGGTGGTATACGCTCAAAATGCTGATTTTGCTATTGAAATGAAGGGCGGTGAAAAGATGTATTTTAAAGTAGCAAATACTGACGATAACTTAGATCCTCAATTTGGTTGGATAGTTTGGGACAGTGCTACAAAAACTGCTAGCCTTGTTCCCCCACAATAACACCTAAGAAAATATATATTTATACCCTATAGGGTGGATATTGCCCACCCTATCGTTTTTGTCAAATATAAAGTTGTGCTACTATCTAGACTAAATTTATAGTGGGCGTTCTACATCATCTTCACCTAAGTATTCACCATTCTGAATTTCCAGAATAATTAGTGGGATAAATCCTGGATTTTCTACTTTGTGAAGTGTTGCAGGAGGAACAAAAGTTGATTGATTTTTATTAAGAAATTTCTCCTCCTGACCACAAGTAACTTTTGCTGTACCAGAAACAATGACCCAGTGTTCACCACGGTGATAATGAATTTGTGGTTTAATGCCGTGCTTTGGCTTGATTTCAATACGATTAATACTGTAGTTATTCCCTTTTTCTATGACTTCTACTTTGCCCCAATATCGTGCATCAATATGGGAAGATTGATTGACTTTCGACTGAGTATTACAGTTCTCATTTCGAGTCATAACTAGTTTCTAACTAGACAACTATTATTATTGTTCTCTAGTCAAAGGAAAAAATGGCTAGTGCTATAGAATTTTTAACTACATTTTTTTTAATGAATTTAAGGGAACTTCTGCATTTAACCATTCAAGAAAGTTTTGGTTGATTTCGGTGGGTGAAACTTCGGCAATAAAGTTAGTGTAATTAATATGCTGGCGAATCACTCCTTCTATTTGATCCCGATAGCCAGCTTGAGTTTTGACAATTAAAACCATTTCTGGTTCTTCTGTTATTTCTCCTTTCCATATGTAAGCACAAGTAATAGGAAACCAGTTGACGCAAACAGCTAATTTTTGTTCCAATAAAGCACGACCTATCTGACGCGCTTCATCTGCATTATTTAAAGTAATGTAGTAAAGTTTCATATAAAAAATCTTGATATTGTTATCTAAATACTTGACTTTTTCCAGGAATTGGACATTATTTAGTGTACCGAAGTTTTTCTAAAAAATCTATTACTAATAAACTTTTCAACTTTAATCAACTCTGCGATCGCTACTTTCATCCAGCGTTGTACTCTTGCTCATCTCTCATTGGTAGAACTGCGGCTAGTTGCAAAACTGTCACATTTTGCTGCATCTAGTCTAGGTGATTAGGCAAAATTGAACTTGTTATGGATGGAGGTAAGGAAACAGAGAACGGGAATATACAGCTAATTGTGGGTTGAAAGACACACCGCGGTGAATGTATGCCCTCAAAACCTTTAACTTACCTTTAACCCAGATGTTGCAGAATCAAAAAGTGTCCAACTATAGTGCAACTTAAATTAGGAGCAGCCAAAATTAATAGTAGGTATTTATGTATGAGAGATTTGATTTATGAAATGCTTACTACTAAATTTGGCTGTTTTAATTGGTACACTTAGTTTAATTCCAAGCGCCTATGCCAACCAAGTGAATACTCCAGTAACCAACAGAAGTAACCGAGCAGGTTTTTTGGTTACTAAACCAGTGACAATTAATAACAAATGGAGTAATGTCAGCAACCGAAACAATCGTCTACAAACAACTGCAAATTCAATTACGGTAGTAAGGGAGCAGGGATGCACAAAGATTGACCCACTTGAGTTACTTCAAAATCCTGGTTTAGTCATCAAAGAATGCGAAGAGCGAAAAAATAAAACTCCTGAGTATCTTCAGCCAATAGAATATTTCAAGACTCCAAAACAAATCAATTCTGGTATCAACGTTACAGTGACTAAATTTTGAATTTACCAGTTTGCTGATAAATAACTGTAGGGCAGTACTTGCGGTACTTGCCCTACAGTTATTTTTTATTGTCAACTTTGGCAATTAAATGTTCAGCCATTTCAATGGCGATTATAATCAATTCTTGCTCTTGCTGACCTTTAGCTCCTTCATCACTGACCGTTGCATATATATGAGGATTAGCAAGCATAGCTGCTAATAATTGTGTAGCAATTTGTTTGACTTCACTAGCTTGTGATTCCATCTTGATCTCTGCTTATAAATTCGTCAAATACTAGATTTAAACTGAAAATTCCATGATTTTCTACTTGTAAGCGCTTTTCTTCCAACTATTAGGATATAAGTCAATACAGTTCAGTTAGTACAATATTGGATTTTAGTAGACTTGAGTTATTGGCCCGCAGTTTACGCGGGCTTCTGTTGCCTACCCCATCTTGGCGGTGTAAGGACTTGTCAATTTATCCAACTGCTTGATCAACAAACTCAGGAATAATCCTACATCTGTCACCACGCCAACTGATTCAACCGAACCCCTGTCGCTTAACTTTGTCACTACTGCTGGGTTGATATCCACACACACCATCTTCACACCCGCAGGTGTCATATTTCCCACACCAATAGAATGCAGCATTGATGACAACATTAAAATCATCTCTGCACCTTTAAGTAGTTCGGCATATTTTTCTTGCGCCTTAATCAAATCCATTTCGGTATCAGGCAAGGGACCATCATCCCGAATTGAACCTGCTAGGCAAAAAGGTACGTTATTTTTCACGCACTCATACATGACACCACTCTTAATTACCCCAGCTTCTACAGCTTTGGCAATATTACCGTAACGCCGAATTGTATTAATTACCTTCAAGTGGTGGCGGTGTCCACCGCGTACTGCTATACCCCGCTTCATATCGACACCGAGGGAAGTACCCATGATTGATTGTTCGATGTCGTGAACAGCGATCGCATTTCCTCCCAAAAGTGCCTGTATGTATCCTTCGCGAATTAGCCGTGATAGGTGTTCGCCGCCACCAGTATGAATTACCACTGGGCCGGCTGTGACAACAACTTTACCACCAGCATCACGAATCTTACGTAATTCCCAAGCCACCTGTTCAACGACTAATTCCACGCGCCGTTCGCTGGAAACCCCAGACGACATAAAGCTGAATTCCTCAGCATTGCGTTTTTCCCGCGATTCTGTTTTGCGAATGGTGCGGATACCTTGGACGTCCACAACCACCTGTTCGCCTACTTCTAAATCCCGTAGTATTTTACACCGCGCTACTAAACCTTGGGGAGTTTGAGAAATAGCGATCGCTCCGTCCATGCGTTGATTTTGCACTGCTACCCACTTACCATTAATCCGCACCTCGGTGGGATAAATTGTACTGACATAGAAATCATCGGGAGCCACACCAGCTATCGTCACTGGTTCTAACTTGACATCTCGTTCATCTTGTGGTAAATCGACTGCACCTAAATCAATGAGTTGAGAGATAATTTCTTCCATCACCTCATGGGAAGGTGCAGATACCTTCACCTCTGCGGCTGAGGTACTTTGCCGTTGTTCTCCCAAGTTAAAGTTAAGAACTTGGAAGCTACCGCCGTTATCTACAATCAAATCCAAAGCACGGTTAATTAAACCAGCATCAAGCAAGTGTCCTTCCATGCGGAGGATGCGGCTTTCCACCGACACAGTAGCATGAAGTTCTTCTCTAACTGGCTCTGTGACTCGTAGAGTCAAACATTTTGCTGCACCACCCGCCTTAAGAAATTCCGTGAGTGGCGTTTCAATAATTTCAAAACCGACATCAGCCAGACGCTGTTTAAGAGGATCACTAGCTTTGTTCATGATCACGATGCGATCTACATTCACCGCATTGCAGGCGAAGTTCACCGCATCAGCTTCACCAATCGCTATCCGCTTTTCTGGTGCTACTCGCATTTCAATTAGGCGGTTGGAGTAGGAATCAAAAGCCGCAGGATAGTAAAGCAAATAACCATCTGTTAATGGACAGAAACAAGTATCTAAGTGATAGAACCGCTCATCTATCAAGCGTAGAGATAACACCTCAATATCCAGCCATTTTGCCAGATAGGGATGAGAATCTAATTCTGAACGGAAGCCGTATCCCGTCCATAACCAGCGTCCTTCCCGATCTAAGAGTGCATCACCTGCTCCCTCAAACGGCAAGTCTTTGGGTAGTTCATAGACTTTGTAGCCGTTTTCCTCAAACCATTGCTTGAAATACGGTTCTTCTCCTTGACGCTCTTTATGCAAAAAGCGACTTAAAACTACTGTATCTCCCAATACTAAACCAGCATTAGCCGTGAATACCATATCCGGCCAACCCTTTTGGGGTGGCACTAAATCTACGATCGCGTGTTCTTTGAGGATGTGATAAAGTTGATGCCACTGCTGCACGGCGCGATCGCGCGATGACTTGTGAATATTACCCTCCATCCAGGGATTAATCACATAGTCTACATCGTAGTGGTCAGGCGGACACATCAAATAGCGAATCTGGGAAGTCATAAAAAATATCACAAGCGTATAGATGCGATCAGTCTCTCTTGATACTAATTTTCGCTGAGCCGATTCTGCAAAATATGATACTAAAGTTATTTCTTCTGATAGTTGATTACATAAAAAGGCTTCTTTCTATTGTATAAGTTAGTGGTCATTTGTTATTGGTTAGTAGTTAGTAGTTAGTAGTAATTCCTCTACTCCTCACACTCCACGCCAGTCGCTCTTTGTTGGAAACCAACAAGACCGCGCTGGCTCCCCTACTCCCCACACTTCCTTGTCCTCCCGATCCCCAATCCCTAATCCCTACAACCAATTCCCCACCAAAACATATGGGGCCCACAAATAGGGAATTCCGTCACTTTCTAATAGAGAGAGTTGAGCGCGGCGGAGAGCGTCAGCTTTAGTAAGCGTAGGATTTTCTAACTCATCATAAAATTTACTCATCAGCACAGCTGTAGACTCATCGTCAACAGACCACAAAGTTGCTAAAGTGCTACGTGCGCCTGCTCGGACTGCGATCCCAGCAAGTCCTAAAGTCGCTCGTTTATCTCCTAAAGCAGTTTGACAAGCACTCAGAACAAGTAATTCAATAGCACGAGATTGACTAGAGTTACCTAAGCGCAATAATTTATCAAAATCCTTGACTTTCAAAAGTTGATTCCAAGTCAGAATAAAAGTTTTTTCGGCATTGGAACTAAATAACCCGTGAGTTGCGATGTGAACAACAGTGTAAGGTACTGCTTGCATCTGATTTTGCACATTTTTTGGAGTAAAAGTCTGATTGAGAAGTTCTTCCGTTTTCGGAATTGCTGACTGAATAGTCTCCAATTCAACTTCTACATGTGTCAGAGGAGAAAAGGTGCGACCTTCAATTTTACGTTCTTTACTCACTCCAGCAGTTAAAGCATTAAATGTTCTTTTTTGCAACGGTTTGGGGTCAATTAACTGCAAACCTGGAGCGATAGCAATAGCATACTTTTGGATTAAAAATTTTTGGTCTTGCTGATCGTAAAGAACTGCCATCGGGATATTTCGCAAAGAACCATCTAGAACAAAGACCAATGTTTTGATATTCTTGTTTTTCAGTTTATTTTCTAATGGTTGAATTAACCAATTATATACTTTTCCTGAGATTTTTTTGACTAAATTAATGCGGTCGGGTTGTGTAAGGAAGTACTGTAGTTTTTCTAAATCTTTTTCAATTTCGTTTGCCCGTTGATTAGTTGTATAGTGATAAAGGTTACTTTCCGTTGGCAACTTGAGAATGATTTCAAGACGGTCTTTTAAAATAATTGGGTAAATGACTGCTGCTGTAGTATCAGTTTTATCAACTACCTCATCAATTTGTTTTGGCACAGGTCGCAAACAGGCTTCTCGAAAAAAGTTCTCTAATTCTGTGAACTGCAAAGCTTCAATCACATCACGCGCTTGCTGTAAGTTTTTTTGGTTAGTTGTTAATTGTTTGTTGTTTGTTGGTTGTTGATTTTTAACTATTCCTGATGCCCTATTTTCTGGTAATAAGAGTAAATCCACGTATTGTCGATAGACAGGCTCGACATTATCGCGAAAGGAAAACTGGATATCTGGGTTGAGGGCAACTAAATCGTTGCGAAGAGATTGCAGGGTTTTATATGCTTGGTCGTAGTATGCGATCGCACCTTGGATATCACCTGTAATCTTGAGTATGTATCCTAGTTGCCATTGCCATAAATAAGCAATATCTGCTAATTGCATACTCTGAGCTATTTTTAATGCCTGCTCACTCAGCTTTTGGGCATTGGCTAAGTCTTTTGTTTCTAGGTATAATGCCCCCAAAGCACCTAAAGCGTAAGCTTCTGAACGTTGATCACCAATACTTCTAGCCTGTTTAATTGCGGTTGCGAAATTTTGAGCAATTTCTCGCCATCCAGGTATATCGGCGTTTGTGGCTTGTTTGAAACAAACTAAATTCTGAGCCAAGTTAATCCGGGTAAAAATTGCTGTTTGGTTAACGGGAAGTTGGTTTAACCGAGGTTGGATATCAGCAGATAACAGCCGTGCTTGTGACCAATTGTGCATTTCTAGTAATACACTCAATTGGTTGAGTTTTGCTTGAATTTGCCCAACTGGCGATTTAGCTAGAGTAGCCGCCTGCTCATAATATTGCACAGCTTGTTGATAAGCCCCAGAAGCTTCCCGAGAGATGGGATGTTGTGCATTCGAGATTCTACACTGTAAAGGCGTCAACCTTTCTTCACTAAAAGTATTTAGCTGCTCGTTAGCTCTATTACCTAAAGCACGGTGGATATTACCTAGACTAAGTAATGTTGCTGCTAATTGGTCAGGCGATCGCAATTTTTGAGCAAGAGCATGGCTTTTTTGCAAAACTTCTTCAGACTTATCTAACTCACCGACTAATTGTAGAACATCACCAAGGCTGCGGAGGAGAGTTATTTTAATCACAGAGTCTGGTTGTTTGACAACAGAGTCAACCAGTTGCTCTAAATTTGTTTGGGCTTGACGGTAAAGTCCCAAAGTTTGCTCAGCTTGGGCAAGATTAATAGAACTGCGAACTCTCCCAACTTCATCACCCAATTGCGTGTAAATACGAACAGCTTGTTTCCAACTATCCAAAGCTTGCTGAGTTCTGCCTAATTCCAACAGCAGACTTCCTTCAATTTCCAGAGTTTGAGCCAGGACTTGTAAAGATGCGAAATTTCGCGTCTTTACATTGCGGTTAGTCTGAAGAATTGCCAGACTTTTTGTAATGTAATTGTAGGAAGTTTGTATCTGTCCTAGTTGCTTCACGACTAAAGCAAGATTGCTCAACGCCATAGCTTGCCCTAGTTGATCGCCACTAGCTTGAAAAGCCTCTATTGCCTGTTGTAAAATCTTCACTGCTTGAGTATAGTCTCCAGCCTCGTAGAGTTTTTGACCCTGTTCCACTAAAGATTGGGGGTTTAGCTGGTTAGAAGTACCCTTTGCCTGAGCAAAAGGAACAGCAATTTGTATAGCTGGGTTGAGATTAAACTCAAAGATAACCAAAAGTGCAGTTACTAAAGCCAGCAAGATACTTCTTAGCCATCTGCTAGCGTTAAAACGACGTCGGCGAAAAGACACAGCAACAAATTTTCGGGAAGGTTGTACAAACAGGAGTATACCAAATAGACTTATTGACACTTCAATCTATCTGTGATTACCCCCTCTATCCCCCGCAACGGGGGGAAGGTAAGGAAAAACGAACACAGATAAACACAGATGAACACCGATTTCTCACCAGTGCACAATCTATCAGTGCCCATCTATGTGCATCGGTGTGTATCGGTGGTCAATTTCTCAAAAATATAGTGGTTTACGCTTAAGCCCAGTAGAGAAAAAACGAACACAGATGAACACAGATGAACACCGATTGATACCAACACATAATCCTTAGCGCCCCGGACACACTGCGGGAGTTAACCAAGAACTCACAGGCTTGGTATTTGCTGCTACCAGTACCACCTCCCCAGACTTATTAACTACCCAACCAGTAGCCTCAACAATTTGATTAGAAATTGGCGACTTGGGTAATGACTCTCCCCTTATCGCCACCTGCTGATGGTCGAGCCTCACCCAAGGCAGTGGTACAGTATTCTGAGTACGGAGAACTTCGTTTGGTAAATATGGCAAGCCGCCACGCCCAGTGATGATAAATTTATTGCCTTGATCGGCTGGACAAGCTTGTGCTATTTGCTGAGTGCGATCGATAGGAATATTTGATAATTCCACTAAGCCGGAACTGGGATCAACATCTGGGATGTTGATTTGGACATTGCCATTTAACTGAGAATTTGCCCCAGTGGCAGTGATATCACTTAAAAATGTGGGTTTTAAGCGAAACTGCGTACCAAAGATAGCTTGAGCATTGATAGTGACATTACCCCCCCGGAAGTCTTGAGAGTTGGCAGTGATATCACTATTTTCTTGGGGAACTGCAACTAAATTGTCTGTATCAATATTGATATTGCCACCAGTAACATTATTTCCAGTAGCGTTGGTGGTGATGCCACTGCCACGACGTAAGATTAAAGTCCCAGACTGTAGGTTGATATTTCCCTGTCCGCCTGTAGTATTAGCAGTGAGTTTGCCTTGATTGTCTAGCAGCAAGTTATCAGCTGTAATATTAAGGTTGCCTGCCCTGCCTGTGCCTTGGCTATTAGCATTAATTTCTGCCCCGTTTTGGACAGTCAACTTTCCTGTGTTAATTCTCAAGTCGCCCGCACTACCGGGCCCCTCACTTGTTGCTAATAAGGTGCTGGGAACAGGTTGATTATTCCGACCAATGGCAGAACCTGCCACTGTTACAAAATCCGAAGCATTAATATCTAATGTTCCTGCCTGACCTCGACTACCGTTAACAGCAGCGACTGAGATGCTGGCGCCGTCTTTGACGACTAAACGCTGTGTATTAATGATTATGTCCCCGCCTTTACCTGTGGGTACAGGGAAGAGTGGTCGCGAATTTTTAGTCTCAGAAAGCAAGCCACTGGGGAAATTAACAATAACTGGCACTCTCCGACCATTTGGTTCCACTATAGAACTAGATATAACTATTAGACCACTCGCTTCTACAGATTCAGAGGCATCTACTATCAAAGTTCCGCCATTGCCTGCACCGAGAGTAGAAGTTGATATCTGCCCGCCATCACGGAGGCTAAAGTTTTTGGTGGAAATCTGCACTGTTCCCGCATTCCCGGCATTCTTATCAATGCTAAGAGTCCGAACACTTAAGCTAGAAAAACGTCTACCGCCTCCTATTACCTGCACAGATTCAGAAGCATCTACAGTTAAATTCCCTCCTGAGCCAGAACCACGAGTAGACGTCTCTATAAGTCCACCATCACGGACAATCAATTGCTTTGTTTGAATTATTATGTCACTAGCTGCTCCCGTCGATGTGGTGACAGTACTTAACTGGCTGGCGGAATCGCGGTTGGAACCACTTACCTCTACAGATTCAGAGCCTTTGATCAACAGAGGTTGACCTGGTTTATTTCCTTCGGTAATTCCCCCCACTATTGAAGCGCCTGTAATTGCAACATTTCTGCCACGCAACTGAATAGCACCGTTGCCTTCACCACTTGTATCAATAAAAGACCCTTGAGATATTTGCATATCTTGGAAATTTTGCACGCCATCGTATCCCAAAGCCCAACCTTCAACTATTGGAGTCAGGTTGACAAAACTGTTAGGGGCAACACTTCCTATATCAATTCGTCCTGCGGGTGCTAATAGCGCGCCACCCTTGACTAATACATCACCACCCAAGATTGCTAAGGTTTGACCAGGCAGAACTTGTAAATTTGACCCTTCTATTTGGATTGGTTGAGCAGTTTGCCCAAATTGTAAACCAATGGGGAGGTTGACAGTTAGTAACGGTGGTGACTGGGGATTGGTAGCACTGAATTGAGTGCCATCAGCAAAGTTGATACTATGGGCTGTACTGGCAACAAAAGAGCCGTTGATGTTTAACGAGGCATTTGGGCCAAAGACAATACCATTGGGATTTATAAGAAAAAGGTTGGCAGAACCGTTGGTTTGAATCAGTCCATCAATGTTTGAGATTGAGCCTCCTGTCACGCGGTTAATGATGTTCTTAACATCCAAGTCGTTGGCAAAAGAAGCTGAACCTCCTGTAGGAACAGAAAATTCTCTAAAGCTATGAAAAAGGTTACTGCCAACTTTGTTCCCGTTAGTAATTGTGAAGTCTAAGTTATTGGTGGTTGTAACCTGGGTTGATAAAGTTCCATCTGAGGTAACTTGTGCCTGAATCAAATCAGCTTTAATCAAAAGGCATAGGAAAATTAAACTAGGTATGCAAAAATGGTGATTCCGCTTTTTCATTAACAATTATGAATGAGGAATGATTTGATTCAGCATATACAAATAAGTTGTTGTATAGTCAGTAAGCAGAAACATTGTGGAAATGTTACTTATATGCTTCTGGCTAAGAGATCATATATTAAAGATTACTGTAGGGTGTGTTAAGCGCATATTTTCGAGATGATTTGTCATAAAAAACATGACTGTTTAGCGCTTGGCGTACCGTTGACAAAGCGTTGACAAAGCGGCGCGTTAGGCTAAAGCCGTAACGCACCCTACATTTAGATTTCTTAACTGGAGATGTCTAATGGCTTTTGCTAAGAGTGCGATCGCTGGGATGATTGCGTAAATTACTGAAATGAAAAAGCAATCAGCATATTGAAAAAGTAAAGAGTCTGTTTGCTTGCTGAATCTACCGAAATGAATACGCGATCTACTGAAATGAGAAAGTGATCAGGCTTTTTGAGAAAGCAAACTGCGGTTTGCTTGCGGAATATACCAAAATGAGTGCGTGATCTACTGAAATGAGAAAGTGATCAGGCTTTTTGAGAAAGCAAACTGCGGTTTGCTTGCGGAATATACCAAAATGCAAAAGCAATCAGGCATTTTGAGAAAGTAAATAGGCATTTTGAGAAAACAATCTGTCATTTTGCTTATTAAATTTGACTTGATCTATTTTCTCGATGCAGTAACTAGTACTTGACTACATAAGTTCTTTAGGGTTGCGACGGGACAGATCCCCGACTTTTTTAAAAAGTCGGGGATCTCCCAGTTTATATTAATGTGGTGGACTACTAGTGATACCATTTCACTAAAACCTTGATACAAATACAGGCGTGTAGAGACGCGCCATGGCGCGTCTCTACAAATTTATATGGATCGTGATTAACGTGAAATGGTATGAGGCGATCGCCTTTTCTCATGATCGCCAAGCGTAATCACTTTTTGTTCCAGCAAACTCATTAAACCGTGATGCGATCGCTTGACTTTTAAGACGGTTGCTATTTAAACCATTAATTTCTCGCTAATTTATGTGAGTTTTAAGATGGTATGCAACGTTCCTCCGACATCTATATTAGATTAGGAGTGCAACTCGGAGATGGAACCATACATCCAAATGCCTTGCTTGTATTTTGAGGCTGAAATTGAACGTTTTCGGATTTTATCGAATCTGATGTGATTACTGGAGCTTGAGCTTGAACTTATAGTTTTTCCACCTAGAGAAATGGCAAATATCATCAAGAAGGATAAAGCGAAAGCGCTGAAAGATAGATGTTGCGTTTGAGCATGTATCTCCTTGTTTCATGCGCTTTCTAACTTTATCACTAATTCATGTCAGTTTTAGCATGGCATACAAAGGTTTCCCCGCATATATCCAATAGCACCACCCTCACACTGGACGTTGCATTCAGGCCTTAATTTGAATGGGTTCAATTTCCCTTTGTCCACAAAGTCGCTAGCCTTTGGCTGTGCTACAGTTGCATCAGCTTCTTTCTTTTCTGTTGGCGTGACTTTAATTACTTCTGATTTAGTTAATTCTGATGTAGTGACTGAAGTTTGACCTTTAACCTCATCAGCCATTGCAACAGGGCTAAACATCATCAGGAATGAAAGTGCGAAAGCGATGATTAAAGAAATTTGGCGTTTCATAGTTCTGTGTTTTGTTTAGATACATACACTTGCGGGTTGCCCCTGAAAATAACACCATGAGCAATCTATGAATTTCCGGAAAAGTTGTGAAAAATACTTTTACAGTTATCAGTTATCAGTTAGTCATACCAATTCAATTAATGATTGCAACACATCCTTGGATAAAGACGCGATTCATCGCGTCTCTACAAGATGGCGTATCTGTTGCATTCTTTTGGTGAATTGGTATCACTTATTGAAGCAGTTGACTTGCGGGCGAGTCGATTGTTGAGTCTCTAGTCGCCTGGTGCAAGATATTCACGTGCAATTATGCCCACAACGAGGGCATGAAAATTTAACTTCTCCTATACCCCTACACCCATTTTCAAGGCAGATATTCAGTTAAACCTTCTAGCCTCTGCCCTCTGCTTTATAAACCCTTCCCTTCCAACCGCCGCCTCGCCCTTGCCAATAACGTAATGCGGAGTCGAGAGTCATCAAAGTATAGAGAAAGGCGATGATTGGTAAACAGAAAGCTAACCACAAAGGACATTGATAAAAGCGAACCATTGGTAAGTAAGCCAAACTCATTAGCAACCATGCTGATAAACCTGTGAGTGCGACTAACCAATTTCCTGTCAAAGTGCCGACAATCAAACCCAGTGGTGGAACTATATAAACCAAAATCATCCCAACCAGGGTTCCAATTAACAGCAACGGCGAGTAGTTCAATTGAGTAAAAGCAGTCCTCGCAATCATGTCCCAAATTGGAGACAGGGAGGGATAAGGACGTAGACTGTGAGTTGAAGAACTGAGTCCCAGCCAGATTTTGGGGGAGGTGGAGTGATGGGGTGATGGGGGAGAAGAGGATTTAACTGATTTGATAGCATGAGCAAGGGCGCAATCGTCAATTAATGCTTGCCGAATCACTTGCAAACCACCGATGCGCTTAAGTGCTGCTGTGCGAATCAGGATACAACCTCCCGCCGCCGCAGCTGTTGATTTTTGGGGATCATTTACCCAGCGAAAGGGGTAGAGTTTTTGAAAGAAAAAGACAAAAGCTGGAATTAAAAGTTTTTCCCAAAAGTTTTCACATCTAAGTCGTACCATGAGGGAAACAAGGTCTAAATTTTCCTGTTCTGCCTTGGCAACAAGTTGATGTAGGTTGACTGGATCATGTTCGATATCTGCATCGGTGAGTAGCAAGTAATCTGGTTCGAGTATTGTTGTAGCTTTGTTAATACCTTGTTCCATTGCCCAGAGTTTGCCACTCCAACCAGGAGGTAATGCTTGGGCAGTAATAAGGTGCAATTGTTGGTCTTTATTTAAAGCTTGGGCAGTTTGTTGAGCAACTTCAGCAGTTCCATCTGTGCTGTGATCATCTACCAAAAAGATGGTAAACGAACCTGGGTAGTTTTGGCAAAGGAGCGATCGCAATGTTTTTGGCAACAGATCTGCTTCGTTACGTGCTGGAATGACTACACAAACTGATGGTAATTTTTCTAAGTGAGTTTCTGTGACTTCTAATTGTTGGTCTGTCTGCCAAAATTGTCCCCACAGAGTTAGTAATGCTATCCAAATTAATAAAGATACAATTACTATAGCTAGTTCTATTTTTTCCATAAATTAAGTTTATTTTTAAATTAACGAACACCGTGCAAGGCGATTAACACAGATGAATTCGATTATTTATCGGTGTGTATCTGTGTTTATCTGTGGTCGTTATATCATAAAATTTAGTGCTGTTCGCTGGATATATATGAGATATAAAAACCGAACACCGTGCAAGGCGATGAACACCGATAAATTCGATAATTTATCGGTATATATCTGGGATTATTTGTATTCTAATATAGTTCAATTTAGATATCTTTCAGTTCTGAACGCAAATTATGTTTGTCAAATTCAATTTGACCATATTCGAGTTTTATAATTCTATCTGCTAGATGAAAATAGCGATCATCGTGGGTGATTACCAATACTGTTTTACCTTTATCCCTGAGTTTTGGCAGTAGTTCTTTGTAGAATATTTCCTTAAATGCTGGGTCTTGATCTGCTGCCCATTCATCAAATAAATAAATGGGTCGATCTTCTAAGTATACGGTGAGCAATGCTAGTCTTTTACGTTGTCCTTGGGAAAGAGCGGTGGTAGAAAGTTTACCGTTTTTAACTTTCACTTTATGCTCTAATTGTAAAAGTTTGAGATACTCGTGGACTTTATGATCTAGACTAGAATTTTCTAATCCTAAAAGTTCATCAAATAAATAAAAGTCAGAAAATACTACAGAAAAATGCTGACGATACCATTCTCGATTTTGTTCGGTAATTAAATCTTGATCCAGTCTAATTTCCCCGGCTTCTGGAATATAAAGTCCAGTAATTAATTTAGCTAAAGTAGATTTACCGCTACCATTTCCCCCGACTATAAATACAATCTCTTGCGGATAAAGTGTCAGGTTGATAGGGCCTAAAATAAAACTTTTGTCTTCTTCTGCTGTATGATAAGTGTGAATCACACCCTTTAGTTCTAAACGATGCCAAACAGTCTTAGGAGCAGGTGGAACTGTTGATACTTCGGCTCGATTAGCTAGAGATAAACCCAGTGATTCTATTTTTTGTAAGGCAATGCTGGCTTTACTTAAAAGCGGAAGTTTACTGATGATATTATTCATTGGCATCATCAAGTAAGTGAAGGTCAAGATATATCCAGAAAGAGTTTGTGGATTGATGGCTAGCAAATTAGGCAGTGCAAAGATGACAAAACCCATCGCAAAAAAGAAGATGAGTTGACCCCAACTGGTGGTTATGGCAAAAAAGGTGAAACCGTCAACGTTGTGACGACGGTATTTAGTAGCAGTTGATTGCAGTTTTTTGTCTAAAAAGACTTGACGTCGGTTGTAGTGGAGTTTAAGTTCTTTGACACCTTCAGTAATACTACGGAAATGGTCAAACAGTACATCTTGATCTTCACGAGCTAGGGTGAGTAATTTCTTACCTCTGTTCAAAAACCACTGACAGCTAGCAATTGCTACTACAGATAATCCTGCAACCATGAGCAAGACTAACCAAGATAACCAAGTGATGTAAACAACACAGCCCAAGACGATCGCTAGGTTAATAAATAAAAAAGGCATCTGATAAACCCCATCAGCAACCGCTTGAATATCTTCGGTAAGGGTTGCTAAGAGGCGAGGATTTCCTAGTTGTTCTAAATGACTCAACTCGGAAGAGAGAATCTGGCGACTCAAACGCATCCTTAGTTGCAAGACTGCATTCTGAGATAAGCGAATCAGCATTACTTGGGAAATAATGCTGGTGATGAGCGCAACTAATGCCAATCCTACAAAACCCCAAATTATAATTTTTAACGAAGAACCGGGGTTACTAGTAGCAACATTGCTGATTAAGGCAATTAAAGCAGCACTGCTACCACCACTGACAAATCCAGTGGCGATCGCGATCGCGATCATTTTCCAAGAAGAACGCAGCAGAAAAGAAATCAAATGCATGATATTTGTTTACAAACCAATTTAGTTTGCGCTCCTTGGGGAAATTTTATCTTTTACAGTAAAAACTTATGAAGTTATTACACCAGGTAGTTGCAATCACCACTAATTCTGCTACTAGATAGTTAAATCAGTGAACAATTATCAGCCCTATGGCGGGGGTCAGATAAGCTGTTTCGCCAGTCATGAAACTGATAACTGATAACTGATAACTGTTAACAGTTTTGTGGGGAGAAACGGGATGAGTGTGAATCTGAAGCCTTTGGTAGATCAAATTCCTGTGGTAAATTCGGAAACTGCTTCTATTAAAACAACCCGCTATCTACCCCTCAACCATCGGCGCATTCTCTGCATCTTTCCCAAATACAGTCGCTCTTTTGGCACTTTTCATCATGCTTACCCCCTTATGGGTAGAAAAGTTCAGGCTTTTATGCCTCCACAAGGCATTTTACTAGTTGCTTCCTATTTACCCCAAGAGTGGGAAGTCCGGTTTATAGATGAAAATGTGCGAACAGCAACAAAGACAGATTACCAATGGGCTGATGCGGTAATTGTCAGCGGGATGCACATCCAACGACCACAAATTAATGAAATTAATCGACTTGCCCATGCAGAAGGGAAAATTACTATTTTAGGTGGTCCTTCAGTCTCTGGTTGCCCAGAATATTATCCTGAGTTTGATATTTTGCATTTGGGTGAGTTAGGAGATGCAAGCGATCGCATGATCGAGTATTTAGATCACCACACACAACGTCCCCAACAGCAAATTCGCTTTCAAACCAAAGAACGCTTGCCCCTCAGCGAATTTCCCATTCCAGCTTATCACTTATTGGATCTCAATCAATATTTCCTCGCCAATATTCAGTTTTCCAGTGGTTGTCCCTATCGCTGCGAGTTTTGTGATATTCCCGAACTCTATGGACGCAGCCCCCGCCTGAAAACACCAGAGCAAGTGATCGCCGAACTAGATGCTATGCTCGAACGTGGTAATCCAGGAGCAGTGTACTTTGTAGATGATAACTTTGTAGGCGATCGTCGTGCGATCATGAAGTTGCTGCCATACCTAATTGACTGGCAAAAGCGCAATGGCTATCCCATCCAGTTTGCTTGTGAAGCCACATTGAATTTAGCTCAAAGTCCCAAGCTTTTAGAAATGATGCGCGAAGCTTATTTTTGTACAGTCTTCTGTGGTATTGAAACCCCAGAACCAGAAGCCCTCCACGCTATTTCTAAAACTCATAACCTGAGTATGCCAATTTTGGAAGCAGTAAAAGTTTTAAATAGCTACGGAATGGAAGTTGTATCAGGAATCATCATCGGGTTTGATACAGACACAGCAGAAACCGCAGACCGAATTCTCGAATTTATTCGTTTGTCTCAAATTCCGATGTTGACAATTAACCTATTACATGCACTGCCAAAAACACCTTTGTGGCGCAGGCTAGAACAAGAAGGGCGACTAGTATTTGATGAAAATCGTGAGTCGAATATCAAATTTTTAATGCCCTATGAACAGGTAGTAGAAATGTGGCGTCGCTGTATTACAACAGCCTATGAACCAGAATTTTTATATCAGCGATTTGCCCACAATATAGAACACACTTACCCCAATCGGATCAAAGTTCCTAATAGCCCCGCTCGCACTTCCGGAGCTAATATCCGTAAAGGTTTAACTTATATAGTAAATATTTTGCTCCGGGTAGGGCTACTTGGTAACTATCGTCAGACATTTTGGAAAATGGCACTACCACAACTAAAAGCAGGTAATATTGAGAACATGATTCATGTCGGGCTTGTGGGTCATCATCTCATTAAATTTGCCCAAGAATGTGCCAAAAACGAAGAATCAGCTTCGTTTTATTCCCAAAAAATACGTAAAGCAGTTCACACCTAGATATAACTACTCGACCACATAAGTTTTGACTCTTTGCGAGGGTTGAGATCCCCGACTTTTTTAAAAAGTCGGGGATCTGACCAACATATCAAAATCAATTTGGTGAATTACTACTCTAATTCATCAGATCAAGCACGACTTGTTTTTTATAATAAAAAAACAGGTACTAATTCCATCGTCTGTGCAAAATTTTGATTGGGGAATGCTCGATTCTGATAACCAATTTATCTAGTCACAAACTTGCAGATAAATAAACACAATTAAATAAAAAATTAAACTATGGGACAGGCAAAAGCATTTCAACCTAAAGAAAGATTACCAAGTTTTTCGATTGTCCTAGAAACAGAAAACTTGGCTAATGCTGACATCAACAAACTGTCTGAGTCTCTAAATTCATTAGTAAATCAAGACCTCTCACCTACTCAAGCTAATGAAGTTTTATTGATAGATAGCGGTGATGTTCCCCCCCAGAAGCTAGAACAGCTACGTCAAAAATATCCCTGGATTAAAGTTTATCAAGCACCATCAGGAACTGGATATTATCAAGCAAAAATGCTGGGAGCTAATCTAGTCACAGGGGAAATAGTAGTCTATTGTGACTCCGACTGCATCTATGAAACCAACTGGTTAAGAAATCTCCTCATCCCTTTCACACAAAGCGATGAAATCCAAATTGTTGCCGGAGAAACAACAACACAAGCTAGGGGAATCTACGGCACAGCTATGGCTTTAACTTATATCTTTCCTCAATATTCCAAGCAGAAAACTCTCAAACGAACTTCCCAATACTTTCTCAATAACGTCGCTTTCCGCCGTGAATTTCTCCTACAATACCCCATTCCCACCGAATTAGTTCTCTACCGAGGTAACTGTGTAATTCATGCTCAAACATTACGTTCCTTGGGCTATACAATTTGGAGACAACCGCAAGCCAGAGCAACCCACGCTCCACCATCAGGGCTATCTCACTTTTTCTGGCGTTTCTTATTAATTGGTCACGATTATTACTGGCAAAACCGTTTGCTAGCAAAATCTCAACAGAAGTATCGTGACTCTATAGCCGGGTTACAAGGTAAGTTACGGATTTTATCTGAAAGGCTAAGTAAAATGTTTACTAATCAACCAATTCAAATAATTTACTTGCCTTTGGCAATTCCTATTGTCATTACTTCAGTAGTTTTGGTTCTTATAGGTTATGTAATCACCTTATTTCACCCTCATTACTTGCTCAAAGTCTACAATCAAATTTTGGGTGAATTTGAAGTAGCATAATGGCTAATCATTAATAG
>NZ_AJLK01000164.1 GCF_000317205.1 Fischerella muscicola PCC 7414 | reverse complement strand
ATAGTTATGAATCATCAAAAATTAGTCACAAATGGATAATCAATCTGTATCCATCTGTGTACATCTGTGTTTATCGGTGGTCGATTTCTAAAACATAATTTTAGCCACCATCTTAATTAGAGAAGACATAAACGTAGGCTGTAGACGCCTAGAGGACAACTTCAAGGCAGAATAGCATTTGTGTAGAAATAGGAATTAATGAAATGCTGTACTCAAAACCAACCTTTCATTACTTCCACGGAGAGATAACACCATCACCCTCTACCCGCAGATATCTTCCACGCCAATAAATACGTTGTCCAAATGCACCCATTACCCAAACAATAAAGCTGAGTGAGTCTCGCAACGGGATTATCCAAAGCCAACGTAAGAGTTTGGGACAGTTCATACTAAAAATACTGACTAGTACTTGCATATAACGAATAATAATTGTGGTTAAGCACATAGCTACTGCCCAACCAGCAAACCCCGACAGTAACAACAGCGGAATACAGTAGACAGTGCCGTAACAGAACACCATAGTATAGTACTGTGCGCCGCGATTGTAACGGATAGTCCGCGCCCAGCGTAATTCTCGGGTAAATACCTGCTTTAGGTTTTCTCGACCAGTATCCCACTCTAAAATATGGGGTGATAGTTCTACCTTATAACCTGCTTGGGCTGCTCTTTTGCCAAGATTGTAGTCTGAACCAATGCGGTTGAGGTGCAAACCACCAAAATCAGCTAACGTAGTTTTGCGAGTAGCTATAGTTACTCCTATAGTTAGGCGTAGACCATCGTCAAGTCTACGAGCTATTAACAAACTAGGAATAAAGTCAACACAGCGACCGAAAGAAGCAACAGCAGCACCTAGATATTGGGGGTTGTACCCGATATAGGCACTGGTGACAACATCTACTTTCCCATCAAGCAAAGGAGTTACAACAGTGCGGATGTAGTCAGGATTTACTCGGATATCACCATCAGCAAAGATGATCACTTCATGTTGAGACTCTTCCAATAAATAGCTCAGGTTGCTATCTTTATAATTGACTCCCCGTGGTTCTAAACCAATAAACAGTCTTACTTGGTCGGGGAAAGTTGCAACCAGCTTTTTTAGCAAGGGAACAGCAGAGTCTTTGGGATCTGTCACTCCAAACAGCACTTCATAATTCGGATAGTTTTGCTTACACAGCGACGACCAATTTTCCCATGCTCCCTCATCTAATCCACTTACCGATACCATGATTGAGACTGGTACATCTTGATTACTGGGAATTTGCTGTTGGGTAGACGCAAAAAACTGATCGGTACAAATGGCACATGCTATGTAAAATAACACTGAGCCTAGCATCAGCGTTAGGAATATAATTTCTAAGGTAATAATCATTTTGAGTTGCTTTTGAATACATAGCCCAGAAAAAGTAAGCTTTTCTTGATCTAGCTTCTAATTTCAGATTAACTCTCTAATACCCAAGAACATCCTCAACAATGGCAAATTCCACAAGGGCGAGCGATCGCATATATCATTGCTCGCCTTGTAGAAACCGTTAAACTCCGTTAAAGTAACATGTAAAAGCAATATGTCTGGTGAACCTTTATCTAAGTTGTGAAAATTATGCCTTTAGATAATGGTCAAAACAAACAACAAGCAAACGTCGGGAAAGTTTTGCTCATTGGAGTCACAGGTGGCACAGGCGCAAATTTAGTCAAGGGATTTCTTGAACAAGGAGTTAATAATTTACGTGCCATCACCAGGAAAATCGACCTCAGCCGCCCCTCATTATTAAAAATGAGCAATGCAGGAGTCGAGCTTATAGAGGCAAATTTAGATGATGAGGACTCACTATCACCAGCCTTTGCAGATATTTCGGCTGTTTACTGTCATGCTACCACTGCTGATGCCGCAAAACCTGATCCCCGAGAAGTAGAAAGAGCAAAGCGAGTTGCCCAAGTTGCTAAGCAAGCTAACATTAAACATTTTGTATATAACTCCGCAGGAGGAGCAGATAGAAAATCCGGAATTCCTCACATCGAGCAAAAGTACAAAGTAGAACAAGTTCTCAAATCGACAGGCTTACCAACAACAATGTTACGAGCCTGCTTGTTTATGGAAGAGTTTTGGAAGCAGTACACACGACCATCTATCCTCAAAGGAGTGTTTCCATTTTCCATTCAGCCAGATAAACCTATACATTTGGTTACGACTAAAGATATGGGTCGAGTCGCAGCTTATGTAATCAAAAATCCTTCCGATTACATAGGTCAAGAGATAGAACTTGCCGGTGATGTACTGACTCCCAAGCAGATGGCGGCAGAATTCTCCAAAGTGCAGGGAATGACTGTTGTTCACAAAGAAGTAGCACCGTGGATTTTCTTGCTGCTTTTGCGAAAAGACCTGTTTGATTTAATTCAATGGTATCGTCACCAAGGTTATCAAGCTGATGTTGAGCGCTTACGAGCA
Organism: Fischerella muscicola PCC 7414; assembly: GCF_000317205.1. GTDB lineage: Bacteria > Cyanobacteriota > Cyanobacteriia > Cyanobacteriales > Nostocaceae > Fischerella > Fischerella muscicola. Next base: position 39,498 of record NZ_AJLK01000164.1, on the reverse strand, counting down.
GAGTTTCCTGGACTTCTAACTACATTTGGTGAATTCTTAGAAGAAACCAACTGGGCAAACTCAGAACTCACCTACGAGAGTTTGTGAACACGAACTATGAAGCGAATCACAACTGAGGGAGTGAGGCGATCGCCTTCTTGATGACGCAGAATCCTCACTTTTTTTATTTCTTCCCGATGGCGATCGCAGTTCGGGTTGGTGATTATAGAGTTCGTTACGAAATTGATGATGAAAGTCAACTTGTGCAGCTTTTACAGTGCAAGTCACTCTAGCCAGTTTTCTAACTGCAAATTGAGAATCTTTTCAAAATCTTTGATGTTATTAGTAACCAGAATGTCGTTACGCGATCGCGCAACAGCACCAATCAACGCATCAATTTCCCCTGTTGGTTTACCAATTTGTCTGAGTTCGCTTTGAATCTTACCAAATTCTACAGCCGCATCTAAGTCAAATGGTTCAACTGTTAGCAGTTGAGTTAACTGTGCTAATATTTCTAAATTCTTTTCAACTTGCTGCGAACAGTAAACACCTTTATAAAGTTCTGAAACAACTATTGTCGAAATATAGCATTGAGCAAATAAAAAATTAAGTTTTGCAACTGCCTTGGGGTTATTATTAAGTAGTGCAATGCAAATATTAGTATCTAATAAGTACATTATTTATCGTCTTGATTTTCAATAGGATAGATAACTCTACCTCGATAAGCGTGGCGTTGTTTGTCAATTTCTGCAAATATTTCTACTAGTTCAGGTTGGTCTTGCCAAACACCAAATAATTGGTTGAGTTTGGAGAGCCTTTCTTCATCACTTAAAGTTTGTGAATCTTCAGTTATTTGCTTTGAAGAAATTACAAATTCAACGAGAATTTCTGTACCATCAGGAATATCATTAATTTGTTCTAAGAGTTCAATAGTTTGACCGCGTTTGATACCTTTAATTTTCATTTGATGTGTACTCATTTTTTTGCAATGACAGATAAAATTAACACTGGTGCTTCAAACTGAAGCTCAGTTACCTGATAATTTTACAGGATACCTTTAAAGGGTAAAGAGCAAGAGGTCTACTGAATCGATGCTCTAGTACCAGGTGAAGCTACTTGACACAACTGAATAAATGTGCATTCCCAAACGAGGCGGGGCTGAGCATAACAGAGTAAGGATTTACGAGCTTGTTCTAATAGTTTGATCATCTGGGGTTGATGCCACCGGAGCCAATAAGACTGCTGGAGATAATCGACTAGCCACAGTTGTGCTTCTGTATCGAGAGCTTTATCAATATCTCTGGCTAACTCTAAGGCTTGGCGATAGTTTTGTGGTACTTTGGTGACGGCTTGGAGTAGTTCTGGAGGAATGGCTTGTAGTTGTTGATAAGCAGCGATCGCTTCCCCAGGACTACCACCAGCAATGCTCAACACCGCAGGATGTTGGAGAATTTCTTGATGACCCGTACGTGTTAATATCTCAGCCATTGTGGCTGTGTCTAAGCGATAAAAGGGAATACGTTGGCAGCGTGACACCAAGGTGGGTAAAATTGACTCTGGTGAAGGAGCAATTAATATCAGTGTTGCTTGTCCTGGTTCTTCTAAAGTTTTCAGTAGGGCATTAGCAGCTGCTTCTGCCATTGTTTCTGCCTGTTCCACCACCACTACATGCCTTGGTGCTTCCAAAGGTGGACGGGAGAGAAATTCGGTAATCTCACGAATTTGTTCTAAGCGAATTACTGGTGGTGCTTTGCGCTTGAGTCCTTTGGCAGCTGCTTCTGCGGCGGTGAGGCGCTGTCCTTGATACTGGTAGGTTGGCTGTACCCATAGCACATCCGGATGGTTATCTTTTTGCAGTTTAGTACGGACAACATCTGTATTGTCATGAGCATCGGTAAACAATAACTCCATAAAGCAGCGTGCTGCTAAACTGCGTCCTACTCCATCTGCCCCAACAAATAAATAAGCCGGAGCAACTCGATTGCTTTTTACAGCTTGCCTCAGTAATTCCACTGCTTGTGGTTGTCCGATAAGTGAGGAAAATGTCATTTTTTAGTTGTTGGTTGTTGGTTGGTGGTTGGTGGTTGTTGGTTGTTGGTTGGTGGTTGGTGGTTGTACCAGACGTGCCATGGCACGTCTGTACATTGGTTAGTAGTTAGTGTTTAGTTAATGATCTACTACTCCTCACACTCCTCACACTCCTCATACTCCTCACACTCCCCACTGCCCCTAATCCCCACTCCCTTGGGGGAGTGGGGGCCCCGAGTTCCCCACCTCCCCACCTCCCCACCACCCCTCTCGATATATAAAGATTACATAGTGATATAACAAAGTGGTGCGATCGCTCTGGGCGGTTGTTGTAATTCCTCATACATTAAGAAGAAGAGCTTGTTTGCATAGGTAGACCTGATCATGAAACGACGTTGGAAGTCATTATTCCTGGCCGTTAGTTGGGTAATGCTAGCTATTGGGACATCTATTTTAATTATCCTGACACAACCGCTGGCACCCACTCCTGCCCAAGAGCCTACTGTTGTAGTTGAAACTCCCAAACCTACGCCGACACCAGAAGCAAGTGATGACAAAAAGCCAGATTCAGCAGTAGCAGAACCAGCACCCACTCCCGAAGAAATTGCCCGTCGGCAAAAATTGCTCGAAGCAGACAAGCTATATTTGGCGGGAGAGTATGCAGCAGCCCAGAAAATATATCGCGAGGTGAAAAAACCATTTGCGGAAACATCTCACACGCCACAAATTAAACCAGCGATCGCTGATGTGAATCAATTATCTCCAGCAGGCAAGGTATACTGGCGAGAGGTACAAGCTGGTATTGTCAGTAAGCTGCAAACAAGAATTTTTGTTCCCCTGGAACTTTTAGTTCAGCAGTATCCAGAGTTTATTCCTGGTCAAATTAAATACGCTGAACTACTGCAAGAATACGGCGATAAGAAAAAAGCATTAGAGATTTTAGAACGGGCTGCAACGCTTTATCCAAATCAAGCAGACTTAATTAAAGCAAAAGTTACAACCCTAGCAAGTAACAAAAAATGGATGGAGGCGTCTATTGCAGCACGGCAATTTGCAATTCTCAATCCCAACCACCCCCAAGTGGCGGAATTTAATAAACTAGCAGAAGAAAATCTCAAACGTTATAAATCTCATATTCGAGCAGAAGTCAGAGGTAACACGATCGCTAATATTATCACTGGTGCTTTAGGATATGCTCTGACGGGTAGCCTGGTTGGGCCATTTTCTGCCTTAGATTCTACGATATTATTGCTCCAGGGCGAAAAAGCTGTGGGTGATTCGGTAGCAAAACAAGCAAAAAAACAACTACCTTTAGTTAAAGACCCGCAGCTTGTAGCATACGTCAATTCTATCGGGCAAAAACTGGCAAAAGTCGGCGGACGTGATGAATTTAGATACGAGTTCTTTGTGATTCCGGAAGAATCCCTCAATGCCTTTGCCTTACCTGGTGGTAAAATTTTCGTTCATGCTGGTGCGATCGCCAAAACCAATTCTGAGGCAGAATTAGCTGGTTTACTCGGTCATGAATTATCCCACGTCCTGCTTTCTCACGGCTTCCAATTAGTTACCCAAGGGAATCTCATCGGCAACCTCACTCAGTATCTTCCCTTTGGCGGTACTATCGGACAGCTATTTTCACTTACTTACAGCCGAGACATGGAACGTCAAGCAGATACCTTGGGTACACGCCTGATTGTGAGCAGTGGTTACGCTGCTGATGGTGTGTATAACTTGATGAACACCCTCAGAGAACAACAAAAAAATTCTCCTCCTAGTTGGTTATCATCTCACCCAGGTAGCAAAGAGCGAGTAGAATATCTACAAGAATTGATTACAACCAACAACTACAATCGTTATGCCTATGAAGGTGTAGCCCAACATCTAGAAATGCAAGCCAAAGCCAAGCAGATCCTCAAAGAAGAAAAAGAACATAAAAGGGAACGGGAAACTCGTAACAGGGAATAGGCAATAGGGAACAGCCCCCTTTAAAAAAAGGGAATAAATCTTACTCCCTCTCCACCTCCTCGAGGAGGTGGTAGGTAGTTTACTTTACAAGCGCCATAGTTGGCATAATTGCTTGTCTGTTACACACCAGTCATTATTGAAAATAAATAGCTAAAGTTAAAAAAGACAGTTATTTATTCACTTACAACTGCAAAAATAAAATTCTTTGTGTCCTTTGTGGTTCGTTAATAAAACATGACTTCTATATTGCCCCTACCAGATCCTTATCAAAGTAATGCATCTAATTGGGAAAAAGAACTAGATAACGCTATCTTTAGCTTTGAAGATATTCAGGCAGAACTGAACTACAAACAAGCACAAACAGCGCTGCGGAATTTAGTAGCCAATCTAGACCTTTCTCCGGAAGAACAAGCAGGATTAGAAGCAGAAATTAATGATTTAGAAACCATGCTAAACAAACTAGACAGCATGGTAGTACATATAGCTGCTTTCGGGATGGTAGGACGGGGTAAATCTTCTTTATTAAATGCTTTGGTAGGGCAAACTGTATTTGAAACCGGGCCTTTACACGGCGTGACTCGTAATGCCCAACGAGTAAACTGGAGTATCACCGAAGAAACTGTTGGCGACACAGAAAGGGCCTTACGAGTAACCCTCTCTGGAACCGGCCAGTCGCGAGTGGAATTGATTGATACACCAGGACTGGACGAGGTGGATGGTGACACCCGTGCCGCTTTAGCAGAACAGATAGCCAAACAAGCAGATTTAATTTTGTTTGTGATTTCTGGTGATATAACCAAAGTTGAACACGAAGCCCTTTCTCAGTTGCGGGAAGCAGGTAAACCGATGTTGCTGGTGTTCAATAAAGTAGACCAGTATCCAGAAGCAGACCGGATGGCAATTTACCACAAAATTCGTGATGAACGAGTACGGGAATTACTCTCACCAGACGAAATTGTCATGGCAGCAGCATCTCCACTGGTACGGACAGTGGTTCGTCGTCCTGACGGTAGCAGAGGTATGCAGATGCGCCAAGGTAACGCCCAAGTGGAAGAATTAAAGCTGAAAATTTTGGAAATTTTACAGCGAGAAGGCAAAGCCTTGGTTGCCCTCAATTCCATGCTTTATGCAGACAATGTGAATGAACAATTGGTCAAGCGTAAACTCATGATTCGGGAGAATGCTGCTAATCAATTGATTTGGAAAGCAGTGATCACAAAAGCAGCTGCGATCGCACTTAATCCCTTAACAGTAGTGGATATTCTGAGTGGTGCGGTAGTAGATGTTGCCTTAATCCTGGGTTTATCTAAACTCTACGGTATTCCTATGACCGAACCAGGAGCCGTAAAATTACTACAGAGAATTGCCTTAAGTATGGGTGGTATCGGTGCAAGTGAATTATTGGCCAATCTCGGTTTAAGTTCACTCAAAACTTTACTTGGTATTTCTGCACCCGTCACAGGCGGCGCATCCCTCGCACCTTATGTATCGGTAGCACTGACACAAGCAGGTGTAGCTGGTGTTTCTTCCTATGGAATTGGACAAGTTACCAAAGCTTATTTAGCTAATGGGGCAACTTGGGGTCCAGATGGGCCGAAAGTGGTGATTAATAAAATTTTGGCAACGCTGGATGAAGAATCGATCCTGAATCGGATTAAAGAAGAATTACGGGCCAAAATCAAGCGATTTTAGGTTTATGCCTAATGTGAATTAAAACTTCTCATATCAGATTTGACTTCTCACTGCTTATAAAATACCTGATCATTTCCTAATGACTTAAACTAAATTTGTGCAGACTTGTGAATGATATTATCATGTCCGACTCATTGCTTACGATATAAAGCTTGGGCATCGGGCATTGTGAAAAAATAACCAATTATCACCAATTACCAATTACCCATTACCGACCTCAACGGATAATATAAGTGTTCAAGTGGACATGATATGAGCAGATAGTTGCAGTATGGGAAGTTCAATCAAAAACTCTGCTCCCTGTCCTGGTTGAGAATAACAAGAAAGCTTGCCACCATGTTTTTCTGTCACAATTTGGTAGCTAATGGCTAAACCTAAACCTCTTCCTTTACCAACTGGCTTAGTAGTAAAAAATGGATCAAACAGCTTGGAACGTACTGCCTCGGTGATACCACCTCCATTATCCTTAATACTAATAGTAACACTCCGATCTTGAACAGCAGTCGAGATGCAAATTGTGCTTGGTTGAGCTTCAATTTCCTCCAGTGTATGGTTGCGATCGCGTTCTTCTAATGCATCTATGGCATTGCTGAGAATATTCATAAACACCTGATTTAATTGCCCTGCATAGCACTCTACTAAAGGTAACTTTCCATACTCTTTGATCACCTGGATTTCAGGACGATCTGGCTTAGCCTTAAGACGGTTGTTCAAAATCACCAGCGTACTATCGATACCTTCATGAATATCAACTTCTTTCACTTCTGCTTCATCTAAGCGCGAGAAATTTCGCAATGACAGCACAATTTCACGAATACGGTTCGTTCCCATCTGCATTGACTGGAGTATCTTGGTTAAATCCTGCTCTAAAAAGTCAAAATCTATAGCCACAAGTTCCTCTTGAATTTCTAAAGGTGGTTCGGGTAAGTATTTTTGATAAAGTTGCACCAAGCGCAGTAAATCCTGAGTGTATTCCTCTACATAGGTAACATTTCCGTGAATAAAATTAACTGGATTGTTGATTTCATGGGCGACTCCTGCCACCATTTGACCAAGAGCTGACATTTTTTCACTCTGTACCATTTGCGCTTGGGTGTAGTGTAGTTCTGCAATTGTTGCTTGGAGTTCAGCTGTGCGTACTTCTACGCGTTGTTCGAGTTCAGCGTTAGTCTCCTCTAATTGTTGGTTGGCTGTTTCTAAGGCTGTAAAAGATTCTTGCAACTGTATAGCCATGTGGTTGAAGGATTGAGCGAGAATCTCCAATTCATCAATCCCTTTGACTTCCACTGGGCGATCTAATTTTCCATTAGCAATTGCCTGACTTGCCTGACTCAACTGTAATATGGGTTGAGTAATCCAACGAGATGTATAAATGCCAACTATCGAAGCTACTACCAAAGTCAGCAAGCACAAGGCGATTGTAGTACGGGTATTGGCGTAGATTTGCCCCATAAAATCAGCTTCGGGGACAGTTACAACCACAAGCCAGTCTAAACCAAATCGATCGCGCCAGGGAGTAACTTTGATAAATTGGCGATCGCCTTTAAAATCAAACGTTAACTGCTGTTGATCTTGAATCTGCTGCAAGTCTCCCAGCTTGTGCTGTAAATACTTAGCAGTAGCTTGAATTAGAGGATCACGACTATCAGTTGCAGCCAATCGTTTGGTTTTAAGATTAACTATCACATAGGGTTTTTGGTTACTGGAATTGGCAACTAGTAACCCGTTGCGCTCAATAATAAAAACACTACTATTTTGAGTAACCTGAATTTGCCGCAGAAAATCACTGATATTCGATAGCAGTAAATCTACGCCTACAATCGCAAACAATTTACCATTTTTGTCATAAATAGGATGGCTGGCAGAAGCAGCGATGTAACCAACATCGCCATCCCAAGCATTGACGCCACTCCAATTTGGTTTACCAGCTTTGACTGTATTTATATACCAAGGTTGTGTAAAACTGTTGTAATCAAAGGTATTGAGTAGCTTAGTCCGGTTTCCTTGGGCATCTGTAGCGTAGGAATAAACTTTAGACACTCCATTCATCGCTACAGGATACAAATCTATTGTGGTAGATTGACTACCCGGATAGTTGCCAGAACCAGCCCCTTGACCTGTAGCTAGAATATAGCTGTTGTAGCCCAAATTTTTATAGAGCTGCATCTGTTTCCACAGGTATTTCCCTGCACTTTCAAAGTCCTGTAAATTAAGAAACCCTGTCTCTACAGCATCTGCGTTCATTTGATTAATTTGATGGGGAATTGCTAGATAGGTATTCAAATGCTGATTTACTAGGCTGTTGGTTTTATTCATTACTTGCTCAGCAAGTTCGTTGACTGCTTTCTGCCCGTTTTTAAAGGATAGATATCCAACTAAACCAACAGAGATGGAAATTTGAACTACGAAGGGAACAATTAAGATTAGCCGTAAAGGAAATTTTGCAAAGCCCTGGGAATTAAATACTTTCATGTTTCCATTAACTTAGTAACATCGACTAAATCTTCAGCCGAAGTTATTATTCCCATGGTTTTTAGTCAAAATTAATACTGATGCTTACCTAAGTTAAATAATAATCAAAACCTTTTTGCAGAGCATCGATTGTATTGATTGCCACTCGATGACGGGGTATTTCTGGTATTCTCTAGGAAAGAGCAGCTAATGATTGTGGAGTAGCTATTTTGCCTAAAGCTGCGATCGCATTTAGAATTTTTGTCGAATTTTCATTTCTCAATGCCGAAATATTTGAGAAATCGACCATCGATTAACACCGATGGACGCAGATAGATTACCCGCTATGTATTTTATATAAGAGAAAATGAATAAGTAAGCTCTTAACTTAATTTCCCAATCCAAAATCTAAAATTGGAATAGCCTTGACTCAACCTCAGCAAGTGCCAAAAAACCCACAAGAAACTCACCTCAACCGCGCTCGTGCTAGTCTCAGACAAGCGCTGTCTTGGTATAGCAATCTCCGCAAACCTGGACAAGCATCCGCCAACCCAAAATTAGCAGGTTTGGTAAAACCAGAATTAGAGGTTTTAACTGCTAGCCTCAACAAACTAGACCATAATGTGATTGTAATTGCCGCCTTTGGTTTGGTGAGTCGTGGGAAGTCGGCGGTGTTAAATGCTTTGTTAGGACAAAAGGTTCTCCAAACTGGACCTCTACATGGTGTGACTCAGTATCCCCGTTCAGTACGTTGGAATCTTGGGGATAAAGCACAGGTGGAACTAATTGATACACCTGGACTAGATGAAATTGCGGGAGAAGTGCGATCGCAAATGGCAAAAGATGTGGCGCGTCAAGCAGATTTGATTTTATTTGTGGTTGCTGGCGATATTACCCGCACTGAATATCAGGCTTTGTGCGAATTGCGACAGGCACAAAAGCCGTTGATTCTCGTGTTCAACAAAATAGACTTGTATCCAGATACAGACCGCGAGAAGATTTACAAAAATTTACAACAACTCGGTGCAGGTAATATCCAAGCCAAACCCTTACAACCCGATGAAATTGTCATGATTGCGGCGGAACCAGCACCTATAGAAGTACGGGTTGAGTGGCCGGATGAGAAGGTAACTTATGAATGGGAGACACCACCGCCTCAAATAGACGAACTCAAACAGACTCTTCTGAAAATTCTCAACCGAGAAGGGCGATCGCTAATTGCTTTAAATGCACTTATCCAAGCGCGAGATGCAGAAGAAGCGATCGCATCGAAAACTATTGATGTGCGTCAACAAGAAGCAGAAGAATTAATTTGGCAATTTACCAGATATAAAGCTATCGCTGTCGGGTTAAATCCGATTGCCTTTTTAGATGTCTTAGGTGGAACTGTTGCTGACTTAGCCTTAATTCGTTCCTTAGCAAGGTTGTATGGTTTGCCTATGACTGGTTACGAAGCCGGGAGACTATTAAAAACAATTTTATTCAGTTCTGGTGGTTTGCTACTAGGAGAATTAGGTAGCAGTTTTATATTAGGCTTAAGTAAAAGTACGGCGGCTATTGCCAGTGGTGACAATCCCAGCAATATAACAGCCTTTGCCGGAAGTGCGATCGCTCAAGCGGGGATCGCAGGTTATGGAGCCTACGCAGTCGGTAAAGCTGCCCAAGTATACCTCGAAAAAGGCTGTACGTGGGGACAATTGGGCGCTAGCACTGTGATTACAGAAATTTTGGCTGAGGTAGAATCAAATACAATTTTATATCGTTTGCGGCAGGAATTGGAACGAAACTTGGGTATGGCGGATGACTAAAGTCTAAGCATCACAAACGCTTATATCCTTTTAAATTTGAAATCAAGTGCTTGTAGCGCTTGTATTGTCTTAACCACTCTCTACAAACTTCTTCGGCGATTTGTATCTCTTTCTCACTCAACAGCTCATCTGGTTTTCCAGACGCTAAAATATGAGCGACTTGAGCAGCTCTTTGATAATCGACACCATACTTAACTAGTTCTGTATGAAAAAAATCCTCTTTCTCCTTAGAATACATCTTTAAAACCGCTAATAAGATTTTTAAGCTTTCTATATAACTTATAAAATTTATTAAATAATAACTTCTTACTTTGGTTAGATTCAGTAATTATGTGCAATTTTCTTTATGGAGTAGGTAATAATGCACTCTAGAACAACAATCTAATCTATTTTATAAATAATTTGGAATTTCTATAACTAAAAATAAAATTACCGTAGGGTTTGGTATGCTGGTGATAGATGAGATATTTTCCCCTATTAACTTTTCATAAACTATTGTGACACTTCTTTAGTGAAGTAAACATCCACAAAGGATTGCAAAGATATTTAACTCATTAGTAAGTATTACTGACATTTTTCTATAATATATAGAGAATATTTAAGAGATTTGGTAACTCTTCAACTCAGCAATTAAAACATTAACTGCTACCAGATTTTACAACTACGAAATATACAGAGTTAACTGCATAGAACAACTGAAATAATGCGTGTTTAACTCATTCTCAACAATTCATGCACATTCTCTTTTCAGAGGAGGCATAAAGTATGACGACTATTGTTGAACGTCGAAAAGAGTTTGATTTTTCCAATCTCTGGGATCGATTTTGCGCGTGGATTACCAGCACTAATAATCGGATTTACATCGGCTGGTTTGGCGTGTTGATGATTCCTACTTTACTGGCTGCTACTATCTGTTTCATTCTTGCTTTTATTGCCGCTCCTGGCGTAGATATGGAAGGTATTAGAGAGCCAATTAAAGGTTCTTTGATGGATGGTAACAATTTGATAACAGCGGCTGTTGTGCCAACTTCTGCTGCGATCGGCTTGCATTTTTATCCAATTTGGGAAGCCGCTTCCTTAGATGAATGGCTTTATAACGGCGGTCCCTATCAGTTGATTGTGCTGCACTTTCTAATTGGTATTTGGTGCTACTTGGGAAGACTTTGGGAACTTAGCTATCGTTTGGGGATGCGTCCTTGGATCGCTGTTGCCTTTTCTGCACCAGCCGCCGCCGCAACAGCTGTTTTGCTAGTTTATCCCATTGGTCAAGGTAGCTTTGCTGACGGTCTACCTTTGGGAATTGCAGGGACATTCCACTTTATGATGGCCGTGCAAGCAAATCACAATATCCTGATGCATCCCTTCCACATGTTGGGGGTTGCTGGAGTCTTTGGGGGCGCACTTTTAAGTGCCTTGCATGGTTCGTTAGTCACCTCAACGCTGATTCGCAATACCGACGAAAATGAATCGATCAACGCTGGGTATCGACTTGGTCAACAACAAAGGACTTACAGCTACTTGGCAGGGCATTATGGTTTCTTAGGTCGCCTGCTGATTCCACTTTTTGCTAGTCGAAATCCCCGTGCTTTTTATTTCCTGCTTGCTGCCTTGCCAACTATAGGTATTTGGTTTGCTACACTGGGTGTTTGTTCTGTAGCCTTCAACCTGAATGGATTTAACTTCAATCACTCAATCTTAGATAGCCGGGGTGCAGTGATTCCTACAGATGCTGATATCCTCAATCGAGCCAATCTAGGCTTACAAGCTATGCACGCTCCCAATACCCATAATTTTCCACCGATTCTGTCTAGTGGAACACCAATTTCAGTAAGTTGAAGAAATGAAGAAGGCAGGACGCAGAAGGCAGGAGGCAGGAGGCAGGAGGCAGAAGGCAGGACGCAGAAGGCAGGAGGCAGGAGGCAGAAGGCAGAAGGCAGGAGGCAGAAGGCAGGAGGCAGAAGGCAGAAGGCAGAAGGCAGGAGGCAGAAGGCAGAAGGCAGGAGGCAGAAGGCAGGAGGCAGGAGGCAGAAGGCAGGAGGCAGGAGGCAGGAGGCAGAAGGCAGGAGGCAGGAGGCAGGAGGCAGAAGGCAGGAGGCAGGAGGCAGGAGGCAGAAGGACTAATAAAAAGTTTGATGATTAAAATCCGTTCTTGGACTGAATTTTCTAGGGGCGGTTTTTCAATCAACCCAAGATGTTTGAGTAGAATATACCTCACCCCTGCCCCTCCCCTTGGCAAGGAGAGGGGTGCCCGATAGGGCGGGGTGAGGTTTTGTACTTCATGCTTGTCGAAAATAGCTTTAATTTAATTGATTTGTTGTTTATAAATCCACCAAAAGTTTTTTAAACCTAATCAGTTTTATAACTTTTTATATAGTGAAAAAGATCACTACTGCACTTTTTTATTTTATCTATCTACGCTATAAATAAAAGTTCCAGAAGCAATAGAACTTCGAGTCATATTGTACAGTACAAAAAGGGTAAATTATGACATCACAAACTTTAGATATCTTGCAAGCTCTTGATGAAGCTCGTGCGATTTGTGACCAAGAAGGAACGAACTCAAATGAATGTATTTTAGCCTGGGAAATTGTTGAAAAACTACGAATTGAGCAAGCTCAGCAACAGCAAATCACAAAACGTAAAACAGACCTAGAACGCTACTGTGAAATTCATCCAGAAGCCATTGAGTGTCGGATTTACGACATTTAACTTTCTCTAAAATCAACAACAGCAGATTTTGTAACTTGCTGAATAGTTTCTAAATTTGGCGGTGCTATCTCACTATCCATTCCTAACCATAAAAGATACTCAATGTTTCCAGCCGGGCCAGTTACAGGCGACCAAGTTAGACCTTTGTAACGCCATCCTAACTCTACAGCTGCTTGTAACACCTGAGCGATCGCATCAGCATGATCTTTGGGATCACGTACCACCCCTTTTTTACCGACACGACTTTTCCCCACTTCAAATTGAGGTTTCACCAACAAAACCGCCTCGCGCTGAAGTTGAGTTAATCGCCACAAAGCAGGCAAAATTTTCGTTAACGAAATAAACGAAACATCCACCACCACCAAATCAGCATAATCCCCCCCCGTTTCTGCTAGGGGGGATACACCATACAACTCATCAGGCGTTAGATAGCGTAAATTCGTGCGTTCTTTCAAAATAACTCGTGGGTCATTACGTAACTTCCAGTCAACTTGTCCGTAACCAACATCAACACCATAAACTAACTTTGCCCCAGCTTGCAGGAGACAATCAGTAAAACCCCCTGTAGAAATGCCACCATCCAAACAAACACGACCCTCTACAGTGATAGCAAACTCTTGCAGCGCTTTGGCAAGTTTTTCACCCCCACGAGAAACAAAACGCGATCGCTCCTTAACCTTAACCTCAGCAGCAACTTCAACCTCTGTCCCCGGCTTATCAACAAGCTTACCATCAACAGTCACTTCCCCTGCTTGAATTAGCCGTTGTGCCTGTTGCCTAGAAGAACACAACTCAAGCTCTACCAATAAAACATCCAACCTCTTCTTTGCCAATCTTTTCTTGGCGTCCTTGGCGCCTTGGCGGTTCATATAAAAAACTAACCTCCCAGGTGTGAACTTCGCTAACACAACATCCTATGAGAGTGCGCTGACAAAGCTCCAACCTAAGGAGGCAACTCTATCTTAGACCAATCGAGCAGGCAAAAAGCCTGCTTTACAGAAGGACTAAATATCCTTCTCGCTTAACTCCCTGGTCATGTAGTCAAACGGCTCATCCACAAAGCTAGCACTACCAACACCAGCTTCTGCCAATTGCTGCTTGACAATATCCTTCATAATCTGGATACCACGAACTGTTGGGCCAATCGGAACACCCAAAGAATTGTAAGTTTCCCGTAAACCTTGCAGCACGCGTTCATCCAGTACATCCATACTGCCAGCAACAATGGCATAAGTAGCATAGCGCAGGTAGTAATCCATATCCCGCAGACAAGCCGCATACCGCCGGGTAGTGTAAGCATTGCCGCCGGGACGAATCAACTCTGGCTGTTCATCAAATAATTGAGAGCCAGCCTGCTTGACAATCGCTGCCGCATTTGCATTAATAGCTCCTGCGGCTTGTACTCGTGCTGTCCCACTTTCAAAATAGGACTTGAGAGTGTCGATCGCATTCCGGTCAAAATACCGCCCAGCAACGTCATAATTCTTAATTAAACTTGTGACTGCATCCCGCATTCCTTTATCTCCCAATCATTGCTATTTATGGTTTGATATTTATTTGACTGCTTTTGCAAGCGGCTAATTTTTGTGCCAATGAATATTAAAAGAAGCTCAAGCACAAAAACAATGTATGCGCTACTTAAAGGATTCTATGCCAAAGTTGACCCCAACAGATGAACTGTCAAGTTTTGTAGAGTTTGTTCGGCAAAAGTGAACATAACCTATAAACATGATATTCTGTAACAAAAGATACAAAATATCTCAATTTTATATCCTTAGGATATTCCAGGTGTCTTTAATGATTTAGGTTCATCAAGCAAGGTCAGCGTGCATTAGCATTGTGGTTTACTGTACTAAATTGGCGGAGAAGGAGTAACCATGACAACCCCACAAGACGTCCTGAAGATGATTCGGGATAACAACATTCAGATGATCGATCTGAAATTCATCGATATGCCAGGCATATGGCAGCACCTGACAGTGTTTCACAACCAAATCGATGAAAGTAGCTTCACAGACGGCGTACCCTTCGATGGTTCCAGTATCCGGGGTTGGAAAGCTATTAACGAATCAGACATGGCAATGGTACTCGATCCAAACACTGCCTGGATCGACCCATTCATGAAAGAACCGACTCTTAGTATCATTTGTAGTATTAAGGAACCCCGTACGGGTGAATGGTACAGTCGTTGTCCCCGTGTGATTGCCCAAAAAGCAGTAGATTATCTGGTTTCCTCCGGTGTTGGCGATACAGCCTTCTTTGGCCCAGAAGCTGAGTTCTTCATTTTTGATGATGTCCGCTTTGACCAAAACTCTCACGAAGGCTATTATCACGTAGATTCAATAGAAGGTCGTTGGAATTCTGGTAAAGCAGAAGGCCCCAACCTGGGTTACAAACCCCGCTACAAAGAGGGTTACTTCCCAGTGCCTCCCACCGATACTTTCCAAGATATTCGTACAGAAATGCTGCTGACAATGGCAAAATGTGGCGTGCCTATTGAAAAGCAGCACCACGAAGTAGCTACTGGTGGTCAGTGCGAACTCGGTTTCCGTTTTGGCAAGTTAATTGAAGCTGCCGACTGGCTGATGACTTACAAATACGTCATCAAGAACGTAGCCAGAAAATATGGTAAAACTGTCACCTTTATGCCTAAGCCTGTCTTCCAAGACAACGGTTCTGGGATGCATACTCACCAGTCTATTTGGAAAGACGGTCAACCCCTGTTCGCAGGTGATAAATATGCTGGTTTGAGTGAAACAGCATTGCATTACATTGGTGGCATTCTCAAGCACGCACCAGCACTATTGGCAATTACCAACCCCACCACTAACTCCTATAAGCGCCTAGTACCTGGTTATGAAGCACCAGTGAACTTGGCTTACTCCCAAGGTAATCGTTCTGCTTCTATTCGTATTCCTTTGTCTGGTACTAACCCCAAAGCTAAGCGCTTAGAGTTCCGTTGTCCTGATGCAACTTCTAACCCCTACTTGGCATTTGCTGCCATGCTGTGTGCTGGTTTAGATGGTATCAAGAACAAAATTGATCCTGGCTCACCTCTGGACAAAAACATTTATGAACTTTCTCCAGAAGAACTGGCAAAAGTTCCCTCCACTCCTGGTTCTTTAGAATTAGCATTGGAAGCACTAGAGAAAGATCATGCTTTCTTGACCGAACCTGGTGTATTCACCGAAGACTTCATTGAAACTTGGATTTCTTACAAACTAGACAATGAAGTTAACCCAATGCGTCTACGTCCTCATCCTTACGAATTTGCTCTTTACTACGATTGCTAATTTGAAAGGGTTAGTAGATAGTAGTTAGTGGGTATCAGTTGCTTGTCTGCTGTTAACTACTTATCTAATGATTTTCTATTTAACCAAACTTAGCTATTTGAGAGCATTAATTTAGCCACCTTTATTTGGTGGCTTTTTTTAACCTCCACTGCCCCTTCGCCCCTAATCCCCACTCCCTTGGGGGAGTGGGGGCCGGTGAGTTCCCCATCTCCCCAATCCCTACTCCTCATCTAACGGCAAACCTGCCCGTACTTTCCCTTTGCCAAAATAGCGCCCGAATTGGAGTTCATAGACTTCATCTTCGTCTTGCGTCTCTACTTCCAAGTCGGAACGGGCATAACTGACACACAACAGTGCATAGCCTTGCTGACGTAATTCTAGAGATAGTCCTACTGCTTCCGGTTGGTAAATTTCTCCTTTCAACACCCGTACAGCACAGGTGGTACAAGCCCCGTTGCGGCAAGAAAAAGGCAGTTCTTTCCCTTGTTTTTCACAACTGTGCAGGATGTAGCGGTCATCAGGTACTTCTAAAGTGTGTTTTATGCCTTTGGCGCGATCGTGAACTGTGATTGTATATGTCTGGGACATGTTGATTTTGGATTTAAGATTTTTTGAGTAATTTGATTGCAGTTTATAGAAGTATATTGTACAATTGCAGATCGTGATGCCTGGAGAGATGGCCGAGTGGTTGAAGGCGCAGCACTGGAAATGCTGTTTGGGGGCAACTTCAACGAGGGTTCGAATCCCTCTCTCTCCGTTAGATTAAGCATTTCAGCAACCAGTAGTTTTTAAACTGGTTGAATTGGATGAATGGGTTGAAGTGATCGAAAACAACAGTGTCGTGCTGTCGCTGTCAAGATTGTCGCACACCCGTTAGGATGAGCGCGATCGCTTATTAGTTGTACTGCCCCAGCATTGCTTTGCTCAAAAGTTGCTTACCTTAGGGAAACTGTTGAATGTTTGCTATTTATGAAAAAAGTAATCATCATCGGTGGTGGAATTGGTGGTGCTGCAACTGCACTTGCCTTAAGTCATGCTGGTTTTGAGCCTGTCGTCTACGAGCGAACCAAACAGTTGCGAGAAGTCGGGGCTGGTATTGCGCTTTGGGCAAACGCAACTCACATCTTAAAGCAATTAGATTTACTCGAAGATGGGATCCGGGTTGGCTGTCTCACGACAAATTACCAATTCAATTCGCAACGGGGTAAGGAGTTAGTGAATGTGCCTGTTGATGGCTTTGAGTTGCCCGTGATTGGAATTCATCGTGCCGAATTGCATCAGCTATTGTGGCGGAATGTACCCGGTGAGAAATTCATTTTGGGAGAAACCTTTGAGCGATTTGAGCGCAAGGGTAATCAGGTTCATGCTTATTTTGCTTCAGGTTTAAGCGTAGAAGGAGATGCGTTAATCGGCGCCGATGGGTTGCGATCACAAGTCAGAGTCGCTATTTTAGGCGACGAATCTCCTACTTACCGGAATTTTAAGACTTGGCGTGGTTTGACTGATTATATTCCAAGTACATACCGTCCTGGTTACATTCAGGAATTTTTAGGATGCGGTCAAGGATTCGGTTTCATGATGCTCGGCAAGGGCAAAATGTATTGGTATGCAGCAGCAAGTGCGCCAGAAGCACAACCAGATGCCGCAATTGGCCGCAAAAAAGAGCTTGAGATTTCGATTTTGAATTTTATACCAAAAAAGTAATGGTGATCGCTTTTGTACTCAAAAAAAGTAGTGTGCGATCGCCTTCTTGTACTAGCTTTTTTGTTCCATATAACTCAATAACCAATTAGCTGCTGTTGCCCTACGAGTTTGTCGAGGGCCAAATTCCCCAATTTTATAACCCTTAAAACCCAACTTTTCTTTAACTATTTGTTTGTATTCTGTTGGGATAGAACGAGTCAATTTGACGGTTGCGGGACGACTCTCTATAAAATCAGGCGGTTGTGGATACTCATCTCGCCATTCGGCAGATACTTCTTGATTATCCCACTTTGCTGTTACTGGGTCGTAGCGATAACCCAAGCAATGCCATACCAATTGATTAACTGTAGCATCATCAATTTCTTCTTTGAGAATTGCCCAAATAGTATCTGTATTAAGTGGTGGCAAATTAGACATAAGCAATTCAAAATTCAAGCAAGATAAAAGGATTTGGACTTTTACAAGCAGTCCACTGTCTAGTAGTTTACTAAATTGATTTTGATAGGTTGGCCAGATCCCCGACTTTTTAAAAAAGTCGGGGATCTGGCGCCTCGCAAAGAGTCAGAACTTATGTGATCGAGTACTAGGTTAGTAGGCCAATGCCCAGAGATAGGCATGATTTTATCTCTATTTATCCCTATCGGAAGATTTATCTACCAAAACTATCAAACAAACTACAAGAAAGAGTAACAATTTTTGAAATTCAATCTCAACTAAGTTTAAGTTAGGAGAAAGATTATGGCACTCGGTGATTTGTTTGGTAATATAATGGGCGGCAAGCAAAGACGTCGTGATGATGAGCGAGACTATCGCGATCGCGACGACGAAGACAGAGAATCCAGATACCGCGATCGCGACGACGAAGACAGAGAATCCAGATATCGCGATCGCGACGACGAAGACAGAGAATCCAGATATCGCGATCGCGACGACGAAGATAGAGAATACAGATACCGCGATCGCGACGACGAAGATAGAGAATACAGATACCGCGATCGCGACGACGATGACGATGAGGATCGCGATTAAATCAGTGAGCAGTTATCAATAAAGATAAACTGATAACTGCTCACTGATAACTGATAATGTTAGAAAGCTGTATTGTTTATCCACAAAGCATGTAGACTGGAAAACGTAAAGAATATGCCGATCAATGCAGAGTTCTACACAGATGTCGCAGTCAATCCGCGTCCATTTATTTATTTCTGGCAGAGTTCAAGGCGTAGGTTATCGTTTTGCTACCGTCGATACAGCTAGTCAGCTTGGATTAAGTGGTTGGGTGCGAAATCTCCCCGATGGACGCGTGGAAGCTGTTTTTGAAGGTGTGCAGGAAGTTGTAGAAGAAATGATTCGCTGGTGTCATCAAGGACCGCCTGCGGCGATGGTTAAAGATGTTGTTGTGGAATATGAAGAACCAGAGGGATTGAAGAGGTTTGAAGTTAGACGTTTTGAGTAACGTTGTCTTTAAAAGTGATAATTTAATGTGCCACAGTACCACCAGTAGGCTTGATTTTCTTGAAGAAAATAATTGCAATTCCACTCAGCAATAAAGAAATTCCAATAAAGTAAAAACAATCATTGAAAGCCATCACAAAAGCCTCACGACGCACGATATTATCAATAGCTTTAATCGCTTGGTCTTGTGCTGTGCTTAAATCTGCCCCTCGACTAACAAAATATTGTGTGAATTGATTAATTCGTTCTTGAGTTGCTTGACTATATAAAAGAGACTGCTTCTCCCAATCTATTTGAGTGAAATTGTTCTCGGCTCGTTAATAAAGTTGCTAAGGATGCAATACCAATAGAACCGCCCAAATTACGCATCATGTTAAATAAGCCACTAGCTGATCCAGCTTCTTGTGGACTCAAACCAGCAGTAGCAATAGAAGTAAGGGGAACCATAATTAAAGGTTGTCCCATTGCCCTCACAAGTTGCGACCATCGCAATTGATCTAATCCAGTTTGATAAGTCATTGTAGAATTCATAAAAACACTAATAGAAAATAAAGCCACTCCCACTGCTACCATTAACCGTACATCAATTTTTTGCATAATTTTGGGGATGAAGGGAATAATAAATAATTGGGGTATACCTGCCCAAATCAACACTTCACCAATTTGTAAAGGATTATATTGTTGAATTTGAGCTAGATATAGCGGCAATATATAAATTGAACCATACAAACCAATTCCCAAGGCGACATTGACAATACTAGCTAAACCAAAGTTACGTCTTCTCAAAAGTCGCAAATTAATAAATGGCTGTCTACGAGTTAATTCAATCCAGAAAAATAACGCGAGAAAAATTGCTGCGATTATACTTAAACGCACAATCAATGCAGAACTAAACCAATCTTTACGACTACCTTCTTCTAAAACAATTTGCAGGGAACCTAAACCAATTGCCATAGCAATAATTCCCCACCAGTCACCTTGCTTTAGTAAATTAAGTTGGGGTTTATCTTGCCTAATTCCGTACCAAACCCCAGCTAACATCAACAAGCCAGGAACCATATTAATATAAAAGCTATACTCCCAACTGAAGTTTTCTGTTAACCAACCTCCTAATGTCGGACCAATTGAAGGTGCAAAAACAGCAGTTAGACCAAATGCAGCTAATCCTATTGATTGTTTTGAAGGGGGTAAAGTTGTGAGTACAACAGTCATGGCAATCGGAATTAAAACCCCTCCTGTGAAACCTTGGGCTGCGCGGAAAACAATCATAGACATGAGATTCCACGACCAAGCACAGCATATAGAAAAAAAGATAAATAAGGCAGTGTTAACTAACAAATACCGTTTTAAACTAAATACTCTTGACAACCAACCTGTTAAGGGAATCACAACAATTTCTGCGACTAGATAGGCAGTAGAAATCCATGAACCTTCTTCTAAAGTTGCCCCTAAACTAGCTTGAATTTGTTGCAGTGAAGCATTGGTAATTTGAATATCTAGTACCGCCATGAATGCACCAAGCATACTAGCTAAAACACCAATCCACGTTCTTAGCGGTATTTGTTCGGAGGAAGATTGAATAACTGCGTTTTGTTTAGCCACAGTAGTACTCTGATGATAAAATTAGTAGGAATTATAAAATGTTAAGTTATCTCTTGAATAAAGCTTTAACTGAAATAATCTAATTTCAGTATCTACAAAAAATGTTTCAAAAAATTATTAAATTCCAGAGTTTTAATTTACTTACTAGATATGATTCCTCTTTCTACATAAATTGGACGTATTAATTGTCTTAAATTAGGCAACTGTTTCATAAAATATATAGAACCTAAAATACAAACTACTCCATCAATAATTAACGTATTGGTAGCACCAATGCGGTCAGCTAAGGCTCCTCCTAATAAATTACCAAAGGGGATAGTTCCCAAAAATGACATTGTGAATAAACTCATAACTCGTCCACGTTTTTCATCTTCAACAATTGTTTGTAAAACTGTATTGCCAGCAGCAACTTGGAAAATTGTTCCTAAGCCAACAAATAACATTGTGAATAAAGAAAGTGGTAAAAAACGCGACAAGGAAAAAGCTATTAACCCTATTCCTAAAATTGCTGGTCCTACAACAATTAATCTCCCAAGTCCCAAAATAGTTTTACGTGATGCCAAGTAAATTCCACCTGATAATGCTCCAACACCAGAAGCTGCCATTAAATAACCCAGTATTTTCGCGTTTCCCTGTAATATTTTTTCAGCAAAAACTGGAACCAGAACAGTATATTGTAATCCAAAAAAGCTAACTAAAGCTGATAGTAACAATAGTGCCAGGATGGGTGGAAAGCCAAAGGCATATAAAAATCCCTCTTTAATTTGTTCTAAGGGATTACTCATACTTACTATAGTTTTTTGAGGTTTAATTCTCATTGCTAATAAAGCAATGATAACGGCAATGTAACTAAGACCATCAATTAAAAAACAATAAGCTGCACCAACACCAGCAACTAACAAACCGCCGATCGCAGGTCCTACTAACCGCGCTCCATTAAACATTGTAGAGTTAATGGCGATCGCATTGGCTAAATCTTCTTTACGTTCTACCAAATCTGGCACAAATGCCTGCCGTGCAGGCGCATCAAAAGCACTAATAATTCCTTGGAACAAACTCAAAACAATGATGTGCCAAATATGAATCACACCAGTCAGCGCCAATATCGCTAACACTAATGTCTGGATCATTGAAAGTATTTGAGTGCCAATTAAGGTACGATGACGGGAAAAACGATCCACAAATACGCCACCAAAGGGAGCAAGAATGAAGCTAGGAATTTGACTGCTAAATCCCACAAGTCCTAGCATTAAAGGCGATTGGGTTAAGCTATAAACTAACCAAATTGTGGCAGTTTGTGTCATCCATGTTCCAATCAAAGAGATACCTTGTCCAGCAAAAAACAGACGATAATTTCTTGACCTTAGTGCTGGTAATAGCACCTGTTTTTGGGCTTGTGTTTTCATGCAGGTTAATCTATAGATTTACCTAATTGACGATAATGAAAAGATTTTGCCCTCACCCCTCTCTATTGATGGAGACGGGAGTAGTCGTCAGGAGGAAGTTATACCAATTTGCCAAAAGAATGCGACAGATAGGCCATCTTGTAGAGACGCGATGAATCGCGTCTTTATCCAAGGATGTGTTGCAATCATTAATTGAATTGGTATTATTTTGGTTGGGGAGTGTGGAAGGGGGACAAGGGAAAAAACCAACAACTAACCACTAACTACTAACTACTAACCAATGACAAATGACAATTAACCAACTTACTTAACTTTGACACTCACTTCCGCAGACATCCCTGGTACAATCTGTGATTCATAACCCTTGATGCTGTTTTGGTCAAAGACGATCTTGACTGGGATGCGCTGTACAATTTTGGTAAAGTTGCCTGTGGCGTTATCTGGTGGTAGTAAGGCAAATTGAGCGCCGGAAGCTGGCGAAATACTGTCAACACGACCCTCGAAAGTATGATGGGGGAAGGCATCCAGCTTGATTTCTACTGGTTCTCCCGGTTTCATGTTTTCGAGTTGGGTTTCTTTGAAGTTGGCGACAATCCAATTCTCGTTATCAATGATCGCCATTAATGGTGTTCCCGCTTGTACTCTGTTACCAACTTCCACATTTTTCTTACCTACCCGTCCACTACTGGGGGCGGTAATGTTGGTGTAAGATAGCTGCAATTGAGCATCGTTGAGAGAAGCTTGTGCTTGGCTGATAGCTGCCTTAGCCGCGTCATACTGACTACGTTTCACGGCTGTGTCTTGCTTGGTGGCGGTAGCTTGTTGTAATCCTCCTTGGGATGCTGCGAGTTTAGCTTGGGCGCTAGCAACTCCTTCCTGCGCTTGTGCTAGTTGGGATTGCGCTTTGGCAACTCCTTGTTTAGCAGCAGCTAGTTGTGCTTGTGCTTGTTGAACTCCTTGAACAGCAGCATTTTTTTGCGCTTGTGCCACATCATAAGCAGCTTTGGCTGTATCCAATTGCTGACGAGCGATTGCACCTTGTTGATATAAAGTTTGGTAGCGGTTATAGTCAGCTTGGGCTTTTTGCAAATTCGCTTCAGCTTGTGCTACTTGTGCTTGGGCTGCTGGAATCGCAGCTTGGGCAGAACGAACTTGAGCTTGGGCTGTGGGAATACCTGCTTTCGCCTCTTGCACTGCTGCTTGCGCTGTAGAAATTGCTGCTATAGCGGCGCTAACATTTCCTTGCGCTTGATTTGTCTGAGCTTTGCTAGTTTGTGATGTTAAAGCAATATTTGCTTGTGCTGCCTCAGCTTGAGCTTTAGCATTGGCTAGGGCTGCTTGTGTTTGCTGGACTTTACTTTGGTAGTCTTGGGGATCAAGCTTGACTAGCAACTGTCCCTGTTTTACCAACTGGTTATCATTTACCAGCACTTGAGCGACAGTTCCCGGAATCCGACTACTAATTTGGTGGACATGTCCCGCTACTTGGGCATTGTCTGTTTCCTGATGGGTAGAAGCATATTGCCACCAGCGAAACCCAAAACCACTAGCTGCAACTGCACCCACACCCAAGGCTGCCAAAATTAGCTTGATTGGTTTCTTGCCTTTAGGTGAAGAGGGTTGCTGCTTCTCCACCTCCGGCGCTTCCGGCGTTGCTACTGCTTGGGTGTGAGTTTTCAATTCTTCTAAATTTGTAACCAATTCTTTTTCCAAAACTGCTGTGTTGCTGTGTCCGTTATTATTGTTGAGATTGGTAGCGTTTGAACGTTCCATACTTGCAAATTCTCCTACTCCGGCGCGGAATTATAGAAATTATTTAGTGGTTGTAATATTTAACTAATATTGGTTAGGGAATAATTAGTTCATATACGTACTATTTTCTGAAAAAAAATAGAATGTCACTACACCCAATCGGGTGATATATATCTATTCATAAAGAAAGATTAAGGTTGGTCAATTGTCATTTGTTGGTGGTTAGTTGGTGGTTAGTGGTTAGTGGTTACTCTTCCACCCCTCACACTCCACTCTTACCTTAAGCTGCTACGCGTCTACACACTCCTCACACTTCCCCATCTCCCTTACCTTGTCCCCAATCCCCGATCCCTGATCTATGACAAATTCGCGATCGCCTGATTGATAATCCGGGCAAACTGTTCGCGTTCAGCGTGGGAAATACCTTGCATAGCTTGCTCACGCACTTCTACAGCCAGATCAGGCAAAATACTTTCTAGTTCTTTGCCAGCATCAGTCAACCAAATCCGCCAGATGCGGCGATCGCGAGAATCTCGTTCCCGGCGAACTAAACCCCGTTCTTCCATCCGATCCAGTACGCCTGTTAGCGTACCTCCAACTTGTTTGAGCCTTTCCCCAATAGTGGAAGTAGGTAAACCGTCTTCCTCCCATAAACAACATAAAATTACCCAGTGAAAGGGAGTCAAACCGTAGGGTTCCAAACGTTCTGTAAACTTGCGGTAGAGGAGTTGAGATAGCAATTTGATCCGATAGCCAAGATTGTATGGCGCTCTAGTTTGCTGCCACGACTCCAAAGCCACAGAATTTTTAGATGTAGGAACCATTTGAGAAAATACTTAGCGTACGTACTATTATCATAGCACTTATTTTTATGAACTTGTCATTGGTCAATTGTTAGTAGTTAGTTTTTAATATTTACTCCCCATCACCCCATCTCCCCATCACCCCATCTCCCCACACTCCCCCATCTTCTTTGTCCTCCTTGTCCTCCTTGTCCCCCTTCCCTTGTCCCTTAATTCAGGGGATTATACTCTGAGAGTAAATTATCTAAAAGCTTACGTTCTTTATGAGCTAAATCTTTTGCAGATATTGCAAATTGCTGTAAGCTCTGGTAGATCAAATCATGTTCTAACACTTCTATGTCTTCTTTTAGTTCCTCATATATTTCTTGAAAGCTAAACTCAGTTGCTAAAGCCAAAGAAAGTTTTTCTCGATCTCTACTACGACCAACAGCATCAGCACGTTGATTTAAGCGGGCAGAGTGTTGTAGCGCTTGTTGCATGGCTTTCCCTGTATGAGTACGCACACCATCAGCTCGAAATGCGCTAATTATTTGCTTGAGTTTACCTCTATCTGGATTACTGGTAATAGTAATATCGTTAGCATGTAGGGTTACGTCCCGGTCAAAAGTATAAATAGTAATCGTATCGCCCAACCTGGCGGTGTTAACAAATTCAGTAATAGAATTCTTGACTTGATCAAAGATATTTTTCGTTCCACCTACACCACGCATGGAAGCAGAAGTATCTACTACCAAAATCCAGTCAATTCCACCTTTTGGGGTAGTTTGAGCGAATGCAGTAGAGAGTTGAGAAATTGACATTAAAGTTAAAACAACAAGACTTTGGATTGAGGTACATCTCAACCAATCCTGGAAGTATCTAAAACTCATTGATAGATTTCTCCAACCATATCAAAGTGTTTCTAATAAAACTTGAATCTGCTGTATAGCAAGACTTGAAGGCTTAGTATGTCAATTTTCCCAATGAGTAACCATTGGAAAAAACGCCAAGAATTAGCAATAATTATTCTTGTGAAAACGCCAATAATAGCCAGATTTTTACGGATAAGATTCCTGCTTTCTTGCTGGTTAATTATTTCTTTTTCTAATTGACATGCATATATATTAACTACCTAATTTAAAAATGTCACATTTTTTATACTATATAGTGAAATTACTGGGAAATCTAAATACCGCAAAGTCCAGATCCCCGACTTTTCTAAAAAGTCGGGGATCTTGTCTCTCAGGAATTATTGAGGAATGTTATAGAACCTTTAATATGATGGATTGTGTTGATATGCAATTGAAGTGCGATCGCATCCCAACGCAAGTCATTTAAATCCCCTTGTGGGAAAAAACGTAAAAATAGGGGTTTTAGATTCTTCTTTTACCTTATTTTTCTAACAAAATCTTTATTTTTTATTATAAATTTCTTAGTTTTTGAGTTTATTTTAATAGCGCTTTTCATTCTAAATCTATTTAAGCATAGCCAAGCTCATGCGACTACGCTACAGCCTGATAATAGGCATTTTGATCCTCATAGTCATTGGGTTGACAGCTCAATTTAGCTATGCTCAGACCCGACCCTTCAAAAGTTCTCATACTCCGTCATTCAAATTGTTTGAGAATGTGCGGATATTTGACGGCATCTCCGAGCAACTGTCTGCTCCTTCTAACGTGTTAGTGGTGGCCAACAAGATTCAGACAATTTCTACCGCGTCGATTCCTACACCCACAGAAATTAGCGTGACCCGGATTAACGGCGGGGGACGGGTGCTGATGCCTGGACTGATCAATGCCCATACCCACGTGTTTATGGAGACTACCCCGGTTGAGAAACTCCTTTCTCCCGATACTCCCACTGAAGCGCTGTTTCAGCAAGCCCAGAAAAACGCCACAGCCATGCTTATGCGTGGATTTACCAGCGCTCGTGATATGGCAGGACCCGTGTTCGAGTTAAAGAAGGCGATTGACAGCGGTAAGGTCGTGGGACCGCGCATTTGGCCTTCGGGGGCGTGATCTCCCAGACAAGTGGCCATGGCGACTTTCGCTCCCTTAAAGAGCTTCCCAGAACACCTTCATCACCGCTCAGTCGCGCAGAACAATTTGGAGTTAGTGCGATCGCCGATGGGGTAGATGAAGTACTCCGCAGAACCCGTGAGCAACTGATGCAGGGAGCAAGCCAGATTAAGCTGGCGGCGGGTGGTGGCGTAGCATCGAGCTACGACCCGATAGATGTCAGTGAATACACCGAAGCGGAGTTTAAAGCCGCCGTCGATGCAGCCGCGAACTGGAATACCTACGTTACAATTCATGCTTACACACCAACCGCAATCCAGACGGCGATTCGTGCTGGTGTGAAGTGCATCGAGCATGGTCAACTGATGGATGAGGAGACCGCTAAGTTAATGGCTAAAAAGGGCATCTGGCTTAGTATGCAGCCGTTCCTTGACGATGAGGATGCCAATCCATATCCGGAAGGATCGGCGAATCGCGCCAGACAACTACAAGTGTTTCAGGGTACCGACATTGCCTATAAACTGGCTAAGAAATACAACATCAAGACCGCTTGGGGCACGGATACATTACACAGTGCTAAAAACGCTGCTCGCCAAGGGGCACAGCTTGCGAAAATGGTGCGCTGGTACACCCCTGCTGAAGTACTTAGGATGGCAACGAGTACAAATGCTGAATTGCTGGCGTTATCTGGCCCCCGCAATCCCTATCCCGGAAAGTTGGGCGTTGTCGAAGAAGGTGCGCTAGCTGACTTGCTGTTAGTGAATGGCAATCCGCTGGAGAACATCCAGTTAATCGAGGATCCAGCTAAGAACTTCGTTGTGATTATGAAGGACGGAAAGATTTATAAGAACACTCTCTAGATTCTTATTTAGAAACTGAATGGGTTTGAAAGCTAAGGGAGATAGACCTTACTTTTGTTTCTCATACATCTCAAACAACATCAATTAGTCACAATGACACTAATGTGTCACCGATGAAAAATAATAAGTCACTGTACAGAAATAAAAAAGCCGCAAAACATAATGTTTTACGGCTTTTAATGTGGTGTGAGGAGCTTAACTAGATTCCATCATAACGATAATTTACTAATCCCAACATACTCGTAACAGTTTTTGTAACAAGATTTTTGTAATTAGTTGGTTGGTGGTTGGTTGTTGGTTGTTGATGGTTGTTGGTTGGTGGATAGAGACGCGATGTTCCTCGCGTCTGTACATTAGTGGTTAGTGGTTAGTAGTTAGTTAATGATTTACTACTCCTCACACCTCCCTACTTCCTCCGGATCTACACCAAAGCACCACCACAGCTAGAACCACATCCAGCAGTACAACCGTAGCAATAGGCCGCAGTTTGGATCTCATCGATCAAATCTAAGGTACCAGCTGCTAGCAACTTAGCGATCGTCAGATTTTCACCATCACGAGTTTTTGCAGGTAAATTCATCATCTGGTTAAAGTCGCAATCATACACGTTACCGAGATAATCAACAGAAAGTTGATCACGACACATCAAATTTTCTACAGTCTTAGGATTGAAATTTGACTCTAAAAACTGTAGATAAGGTGCATATAATTTCTTGCGTTCTAAATGTAATTTAGTTCTGCCTACTGGTAGGTTCGTAATAGTGAAGAGATTATTAAATATAATACCAAAATGCTCTTGTAAAAACACCTTGTAATCTTGTTCTAGCTTGGCTTGATCTGGAGTCAAAGAAAATTTTTCACTCAAAGCTAGTTGGGGATTATACACTAAATCTAAAATTAAATTTTGTTCTTTCCCATAACCAACTTGGTTTAACCATTGTAGTGCTTTGATAGAACCATCATACACACCAGCACCACGCATTTTATCAACATTATCTGCTAAATAACAGGGCAAAGATGCCACAACTCGCACTTGGTGCTGAGCAAAATATTCTGGCAAATCACCAAATCCATCTTCAAAATAAATAGTTAAATTAGACCTAACAATAACCTCTTTATTTACAGATTTTGCTGCTTCCACCAGAGGTTTAAATCCGTAATTCATTTCTGGCGCACCCCCAGTCAAATCAACAATTTTAATCTGCGGAAATGCACAAATTATTTCAATTAACTGTTCACAAATTTCTGGAGAAAGTTCTTCTATACGTTTTGGCCCTGCCTCTACATGGCAATGAGTACAAGCAAGATTACAACGCTTTCCTAAGTTAACTTGTAAAACAGTAATGTGTTGCTTAGCTAAAGGTGAATTAAGTTTGTGTTTGAACGGTGTTACAGATGTTTGAATCATAATTAAATATTTGTCATGATGTTAAGACAATAATTCCTCTTTCCTCTGTGTCCTCAGCGCCTCTGCGGTTCAACATCTTTTAAACCACAGAGGCACAGAGAGCGCAGAGAAAATTGTGACAGGTTATTATTTAACAGCAACCACCACCGTCATAATGCCATGTGGAATCAGTAATAATTATTTGATCTGGCATAGAAGCAGCAAGTTTAGCGGCAGTTTTATCACATACTGCTGCTGGCAGACCACGTTGTAAAATATGACCTGCACCATCATCAAAAAATGGTTCTGAACCTGCATAAATTGCTGTTTTGCCAGTAAAAATACACGCCCCATCTTCTGGAATAATAACTTTGAAAGATACTGAATCAAGACTTTCTAAAAGTAATGGTTCTGACAAATTATAAGTTTGGCAATCTAACAAACGATAAGGGCGACGGGCACGAATTTCTACTTGACCAAAACCAGCCTTGATAATGCGCTGAATATATTCTTCATAGGTGAGGGCGCCGGATAAACACATAGCCCTTAAGCGTTCATCTTGTTGTAAATGTGGTGGAATCGGACGAGTAGCAATAGGATCGCTCATCTGTAAACGTCCACCTGGTTTTAATACCCGATATGCTTCTTCCAAGGCACGAGTTAAATCTTCTGGTTCAAAAATGTTAAAAAGGCAATTTTGAGCTACGACATCTACAGAAGCATCATTAACAGGTAAGTTAAAAGCATCCCCAGCACGAATGTCTACAAAGCTAGGATCAAACCAGGGGTTTTCTTTTGCAGCAATTTCCAGGTTACGTGTAGCAGCTTGCCGCATCTCTGCAACCGGCTCAACAGCAATCACAGCGCCTGAACGACGGGAAAAATAAGCAAATTGTAAAGCTTCTAAGCCTCCACCAACTCCAACATACAGTACAGTAGGCTGGTTTGCTAGTTCTCCTAGATGAACAGTTGTACCACAACCATAATTCATTTCCTGCATTGGTTGGGGAATTTTTAATCCAGGTAGTTGCAGAGGTGTACTTTGCACACAGCAAAGTCCTACTTCCGGTGTTTGGGCAACTTGACTGTAAAATTGTGCTGCTGTTTCAAGATAAGTCATTGCGTTCGGTGGTCTGAAGTGTATTAGCGTCTAGAATCAGCCTTGTGATCCTAATATATTTGAAACTCTGCTTGATAAGTTTCTGCTGAGAAATTCTAGCTTGGTGGAACACTTTCGCTTAAATTTCTGTCATAAGTTGTTGGTCTGTCAATTTTATTTTGGTGCGATTTAATGAGTTCGTAGTCAGCACTTTAGTGCTTGAATGGATTAAGGCTAAAGCCCGAACTACAAACTTACATTTAGTAACACTTTGAATACTTGAATCTTTTTTTACTGAGTGTTTTGTGTAAATGCTACAATCCTCCTAAACAAAAGTTGGGATACTTCAATGCCAGTTGCAGCTAAATCAATCAAGTTTGGTACGGATGGCTGGCGCGGCGTGATTGGCGATGATTTCACTTTTGAACGTCTAGCCCTTGTCGCGCCAGTTGCCGCAAAAGTACTATTCAATACCTACGGGGAAAAAGTTAACAACCGCACAATTGTAGTTGGTTACGATCGCCGTTTTATGGCGGAAGACTTCGCCCAGAAAGCTGCTGATGTTGTCTGTGCAGCAGGGTTTGATGTCTTGTTTAGCGAAACCTATGCACCAACCCCAGCTTTTAGTTGGGCAGCAAAGCAGCACAATGCTTTGGGGGCGTTAGTCATCACTGCTAGTCACAATCCAGGACAGTATTTAGGATTAAAAGTTAAAAGTGCTTTCGGTGGTTCTGTACCGCCAGAAGTAACTAAAGAAATAGAAGCGCTCTTAGAAGAGGAAGTACCAGTTGCCTCTACTCCAGGCAAGATCAAAAAATTTAATCCCTGGGAAAGCTATTGTCAAGAGTTAGAAAGTAAAGTTGATATAGTCAAAATTCGTGAAACTATAGCCTCTGGAAAGCTGACGGTATTTGCTGATGTTATGCATGGGGCTGCGGCTGGTGGACTTGCAAGACTACTAGGTGATGCAGTTAAGGAAATTAATAGCGATCGCGATCCCACTTTTGAAGGCGGTGCGCCAGAACCTTTACCTAAATACCTTTCCCGTTTGTTCGGGGTAATGAAAAGACACCGAGAACACAACCCTACAGGTTTAACGGTTGCGTTGGTTTTTGATGGTGACTGCGATCGCGTTGCCGCAGTAGACGGTGCAGGCAATTTTTTGAGTTCGCAAATTCTTATCCCGATCTTAATCGATCATTTGACCCTGCGACGCGGTTTTACAGGAGAAATAGTCAAAACTGTGAGTGGTTCTGACTTAATTCCCCGTGTAGCAGCACTACACAAATTGTCAGTGTTTGAAACACCTGTTGGTTATAAGTACATTGCTGACAGAATGCTAGCAGCCCCAGTGTTACTTGGTGGCGAAGAATCGGGGGGTATTGGTTATGGTAGCCATATTCCTGAACGCGATGCCCTGTTATCAGCATTGTATGTACTCGAAGCGATCGTGGAATCCGGATTAGATTTAAGTGATTATTACAGCCACTTACAACAACAAACAGGTTTTAGTTCTGCATATGATCGCATCGATTTACCCCTAGCAAGTATGGAAGTGCGGGGTCGCCTTTTGGAACAATTACAAACAGAACCATTAAAAGAAATTGCCGGCAAAGCAGTAATAAATTGCCAAACAATAGATGGTTATAAATACCGCCTAGCTGATGGTAGTTGGTTGATGATTCGTTTTAGCGGCACAGAACCAGTTCTACGCCTCTACTGCGAAGCCTCCACACTCGAACAAGTGCATCAAACTTTGACTTGGGCAAAACAGTGGGCAGAATAGTCAATAGTCAAGAGTCCATCGTCAAGTGTCCATCGTCAAGAGTACAGAAAATTTCAAATTGACCCTTGACTTTTGGCAATTGACAATTGACCAATGACCAATGACAAATGACTAATAACCAATGACTAAATTACTCGTAGTAGCCACAGGAAACCCAGGTAAATTGCGGGAAATGCAAGCTTACCTATCTGATTCTGGTTGGGAATTAAAACTTAAACCAGAAGATTTGGAAATTGAGGAAACAGGCGATACCTTTGCTGCTAATGCCTGTCTCAAAGCATCACAGGTTGCCAAAGCCACGGGAAATTGGGCGATCGCAGATGATTCTGGTTTAGAAGTAGATGCCCTCAATGGCGTACCAGGGGTGTATTCTGCCCGTTACGGTAAAACCGATGCTGAACGCATTACCAGACTATTAAGGGAACTGGGTGACGAGGTGCAGCGCCAAGCCCAATTTGTCTGTGCAGTAGCGATCGCTCGTCCTGATGGTGCGATCGTCCTACAATCAGAAGGTATTTGTCGTGGTGAAATTCTCTATAGCCCCCGTGGTGATGGTGGTTTCGGCTATGATCCAATTTTTTACGTCCCCGAAATGCAAATGACTTTTGCTGAGATGACGCCAGATTTGAAGCGCAGTATTAGTCATCGCGGCAAGGCTTTTGCCAACCTACTCCAAAAGTTGCCTAATTTGGAAGGATAGTTGTTAGGTGTTAGTTGTTTGTTGTTAGTTGTTTGTTCTTTACTCCAACCAACCACCAACAACCAACCACCAACAACCAACAAAAATTTACACTGCTTCTGTATTCTTTTCCCCAGTCCTAATCCGTACAACTTGTTCAACTGGCGAGATAAATATTTTACCATCGCCGATTTCCCCTGTCCGGGCAGCAGAGATAATTTTATCCACAACCATATCTACCTGGTTATCTTCTACAACTATTTCTAGTTTGAGTTTTTGCAAAAACTCCACCGTATACTCGGAACCACGATAGCGTTCTGTTTGCCCTTTTTGTCGTCCAAATCCCCGGACTTCAGAAACGGTCATGCCTACTATACCAGCATTAACTAAAGCAATCTTCACTTCATCAAGTTTAAATGGACGAATAATAGCTTCTACTTTCTTCATTCTTTATCTCCTGCTTTTGAGTAGCTTCTATATATATAACCAGATCCTTTGTCCAAAGCTTTAACGGATAACGCAACCCATAATTGTAAAAAAGTGTTAATACATACAAAATACTAAGTGCATTACCGAAGTAATTGTAATAGGACTTACGCACAGTCTACGAACCCTTGGTGTTCTTGGCCTCTGGTGGTTCAATAATTTAAGCTTTTTGTCTATTTTTGCGTAAGTTCTGTGTAAAAAAGGAATTGTGAATGGTGGTGGTTCCATCTTAATTTCTCACTGTTTTGTAGGTTATATAACAGAAATTTTTTTGCGCTTACTATAATCCAATGGATTTGAGTTAATGGCTTTGATGTTCAAAGAAAGGACGCACAACCAAATAGCCAGCACCAAAACTCAAAATTATAATCAACACGATCGCTAAAAAGAACCACCAACCATTCATTCTTTCTGGTTCTGGTTTGCTAGTTGAGTATGTTATAACCTCCTGTTCTTCTATAATTACAGGTTCTGACATAGAGACAGGGAATTCCATTTCTGTATAGACAACGGCTGGACGTGGATGAGGATGCTGCGGTTGCGGCTGCGGTTTTTTCGCTGGAGGTTTACTAGTATGATTTACCTGCTTTGCTACGTGTTTACTGCCTCCTGTGGAATTCCTTGCAAATTCTCTACTTTGAGGGAATTTTTGTGGTTCCTCTGTTGTCTTTTGCCTGCTATCTACTGGTGGTTTTGTCACCTCTGCGTCTGCCACTTGAGTTTGGGGAAAATACTGAAATTGATATTGACTAGAGGTATCAAGTAAATTTTGTAGATGTAGAACAGACTGGACTGTCTTAGCAATTTCTTGGCGTAAAATTTGATTTTCTTGAACTATTTGCTGGTTTTGGGCGGTAAGGGCGTTGATTTGTGACTGTGCGGCTTGTAACTCTGCTGCCAAATCTCGATATACAGATAAGGGTACAGAGGGTGAATAATTTTGAGTAGTCGTACTGGGTCTATGACCGTAAAAAGAGCCGTTAGCTGTTTGCATTTTTAGTTTAGAGGCAAATAATGATACAAACTAAGCCCAAGAATAATAGAAAAATTCCCTGAGGGCAAAGATTTTATAATTTAACTTATGTTATATGGTCGCTAAAGTCGTTTGGTATATGCTAATCAGGCAAATTGACTGAGTTAAATTTATTTTGTACAGTTAAGCATACATTTTTACCCACAGCCAGTGGTTTTTACCAAAAATCTCAGCCCGCTGTCTGAAATATACCTTTTTCCTAGTTGCGATCGCTCTTTTGAGCTTGCGATCGCTCTCGTTGCTTCTGCTTTGTGCTTTCTACCTTGAACTCCACATTTGCAGATGGACATAGATCAGCTAACTTGCAAGCTGCACATGCAGGATTACGGGCTTTACAAACAGCACGACCATGATAAATCAACCGGATTGACCAATTTTCCCAGTCTGCTTGGGGCAAAAGGCGCATTAAATCTTGTTCAATATGGATTGGTTCTGTATGTTCAGTCAAACCTAAACGTTGGCTGAGACGTTTAACATGGGTATCAACTGTTACACCAGCATTAATACCAAAGGCATGAGCAAGGACTACATTTGCTGTCTTACGTGCCACCCCTGGAAGCAGCAATAGTTGCTCCATCTGCTTTGGTACTTCACCGCCAAACTCATTAACAATCATGCGACAGGCGCCTTGAATGTTCTTTGCCTTATTACGATAAAATCCTGTAGAACGTACTAAATTTTCTAACTCACTCAACTCAGCATTAGCCAAACTAGGCGCATCAGGAAAACGACTGAATAGTGCTGGTGTGACCAAATTTACCCGCTCATCTGTACACTGGGCGGAAAGAATCGTTGCTACGAGCAGTTGAACTGGTGTGGAATAGTTTAAAGAGCAAGTCGCATCTGGATAAAGACGCTTGAGGCGGACTAATATTTCTAGCGATCGCTGCTTTTGAGATGACCATTTACGAGTGTTGCTCACTGTGTATGAAAATTAGGGATCGGGGATTATCTTATCAGCAAACTCATGATCCATCGGTGTCCATCGCCTTGCACTGTGGTCGATTTTTCATGCTCTCATTGTGGGCGATCGCACCTGGTGTTTTAGTACTGGTTTGTAAACGCAAAGGATCGCAAAGGAGAACGCAAAGGGGAGGTAGCGCGCCCTTGGGGGTCTCCCCCGTTGTAGCGACTGCCGTCGCGCAGAGTTTGGCTACATTTGTACTTAGCGTCAGTCAAGACTAATAAGTCTACTAAAAGTAGACTTGGGCTATTAGCCCGCAGTTGACTTGCGGGCTTGGGGGCGGGTCAATTACTGGAATAATTTTTGCACCCACTCTAGTTGGGAAGTTTCTTTGACAATCAGAAAAATACCTAATCCCAGAAGTAGCATTAAACCAGTTTGCATTACACCTTCTTGAACACGAGAAGGTAAAGGTTTACCGCGCAACCCTTCAATGAGTAGGAAAGCTAGTTGTCCTCCATCCAAGGCTGGTAAAGGCAGAATATTGATAATTGCTAGGTTGATGCTAATTAAGGCTCCAAAATAAAACAGACTGCCTGTATCATTTTGAGCAATGCTAGCACCAATTTCCACAATTTTAACTGGGCCTGCTACTTGACTAGCTGTTTCACCGAAGTTAGTAATTAATTGCTTAAAACCTTGAAATGTCATTGTCAGAATGCGCTGAAATTCAGCAGCGCCAAGGTTCAAAGCTTCTATTAAATTTGCACGACGCCGCACAATTTGACCGTTGGGAGCAAGTCCGACGCCAATACTACCCCCAGCCGGTTTTGCTTCAGGAGTAACATTTAAAGACAGCTTTTGGTCGCCCCGAGCAATTTCTAATTGAATTGGCTTACCTGCATTCGTTTTAATTATTTCTCTTAAACCCTCTATCTCTTGCAGTGATGTGCCAAACTCTTTGTTATTAGCAGCTAATATGACATCTCCTGGTTTGATACCAGCTTGCACAGCTACATTACTAACTTCTGGGGCTAATTGTTTAATTAAAACTCCTGGTAGAGTTGCTTGTGAAACACCAACTAAGTTAACCTGCGCCACAAGCAGAAAATAGGCAAAAATTAAGTTTGCTATCACTCCTGCGCTGATGACGATCGCCCGATCTAAAATTGGACGGTTACGCAGCAGGTTTGGGTCATTAGGTGGAATGTCACTATCTGGATCATCGTCAGGAAAACCAACAAAACCACCCAACGGAAACGCCCGAATGGCGTATTCGGTTTCCGGGCCTTGGTATTTCCAAAGAATTGGCCCAAAGCCCAAAGAAAAGCGGTTAACATGAATTCCTTGAGACCTTGCTGCAATAAAATGTCCTAGTTCGTGTACCAGGATCAGAACAGCCAAGACTGCGATCGCCGCTAAAACTGACATAGAGAAATTTTTTGAACTGATTTAGCTATACTTTTCTCTATTCTAGAATGAGTACCAGTCTTGCATTGGTCTGCAACACAGCATATTTTCAGGGTTTTTCGCTAATTCCTGAGGGAGAGTGATGAATTGGCAACTCCTCGAAAGTAGTATATTTCTCAGGTTTGACCTGTCTCTAGGCAAATAAAGTAGGGTAATTTTTTTTGAGTTTGGCACATAAAAGAGGCAAAGAAAAAAGGCGATCGCACTCATCCTCAGCAAATAAATTCTCTCTTAACCGGGTGTTGGGTTTTTTGTAACTGCTCATTTTATTTTGACTCAGCAATCAATACCAGCAATTGTGTCTTTATTATTGACAGTAATTGTGACGGTATTTCTTGTAATGAGAAAGTTGTTGTTAGAATTCACTCATCAAATTTCAGCTAAGTGGGATGCAAGGTAGCGTGTGTTACGGCACGAGTACAATATTAATTTCCTCTCAAAGTCTCTATTAGCCGTAACGCACCGTTATCTAATGTGACAAAACAAACTCAATATCGCTTATATTCTCAAAGTAAATATACGCTCAAAACTAACACAAGTCATCAACGTTTTTCTCAGAAGATGTCTTTTAAGTATTCGGCAAATATAATTCGCTACTACACAAACAAAGTCTGCCTCCGCAGACTCAAGATTTCCAACCCACGCAGGCGGGTTTTGACTGTATAGCCGCGACTTATAGTCGCCAGGGTATGTATAAAATTCTCGCTGAAGAGTCTTTTATTCTCACGTGCGAATCTTTGATACTCGCTGACGAGTTTTTTATTCTCACGCACGAGTCTTTGATACTCGCCGACGAGTTTTTGAACCTCGTTAATGAGTCTTTGATACTCACTGACGAGTCTTTATATTCTCACCAATGATTCTTTGAATCTTACCGACGAGTCTTTGAACCTGCTTAATGAGTCTTTAATACTCACCGACAATAATTTGAACTTCGCCAATGAGTAAATTAGGCGCGTAACAATAATCTAATGATTGACCACTGAAGCAATTAGCGTCGTAACACACCATGATTTACGGTGCGTTACGCTGTCGCTAATACACCCTACCAAGCACCAACCGAAAATTACAAAACTTCCCGTCCCAAATAAGGCTGTAGGACTTCCGGTATTCGCACCGTACAATCTTCTTGCTGATAATTTTCCAAAATAGCCGCCATTGTCCGTCCCACAGCTAAACCAGAACCGTTGAGGGTATGAACTAACTGTGTTCCCTTCTTACCAGTTTCCTTAAAGCGAATATCAGCCCGTCTTGCCTGGTAATCGAGAAAATTAGAACAACTGGAAATTTCCCGGTATTTACCAGAAGAAGGAAGCCAAACTTCTAAATCATAGGTTTTGGCAGAATGGAATCCTAAATCCCCAGTGCATAAATTAATAACTCGGTAAGGCAACTTTAACGCCTGTAGAATAGCCTCTGCATTGCCAACTAATTTTTCTAATTCATCAAAGGAAGTGCTGGGATGAACAAATTTTACCAATTCTACTTTGTTGAATTGGTGCAGGCGAATTAATCCCCGCATATCCCGTCCATAACTCCCAGCCTCACGCCGAAAACAGGGAGTGTAAGCACAGTGATAAATAGGTAAGTCTTCAACAGGGATAATTTCACCACGATAAAGATTGGTGACGGGTACTTCCGCAGTGGGAACAAGCCACAAGTCGTCATCAGCGCATTTGAAGCTTTCTTCAGCAAACTTGGGTAGTTGTCCGGTGGCTGTCAGCGAAGCACTATTAACTAAGAACGGAGGAATGACTTCTAGATAACCTGCTGCGGTTTGGCGATCGAGCATAAAAGAAATTAATGCCCTCTCTAGTGCTGCACCAGCCCCAATTAACGTCACAAAGCGACTCTGGGCAACTTTTACAGCCCGTTCGACGTTGAGAATACCCAATTTTTCGCCAATTTCCCAGTGAGGCAAAATATTCGCATTTTGCGGAATATACTCATCACCCCAGCGACGTACTTCCACGTTTTCTTCTTCATTTTTGCCTATGGGTGTAGAGTCACTAGGCAAGTTAGGAAGTGCAAGTACCAGTTCTTGAATTTTGGCAATGATTTCTTTTTCTTGGGGTTCTAGTTCGCTTAATGTGGCTTTTATTGAATTACCTTCATCCCGTAAAGCTTGAAGTTCTGGGTCTTGAGGATTTATACCAGATTTAATCTTTTGCCCTACAAGCTTACCAATTTCGTTACTGCGTGCCTGGAGTTGACTGCGTTTGCCCTCCAATTCACGTTGTTGTTTATTTAATTCTACTATCGGCTGAATATCATAGTTACCGCCACGAGTATTCAACCTCTGTTGTACAAATTGTGGATTTTCCCGTATTTGCTTAATATCCAGCACAGATTTTTCTCAGTTTCTAATATAAGAAGACAAAAGGTATAGACCAACCTGTAAGTAACTATCAGGAATTCAGAATTGAAACATGCAAATTCCTAACTCAGAATATATCCCTGCACCCAACTGTAAAAGTTATTTACCAAAATTTTGCCCCAGCATTACCGCCAGGGCTATCACACTGCAATTTATTTTAGGCATTTCTAGGGTGATTTTCCAATCATTTATTATATCGGTTGTACCAATATTTTGATTATTTCAATACTGCGATCGCTTAATTATCGGTTAATTTATGGAAATTATAATAGTTATTTAAGATTGTCTTTCTTCTTGGTTGGCTTTGGGTTGGCTGAAACGCTCTTCTTGAGTACCAGCAGGGGAAGGTAGCCAGTATGCCAGCACAGTGCTTAAACCACTCCAATAGAGTGTCTGATTTTCTTTAGTTTTATCGTTGACAAGCTGGAAAGTACAAAGACCAATCATCAGTGTACTGAAAAGGAACTGTATCCCGAATCTCCAAGTTTGTAATTCTCTCATCGTGTTAGACCTCCAAGCACCTTTATCACTTTATTTACTCAATTTGTATCACTCCTGAGTTAGATTTTGATGTCAGGAACATGTATTAGTCTCCACACTCAACAGAGATGGTTCCGGAAAAGAGTCATTTGTTATTTGTTAGTAGTTGGTTGTTGGTTGTTGGTTGGTGGTTGTTGGTTAGTGGTTAGTAGTTGGTTGTTGGTTGGTGGTTGTTGTACAGACGTGCCATGGCACGTCTGTACAGTGGTTGGTAGTTGGTTGTTGGTAGTTAG